>NZ_CP099489.1:660015-1320030 GCF_023923225.1 Ornithinimicrobium faecis | reverse complement strand
GCGGGCATAGCCGTTGTAGGCACCCACGACACCGGCCATCTCGGCGGAGCGCTTGTAGGCGGCGCCGGTGAGCAGCGAGGTCAGCGACGCGGCCAGGGCGCGGCCACCCTCGGAGTCGTAGCCGCGGCCGGTGGCCATCAGCAGCGCGCCGAGGTTGGCGTAGCCGATGCCCAGCTGGCGGAAGTTGCGGGTGGTCTCACCGATCGGCTCGGTCGGGAAGTCGGCGAAGCAGATCGAGATGTCCATCGCGGTGATGACCAGCTCGGCGACGGCCTGATACTTCTGCACGTCGAAGGTGTTGTCCTCGCGCAGGAACTTCAGCAGGTTCAGCGACGCCAGGTTGCAGCTGGAGTTGTCGAGCGAGAGGTACTCCGAGCAGGGGTTGGACGCGGTGATCCGGCCGGTCTCGGGGTTGGTGTGCCAGTCGTTGATGGTGTCGTCGTATTGAATGCCCGGGTCGGCGCACTCCCAGGCGGCCTTGGCCATCTTGTTGAACAGCTCGCGGGCGTCCACGGTCTCGATGACCGAGCCGTCCTTGCGCGAGCGCAGACCGAACTCCTCGCCCTCCTCGACCGCACGCATGAACTCGTCGGAGACACGCACCGAGTTGTTGGCGTTCTGATACTGCACGGACACGATGTCCGCGCCGCCCAGGTCCATGTCGAAGCCGGCGTCGCGCAGCGCGCGGATCTTGTCCTCCTCGCGCGCCTTGGTCTCGATGAACTCCTCGATGTCCGGGTGGTCCACGTCGAGCACGACCATCTTGGCCGCGCGGCGGGTCGCGCCACCGGACTTGATGGTGCCCGCGGACGCGTCGGCGCCACGCATGAAGGACACCGGGCCGGAGGCGGTGCCACCGGAGGACAGCAGCTCCTTGGAGGAGCGGATGCGCGAGAGGTTCAGGCCGGCACCGGAGCCGCCCTTGAAGATGAAGCCCTCCTCCTTGTACCAGTTGAGGATGGAGTCCATCGAGTCGTCCACGGAGAGGATGAAGCACGCGGAGACCTGCTGGGGGCTGGAGGTGCCGACGTTGAACCACACCGGGGAGTTGAAGCTGAAGATCTGGTGGATGAGCGCATAGGTCAGCTCGTGCTCGAAGATCTCGGCGTCGTCCTCGGTGGCGAAGTAGCCGTGCTCCTTGCCCGCCTTGACGTAGGTCAGCACGACCCGGTCGACGAGCTGCTTCAGGCCGGTCTCGCGGGCGTCGGTGCCCAGGGCGCCGCGGAAATACTTGGTGGTGACGATGGTGGAGGCGTTGACCGACCAGAAGTCGGGGAACTCCACGCCGCGCTGCTCGAAGATCGTCTCCTGCGTCTTCCAGTTCTGCTGGACGACGTCGCGCTTCTCCCAGGTCACCTCGTCATAGGGGTGCACACCGGGGGTGGTGTAAATGCGCTCGATCTTCAGGCCCTTGCCGGCCCGCCGTGAACGGGAGCGTGCGGCGCTCGTCTCCGTCATGATTCCTGACTCCTCTTGTGGTTGCTGACCCATGTTTGCTGCTCTGTGTTTCAACGTCTCGTGCTGCTCAACTAGTCCTTCTCCGGTGGTTCCCAACCACCGTCCCACCGCCCACTGACAGTCTTCCGAAACTCGTCCGAAATCCCCCGGTGACCTGCAGGAATACCGGCGTTACGGCATACTCTCCGCCGTGTCTGGCTCGGCTGCTGCGGCATCGCGCTCGGTGCGCAGCAGCGTGATCGCCCCCTCGAAATCCTCCAGGGACTCGAACGCCTGATAGACGCTCGCGAACCGCAGGTAGGCCACCTCGTCCAGGCACCGCAGCGGCGCCAGGATGGCCAGTCCGACCTCGTGCGCGTCGATCTCGGCCTGCCCCTGGGAGCGGATGGTCTCCTCGACCTGCTGACCCAGGATCTGCAGCGCGTCCTCGGTGACCGGACGGCCCTGGCAGGCCTTGCGCACACCCGTCAGCACCTTCTCCCGGCTGAACGGCTCGGTCGCGCCGGAGCGCTTGATGACCGAGAGGGTGGCCGACTCGACCGTGCCGAACCGGCGCCCGCACTCGGGGCACTGGCGACGGCGGCGGATGACGGTCCCGTCCTCCTGGACGCGGCTGTCCACCACGCGGGAGTCCGTATGCCGACAGAACGGACAGTGCATCTGCGGCCTCCTTCGGTGGCTGGGTTGGGGCGTTCCTGCTGGTCGGCCCGTGCGTTGTTCCTGTGTGTTGTGCTGGGGACTGCTTGTGGATGACGTGTGGGTAACGTCTCCAGGTTGTGCACAACATGTGGACGAACCACAGGTGTGTAACTACTAGATGTAGGGATCATAAGCAGGTTGGGCACTAGAAGCAACAGCCCACGCGTCGAGAAAATTGGGACTGTTGTGACTGTGCAGGTCAGACGGTTGCGACCCACTGAAGACACCGCGTGGCGACTCGGCGTGTCGCCCACTCCCCCACATCGACCGAGCGCGTCGTGTGGCGAAAATTCAGCCCACCGAGCGCGCCACCGCCCGAGAAACGACCAAATAAGACCACACTCGCCACGCGATTCACGCGGCACCTATCCTGAGCACACGTGAGCCGCCGCACCGCGGCAGTTAGAGACGACGTGGTCGACGACGGAGGGCGGGAGAGTCGTGACGGGGACACAGCACGTCCACGCGACCCAGGCAGACACGCTGCTGCGCTCCATCATGCTCATCCGAGACTCCCACGGCTCCGCGTCGGCAGGCGGTGGGACCAAGGAGCGCGTCCTGCTCGAAGCCGTCGAGCTGATCGCCATCAACGGTTATCAGACAACGTCCATGCGACAGATCGCGGAGCGGGCCGGGATCCGGGCAGCCAGCATCTACAACCACTTCCCCAGCAAGGACGCTCTGGTCGTCTCGGCGCTGCAGTGGATCTTTGACGACTTCGTCGCCTTCATCGCCGAGCCCATGACCCGTCACGAGCCGGCGGTGCGGACGCTGGAGACCCTGGTGCGCCGGCACGCGCTCTATCAGTTCCAGTTCCCGCACCGCATGGACTCCTGGCGCATCATCCTCGAGACCGACCAGTTGGCCGCAGTCGTCCCGGACCAGGCCAGGAGCGCAGTCCAAGTCAAGCGCGACCTGCTGATTGACCTGTGTGAGGCCCTCACCCGAGCGGCCTACCCGACGCTTCAGCAGCCACGCGAGCGCGTCCGCGCCGTCAACACGTTGTGCGGCCGAGCCTCCTGGTGGTTCGACGGTGACCTCAACGACCTGCCCGCGATGACGGACCTGATCTGGTCGTTGGCGGTCTCCATCTTCACCAGTCCGCTCGCCCAGGAGCCCTGAGCCCAACAACCCAGAGGCAGCCCCGCATCACCATTGACACTCGGACTAACGTGTGTCAGTCTCGCCGCTAACGTGCGTTAGTTTGAGGAGATGATGATGGCGGACAGACCGTTCGAGGGCCTTCGGGTTCTCGAGGCAGCCACGCTCGCGGCGGCGCCGCTCATCGGCACCTACCTGGCAGAACTGGGTGCGGAGGTCATCAAGATCGAGCAGCCTGGCACGGGGGATCCGCTGCGCCAGTGGGGCGCCCAGCGTTCGGACACCGGCATGCTGTGGAAGAGCGTTGGCCGCAACAAGAAGAGCGTGACGATCGATCTACGCCAACCTGACGGCCAGGAGTTGTTCCGCACCCTTGCTGCCGGTTGTGATGTTGTGCTGCTCAACGCCAGACCAACGACGCTCAAGAAGTGGGGGTTGGACTACGAGTCACTGCGCTCGGTGAACGAAAAGCTGGTCGTTGCGCACGTGACCATGTTCGGCTCCGGTGGTCCTCTCTCTGACAACCCCGGTTTCGGGACTCTCGCCGAGGCGATGAGCGGATTCGCCCACATGACCGGCCCAGCAGATGGGCCTCCAACGCTCCCCTCCTTCATGCTGGCGGACGGTGTCGCTTCCTTGACGGCCGCGTATGCCGTGATCGCCGCCCTGTATCACCGCGACGTCAACGGCGGGTCGGGTCAACTCGTCGACATCAACCTCATCGAGCCGCTGAGCCGCTTCCTCGAATACGCCGTGTTCGAATACGACGCCACCGGGGTGGCGCCGGTGCGTGACGGCAACATGTCGCGGGTCACGGTGCCGCGCAACGCCTATCAGGCCAGTGACGGCCAGTGGATTGCCATCTCGGGCAGTTCGCCGAGCATCGCCCTGCGTGTCTTCAACGCCCTCGGCCGACCTGAGCTCGCCAAGGACCCACGGTTCAGCACGGCCCGCGCACGCGTCGAGCATGTCGTCGAGGTCGACGCCCTCATCTCAGAGTGGATCGCGGCCCGGCCTTTCGACGAGGCGATGGCCGCCTTCCGCGAGCACGAGGTGGCGGCCGGTCCGGTCTACAGCACACCCGAACTCCTCGATGACCCGCACATGCGGAGTCGTCACACGTTCGTGGAGGTCGAGGACCAGGAGGTTGGGCCCATGCGCGTTCAGGCTCCGGTGCCACGGTTCTCCGGCACGCCGGCCACCATCGAGCACCTTGGCCCGCCTCTCGGCCAGCACACGGATGAGGTCCTCTCCGCGGCTGGCCTGTCCCCCCAGGACGTCACGGCGCTGCGGAGCCAGCACGTCATCTGATCAGCCCCGAGCCCACGGATCCCGCACTCCCCTCGCCGGGGCGTGGGCTCTGCGAAGCCCTGCCTTCCTCGGCAGAATCGACAACGAAGTCAGGAGCAACTCCTCATGGTGAACGACTGGATCGTCCTGCATGTCGCCATCAGTGCCCTCATCGTGATCGGCCTCATCCTGGTGGGGCGCCTTGATCCCACCATCTCGTTGATCGTCGGGTCGATCTATCTCGGACTCACGGGCGGCCTCGGGTTTGCCGGCACGGTTGAGACCATCGGCGCCGGCTTCGGCGACACCATGGCGGAGTTGGGTCTGCTCATCGGGTTCGGGACCCTGCTGGGGCAGTTGCTCGTCATGACCGGCACACTCTCGTGGCTCGTGCAGGCGCTGCTGCGACTCACCGGCGAGCGCCGTTTCCCGTATGCGCTGGGCGTGACGCTCGGCACCGTCTTCCCCTCTGTCTATGCCGATGTCGTCTTCCTCCTGGCCGCCCCGGTCGTGCGCGCCGGCGCTCAGGGCGACACGGAGCGGCGGCTCCCGCGCCTGGCCACCGGCATGATTATCGGCACGCTTGTGGGGCTCGCGCTGGTGGTCCCGGGCCTGGCTGCTGTGGCCATCGCGGGCATCTTCGCGGTGCCCCTGGGCACCATGCTTCTCTACGGCCTGGTCCTGGGACCGGCGACCATCCTGATCAGCACGGCCATCTGCACCAGAGTGGTCGCCGCCATCTGGCGGGCCGACCGGGATGTCGAGCCTGACCACGAGTTCGGTCGCGAGGACAGCGCCGACGCAGTCGACCACGGTGACGACCACGGCGTCGGTCACAGTGGCGACACCGGGGCCGCCACCTCCACCGGAGGCTCAACGGTCACGACGAAACCCGACACCGGTCAGCGTCACGGCCTCATGGTCCTCTCCGTCGTGCTCCCCGTGTCGCTGATCGCCACGGCCACGATCGTGCAGGCCGTCACGGGCAGCACCCCACCCGTCCTGGGCCTGTTGGGCAGCCCCATGGTCGCCCTGCTGATCGGAGCGCTGCTTGCCTATGTGGTGGCCCGTCTGGGGACCGGTCACGCGCTGGTCAACCAGAATGTCGGCGAGGCATTTGCCCGGGCTGGCAACATCCTGTTGGTGACCGGTGCCGGCGGCGCCTTCGGCACGGTCGTGGCGAGCACCAGCATCGCCGATGTCCTCGGCGACTGGTTCTCGGGGACGTCGGCCACCAACACGTTCGTGCTGATCCTGCTGGCCTGGGCCATCGCCGCGGTCGTGCACCTGATGATCGGGTCGATCTCCGTGGCAGCCATCACCGCAGCCGGGATCGTCTCGCCGCTGATTGCCACGCTGGGCGTGCCCACCGTGATCATCGCCCTGGCCGTCGGCGCCGGCTCCCTGTTCGTCGTGCACGTCAACAGCAACGGCTTCTGGATGATCCGCTCACTGTTGGGGGTCACCACCAACGGAGCCTTCAAGGTCCTGTCCTTCACCAGTGCGGTCGCATCCGTCGTCGCGCTCTTCCTCGTCCTCTGCATCAGCGTCGTCGTCTAGGTGGCAGCCATGTCCAACCAGCACCCCACCACAAGTCCGGGAGTTTCAGCCTCCGTGCCGCACGCCGAGCACGACTGGGCGCGGCAGGCCCGAACCTTCCTGTTCGTGCCCGGCACCCGTCCGGACCGCTTTGAGCGCGCCCGCGACAGCGGCGCCGACGCGATCATCGTCGACCTGGAGGACGCGGTGGAGCCCGCTGCCAAGGACACCGCCCGCTCACACGCGGCGTCCTGGCTGCAGACCGCCGAGCGCAGCATCGTGCGGATCAACGCCGCTGACTCACCGTGGTTCACCGCCGACCTCGAGGCGCTGCGCACGCTGGATCCACAAGTCGTGCTGCTGCCCAAGGTCGAGAGCCCCACAGACATCACCCAGGTCACTGACGCCCTGACCCCGGGCACCTCCGTGATCGCCTGCATCGAGACCGCCCTGGGTCTCCACCGTGTGTGCTCGGTCCTGGACGAGGCCCCCGTCACGCGCCTCGCGTTGGGCAACATGGACCTGGCCCGCGACCTGGGCGTCTCCCCCAACGATGGACCCCTGCTCGACCAGGCCGGCGTCATCCTCGTCCTGGAGTCACGTGCCCACGGACTGCCCCAACCCGTCACAGGTGTCACAGCCAGCCTGACGGACACCGACGCCGTCACCCGGGATGCCGCCCACGCGGCCGGGCTCGGCTTCGGCGGCAAGGTCTGCATCCACCCCGCGCAGGTGGCTGCCGCTGCTGCCGGCTTCGCACCCACAGCGACTGACGTTGCCTGGGCCCAGCGGATCCTGGCTGCCGACGACGGCAGCGGGGTCGCGCAGGTTGACGGTCAGATGGTCGACAAGCCGGTGACCGACCGGGCGATCGCCATCCTGCGACGGGCGGGCCTCAACAACTAGCTCGATTCCCCGGACGCGATCCCGGCCCGGAAGCCCTCGTCGTCGGACACGATGGTCTCGGCCTCGGTGAGGACCGTCTCCATGCTCGCGGCCGGGATCACCACTCCCCCAGCAGAGTCCACATAGACATAGTCGCCGGGGACGATCGTGACCCCTGCGACCTCGATGGCGACGTTCGCGGCATACGGCATGACGTGGTCACCGCCCCAGCGCACGGCCTCGCCGCGGCACCACGTGGCGAAGCCCGCGTCCGCCAACTCGGCGAAGTCGCGCAACCGGCCGTCAGCGAGGACACCGGCCAGGCCGTCCCGGGACGCACGGGAGAGTTTGACCCCACCGGCGTGCGAGCTCTCGGGATAGCCGCCACTGTTGATGACCAGCACCGCGCCCGGCTCGGCGCCGCGCACCGCCTCGTCATAAACGTCGCCGAAGCCGCGATCCTGCACCGCTGGATCATCACGGGTCGGCAGGAACTGCATGGTCACTGCGGGGCCGAACAGCGCCCGCTCCGGCGCGGGACTGTGCAGCGCGGGCAGGTCGGCCTTGTGCTCGTGGTGGCGCATCATCGCGTCGACCAGCGGTGCGCACCCGACGGCCAGTGCGCGCTCGCGCCACGTGTGGGACTGCTCGGACATGGGTGCCTCCCTCGGCTGGTGACCCGAGTCAACAGGCAAGGCAGCGCCCAACACAAGGGCCTGCCGCTGGAAACCAGCGTCTTCTCGCAGGTTGCCGCCGGACCTCTTGCGAGACCTGCCTCGGAGCGCAAGGATGACGAGGGACAAGGTTGTCCCTTCTCCGGCTGGAGGCCCCAGTGCCCAAAATTTCCGTGACGGTTGACGGCGTGAACTACCAGGACGAGGTCGAGTCGCGCACTCTCCTGGTGCACTATCTGCGAGAACAGCTCGGCAAGACCGGGACGGTGGTCGGCTGCGACACCAGCAACTGCGGTGCCTGCACGGTCCACCTCGACGGTCGCAGCGTGAAGTCGTGCAACGTGCTGGCCGTCCAGGCCGACGGGCGCGAGGTCACCACGATCGAGGGCCTGGCCCAGGACGGGCAGCTGACCCCGGTGCAGGAGGCCTTCCACCAGTGTCACGCCCTGCAGTGCGGCTTCTGCACTCCCGGCATGATCATGCAGGCCACCGATCTGCTCAACACCAATCCGGATCCGGATGAGGCCTATGTGCGCCAACAGATGGAGGGCAACCTCTGCCGGTGCACGGGTTATCAGAACATCGTCAAGGCCGTCCTGCAGGCAGCCGACAACAGCCCAGCGAGTGAGCAGTCATGACCATCACCGAGGAGCCCCAGACCGACAGCCCCGAGCAGGGCAACCGTGAGGTCGGCAAGGACCGGCGCCGCAAGGAGGACCAGCGGCTGATCACCGGCCGCACCAAGTGGACCGACAACATCCAGCTGCCGGGCATGCTGCACCTGTCCATGGTGCGCAGCCCGTTCGCCCACGCCACAATCACCGCCATCGACACCAGCGAGGCCAAGGCCGCCCCGGGTGTCATGGCCGTCCTGACCGGCGAGGACCTCAAGGACCAGCAGGGCTCCCTGCCCAACGCCTGGCCCGTCACCCCCGAGCAGAAGGCCCCGCCGCACCCGGCCGTCGCCGTGGACCGGGTCTCCTTCTCCGGCGAGATCGTGGCCGTCGTCATCGCACGCACGCCCGCAGCCGCCCGCGACGCAGCCGAGCTGGTTGACGTCGACTATGACGAGCTCGAGGCAGTGACCGACCTCAAGAAGGCCGCGGCCGACGAGGTGCTCGCCCACCCCGAGCTCGGCACCAACGAGTCGGCCCTGTGGGTCTTCGACTCCGCCGAGGCCGGCACCGGCACGGACGTCGAGTCCGCCATCGCCGACGCCGAGGTGCTCATCGAGCGCGAGTTCCGCCAACAGCGACTCATCCCCTCCTTCATGGAGCCCCGCAGCGTGGTCGTCGACCCGACCGGAGAGCAGGTCGTGCTGTGGTCGGCCACCCAGGTCCCGCACATCCTGCGCCTGATGCTCGCCCTGACCCTCGGCATACCGGAGTCAAAGGTGCGCGTCATCGCCCCCGACGTGGGCGGCGGTTTCGGCGGCAAGCTGCAGGTCACCCCGGAGGAGATCATCACCTTCCTGGCCGCCCGGCACACCGGCAAGCCGTGCAAGTGGAACGAGACCCGCTCCGAGTCGCTGCTGGCCGCCCACCACGGGCGCGACCAGTGGCAGAAGCTGACCCTCGCCGCCAAGAAGGACGGCACCGTCACCGGTCTGAAGGTGCACCTGACCGCCAACATGGGTGCCTATCTGGGCCTGGTGACCTCCGGCGTGCCGGTCCTAGGCGCGTTCATGTTCAACGCGATCTACAAGTTCCCGTCCTATCGCTTCGAGTGTCAGAACGTCTTCACCAACCTGACCTGGACCGATGCCTATCGCGGCGCCGGCCGGCCCGAGGCCACCTTCGCCATCGAGCGGATGATGGACGAGCTCGCCGTCGAGCTGGGGCGCGACCCCCTCGAGGTCCGCGAGCAAAACTGGATCAAGCACGAGGAATTCCCGTTCACCACGGTCGCCGGTCTGGAATACGACTCCGGGAACTATGAGGCCGCCACGGAGCGCGCCAAAGAACTCTTTGGGTATGCCGAGTTGCGGGCTGAGCAGGCCGCTCGCCGCGAGCGCGGCGACCGGGTGCAGCTGGGCATCGGTGTCTCCACCTTCACCGAGATGTGCGGCCTGGCACCCAGCCGGGTGCTGGGTGCCCTGTCCTATGGGGCCGGCGGCTGGGAGAACGCGTCCGTGCGGATGCTGCCGTCGGGCAAGGTCGAGGTCATCACCGGCTCGTCCGCGCACGGCCAGGGCCACGAGACGGCGTGGAGCCAGATCGTGGCCGACGAGCTGGGCGTGCCGTTCGAGGACATCGAGGTGCTCCACGGCGACACCCAGATCAGCCCGCGGGGCCTGGACACCTATGGCTCCCGCTCCCTGGTGGTCGGCGGTCAGGCCGTAATCAAGGCGGCGCGCAAGGTCGTGGACAAGGCCAAGCCGTTGGCAGCGCACGTGCTCGAGGCCAACGAGGACGACCTGGAGTTCACGGCCGGGCGGTTCACCGTCAAGGGCGCCGGCGAGGGACAGGAGGGCGTGGCCCTGACCGACCTGGCCCTGCGCGTCTTCGCCGCGCACGACCTGCCCGACGGCATGGAGCCCAGCCTCGACGCGGATGCGACCTATGACCCGGTCAACTTCTCCTATCCGCACGGCACCCACCTGTGCGCGATGGAGATCGACACCGAGACCGGTGCGTCCACGATGCGCTCCTATGTCTGTGTCGATGACGTCGGCAATGTCGTCAACCCGCTGATCGTCGACGGGCAGATCCACGGCGGCCTGGTCCAGGGCATCGCGCAGGCACTGTGGGAGGAGGCGGTCTATGACGACCAGGGCACGCTGATCACCGGGTCGTTCGTGGACTACACGTTGCCCACGACGGCCGACACGATCAACTTCGTGACCGACCGCACGGTGACGCCGTCGACGACCAACGACCTGGGCGCCAAGGGCGTGGGCGAGGCCGGCACGATCGCCTCGACCCCGGCCGTCATCAACGCCGTCCTCGACGCGCTGCGACAGTTTGGCGTCAAGGACATCCTCATGCCGTGCACCCCCGAGCGGGTGTGGAACGCCATCCAGGACGGCAGTGGCAACCAGCCGACCACCGAGGCGGCGGCACCCCACTTTGAGGAGTCCTCGCCCAACCAAGACACCCCCGAGACGGAAGGCGGCGCGCTGTGATCCCCGCACCCTTTGACTACGCAGCCCCCGCCACCGTCGAGGAGGCCCTGGGCCTGCTCGCCGAGCACGGTGACGAGGCCAAGGTGCTGGCCGGTGGCCAGTCCCTGCTGCCCGTGCTGCGCATGCGGCTCAACGCACCCGAGCTGGTCGTCGACATCTCCGGCATCGCGTCCCTCAAGGGGATCACCGACACCGGTGACGCGGTCCGCATCGGTGCCGCCACGACATACCAGGAGGTCTTGGACTCCGACCTGGTGTCCGAGCACCTCGGGCTGCTGCACAAGGCCGTCTCCGAGGTCGCCGACCCGCAGATCCGCCACCGCGGCACGGTCTGTGGAGCGCTGGCCCACGCCGATCCCGCCGGTGACGTCGGCGCTCCGGTGCTGGCCCTCGACGCCCAGATGGTCATCCAGGGGCCGGGCGGTGAGCGCACGGTGCCGGGCAGTGAGTTCTTCACCGACCTGTTCGAGACGGCCGTCGGTGAGGGCGAGCTGCTCACCGCGGTGGTGATCCCCAAGCACACCGGTTGGGGCAGCCACTATGAAAAGTTCGTGCGCGTCTCCCACCAGTGGGCGATCATCGGGATCGCTGCGACCGTCCGGGCCGAGGGTGGCGTGATCGCCGAGGCCAAGGTCGGCATGACCAACATGGGCGCCAAGCCGCTGCGCGCCGCAGGCGTGGAGGCGGCCCTGGCCGGACAGCCGGCCACCGAGGAGGCCATCGCCGAGATCTGCGCGCGGGCCGGTGAGGGCACCGAGCCCCCGTCCGACCTCAACGGCCAGGCGGGCTATCGACGACACCTGGCGGGGGTCCTCACCCGCCGTGCGGTGCTCGCAGCGGCAGGAGCCTGACGCCCATGGGCATGGAGCTGAAGCACACGTTCACCGTCCCCGCCTCCCCCGAGAGCACGTGGGCGCTGTTGACCGACCTGGAGCAGGTCGGCAGCTGCTTCCCCGGCGCCAAGGTCACTGAGACCGACGGCGACACGTTCTCCGGCACGGTCAAGGTCAAACTCGGGCCGATCCAGATGCAATATGCCGGCACCGGAGCCTTCCTCGAGCGCGACGACGCCGCTCATCGGGCGGTCATCGAGGGCAAGGGCAAGGACAAGCGGGGCAACGGCACCGCCAGCGCCACCGCGACCATGTCCCTGGCTCCAGATGGCGACGGCACGACCGTCGAGGTCCTCACCGACCTGGTGGTGACGGGCAAGCCCGCCCAGTTTGGCCGCGGCGTGATGCAGGACGTCTCGGACAAGCTGTTGGGCCAGTTCGTCGCGTGCCTGGAGTCGACGCTCGGGGCCGAGGATGCCGAGGAGAGCGGTGACGTCGCGGAGGCTGCGGCAGCGGAGCCTGCTGAGTCAACGGAGACGGTGATCGCGGAGCCGGTGACGCCCCCAGCGTCGTCGGCAACAGCGACAGCATCGGTGGCGGCTGCGGGTGTCTCGGAGGTCGAGGCCGGCACCGAGCCGGCTCCTGGCCCCTCGGGATCGGAGGCACCGCCACTGGCCGCGAAACCAGCACCGACAGCCTCCCGGGCACCCCGAGCAGCACCGTCCTCGGACGACGACGTGATCGACCTGGGCGACCTGGTCGGCCCTGTGCTGCGGGAGCGCTATGGCATGGCGCTGGCCGCCGGTGGCGCCGGGTTGATCATCGGCATCCTGATCGGCAGGTCGATGCGGCGCGGGTGACCTCGCGGTCGCACAGCCAAGCAGCCTCGCTAGCAGTTCTGTTGGCCTGCTCAGTCCTGCTGGCGGGACCACACTTCAGTCATCACTGCGACCGCTTCTTCCTTGCTCATCTCCGCTATCCGCTCCTCGGAAACATGGGCGACCGTGATGAGCTGATGGACCAATGAGGCGGGCAGCGCGTTGCTTGGTGGATCAGCGGGCCCCTTAGGTCGCGGTGGCAGCACTTTGTTCTTGACACAAGCCCAGAACTGTTCGGCGGTGACCTCTAGCTGATCAGAGAGGATGTGCGCGAACAGCGACGGCCCGTAGGTGTCAGCCGATCGAACGGGCCGGGAGATCCGCGTTCGAAGGATGCGCCCGTCAGCCAGCGTCAACTCGTAGGTGAGGTGATGACCCACGCTGCCGCCGCGCGCGCTACGAACGAGGTCCCAGCTCTCATGTCGACAAAAGCGTTCATGGTCGGCCTTGCTGGCGGCCGGGTGAGTCACGAGGCGGCCAGCAGCCAGTCGCGCAACTGCTCATCTTCGCTGAGTTCGATGAGCTGGACCAGTGACCACTGATCCGCGTGGTTCGGCGCGACGTGAAGCCTGTCGGTCCAGTCTTGGGCGTAGTCGCGCAGGGCTGACACCAGATCGTCGATCGCCTCATCGAAGGTCTCGCCCTCGCCCGCCAGGGGCGCTCCCGGCAACATCGCGGCCCAGGTCCCGTTCTCGTGAACGACCTGGGTGTGCGCGGGCCGGCTCTGGGCCAGCAGGGAGATGAGTCGGCCACCATGGACGACAACTGAACGGGTGCCGCCGCGGGTGATGCTGGCTGGAAAGCCCACCTCGGCCGCGTCGAGAAGTTCTTTGAGGTGTGCCCGAGCGCTGGAGAAGGATGTGTAGTGGGCAGCCGTGACGGTCGCGCGCCCGGAGTGCACGGGTGCGCCATGTAGGTGTTGCGTGGCGGACATGACTCCTTCTCCCTAAACGTAAGAATGCGGTTCCTCCATCATCGCCCGTCTGCATAAGTACGTCAAGTACGCAACGTACTTTCAGTACAGAGAAGCAGCCAGCCCACGACAACAACCCGGAGCACGGAGATCACGTTTGATTGCTTCAGGCGCTCATGTTTGTGTAGTTGGCCACTCACGTCTGGTGGGTAGCGTCAGAGGTGGGCGTGCCGGTGGATCGCGCCCTCGGTCTCGCTCAACGGCTCGCCCTGGCCGCCCCAGCGCAGGGCGATGATCTCGGCCGCCACACTCACTGCCGTCTCCTCCGGGGTCCGCGCGCCGAGGTCGAGGCCAATCGGGCTGCGCAGCCTGGACAGTTGCTCCTCGGTCAGGCCGCTCTCGCGCAACCGGGCCAGCCGGTCCTCGTGTGTGCGCCGTGAGCCCATCGCCCCGACATAGGCGAGGTCCGGTGCGTCCTTCCCGAGCAGCACCTCGAGCAGCGGGACGTCAAACTTCGGGTCGTGGGTCAGGACACAGGCAACCGTGCGCGGATCGAGCTGATCCTGCGCAACCTGCTCCTCGACATACTTGTGGGGCCATTTCACGACCACCTCGTCGGCCTCGGGGAAGCGGCTCTTGGTCGCAAAGACCGGCCGGGCGTCGCAGACGGTGACCCGATAGCCGAGGAAGGACCCGACCCGCGCCACCGCCGCCGCAAAGTCGATCGCGCCGAAGACCAGCATCCGCGGGCGCGGGGCATAGGAGGCGACAAACACCCGCATGCCCTCGCCCCGCCGCTGCCCCTCGGGGCCATACTCCAGCGTGGCGGTGCGGCCCTGGGCGAGCATGCCGCGGGCGTCGTTGATGACCGTGTCGTCGAGCCGCTCCGTGCCCAGCGACCCGGCGGTCGGCTCGCCCTCGGGGCGCACAACCAGGTGCCGCCCGACCTCGTCGGGATCGGGGTGCGCGACGACGGTGGCGACCGCGACCGATCGCCCTGCCCCGATGTCCGCGACCACCTCGCCCAGCTCGGGGAAGTCGTCCCGGGAGACCCGCTCCACGAAGACGTCCAGGATGCCGCCACAGGTGAGACCGACTCCCATCGCCTCGTCGTCAGAGATCCCATAACGTTGCAGCACAGGCGATCCCGAGTCGATCACCTCCTCACCGAGCTGATAGACGGCGCCCTCGACACAGCCACCGGACACTGAGCCGACGGCCTCACCGTCGGAGCCGACGAGCATCGAGGCGCCCGGTTGTCGCGGGGCGGACTTCCAGGTGCCCACCACGGTCCCGAGCGCGACCTGCTCACCCGCCTCCCACCACGCCGCCAACTGCTCCAGCACGTCACGCATGCGAGACCACCTCCAGGACTTCCTCAAACGCCGCCAGCGAGTGACCGGCGACGAAGTCGTCGACGTGCGGCAGCGCCGCCACGATGCCCGACTGCACGGGCTGATAGCCGGCCTTGCCCCGATGCGGGTTGACCCACACGACCCGGTGGGCCAGGGATCGCAGCTGGCGCATCTGCTCGCCGAGCGCCTCGGTGCCCTCGCGCTCCCAGCCGTCGCTGAAGATCACCACGACCGCACCCCGCGCCATCCCGCGGCGGCCCCACCGGCGCAGGAAGACGCCGAGCGACTCCCCCAGCCGGGTCCCGCCGGACCAGTCGGGCACTGTCTCCCCTGCCGCGTGGAGCGCGCGGTCCGGGTCGCGCTCGCGCAGCGCCCGGGTGACGTGCGTCAGGCGGGTGCCGACCGTGAAGACCTCCGTGGTGCGCGGGGCGGCCTGCACCATCCGGTGCGCCAGGCGCAGCAGGTTGTCGGCATAGGCCCTCATCGAGCCGGACACGTCGACCAGCAGCACCACCCGGCGCGGTCGCACGATCCGGCGCCGGCGGCTGATCTGGCCGGGTTCGCCCAGTGCGCGCAGGTGGGCGCGCACGGTTGCTCGTCCGTCGATGCTGCCCCGGTGGCTGGGGGTGTGCCGCCGGGTCGGGCGGGTGGGTGGGGTCATCGCGAGGGTGGCGAACTGACGTCGCAGGGCGACCTGGTCCTGCGGAGACAGAACGGCGACGTCGCGGTGCCGCAGGACCTCGGTGGCGGAGGCAGCGGCCTGCACGATCTCCTCCGTGTGGTCGGCGTCGTCGCCCTCCGCAGCGAGCCCTGGTTCCTCGAGCGAGGCCTGCAGGATCGTCGGGTGCGGCGGCGTCGGGTTGGAGACGCCATTTCGCGCGCGCCCGCCGAACCAGTTGGAGAACACCTGGTCATAGGGCTCGACGTCGGCATGAGACGCCGTCAGCGTCGCCCGCCCGGCCCAATAGACCGAGTCGCGATCGCCCAGACCGACGGCGGCGCAGGCTTGCAGGAACGTGCGCTCCCGGTCCGCGGTGACGGGCAGGCCGGCCGCGCGGCAGGCGCGGGCGAACCCACCGAGCGTCTGTGCGGCACTCCAACCGGCTGCGCCCTTGCTCATCGCGGTTACCTCGTCAACATCCGGTCGAGGGCGACGCGGACCCGCTCGGTGTCCTCGCGGTATTTCACGGCGGCCCCCATCGTGCTCGCGGCCACCTCGGGGTCGAGGCGGCTGACACCGAGCGCGACCACGGCCCGCGCCCAGTCCAGAGTCTCGGCCACCCCCGGCGGCTTGACGAGGTCCTCGTCCGAGCGCAACCGTTGCACGAGCTGGACCACGTCGGCGGCGAGAGACTCCTCGACCCCGGGCAGGCGAGAGCGGACGATGGCCAGCTCCCGCTCCAGCCCGGGGTGCTCGATCCAGTGATAGAGGCACCGGCGCTTCAGAGCGTCGTGCAGCTCGCGGGTGCGGTTGGAGGTCAGGACCACCAGCGGCGGAGTCTGTGCACGGACCGTCCCCAACTCGGGGATCGTCACCGACCAGGTGGAGAGCACCTCCAGCAGGAACGCCTCGAACTCGTCGTCGGCGCGGTCGATCTCGTCAACCAGCAGCACACACGGCGCCTCGCGCAGCGCCCGCAGGACCGGGCGGGCCAGCAGGAACCGCTCGTCGAAGAGGTCGGCCTCGAGCTGGCCGACGCGGTCCCGGGTCGTGGTGTCGGACAGTGGTTCCGGCGTGCCTGACACGCCCTGCTCCGCAAGCGCCTGCACCGCGCGCAGGTGCAGGATCTGCCGCGGGAAGTCCCAGTCATACAGCGCCTGGCTCGCCTCGATCCCCTCATAGCACTGCAGGCGGATCAGCGGCACGCTCAACAGCTCGGCGAGCGCCTCGGCCAGGGCGGTCTTGCCAGTGCCCGGCTCCCCCTCGAGCAGCAGCGGCCGGTCGAGGTCGTGCGCCAGCCAGGTGACGGTCGCCAGTCCCGCGTCAGCGAGATAGCCCGTCCCGGCGAGGGCGTCAGAGAGCGACTGTGGGCTGGCGAAGACGTCCTCGTCTGGCATGACGCCACGCTAGCCCTGACCCGCGGGTTCGTCGACATCGGTGCCCGACAAGGTCACCGGCGAACCGGCGGTCCGTGAGGTCGGGAGCGCTAGCCTTGCTGACAGGAGGTGGTCGACATGGCGGTGATCAGCGTGGGTGATCTCAGTGGGGACCTGGCGGCCCGCTTGAAGGTGCGAGCCGCTCGCCACGGACGGCCGATGGAGGCCGAGGTGCGCGCGATCCTCACCGAGACTCTCGACCGCGGCGAGGATGACCGGCCAAACCTGGGCCAGGCGATCCGGGGGCGCTTCGCCGCGCAAGGTGGTGCCGAACTGGATATCCCTGACCGGCGGGACATGCCGCGCAGCATTTCGATCGGCCTGGACGAGCACTTCACCGACTTCCTCACCCGCGCGGTCGCCTCCGGCCGCTTCCGGAACACCAGCGAGGTGGTCCGTGCGGGTCTTCGGTTGCTGGAGGATGACGAGACGCGCCTGGCGGCCCTTCGCTCTGGGCTCATCACTGGCGAGGAGAGCGGTCCGGCCCAGGACTTCGACTTCGACGCCTTCATCGCGGCTAAGAAGTCGTGAGCAGGTATCGCCTCACAGCAAGACCTGTCCGCGAACTGGGACTACACGCCACTGGCCCGCACCTGCGGCCTAAACTAGTTAACGCGGTGGCTCGTTATGCAGTTTAGGCCTTCTATGAGGGTGGCCCGTCGACGTCGACGCCACTCGCAAGGTCCCCGCACTCGACCACGAGCGGCGGGACCCGGCGCAGATAGCCCCGCGCGCCGGCGTCACCTCGCGCCCGCCCCAGCACGCCCTCCCAGTGGTCTGCCCCGAGGAGCACCGGGTGCCCCGGACGGCCGCCGTATGCCGCGCGCACCAGTCCCCCTGTCCCGGCACCGGAGGCGTCCAGCACCCGGGCGACGACATCGGCACCCACGTCCGGGAGATCCACGAGGTGGACGAGCGCCTGCTGCGGGATGGTCCGTCCGCGGGTGGCCAGCGCGGTGAGACCAGAGCGCAGCGACTCCCCCATCCCCTGCTCCCACGTGCCGCACCGTGTCGTCGTGACGTTGTCGAGTTGGGCGTTGGCGAGCAGCGCCTCGACGTCCTCCGCCTGCGCGCCGGTGACGACGAGCACGTCGCCGCAACCGCCATCCAGCAGCGCACGCGCTGCACGCACCACCCACGGACCGCCGGCGTCCTCGACCGTGCCCTTCGGCTGGCCATAGCGTCGGCCTGCGCCGGCGGCGAGGAGCAGCCCGGTCGAGCGTGGCCGGGTGGGATGTGACGTCACACCCCCAGTCTGCCCCGTTCCTCGCACCCCGACCCGGCCCCCTCCCCGACCGAGCGCACGAGCACCCGGAATTCAGCCCCACCGAGCGCGTCAAACCCATCATCTCGTCTCGCGCTTTCGATCAAGGCACGCGGGGAGCGGTCAGAACTTCCACTCCCAGCCGAGGTTTCCATCCCAACTCATCGGCTGATAGACGAGGACTCCCGACGCCAGGTCGGTGTCGATCACGATCTTGCCAGTGGCCTTTTGCCCGGGACCGATCTCGCTGGGAAGGCTGTCCGCACTCTCCAGGCAACTCCACGCATTGCCTGAGATGTCGTTGGCTCGCACGCCGTCCGCAGAGAAGGCGGCAAGGTAGAACTCGGACAATGCAATAGTTCGTGCTCTACCTCTGACCATGCATAGGTCGGCCGCTACCCGCGTGTCACGAGCGGCGGGTGGCACGGACGACTGCGTCGTCGATCGTGACCTCCCGTCCACCGGGGCCGGCCATGGTCCGTTGGGACTCCTCCGTCGTCTCGACCTCCCAGACGGCGGGGTCGAGTCGTGACGTGATGTCGGCGGCAGTCACCGAGGCTGAAGCTGGTGGCCCACCGTCCTCATGGCCATGCCCGTGCCCGTGGGAGTCGCCATGTCCGTGGGAGTCACCGTGCCCGTGGGAGTTCCCGTGCCTGTGACCACCATCCGAGGCGTGATCCCCCAGGTGGCCGACGATCAACAGCGTCCCACCAGGCGCCACCCATCCAGCGATGCGGTCATAGAACTCCAACTGCGGGATCGACGGGTGCGCATATTGCGTGGTGACCAGGTCGAAGCGTGCCTCCGGCTCCCACGTGGACAGGTCCGCCTCGACCCACTCGATCCGCTCGGCCACGCCAGCGGCGCCCGCGCGCTCGGCGCCCCGAGCGAGAGCCTGCGCGGCGATGTCCGCCGCTGTGACCTGCCAGCCGCGCGAGGCGAGCCAGATCGCCTCGGTCCCGGCACCGCAGCCAGCCTCCAGGGCCGCCCCGGGTGTCAGGTCAGCAACCTCGCGCACCAGGTGCGGGTTGGGGTCACCGGCAGCCATCGCCGCGGCGCGATCGCCGTGCCAGATCTCGTCCCAATAGTTCTTGTCAAAGGAGTGCGTCATCAGGCCACATCCTCCACCGCCGCGGCCCGGGCGGCGAGCGCCTGCTCCAGGTCGGCCATCATCTGGTCGGCGATGATGGACTGCGCCGCACGGGCTCCCTCGGCTGCTGCGCCACTGACCTGCGCGGAGAGGTCGGAGGCATTGCCTGCGGCCCAGACCCCGGCGACGGCGGTCTTGCCAAAGTCGTCGGCCTCGATGAACTCCCCGCTCGGGTGGGGCGTCGCGGTGATGCCGATGCCAGCGAAGGGACCGGTGCGCGCAATCATCCGCGTCGACACGACCACGGCATCAACCGCCACGACCTGACCATCCTCGAGCCGCACACCGGTGACTTGACCGCCCTCGATCTCCAGGCGCGAGACCGTACCCTCGACCACCGGCACGTCCAGCACCTCCAGCGTGGTCCGATCACTCTCGGAGAGCTCAATCTCCCCCGCAAAGAACACGACGTCCGAGCTCCACTGCCGGAACAGTTGCGCCTTGTGGACCGGCATCGGCTCCGCGGCCAGGATGCCGATCCGCCGGTCCCGGACCTCCCAGCCGTGGCAGAACGGACAGTGCAGCACGCCGTGTCCCCACTGCTCGCGCACGCCCGCGACCTCGGGCAGCTCATCCACCAGACCGGTGGCGATCAGCAGTCGCCGCGCCCGCAGGAGCGAGCCGTCACGCAGCTCAACCACAAAGCCGTATGCCGCACGCGTCACCTCCACGACCTGGCCGGCGAGGATCTCGCCGCCATAGGCGACGACCTCCTTGCGTCCACGTGCCAGCAACTCTGCGGGGCTCACCCCGTCCAGCGCCAGCAACCCGTGCACACCGGTGGCCGGTGCGTTCCGCGGCTGACCGGCGTCCACCACCGTCACCGTGCGGCGAGCACGTGTCAGCGTCAGGGCTGCGCTGAGGCCAGCCGCGCCGCCGCCCACGACCACCACGTCGCGGATCGCCCCCAGCTCATCGGTCAGCTCCTGCGTTGGCATGACCTGTGTTGCCTCTCGCTGTGTTGCCTCATGCTGTGTCATCTCGTGCTGTGCCATCTCCGTCGTCCTCTCACGCTCTCGCGGCTGCCGCTCGACACCCGCCTGATTCGAGAATGGACCGCACCCTCCCGGTGTGCAAACCTTGTTGCCAAATGGCAAACTGGGTCGCATGGACGACTCCACTGACCGGACCCTCGAGGCCGTCGGGCCACGGCTGAAGCGGCTGCGCCAGCGCCGTGACATCACCCTGAGCGACCTGGCCCAGGAGACCGGGCTCTCGGTCAGCACCCTGTCCAGACTGGAGGCTGGCCTTCGTCGCCCCACCCTGGAGCAGCTGCTGCCGCTGGCTCGCGTCCACGGCGTCACCCTGGACGAGTTGGTCGACGCCCCCGCCACCGGCGACCCGCGCATCAACCTGCGCCCGCTCCCCACCACCGACGGCTCGACGGTCCTGCCCCTGACCCGTCGCGCCGGCGGCATCCAGGCCTACAAGTTCGTCCTCCCGGCCGGGCGCGACAACACCGAGCCCGAGATGCGCACACACGAGGGCTATGACTGGGTCTTCGTCCTCAACGGCCGACTCCGCCTGGTCCTCGGCGAGCACGACCTCATCCTCGAGCCCGGCGAGGCTGCCGAGTTCGACACCCGCACCCCGCACTGGTTCGGGGCCACCAGCTCGGGATCGGTGGAGTTCCTCAGCCTCGTCGGCAAGCAGGGCGAGCGAGCCCACGTGCGCGCCGCCCCGGCGCAGCACAGCTAGCTGCGCAGGCCAAGATCCGTGGAGAGGCTCCTGACGCGGGTGGCGATGTCGTCACGCACGAGGCGCATGCGTTCCATGCCGTCGATGCCACGGGTTGAGGGCTCGTCGGTGACCCAGCGTTGGACGGGCGTGCTGCCGGCGTCGAGTTGGGCTTCCGGTCCGATGATGACGACGAGGTCCGCGTCAGCAACGGCCTGCGGATCGACCGGCTTGGGAGCCTCGCCAGCGGTGCTGGCACCGACTTCCTCGAGGGCCGCCACGGACTCCGCATTCAGGCCCTGGCCCGGGCTGGTGCCCGCAGACAGGACGTGCATTGCGTCGCCGTAGTGCTGCCGAGCCAGGGCAGCCGCCATCTGGGACTTGCCGCCATTCTTGACACAGACGAACAGGACGGTGGGTGGCTCCATCGTCAGGATTCCTCCGTCGAGGAGTTGCCGGCGGGGAGCAACTCGGTGATCAGCGTCTCCACCCGGTCTCGGATGGCGTCGCGGATCGGTCGGACCGTGACGATGCCCTGCCCGGCCGGGTCGTCCAGTTCCCAGTCCTCATAGCGTTTTCCGGGATAGATCGGGCAGGCATCGCCACACCCCATGGTGATGACCACATCGGAGGCCTGCACCGCCTCGTCCGTGAGGACCCGGGGCTGGTTGGCCGAGATGTCGATCCCTTCCTCAGCCATCGCCTCGACGGCAGTGGGATTGACGGCCACACCGGGCGCTGAGCCAGCCGAGCGGACCTCGACGCGACCGTTGCTGAGGTGGTGCAGATAGGCGGCGGCCATCTGGGATCGGCCGGCGTTGTGAACACAGACAAACAGGACGCTGGGCTTGGTCACAGTTCTCCTCGCAATACTGTTGGGGCGGCTAGAGATTGAGGTCGCGCAGCAGGGCGCTGACCCGTTGCTGCACGTCGTCACGGATGTCACGGACCGCTTCGAGCGGCTGGCCGGCTGGGTCGGCCACATCCCAGTCCAGATAGCGCTTGCCGGGCAGGATCGGGCAGGCGTCGCCGCACCCCATGGTGATGATGACGTCGGCCGCGCGAACCACGTCTCCGGACAGTGGCTTGGGATAGGCGTCGGTGAGGCTGATGCCCCGCTCGGCCAGCACCTCGATGACAGCGGGGTTCAGTTCCCCGGTGGGCTGGGAGCCAGCTGAGCGGACATGCACCTTGCCCGGTGCCAGGTGGGCCGCCAGGGCGGCCGCGAGCTGAGAGCGACCGGCATTGTGGACGCAGACGAACAACAACTCGGGGACGGCCTTGGCGATCTGACCGTCGGCCTGGGCCGCTGCCGTGAGCCGTTCGCGGGCCAGTCGCGCCACGAGGACCGGCAGGAAGTCCTGGACGGTGGACACCGCGGCCAACTCCCGGTGCGCCGTGACGACGGCCTGCTGCACCTGGTCGTGACTGAACGCGTCCCCGAATGTGTAGGTCAGGTCCTCAACGACCGTCGCGATGTGCGGCGGGGCGTCGTCAGGCCTCTGTTCAGGTCGAAGCTGGGGTTGGGTCATGCGATTCCTCCTGGTGTGGGAAAAAACGGCGACGCAGGGCAAGCGAGACATAGACCAGGCCAACGAGGACGGGCACCTCGATGAGCGGTCCGACGACACCCGCCAGAGCCTGACCGGAGGTGACACCGAAGGTCGCGATGGCCACCGCGATCGCGAGCTCGAAGTTGTTGCCCGCAGCAGTGAACGCCAGGGTGGTGGTGCGCTCATAGGACAGACCCAGTCCCTTGCCGACCGCGAAGCCGACACCCCACATGAGGGCGAAATAGATCAACAGCGGCACCGCCATCCGGGCCACGTCCCAGGGGCGGGAGGTGATCTGCTCGCCCTGCAGGGCAAACAGCAGCACGATGGTGAACAGCAGTCCGCGCAGCGCCCAGGGGCTCACGATGGGCAGGAACGTCTCCTCATACCAGGTGCGCCCCTTGGCCTTCTCTCCCCAGACCCGGGACAGATAACCGGCGAGCAGCGGGATGCCCAGGAAGATCAACACCGACTTGGCGATCTGCCAGGGACTGACGTCCAGGGTGGCCTGATCAAGACCGAGCCACCCGGGCAGGATCGAGAGATAGAACCAGCCCAGCGCAGCGAAGGCGACGACCTGGAAGATCGAGTTGATCGCGACCAGGACCGCGGCAGCCTCCCGGTCGCCGCAGGCCATGTCGTTCCAGATGATGACCATCGCGATGCACCGTGCCAGGCCGACGATGATCAGGCCGGTGCGGTATTCGGGCAGGTCGGCCAGGAAGACCCACGCCAGGACGAACATCAGGGCCGGGCCGACGATCCAGTTCAGCACGAGCGAGCTGCCCAGCAACCGGCGATCACCGGTCACCGTGCCGAGTCGGTCGTAGCGGACCTTGGCCAGCACGGGGTACATCATCACCAGCAGCCCGAGCGCGATCGGGAGCGAGACCCCGTCGATCTCGACGGCCCCCAACCAGCCACCCAAGCCGGGGATGAGCCGGCCCAGCAGGAGACCGGCGACCATGGCCGCACCGATCCACACCGCCAGGTATTTGTCTGTCGTCGACATGCGCGCCGGGGCCGTCACGGCCCGGCTGACTTGCTGGTCGGTCATCGGGCAGGGACCGTCAGGGTGAGCTCCTGCGGGCCGGCAGTGGTGCCACAGCAACCACCGGCTGAGGTGTCCTCGTCAAACAGACCGGCACCTCCGCATACGCCCGTGTCGGGCAGTGTCAACTCGATGGCCCGGGCTGCGTCCAGGTCTCCAGCGAGTGCCGCGGCGATCGATCGGACCTGCTCATAGCCGGTCATCGCCAGGAAGGAAGGGGCCCGGCCGTAGGACTTCATCCCGGCCAGATAGAGGTCACCCTCGGGCTGGGCCAACACGTCAAACCCGTGGGGCTCCACCGATCCGCAGGAGTGCAGGTTGGGGTCGATCCCGGGAGCCAGCAGCGTGGGTGCCTGCAGCCGGTTATCCAGGTCGAGACGGATCTCGGACAGGAAGGACAGGTCCGGCCGGAACCCGGTGGCCGCCACGACCTGCTCGAGTCCCTCGACCCGCTGGCCGTCGGTGGAGACCAGGGCGAGTCCTGCCTCCTGCTCCTGCACCGCGGCGACCCGGAAACCGGTGACCACCTCGATCAGTCCGGCGTCAACGGCAGCCCGGACGCGGGTGCCCAGGGCCCCACGGGCCGGCAGCTCATCCAGCTCTCCCCCGCCAAAGGCGTTCCCCACAGCGCCGCGGCGCACCACCCACACCACCCGGGAGTCCGGGGTGTGCAACGGGGCCGAGGTGAGCGCGATCAACGCGGTCAGCGCGGAGGCACCCGAGCCGACCACCGCCGTGGCCGCGCCAGCAAACCTGGCCTGCGCGTTGTCCTCCGCGTCGGGCATGCCATACAGGATCCGGTCGGCCGCTGCGCTCTCCCCTGCCGCAGGATATCCCTCGGCGCCGAGTGGGTTGGGCGAGCCCCACGTCCCGGAGCAGTCCACCACGGCACGAGCCTGCACCCGCTGGGTCGACCCGTCCGACTTCTGGACGTGGAGCACGAACGGCTGGTCGGCCCGCCCGGAGTCCACGAGCAGGTCGCGCTCCGCACGGGCCACGCCGGTCACCTGGCGGCCGGTCAGCACCCGCTCGCCCAAGAGGCTCGCCAGCGGATCGAGATAGTCATGCACCCACTCCGCTCCGGTGGGATAGGCCGCCGGGTCGGGGTGGACCCATCCCGTGCCCTCCAGCAGGGCCACGGCCGCCGGGGAGGTCAACTCCGACCACGGCGAGAACAACCGCACGTGCCCCCACTGGCGCACCGCTGCCGCTGCGGTCTCGCCCTGCTCCAGGACGATCACTTCCTGGTCTCGCCGGACCAGCTCGGCGGCTGTCGCCAGGCCGATCGGACCAGCGCCGATGACGGCCACGGGCAAGGTTGCGGGTGCCACGAGAGAACTCCTCTGCTTCGATGGTTGTCGATGTGCCCATACTTGCAACCTTTTTCGATAGTTGTCAATATAGAAGGGTGCCGACGACCACTGAGCCCGCCATCGACCTGACCGCAGCCGCTGCCTGCGCGGCCGGCTGTGCGCCCGCCGAGGGCCTGCCGGCAGCGCAGGCCGAACAGTTGGCCGCCCTGCTCAAGGCACTGGCCGACCCCGTCCGACTCCGGCTCTACACACGGATCGCGGCCACCACCGGGGAGACCTGCGTGTGCGACCTGGGCGACTTCGGGGTCTCTCAGCCGACCGTCTCCCACCACCTGCGCAAGCTCCGCGAGGCAGGACTCATCGACAGTGAGCGCCGCGGGACCTGGGTCTACTACAGCGCCGTCCCCACGGCCCTCGCGCCACTCACGCCACTGCTGAACGGCTAGAGAAGAAACATATTGACGCATGTCGATGCAGCTGTCAGGCTTCTTGTATTGATGTTCATCGATACAAAGAGGACTTCTGATGACACTGGGCAGGCTACTGATTGTTGGCGGCGGACAGTCTGGTCTCGCCGCCGCACGCGCTGGGCGGGATCGCGGATGGGAACCGGTCGTGCTGGAAGCCGGGCCCCATCCGGTCGGGTCCTGGCCCGCCTATTACGACAGCCTGCACCTGTTCTCACCGCGCCGGTTCAGCAACTTCCCTGACTACCCCTTCCCCGGCCCGGCGGAGGGCTACCCCCACCGCGACGACGTCGTGAACTACCTGAGTGACTACGCAATGTGGCTCGATGTCGACATCCGCACGAACGCCCGCGTCACGCAGGTCACCGCAGACCCCAGCGAGGGGTTCACCGCGATGCTGGCCGACGGAGCCCGCGTCACCGGCGACGTGCTCATCGCCGCAACCGGTTCCTTCACCAACCCGCACGCTCCACAGGTGCCTGGCCGTGACGAGTTCGCGGGCGAGGTGCTGCACGTGGCCGACTACCGGTCACCGGAAGCGTTCGCCGGGCAACGGGTGCTGGTGGTCGGGGCTGGCAACTCCGCGGTCCAGGTCGCACACGAACTCAGCCACACCGCCCGCGTGGCACTGGTGGTGCGGGACCGGGTCCGGTTCGCACCGCAAAAGATCGCGGGCCGTGATCTGCACTGGTGGCTAGCCCGCACCGGCGCCGACTTCCTGGCGCCCAGGGTGCTGAGTCGGATCGTCAAAGGCACACCAGTCATCGACACCGGCGCCTACCGCACAGCCCTGCAGTCCGGGAGGCTGGAACAGCGAGGCCCGTTCGCCAGGTTCACCCCGCACGGCGTGGTCTGGCCAGACGACACCCGAGAAGACGTGGACGCTGTCATCTTCGCGACCGGCTACCGACCCCACCTGCCCTACCTGACCTCCCTCAGAGCGTTGGACGAGGCAGGGATGCCCCGGCACCAGCAGGGCGTCTCGACCGTGCAGCCCGGCCTTGGATACCTCGGGGTTGAGTTCCAGCGGTCCTTCTCATCAAACACGCTCCGCGGAGTCCACCGCGACGCCGCCCACGTCATCACCGCGCTCGCCCGCCAACGACGGCGAATCAGGCGCTGACGTTCACGGAATCGGTCGAGGACGACGTCCTGGCATCCATCGGATGAACTGGGTGGGCACGGCGCTTGGAACGGGACGCGCGGACGCCGTTGAGGATCACGATCACCTCGGCGACCTCGTGCACCAGCACGACCGCGGCGAGGCCGAGCACCCCGAAAAGCGCCAGCGGGAACAGCACCACGATGATCGCCAGCGCCAGGGCAATATTGCTGGTCATGATCGCCCGCCCCCTCTTGGCATGGGCCAAGGCGTCTGGGATCAGCCGCAGGTCGCTGCCGGTGAAGGCGACGTCGGCGGACTCCACCGCCGCTGCAGACCCCGTCACGCCCATCGCGATCCCCACGGTGGCCGAGGCCAGAGCCGGGGCGTCATTGATGCCGTCACCGATCATCGCGGTCGGCACCTGCTGTGTGGAGTGTCGGATGTGCTCGGCCTTGTCCTCGGGGAGTTGCTCGGCGTGCACCTCATCGATGCCAGCCCGGGCGGCGATCGCGTGGGCGGTGCGGGTGTTGTCACCGGTCAGCATCACCGTCGACAGTCCCAGCTCGCGCAGGGCGAGAATCGCCTCGGCGGCCTCGGGACGCAGCTCATCACGAATGCCGATCACCCCGATGACCTGGTCTTCGACCTCGACGACGATCAGGCTCATGCCCTGACCGGACAGCTCGGTGGCCGACCCGGTGAGGCTTTGGGGGTCGATCCAGCGGGGGCTGCCGACTCGCACCCGGCGGCCATCGACGACGCCGCTCAGGCCGTGGCCTGGGAGTTCGCGCACGTCAGTCGCTTCTGGCCTATTCGGCGCCGCGGCAGTGATGGCCTCGGCCAGCGGGTGGCTGCTGGTCGCCTCCAAGGCAGCAGCCAATCCGAGAACATCGGTCTCGGTGTGCTCTCCGCTGGTGTGAGTCGTGACGACGCGCGGCTCGTTGCGGGTGAGGGTGCCGGTCTTGTCGAACGCAACCCGGCCGATGGTGCCGAGCTGTTCAAACGCGGCACCGGACTTGATGACCACACCGAACTTGCTGGCGGAGCCGATCGCGGAGATCACGGTGACCGGCACTGCGATCGCCAGGGCACACGGCGAGGCGGCCACGAGCACCACGAGGGCACGCTCCGTCCAGGTGGACGGGTCGCCGACCAGGAACCCGAAGGCGACGATCAGCGCGGCAGCGATGAGCACCAGCGGCACCAGGGGGCGGGCGATGCGGTCGGCCATGCGGGCGCGTTCACCCTTGGTGGCGTGCGCCTGCTCAACCAGGTGGACGATCTTCGTGAGCGAGTTGTCGCGCCCATCGGCGGTGGCCTCAATGTTCAGCGTGCCCGACCCGTTGACCGAGCCGGCCAGCATCTCGTCGCCGGGGCCGACGTCGACGGGGATCGACTCGCCGGTGATCGCCGAAGTGTCCACCCACGAGCGGCCCGAGGTCACCACGCCGTCGGTGGCAACCCGCTCACCAGCTCCCACGATGAGAACATCGAGCACGCGGACATCGGCGGCCGGGATCATCTGTTCGCCGCCCCGCCGGGCAACCCGCGCTGTCTCGGGGATGAGCGAGAGCAGAGCGCGCAGGCCCTGCTGGGCGCGGTCCATCGCACGGTCTTCGAGGGTCTCAGCAATGGAGAACAGGAACGCCAGCGCCGCAGCCTCGCCGATGTGCCCCAGCAGCACCGCACCAATCGCGGCGATCGTCATCAACAGGCCAACACCCAACCGCCCCCGCCCCTTGGCGGTGACCAGGCGCTTGATCGTGCCGGGCACGAACGTCCACGCACCCGCCGCCAGCCCCACGGCGAACACGATGAGGGCGGGGGCCTGCTGGCCCGCCCACCCCAGGATGAGGCCGGTCACCCACAACAGACCGGAGACCACCGGCAGCGCCAGGGCGCGGTCGCGCCACCAGGGCGGCACCTCCTCATGCTCCTCGCGTCCAGTCGGCTCGGACGGGCCGCAGCAGGCATCCACCGGCTCGGGGATGACCGGCACCTCGGGGCCGCAGCACTCCCGGCTCACCGCGCCCCCTCCGCCCCGGCCTCAACGGCAGCAGAAGCCACGGCGTCGGGACCACAGCAACCCGGAACTGAGCACTCCGGGTCGATGCACGGCTCATCCTCATCGACCGCCAGCGTCACCTCCACCAGCGCCGTCAGAGCGGCGGCGAGGTGGGGGTCGGAGATCTCGTAGCGGGTCTTCCTGCCCTCGGGCTCAGCGACGACGATCCCGCATCCACGCAGGCACGCCAGATGGTTCGACACGTTCGTGCGCGACAGGTCCAGGTCCCGTGCGAGCTGAGCCGGATACCCCGGCTCAGCCAACAACGACAGCAAGATCCGCGACCGCGTGGCATCGGCCATCGCCCGACCCAACCGGTTCATCACGTCCACCCGAGAAGCAATGGTCAGCATGCAGTGACTATACATTGAACAGTGACCATTCGAGGAGAGCGAGCCCTTCGCTCCGACCGGCTGACCGGCACGCCGGATGACCAGGTGACGATCTGGGCGGCTCACGTCCAGCGGAAGAGCCGGCCCGCAAGCCCGCCAGCCACCACGGTCCAGGCACCGAGGACACCCAGGTCCTGCAGCGCCGGAGCCTCACCGATCCACGCCGCGGACAGGGCAGCGTTGCCAGCGCCATAGGGCAACAGCTCCCCCGCCTGCCGCAGCACGTCCGGCAAGTTCTCGACGGGGCCGAAGCCGCCGCCGAGGGCGAGCATCAGGAAGAACGCACCCAGGCCCAGTGCCAGGCCGGCATTCACCGTCGGTGCGGTGGCCGCGATCAGCAGACCCACGGCATACATCGCGGCAACCAGCAGACCCCCGGCGACCAGGGCCCACCCCAGGCTGACGGGCAGGGTGACGCCGAGGGCGGCCATGCCGACCCCCATCATCACGGCGACTCCGATGAGCACCTGGGCGAGGCTGACGATCCCCTGGGCCGCCAGGATCGTGATCGGTCGGGCCGGCGTGACGGCGAGCCGCTTGAGCACGCCGTACTTGCGATAGGACGCCAGGAACGAGGGCATGTTCACCACGCCCACCAGTGCCACCACCATCGTGACGGTCAGCGGCATCAGGATCTCGTTCATCACAGTGGACCCGCTGGGCAGGACCTGGTCGGAGCTGCCCCCCAAACCGTTCATCACCATGATCAGCAGCGGCATGCCGATCGGCAGGATCAGCCCGGAGGTGTCGCGGATCGTCATCCGGGCCTCGGCCAGGAGCAGCTGCGCCCGGCCGGCTGCGGGCAGGCTGCGCGCCTCGGGCAGCGTCGTCGTGTCAGTCATGATCGTCCTCTCAGGCCAGCCCGGGCTGGGGCTCGGGCTCACCGAGCGCGTGGCCGGTGAGCTGCAGGAAGGCGTCGTCCAACGACGCCGTGCGGGTGGTGAAGTCAGTGGCCGGTATGCCGTGGCTCATCAGAGCGCTCGTGACCTGCCCCACCAGGTCCCCCCGGCCAGAGACCCGCACCCAGGTGCCCTCGATGGACACGTCATCGACGCCCGGCAGGGCGGTCAGCAGGCTCGCCTCTAGCGGCCCGTGGACGCGGAAGCGCACCGCGTCGTCTCCTCCGGCCGCCCGGACCAGGCCTGCGGGGGTGTCCAGCGCCACGACCCGCCCGGCGTCCAGGACCGCCACCCGGTCGGCGAGGCGCTCGACCTCCTCCATGAAGTGGCTGACCAGCACGATCGTGATGCCGTCGTCCCGCATGTCCTCGATCAGCTGCCACATCTGGCGCCGTGCCGCGGAGTCCAGCCCGGAGGTGAGCTCGTCGAGCACGGCCAGCCGCGGTTTGCCGACCAGCGCGGTGGCGATGCTCAACCGCTGCAGCTCACCGCCGGAGAGCTGGTCCGTGCGGGCCGTGCGCAACCGCTGCAGGTCCAGGCGCTCCAGGAGCTCGTCCGGATCGAGGCCGTCGCGATAGAACGAGCGATAGAGCCGGACCTGCTCGATGACGGTCAGGCTCATGTGCAGATAGGCCGACTGCAACTGGACCCCGACGGATTGCAGCACCCGGGCGCGCTCGGCCCGCGGGTCGAGGCCGAAGGTGTGCACCCGCCCGCCGTCGGGCTTGCGCAACCCGATGGCGCACTCCACGGTCGTGGTCTTGCCGGCGCCGTTGCGCCCGAGGATCCCGAAGATCTCCCCGGGCTCCACGGTCAGGTTCACGCCGTCGACCACGTGCCTGCCGGCATACGTCTTGCGCAGTTCCTCGATCTCGATGACTGGCACGGGACTCTCCTTGGTGGCTGCTCTAGTGGCTGCTCTAGTGGGGTGCTGCGTCGTGTCGGCAGCGTGGGATCCACGCTAGGAAGTGGGAGGGGCCCGGCACATCTGCCGGAGGTCACCGATCCGACCCGTGACTTCTGGCACTCACCGCTACGGGAGCCGGTCCATAGGGTGGTGGCATGGAACGACGCGGCAGCATGGAGATCTGGGCCGCGCTGAGCCTGCTGGTGGTGTGCGTGCTGGTCGGGACGGTGGAGGGGGCCATGGTCTGGGACCGCGCGTCGGGGGGCTACTTCGCCGGCTGGTTGGCCATCTTTGTGCTGTTCTTGGTGCTGCTGGGGGTGGCCGCCGCCCGGCGCACTCCTGCGACTGCGATCGGACGGCTCGCTCTGGTGGCTCCGGCGGTCCTGGCTGCCTCCGCGGTGGCACTGCTGTCCCCCAACCCCGGCGGGATGAGCCTGATCCTGCTGGTCTTCGGCACCGCGATCTGCGCCCACCACCTGGATCTGCGCCTCATCGCGATCGTGATCTCCTGGAATGCGCTGGTCATCGTGGCTGCGCTCTCGGGGGTGGGGCCGCTGGTCGAGGGTTCCGCGCCGATCCCCGAGCTGGCGCTGGCCACGATGCTCTACACGCTGCTGCAGGTCGCCAGCGCGGTCATGGTGTGGAGCCAGGAGCGGGTGGCCGAGGCGTTGCGTGACGTCACCGTCGCGCACGTGGAGCTGCAGAGCACCTCGGCGCTGCTCGCCGAGTCCAGTCAGGCGCAGGAGCGGCTGCGGATCTCCCGTGAGCTGCACGACGTGCTGGGCCACCAGCTGACCGTGCTGTCCGTGGAGCTCGAGGTGGCCACCCACCAGGTGGACGGGCCGGCCCGCGAGCACGTGGTGCGGGCCCGCACGCTGGCCAAGGAGCTGCTCGGCGACGTGCGCTCGGTGGTGGGGACCGAGCGGGAGCGCAGCTTCGATCTGCCCAGCGCGCTGGCCCGGGTGGCCCAGGAGGTCCCCCACCCGCGGGTCCACCTGGACATCGACCCGGCCCTCGACGTCGGGGACGGGCACTCCACCACGCTGGTGCGCGCCGTGCAGGAGGTCACCACCAACACGATCCGGCACGCGGAGGCGGAGAACCTCTGGATCTCCCTGGCCAGCGCCGACGGAATCGTGCGCCTCGAAGCGCGGGACGACGGGCGGGGCGCACATCGGCTCACTGCGGGGCACGGGCTCAACGGGCTCCGGGAGCGCGTCGAGGCACAGGGCGGCCGTCTCGACATTGCGGGTTCCCCGGGCTTTAAGGTGCTGGTCGAACTGCCAGCTGCGCTGCCGGTCGACGGGCCGGTTGGCGTGAGCGTGCCCGCATGATCCGGGTCGACGCGTCGGCCGACGCGGTGGTGTCCGCATGATCCGGGTCGTCATCACCGATGACCAGACCCTGATCCGCCAGGGCCTGGACAGCCTGCTGGCGATCACCGACGAGGTGGAGGTGGTCGGGCACGCCGCCGATGGTGACGAGGCGCTGGCGCTCGTGGAGGAGCTCTCCCCCGACGTGCTGCTGCTGGACCTGCGGATGCCGGGGCGCGACGGCATCGCCACCCTGGAGGCGTTGCGCGAGCGCGGCAGCCAGGTTCCTGCCCTCGTGCTCACCACCTTTGATGACGACGAGTTGGTGCTGCGGGCGTTGCGGGCCGGCGCCAAGGGTTATCTGCTCAAGGACGTCACCCTCGAGGAGCTGGTCGGCGCGATCCGCAGCCTCGCCGGTGGTGGCACCCTGGTGCAGCCCGCGCTCACCGAGCGCCTGCTCCAGGGCCTGGGCTCCCTGCCCGTGCCGGACGACTTCGCCCACCTGCCCACGCCGGAGCCGCTGACGCCGCGCGAGACCGAGATCCTGCGCCTGCTGGCCAGCGGTTTCAGCAACCGCGAGATCGCTGAGTCGCTGTTCCTGGCCGAGGGGACGGTGAAGAACCACCTGTCCACCCTGCTGGCCAAGCTCGGTGTCAGGGACCGCACCCGGGCGGTCCTGCGCGCGCTGCACCTCGGCATACTCTCGCCGGGGCCGTGAGGCCGCGGCGCCCACCATCTCGGTGAGACCGGTCTCGGCCTGGCGCTTTCCTCAGGTCGGGTCGGGCACCTCGCCCCAGGCGGGGCCCTCGTCACCGTCGTCGAGCTGGATGTCGAGGCTCAGCTCGCTGGAGACCTCGTCCAGCGAGGAGCGCAGGTCGGTCAGGTCCGAGCCGTCGGTGAGTCCCACGACGGCGATGGCCTCGAACAACCGGTCGCCGGTCATCGGGGCGTCGCTGGTCGAGGTGTGGAACTCCTGGATGCTCAGGCCGCGGTCGGCGAGGGCGCGGGTGACCTCGCGCACGATGCCGGGCTGGTCCTGACCAACGACGTGCAGCCCCACCGGCTCAGCGGTCGGCCCGGACCCGTCGCCTGCCTCGGAGACATCGACGACACCGATCTCGCTCAGGCCCTGCAGTGCAGTGGTGAGCTCCTCGACCCGGTCGGCCTCGACCTCGATCAGGACGGCGCCGGCGAACTTGCCGGCCAGGCGTCCCATCTGGCTCTCCAGCCAGTTGCCGCCGTGCTCGGCGACGGTGCTCGCGAGCTCGGCGACGAGGCCGGGCCGCTCATCGGCAATGACGCTGACCACAAGAGTGCGCATGCCTGGAGGCTACCGCCATCGGACGCTACTGTGTCGAGATGTTGACGGTGCTGAAATGCTGATGGTGCAGAAATGCTGACCGTGCAGGCGACGCTTGATCCGATGGGTCCGGCCACGGCCATCGTGCTCACCGATGAGCAGGTGGCCGAGCTCGGGTCGACGAAGAACCCGCCAGTGGTCGTCACGATCGACGGGACGAGCCACCGGCTGCGGGTCGCCCGGATGGGCGGCCAGAACATGATCGGCCTGTCCAAGGCAGCTCGCGCCGCCCTCGGCGTTGAGATCGGGCAGAACGTCACCGCGACCATCGAGCTCGACACGGCCGAGCGCACCGTCGACATGCCGCCGGAGCTGACCGCGGCCCTCGAGGCTGATCCCACAGCACGCGCAGCCTTCGACGCACTCTCCTACAGCAAGCGCAAGGAACACGCCCGCCAGGTCACCGACGCCAAGACCGAGGACACGCGTGACCGGCGGATCGCCAAGATCCTGGATACTCTGCGGCCATGAGATGGACCGGCGGTGCGCTGCCACTCCTGGGAGGGGTGCTGACGCTGGCCGCCGCGATCATGCCTTCGTGTGCCAACTGCACCGATGAGGGGTGCGGCAACCTGGTGACCTTCCACGTGGCTGCCGACCTGCAGCCGGACGTGCCTTACCAGGTCGAGGCCTGCGCCGACGGCGTGTGCCAGTCCGGGACTCTGCAGGTTTCCGAGGCCGGCGAGGTCAACGGTCAGGTGGCGGACGGCCTGGTGCTGGACCCCGCGTCCGATACCATCTATCTGACTCCCCCCGAGGATGCCGACTGGGAGGGAACTCACCTGGTGACGCTGACCGTGCGCGATGACGACGCAGCCTTGGTCGACCACGCTGGCGATCTCACCTTCACCCGCGACCAGCCCAACGGGCCGAACTGCGCGCCGACCTGCTGGGAGGGCGAGGTCACCCTCTGAGCAGCGACGACCCGGCCTTGAGCTAGCCCTGGAGCAACAGCTTCCGGGTCGAATCATCCGCGGGATAGAAGGCCTCGATCGCCAGCTCGGACAGGGTGACCTCGTGAGGCGTGCCGAAGACCGTTGTCGTGGAGAGCAAGGACAGGACGTCGTCACCCACTCGCAGCCGCAGGGGCACGAGCAACGGCATCGACTCCGCGGGAGCAGTGTGCATCGCCGGCAGGTCACCCACCTCGGTGAGCAGATTGGCCAGGTCGGGGTCTGCGCTGGCATCGTGCTCGCGCCGCAGCCGGTGGATGAGGTGCGTGCGCCACTGGTCGAGGTTCACGATCCTGGGTGCCAGGCCGACCGGGTCCACACTCAACCGGATGACGTTGACCGGCGGCACCAGCAGGTGATCGGGCAGACCGTCCAGCAGCCCATAGAGCGCATCGTTGGCCGCAACCAGGTCCCACCGCCGGTCTACGACCAGCGCGGGAAAGGGCAGGTGTGCCGCGAGGATGCCGTCGATCGCGGCGCTGACCTGCTCCATCGGTGGCGAGTCCAGCCGGTGCTCCGGATGGGCCGGCGCGTGACCAGCCGCGAGCAGCACCTGGTTCTGCTCGCGCAGCGGGACCGTGAGCTGATCGCACAGCCGGAGCACCATCTCCACGGTCGGTCGGGACCGGCCGGTCTCCACGAAGCTGACATGGCGCGGTGAGACCTGCGCCCGGTGGGCCAGCTCCAGCTGGGAGAGGTGCCGCCGGTGTCGCCAGGTCCTGAGCAGGTGGCCCGCTGCGTGTGTCATCCCCGCGGAGATTACCTGTCAGGTCATCGACGGCTCGACCGATTTGTCGTGGACTGGTGTGCAGCGGCCACACCCCGTGGCCGGCCAGACCCACAGGAGATCCTCATGAGCCTTCCCGCCTACGCCATCGGCTACCTCCGCGAGATCCAGTTCGGCGACCAGATCGCGCGCTACATGCGGTGCATCGACGCCACCCTGGAGCCCTTTGGTGGCCAGTTCCTGATCCACGGTGGTGCCCTGTCACCCCAGGAGGGCGAGTGGGACGGCGACATCGTGGTCATCGCCTTCCCGGACCGCGAGTCGGCGCTGGCCTGGTATGCCTCCCCCGCCTATCAGGCCATCCTGCCCCTGCGCACCGACAACTCGACCGGGATCGTCACCATCGTCGACGGCGTCGCCCCAGGGCACCGGGGAGCCGACAAGCTGCGCGAGCTCCTCGGCCAGCCGGCCTGAGCCCCACCACCGCTCATAAGCCAAGGTTTGGATATTCATTTCACACTCTTGGGAATGGAGTGCTTCACTGGGCCGTTGCGAGATCGGGCACCAAGCCCCATCCACGACCAGAAGGACACCCGCAAGATGTCGCTCAACCGCACCCTCACCGTCACCCTCGCTGCCTCCGCGCTCGCCCTCGCCGCCTGCTCCAGCAGTGGCGAGGCGAGCGACGACGGTGACGGGCAGGCCGCCGCCAGCGGCTCCGCCTACGGCCTGGCCAACGAGGGTGTCCTCGTCGTGGGGACCGAGGGCACCTACCGCCCGTTCAGCTTCCACGAGGGCGGGGCCGGCGAGTTGACTGGCTATGACATCGATGTGGTCGAGGCGGTCGCCGAGAAGCTGGACCTGGAGATCGAATACCAGGAGACCCAGTGGGACGCCCTGTTTGCCGGGCTGGAGGCCGGACGCTTTGACGTGATCGCCAACCAGGTCTCGATCAACCCCGAGCGCGAGGCGAGCTATCTGTTCAGCGAGCCCTACACCGTCTCCCCCGGGGTCATCGTGATCCCAGAAGACACCACCGACATCAGCGGCCTGACCGACCTGGACGGCAAGACCACCGCCCAGTCGCTCAACAGCAACTGGGGCAAGATCGCCGAGGGCGCTGGTGCCAACGTCGAGGGTGTCGAGGGCTGGGCCCAGGCCGTCGCGCTGCTGGAGCAGGGCCGGGTCGACGCGACCGTCAACGACTCCCTGACCTTCCTGGACTACACCAAGGAGCACCCGGACAGCCCGATCGCGATCGCCGCCGAGCTCGACGAGGCCTCGCTCAACGCCTTCGCGTTCGGGCAGGACAAGGAGGAGCTGGTCGGCGCCTTCGACGAGGCCCTGGCCGGGCTCGCGGAGGACGGCACACTGGCCGAGCTCGGCGAGAAGTACTTCGGCGCCGACGTCTCTCAGTGACCCGCACCAGCTGAGGACCTGACCTCGTGACCGACACCTGGCAACTCTTCCTGGACTCGCTGTGGCCCATCGTCCGCGGCGGGCTGACCGGCACCATCCCGCTGGCCCTGGCGTCCTTCGCCATCGGGCTGGTGCTGGCGCTCGTCGTGGCGCTGATGCGGCTGTCCGGCAACCGGTTCGTGTCGTGGCTGGCCCGCGCCTACATCTCGGTGATCCGCGGCACGCCCCTGCTGGTGCAGCTGTTCGTCATCTTCTATGGCCTGCCCTCCCTCGGGGTGCTGATCGACCCCTGGCCCAGCGCCATCGTGGCCTTCTCCCTCAACGTCGGCGGTTATGCGGCAGAGGTGATCCGGGCCGCGATCCTGTCGGTGCCCAAGGGCCAGTGGGAGGCGGGCTACACCATCGGCATGAGCCACAGCCAGTCCCTGCGCCGGCTGATCCTGCCGCAGGCGGCCCGGGTGTCGGTGCCCCCGCTGTCCAACACCTTCATCTCCCTGGTCAAGGACACCTCACTGGCCTCGATGATCCTGGTGACCGAGCTGTTCCGCGAGGCCCAGAAGATCGCCGCCTTCACCCAGGAGTTCATGGTGCTCTACATCCAAGCCGCCCTGGTCTACTGGGTGTTCTGCCTGGTGCTGTCGACCGCCCAGGGCATGCTCGAGACACGATTGGACCGGTATGTCGCCCACTGACCCGAGCAGTCCCCTCACCTCACCCGGTGGTCCCGCGGGTGGGCCCACCGGGGAGGTGCTCCTGCAGGCCCGGGGCCTGAGCAAGAGCTTTGGTGACCTGGAGGTGCTGCACTCCATCGACCTCACCGTGCGCCGCGGCGAGGTGGTCGTGCTGATCGGGCCGAGCGGCTCGGGCAAGACCACCGTGCTGCGCTCGCTCAACGGTCTGGAGATCCCGGACGGCGGCCAGATCGAGTTTGCCGGTGGGCCCTCGCTCGACTTCGGTGGGCGGCTGCGCAAGCAGGACCGTCTGGCCCTGCGCGACCGATCGGCCATGGTCTTCCAGCAGCACAACCTCTTTCCGCACAAGACCGTGCTGCAGAACGTCATCGAGGGTCCCGTCCAGGTGCACAAGGTGCCCAGGGCGCAGGCCATCGCCGAGGCGGAGGCCCTGCTGAGCCGGGTGGGCCTGCTGGACAAGCGGGACGTCTATCCGTTCCAGCTCTCCGGCGGGCAGCAGCAGCGGGTCGGCATCGTGCGTGCTCTTGCGCTCAAGCCGAGCCTGCTGCTCTTCGACGAGCCGACCTCGGCCCTGGACCCCGAGCTCGTCGGTGACGTGCTCACGGTCATCAAGGAGCTGGCCGACGAGGGGTGGACGATGGTCGTGGTCACCCACGAGCTGAGCTTTGCCCGGGCCGCCGCCGACGAGGTGCTGTTCATGGACGGTGGGGTGATCGTCGAGCGCTCCTCGCCACAGGAGATGTTCACCAACCCGCGGCACCGGCGCACCCGACAGTTCCTGGACCGGATCCTCAACCCCCTGCACGAGGACTGACCGGGCGAGCGATCCGCGGGAGGTGAGCGACGCTCGGGGCGACCGATCCGCGGGAGGTGAGCGACGCTCGGGGCGACCGATCCGCGGGAGGTGAGCGATCCGCATACGGACCACGGGTGGATGAGTCACCTCGTGACTCACCCACCCGTCCCCCGACGTGCTGCTGTCGTGCAGGGCCAGCCGCCCCCTGCCCAGGTCCTGCACGACGCAACCCTCAGCTCAGCGTCACTTGTCTGCCGGCAGCTCCATGAAGCCCAGGGTGGTCGGCAGCCACTCCGAGAGCTGCGGCACGAAGGCCACGACGAACAGTGCGATCACGAGGGCCCAGAAGAACGGCCAGAGCTTTGAGATCAGTCCCTCGAGCCGGACCTCCCCGACGCGGGCGGCGACAAACAGGTTGTTGCCAATCGGCGGGGAGATGTTGCCCAGGCACATGTTGAACACCATCATCGCGCCGAAGTGGATCGGGCTGATGCCCAGCTCGACGACCACCGGCAGGAAGATCGGCGTGAAGATCAGGATGGCCGGTGTCGGGTCCATGACGGTGCCGGCCAGCAGCAGGACGACCATGATGATCAGGACGATCACGACCCTGCTGTCGGTCAGGCCGAGCAGACTCTCGGCGACCAGCTGCGGGAGCTGGGCAAAGGAGAGGACCCAGCCCAGGACGCCGGACATGCCGATCAGCAGCATGATGATGCCGGTGACCTTGGACGCCTCGAGAACCACGCCCGGCAGGGAGCGGACCGGCAGGGTGCGCTGCAGCAGGCCGAGGGCCAGGCAATAGAGCACCGCGATGACGGCGGACTCGGTGGCGGTGAAGAATCCCCCGAGGATGCCGCCGATCACGACGACGATCATCAGCAGGGCGGGCATCGCGCGGAGCACCACGAGCATTGCCTGGCCGAGCGTGGGCCGCTCGCCGTGGGCCTTCAGCTCCGGGTGCTTGCGGGCATACAGCGCGACCATGATGATGCAGACCAGCGCCCACAACAGACCCGGGCCGACGCCGGCCATGAACAGCGCGGCGATCGAGGAGCCGGACACCAGCGAATAGACGATGAAGGTGTTGCTGGGGGGCAGCAGCATGCCAGCCGGTGAGGAGACGGCGTTGACCATGGCCGAGAACTTGGGGTCATAGCCGGCCTGTCGCATCGGGGGGTTGAGGACCGTGCCGACGGCGGCAGCCGCGGCGACCGAGGCACCGGAGACCGTGCCGAACAGGGTGTTTGCCACCACGGTCGTCTGAGCGAGCGAGGCAGGCAACCTGCCAGAGACCACCAGCGCCAGGTCGATCAGGCGCTGGGCTATCCCTCCGGTGTTCATCAATCCGCCAGCGAGGATGAAGAAGGGGATGGCCAGCAGCGGGAAGGAGTTGCTCCCCGCCAGGATGCGCTGGGCCGAGGTGAGCGCCGCGTTGTCATAGCTGAGCAGGATGATGACGGCGATGGTCGAGGGCAGGCCCATCGCATAGGCAACGGGCAGACCCATCGCGATGAAGAGGGCCATGCCCCCGATGAGGACGATCGTGGCGATCAGGACCGGGGTGTCCATCAGATGGCCTCCGCGTTCTCGTCGAACTCGGGGGTGGGACGCTCGGCACCGGAGAGGATGCCCAGCATGTAATAGACCGAGTAGAAGGTGATCAGCAGGCCGGCCAGGGGCATCACCAGATAGATCTGGCCGACGGAGACCGGCAGGGTGGACAGCTGCTGGTCCCAGGCGTTCTGGGAGATGCGCCAGCCGCCCCACACGAAGGTGAACAGGGTGAAGGCGGTCACGATCGCCTCGATGACCAGGCCCATGACCAGTTGCCCCCGCTCGGGCAGTTTCTCCACGAGCATCTCGACCGCGATGTGGCCGCGCTCGGAGAAGACGTAGGCGGCGGCGACCAGCGCCAGCACCACGAAGGTGTAGCGGGCGGCCTCCTCCGTCCACGGCGCCGAGTAGTTGCCGATCTCACGGGTGAAGACCTGCCAGGAGACGATGATGACGAGTGCGGTGAAGATGACGATGCACAGGCCCGCGAGAACGCGGTCCACGACAGCCCGCACGCGGCGCATGCCAGCCATCAGTGGCCGCCAGCGGACTGGCTCGGGTGACGAGACCCCCTCGGGGGCTGCGTCGTCAGACCCCGGGTGTGATGGGGCGGTGCTCATGGTGCCTCCTGGCTGCCGTTCGCATGTGGGAAATCGGGGACAGCAAGGGGGCGCCGGCCGACAACTGGCCGTCCGACGCCCCCTTCGGTGTGGTGCTGGTGTGCGAAGCGGATTTACTCCGTTGCGCCCTTGATCGCCTCGAGCAGAGCCTTCTGCGAGTCGGTCGTGACGAACTGGTCGATCAACGGGGACAGCGCCTCGGTGAAGGACGCAGCGTCCACCTCGGAGAAGGTCGCGCCGCCGGCCTCGGCGTCGGCGATCGCGGACTCGGTCGCCTCGCTCCACAGCTCGGTGTGGTTGTCCGCAGCGTTCTGCCAGGCCTCGTCGAAGGCCGCGCGGTCCTCCTCGGACATGGAGTCCAGGGTGCCGGTGTTGGCGATCAGGAAGTCCGCACCGACCAGGTGGTTGGAGTAGGACCAGAAGGGTGCGACCTCAAAGTGCTTCTGGGTGAAGTAGGAGACCTCATTGTTCTCCGCACCGTCGATGACGCCGGACTGCAGGCCGGTGTAGACCTCGCCGTAGGCCATCGGGGTCGGGGAGGCGCCGAGGGCCTCGATCATCGCGATGAAGACGGGGCTCTCCTGGACACGGATCTTCTTGCCCGCCATGTCGGCCGGGGTCTCGATCGGGCCGTCCTCGACATAGAAGCTGCGCGCACCCTGGGTGAGCCCACCGATGACGGAGAAGTTGCTGCTCTCCTCGAGGCTGGAGTAGACGTCGCCCAGGACCTCCTGGTCGTTGATGACGCTCATCTGTGACTCGACGGAGTCAAAGACGGTGGGGAGGCTGAAGACCACGAAGTCGTCGTTCAGGTTCTCCAGCTGCGGGGCCGAGACGATGGACAGGTCCACGCCGCCGTCGCTGACGAGCTGGATGGTCTCGTCCTGGGCGCCCAGCGTCGCGTTCGGGTGCACCTCGATGTCCCAGCGGCCGTCGGTGGCCTCGCTGAGCTCCTCGCCGAAGGCCTCGAGCGCGATGAAGGAGGGGTGCTCCTCGTTCTGGTTCAGCGCGAGCTTCATGGTCTTGCCGTCGCCGGATTCGGAGCCTTCGCTGGACCCGCCGCACGCGGCGAGAGTGAGGGCCGCGACCGTGGCGATGCCGGTGAGCGCGAGTCGGGACGTAGTCCGCATGGGGGGTTCTCCTTATGACACGGTTGGACGGGAGGATGGGGATCCGTCCTGACGCATATTCATATCGGTGTTGCAACCGCTGTTGCCACGAGTTGCCACTCGTTGCCTTGCATTGCCGCACGTGATCGTGCTGGTGAGGTGGCCCGAGGGCGCTCGCCACGGGTCCGGTTCACGTTGTGCACCGGCGCCTCCCGTGAGTGACTGGCGTCATGGCCGTCACCGATCTGCTGTCCGACCACACCGCCGACTTCCTGCGCCGTGGATACCGCTTCGCTGACGAGCTGCGTTCGGGCTCAGACGATCCCCGCGCTGGCAGCCGCGTGCCCCTGCAGGTGCTGGGCTCGCGCGCACTGCTCGTCCGCGGGGCCGACGGGGTCCGCCTGTTCTCTGACACGAGGGCGGTCCGCCGCGAGGGCGCGATGCCGGCCTTCATCAAGGGAGGGCTGTTCGGCCGGGGGTCGGTGCACGGTCTCGATGGTGCGGAGCACCAGCACCGCAAGGAGATGTTCATCCGGTCGCTGATGGGCCCGGCAGCCGCCGAGGGCGTGCTGGAGGAGGCCGAGCGGGAGTGGGCGAGGGCGGTCCGAGACCGGTGGTTGTCCGGCGGCACTGCCTCTGTGTATGCCGTGGCAACAGAGGTCTATGGACGTGCCCTGCTGCGGTGGGCCGGGGTGGTGACCCACCCGGAGACAGCGACCCGCATCGCGCACGCCGAGGCCGCGATCGTCGACGGTTTCGCGGTGATCGGTCCGGCCTGGCTCCGCACGCAGGCGATGCGCTGGTGGTGTGACCGCTGGTTCCGCAACGAGGTCCGCCGCGCTCGCTCCGGCAAGATCACCCCGCGCGAGGGCACCCACTTCGCCAACGTGCTGGCCCACCGCGACCAGGACGGTCGGCCACTCAGCGACGACGTCGCAGCCGTCGAGTTGCAGAACGGCATCCGCCCGGGCATCGCCGTGGCACGCTTCGCGGCCTTCGCTGCGCTGGCGATGCACGAGCACCCCCAGTGGCGCGAGCGGATCCACGACGAGGTCCGCTCGCGGTGGGCGACCCAGGGAGGCCCGATTGCGCTGGCCTTCGCCGACGAGGTGCGGCGCTATTACCCCTTCGTCCCGATGCTGCCGGCGGTCGCCCGGCATGACCTCGACGTCGACGGCGCCCCCCTGGCTGAGGGCGAGCGCGTGCTCATCGACGTGTGGGGCACCAACCGCGACGATCGGCACTGGACCGACCCGGAACTGTTTGACCCCACGCGATTCCTCGGCGCCGAGGGCGTCCCGTGGGACGACGACCTGGGTGTCCACGCGGCCGATCACTTCGTCCCGCAGGGAGGCGGCCGTCCGCAGACCGGCCACCGCTGCCCCGGTGAGCGGATCACGCTGGCGCTGCTCGCGCAGACCGTCAGCGAGCTGTCCGGTCTGGAGGCCCGGGTCGTCACCGACAGGTTGGACGTGCCGATGGGCCGCATGCCGACCGCACCGCGCAACGGGGTGCTCCTGACCGACGTGCGACGGCGTGGCCAAAGGTGACGCTCGACCCGTGGCTCAGTCGCCCAGTCGGTGGAGCCAGTAGCCAGGTTCGCGACGCTCGTGTGCATAGGCGAGGATCAGGATCGCATCCGGCTCCACGGTGTAGACGATTCGGTACGGGTATCCGCGAACGGCCTGGCTGCGGATCACGCTTCCATCGTCAGCGGTCGTGAAGGGTGGTGCAGCGTTCGGCCAGTTGGCGATGTCTCGTCGGGCTTGCTGCGCCCGGTCGATGAGCGCGAGGCCGATCCCAGGCTCCTGCGCCTCGTACCAACGCACAGCGGCGTCAAACTCGGCGACTGCTTCGGCATGCTCCCGCTGGGCCAGGGTCATGCGGTGAGCGCGGCACGCAATCGGGCGTAGTGTTCGTCAGCATCCACCAACTCGACTGCACCGGCGCGCACCTCGGCCAGTCGTCGAGTGGCCTCGACCCGCCAGGCTGCATCGACTTCTCCCGTGTCACCTGCGTCGTGGAGGCTCTCGAGCAACGCGTTGGCGACGACCGCGCGCTGATCGGCGTCGAGCGCGAGAGCGTCTCGGATCAAGCTCGCTGTGTCCGGTGCCATGGCTCCAAGTGTAGGCCGAACGGCTTCTGTTCGGCGTGTGTGCTCTTCGAGGGCGCGGACGGCGTCACTCGCGCGGGGTCTGACACGGCTCGTCCTGCCAATGCCTGCTCGGCCGACAAGTGGAAGTCACAAGGGATCGCGGCGGGACGTCAGAGGTTAGCCCTTGCCCAGGCCCCGCACGAATTCAGTTGTGCGCCCCGAGAACCACACTGCCAGGTCCCGCAGTTCCGCCCAGGTTGCATCAGGTGTGAGTGACGCATACCGGTAGACGAAGTTCGGCTCATAACCTAGCCAATCCTTCCTGCCGGTGTACTCCGTGAGGATGTCGGGCACCCCCTCAACGACAGTGAAATCAAAGAATGAAGCGTAGAGACTTTGGACCAGCGCCTCCCTTTCACTGCGCTTCTTCCGGTCTCTGCTGCCAGTGATCACCACGAGTCGGAACTGTCCACCTTGAAGTTGCCAACCGAACTGTCGTCCGCGTGGGCCGGGAATCCACCAAGAGTTCACTCCCGACCCATTACTCAGACCCGCGCCGACTTCCGGAACGCTTCCAAGTGCGTCACGAATCTCCTTGGTGACCTGTTCCGCGAAACGCCCCGCTCTGACCTTCTCGACCAATGACAGCAGACGCGCGTCGATCAGCAGCTCGCGTTCATCGGGTGTGAGGCGCACTTGCTCTCCTGGCGCGAGAGCAGGGTCGTAGAGGCCGGCGACTGCATCTAGCCGCTCGACCATGGTCGCGTAGGCGACCATGAGCACACCGTCATCTGCCGGCAGACGTTGCGCCGTTTCTCGCAGCGATGGCAGCAGTTCTCCGTAGGTGATCGAGGTCCAGGGGTCAGGGATGTCAAATGAAGGCCGTGTCAACGTCAGGAGCACCCATGTGGTGACACCGGCACCAGCCGGGATGTGGCTGCCCACGCTATTTCGATAGCCCTTCAACTGCTCGGCAGTTGGAATGGCACCAATCTTGTTTTCGAGGATCAACGCCTGCTGCCCCAGTCCCTCAGAGATCACGAGATCCAGGTGTCGCCACTCACGGCGGATGAAGGGTGCTGGCTCGGATCCCCAGGGCGTGCGTAATCCGAGTGCATTCCACAGTGGTGCCGACTCCTCGGGATGCTGTCTCGCAAGCCAATAGAGAACATTAGTGTGAAACAACTCCATTCCGGCCGTCGACAGTTGGTACATCGGCGATTCCGCCAGGGCCCTGATGGCCGTCTCCCGATTTAACACATCGCCCACTTCGTGTCCCTTCACCGTGGTTGTGCTGCTCACCCGAGGCATCTAGAAGACTGCTCCTTCTCCGAACTCTGGATCGAAGCGTAGCGCCATGGAACTCACCTCGCCGGGTACGCGATGACCTACCCAGACGGGGGCGGGAACAACTTCGCCCGCCAGCGGTTGTCTTAGACATGCCCTCGACGAACACCCGTGTGCCCCTGTCCGTCCTCGAGTTGGTCCCCCGGTCCCAGGGCATGACGCCCGCCGAGGCCATGCAGCACTCGACCGCGCTGGCGACCCGCCTGGATGAGTTGGGCTACGAACGGCTCTGGGTGGCCGAGCACCACGGCACCGAGTCGTTCATGTCCTCAGCCACCTCCCTGATCCTCGGGCACTTTGCCAACCACACCCACGGCATACGGCTGGGCTCTGGCGGCGTCATGCTGCCCAACCACTCCCCCCTGATGGTCGCCGAGTACTACGGCACCCTGGCCACCCTGCACGGTGACCGGTTCGACCTCGGGCTGGGCCGCGCGCCGGGCACCGACCCGGTGACTGCGGCGGCGCTGGCCCGCAGTGCCAGTGGGCTCAACGACTTCGCCGGCAACGTGCTGGACCTGGTGAGCTATCTCGGCGACGGCCAGACCACCCGCGTGCGTGCGCTGCCCGGCGAGGGCACCAACGTGCCGATCTGGATGCTCGGCTCCTCCACCGGAGGCGCCCAGGTCGCCGCAGCCCTCGGCCTGCCGTTCAGTTTCGCCAGTCACTTTGCGCCGCAACAGATGCGGGAGGCGCTGGCGGTCTATCGCGAGCGCTTCAACCCCGACGCCGAGACCGCGCAGGTCGACAAGCCGACCGTGATGGCCGGCATCAACGTGCTGGTCGCGCCGTCGGAGGCCGAGGCCCACTATCTGTTCACGACCGCCCAGCAGATGGTCGCCGCCATCCGCACCGGTGGCTCCGCGCCGCTGGCCCCGCCGGTCGATGACCTCAGCACGGTCGTGCCCGAGGCGATGCTGCCGATGATCAGCGAGTTCCACTCGGTCAAGGCGGTCGGCGACCCCTCGCAGGTCGTGCCGCAGATCGAGGAGTTCGCCGCTGCCTATGAGCTGGACGAGCTGATCATCACGACCTACACCCACGACCCCGCCATGCGCCAGCGCTCCTTCGAGCTGCTCGCCGACGCGTGGGGCATCACGCCCCGGGCCTGACCGAGCGGGCCAGACCAGGAGCCGTATGCCGAGGGGCCGGCTCTCCCTGAGAGCCGACTCTCCCTCGGTCACTCAGTCGCGGATCCGGATCCTCAACCGCTCAGGGGTGACGGGGCGCGGACTGCCGGGCCAGGGCCAGCGGTGCGATCAGCGAGACGTCACTGTCGGCCATGGTGCGAAGTTCCTCCTCGGTGAGGACCTGCTCACCAGGATCCTTGGTGTCCCCCTGCGGTGGGATCCGCAGGTGCTTGCGATAGGGCGTGGGCTCGCCGCGCGTTGCGTCAAGGACTTCCTTGACGTGATAATCACGCGCTTCCTGTGCCGTGCGCTTGCCGGTCACGATGTCGTGCACGAGGTTCAGCTTGAGAGTGTTGCTGGCGATGCTGCGACAGCGCACCGACACCTCTCCGGCCGTGCGATCGACCCGGATGCTGCCGTCGAAGTGCGCCAACTCGCTCATCTTCTCCGGGGGCACCGCATAGTCGATGACGCACTCGATGCAGTCGACGTGTGGCACCGGGAAGTTGTGACTCTCGAACCACTCGGTGGCCACGACCCGCTTCCACGGCACTGCGTGGTGCCAGGTCAATTCGGTGGCGCTGACCTCGTTGGGTTCGCCGAATGCCTTGATCACCAGCTCTGCCGCTCTGCGGCTCTCGTGCGGCCACTCCTGGACCGCGATGATGCTCCTTGATTTCATGGCGCGACCTCCTGTCTGCCTTTTTTCACACTACGCCTGAAAAAAGGTCTTGGCGACCGGTGGGCCGAGCTTTTTCAGACCACGGACACCTCGGGGTCAAACCAGGCAAACAGCGCCTCCAGCGTCGCCTCGAACGGGTCCGACCTGTGGTCGCTCTCCTCGCGCGCAGCCTGCTCCAGGAGCGGGAAGTCACTCAGGTCCTGGGCGCTCAGACCTGGCGGCGGGCGGCCGAGCTGTTGCCCGAGTCGCCGCCGGTCGCGACATGGGAGAGGACCAGGCTGATCACGGCATAGATCAGGTCCAGGGCCTGGCCAGGTTGGAGGCCCGCGTCACGCAGCGCACCGAGCAACTCCTCGAGGAGCCCGTGCACCTGCGGCGTGGTCGCTGGTCGGGAGAGCACGACCGGCACCAGGTTCGGGTGCGCCAACAGGATCTCCACCATGGTGCGCGCGAAGGTCCGCAGCACCGGCCGCCAGGTCTTCTCGTCGTCTGAGTGCCCGCCCTCTGCCTTACGGCCGGGCGCCGACATCACCTCCGCAAACAGGTGCTCCACCAGCCCGTCCAGCAGCTCCTCCTTGCTGCCCACGTGGTGATAGAGCGCCATCGCCTCCACCCCGAGCTCGCCCCCCAGCCGTCGCATCGACAGTGCCGCCAGACCGTGCTCGTCGACGAGTTCAACGGCCGTGGCCAGCACCACCTCCCTCGTCAGCCCCGCGTGCTGCCCACGGGATCGAGGTCCCGTCATGACTGTCTCCAAGAATCGTGTTGCATGTTCTACAGCGTGGCCAACCACGTGCGCGAGGCCTATCCGCAGTGGGACGCGAACACGGTCTCGACGGAACGCACCGCGATCATCGGCTGGCTGGTCGGCACCGGAGTCCTTGGTGCCCTCGGGTGGATCTCCTCGATCTGGGCGGTCCGCCGACGCAAGCGCTGGGCCCTGTGGTTCGCCGCCACCTGGCTCGCGCTCGGCGTGGTGACTGCCGGGATCACACTGAGCACCGGCGGTGAGGCCTATGACGTCATCGGCCCGACATCACTCGGCCTCGTGAGCGCCCTGCCGGTCCTCGCCGGGATCGCCGTCCTCATCCAACTCTGGCGCGACCGCCGCGTGGCCGCGACCATCCGCTGACGTCCAGGAGGGCAAGGTTCCGGGCTCGATCCGCTTCACTCGTCATTAGACCCACACATCCAATTTACCTACGGCTGCCCAGAAAAAGCGTTGGCTGTCTACAGGCAGATCCTGTGAGGGTGGGGTCATGGCCACTCAGGACCGGACCTTCTCCGACAAACCCACCCTCACCGGGGATCTGGTGACCCTGCGGCCAGTGGAGCCGGAGGACGTTCAGGTGATGGTCGGCATACTGACTGACCCTGACCTGCTCCGATTCACCGGCAGTGTGCACAGCACGGCCGAGATCGAGGCAGCCGAGGAGCCCGAGATCGGGCCGCTGCGGGAGTGGTACACCACGCGCAACGACCAGCCGGATCGCCTGGACCTGATGGTGGTCGACAACGCGAGCGGACAGGTCGTCGGCGAGGTCGTGCTGAACGAGTGGGACGAGGGCGACCGCACCTGCAACTACCGCACGCTCTTCGGGCCTGGCGGACGCGACCGCGGGCTGGGCAGCGAGGCGACGCGGCTGTTGATCGACTATGCGTTCACCCACCTGCCGCTGCACCGCATCGATCTGGAGGTCTATGCGTTCAACCCGCGGGCCCAGCGGGTCTACGAGAAGGCTGGCTTCGTCGTCGAGGGGACCCGGCGCGAGGCCTTCGAGTTCGACGGCGAGCGGTTCGACGCGATCATCATGGGCCAGCTGCGCAGCGACTGGGAAGCCGCCCGCTCCTGACCTTGGGAATGTGACCTTGCTTCCTCGCGCCGCTGCCCGAAAAGGCATGGTCCTCATCTCATGGTCACCCGTTCTGGGTCCGCGGTGGTTGGCATGATGACGGCATGACTGAGGTTGAGGCGGTCCAGGGCGACATCACCACCGAGCGTGTGGACGCCATCGTCAATGCGGCCAACTCCCTGCTGCTCGGCGGCGGTGGTGTTGACGGGGCGATTCACGCCGCTGCGGGGCCAGAGCTGCTCGAGGAGTGCCGGCGGCTGCGGGCCGGGCGCTGGCACGACGGGTTGCCGGTCGGTGAGGCCGTCGCGACCGGCGCCGGTGACCTGCCCGCGCGGTGGGTGATCCACACCGTCGGCCCGAACCGGCACCGCGGCCAGACCGACCCGGCCCTGCTGGCCAGCTGCTTCTCGAGGAGCCTGGACGTCGCGTCCGAGGTTGGCGCGCGGTCGGTGGCCTTCCCTGCCATCTCGGCGGGGGTCTATGGCTGGGACGCCGACGAGGTGGCTGACATCGCGGTCGCGACGGTGCGGTCCTGGGTCCACGACCACCCCGGTCAACTCGACGTGGTGAGGTTCGTGCTCTTTGGCCCAGCCATCCACCAAGCCTTCGTCGACGCGCTGGCCAGCTGACGGCATACGACGGCTGGTGCCTGTCGCACACCGGATGGGCGGACGAGCCGGGTCCGTGGTGGACTGGCGCCATGGACAACCGGAGTTGGCTCGCGCAGCGCCTGCTGCCAGGTGGCGATGAGCCGGACCCCCGCTTCTCGTTGGCCAACGAGCGGACCTTCCTGGCCTGGATCCGGACCGCGCTGGCGCTGCTCGCCGGTGGGATCGCGGTCGAGGCGTTTGCGGTCGACATCTTTGAGCCGACGGTGCGCAAGGGCATCGCCGTGCTGCTCATCATGCTGGGCATGTTTGTCAGTGGTGGTGCTTTCATGCGGTGGCTGGGCGTGGAGCGGGCGATGCGTCACTCCAGGCCGCTCCCGCTGCCGCTCATCGCTCCCGTCCTGGGGGTCGGCGGAGCGATCAGCGCCGCAGTCCTGCTGGTCTTCATCCTCTTCACCGCGCCATGACCTGGCGTCCCCGCCCACAGCCTCGGGCCACCACGGCAGCCGACCTGGACCGTGGGCTGCAGCCGGAGCGGACGACCCTGGGGTGGAGTCGCACGAGCCTGGCGCTGGTGACGGTGAGCGCGATCTTCCTGCGGTGGGCGCCGCACTATGGCCTGGCGGTCCTGGCGCTGCCCGCGCTCACTCTGGTCTGCGCCCTGACCATCAGCGTGACCCACAACCGCCGCATCAACACCAGCGTGCGGGGCATCCACTCGGACGCCCTGGAGGTGCGGCCGGGCGAACTGCTGGCCCTCGTGGCGCTGCTGCTCGCCGTGGGTGGTGCTGGCCTGGTCCTCGTCCTGCTGGCGCCGTGAGTCCTGCTCGGGAGCCCAGCCCGCTCAGTCGCGCGGTGGGGCCAGCACCTCGTTGAGCGCCTCGGTGCTCGACGGGTGGGTCCAGATGCCGTCGAGCAGCTGCTGACGGGTGGTGCCGGTCCGCATCGCGAGCGCGACCAGGTTGATCAACTCCTGGGCGTCCACCGTGTGCAGGGCAGCACCGAGGATCTCGTCGGTCTCGGCGTCCACGACAAACTTGATGAGCCCGTGGGTCTCCCCCAGCGTCTTGGGGCGGGGCATGACGGCGATCTTGGCCACCGGCTTGGCATAGACATCGACGGTGCGACCCGCCTCTGCGGCCTCGCTCTCGGACAGACCGACCCGGCCCAGCGGAGGCGTCAGGAAGATGGTCGTGGGCACGGCGACCCGGTCGGCGCGGGAGCGCGAGCCGTCGCCGGTGAGCTGGCTGAGCACGATGCGGTGGTCGTCATAGGAGACATAGGTCTGCTGCGGCCCGCCGTTGACGTCACCGACAGCCCACACGTCCGCGGCGCTGGCCCGCAGCAGGTCGTCGACCACAACCTTGCCGCCGTCTCCCACCTCGACGCCAGCGGCCGCCAGTCCGAGCCCCTCGGTCGCGGGGACGCGCCCGACCGCGACGAGCACGGCATCGGCCACCACGGGCTCACCCGTGGTCTGCACCGTGACCTGGGTGCCGTCGTCCTCCAGAGCGGTCGCCTCGACGCCGGTCGTGATCCGCACGCCCTGGTCCTCGAGGGCAGCGCGCACCGAGTCGCCGACATCCTCGTCCTCGCCGCGCAGGATCCGCTCGCCGCGCTCCAGGATGGTGACCTCGCTGCCGAACTGCGCAAACATGCTGGCGAACTCCAGCGCGATCGGTCCTCCCCCGACGATCGCCAGCCGAGCCGGCAGTGGGTCGACGTGCTGGATCGAGGTCGAGTCGTGCACCCGCGGCCCGTCGGCGCCGGGCACATCCAGCGGCCGGGGCAACGCACCGGTGTTGATGATGACCGTGTCGGCCGTGATCTCGAGCTCGTCCTCCCCACCCGTCACCCGCACCGCGCGTGGCCCAGTGAACTCCGCCACCGATCCGACAACCAGGCGCACCTGCTTGACCGGCTCGAGCATGGCCTTGTTGGCGGCGTTGAGCTTGCCGATCAGGGTGTCACGGCGCTCAACCGCACTGCGGAAGTATGCCGAGGGGTCATCCCCCTCACGCCGCACCTCGGCGCTGTGGACCAGTGTCTTGGTGGGCACGCAGCCGATGTTGATGCAGGTGCCCCCGATCATGTCGGCGGACTGCTCGACCAGGGTCACGCTCCTCCCGGCCCGCCCGAGCGCGCCGGCCAGGGTCTTGCCTGCCTTGCCCCAACCAATGACTAGGACTTCTGTGTGCAGCGACTCTGTATGTAGCGACTCCGTCATGCCCCTGACGCTACGCCGTGCGCCCGGTGAACGGGGTTGATGGACCTGGGCGTTGATGAACCTGGGCGGCCCCTGGTGCCCCGCTAACGTGGTCGGCGAACCGGCGCACCGGGGAGACGGGTGGATGAGTCACAGGATGACTCATCCACCCGTGGTCCGGGTGCCACCCCCAGGAGCACCGTCACGACAGCGCCAACATTGCAGCACCGTCACCAACCGGAGCTCAGTCCGCTTCGTCAGCTGTCGGCTCGTCCACCGTGCCGTAGCCCACCATCCACGTGGGCTCCACCCGAAACATCCTGATGTCCGCACCCCACGTGGTCGGATCCTCCTCGTAGTGCGCAGTCCAGTGCGCGATCGTCTCCTCCCACTCCGGGTCACCGGGGCTGAGTCGGATCGCCTGCCCGTGGCAGAAGACACCGAGACGCTCCCCGTCGACATGGGCGAGGCTGACCGACGGCCGCGCCTCCAGGTGCTTGGCCTTGGCCGCGCGGCCATCGGTGCCAAAGGTCCACTGCCCGTGCAGGAAGTGTCCGTCCACGGCGCTGACCCGTGGCTCACCGCGTGCTGTCACGGTCGCCAGGCTCAACACCCGCATGCCCTCGAGCGCACCCACCACCTGCGCAGCGGTCAGCAGGTGATCACCACTGATGATCTCCCGCAGGTGACTTGTGCTGCCCGCCCTCGACGCGTCCATCAGTTCCTGGAGCGCCGCGATCTCTTCTGGTGTCTCCTTCATCTCCGCCACGCTACTCACGCACGCCGACAGCCCGCGCCGGAACGACGGGCCAGCGTCAGGTCACAGTTCGGAGCACTGCCCCGATCGTGTGCCCTGCACCTCGTTGGGGCGCCCGTCATTGGTTGGCGGTGGGGTGTTGCTCCGGCAGGTCAACGGACCGTCGATCGCGTTGTCCGCCAGGAGGATCGGCACGTCGCCGGTCGAGTTGCGCTGCAGCGTGGTCGGACCCGAGACCTGGTTGCCGTCGACGCTGATCCGATCAGTCACAGCCATCAGGGTGAGGGCACCGTTGACGCTCGAGTCAGTGATCTCCACGCCCTTGGCGCGGTTGCCCGAGAGCGGACCCTCGATGGTGACGTCATCGGCAAACAGGCTGCCCCCGCGCACGGTCACCGGACCGGCCACCTCAGCACCCGCCGCCAGGCAGGTCAGACCGCTGCTCGCGGTCACCGGCCCGTCGTGGACACCGCTGACCGTGGTGTCACACACCTGACCCGTGACCGTCATGGTCACCACCACCGGCACATAGGGCGTGGCCGGGTCGTCGGTGCTCACGCAGAGGTTGGCCACGTGGTCACCCGCCGCTAGACCCGTGCTGTCCAGCAGCACCCGCACACCCGACTCCTCACCACGGGCGGTCTGCCCGGACGCGGGGTCGACGTCCAGCCAGGACACCTCGTCGGGCGTCTGGCAGGACATCATGTCGGGCATCTGGATCTCTGAGATGAAGCGCGCACGACCGGACTCGACCTCTGCCTCCACCGTCCCGTCACGACTGACCTCGAAGACGCCGTCCTCGGTGGCCGCAAGGATGTTGCCGTTGCCCAGCGGGTGAACACCGGCATAGGACGTGGAGCCGGGGATCGTCCAGCCGCCGAGGAGCTCACCGTCGGCACTGAACTCATACAGCCCCCGATCCAGGAAGTCCCGTCCACTGGACAGGTTGGCAGCCAGGACGGTGCCCTGCTCGGTCTCCGTCAACTGTTCGGGCCAGCGCATCTGCGTGGTGAAAGTCCCGTTGGAGGTCGTCCCGTCGAGGCTGTAGGAGTGGACCGCCTCGCTTCCGCTCGCAGACACCAGCACGTCCTCGTCCCGGAAGGTCACAAACCAGGGGCCGTCCAGACCACCGAGGTCGGGCTCGATGAAGTGACCCAAGTAGTTACCGTCCGCGTCGAACTCGACGACCGAGTTGGCGTTGTCACTCGTGGCCACCGTCACCAGGAGCGTGCCCTGTGGCGACCAGGCCATGCCGCGGATGTTCTGCATGATGGCCTTGTCCTCACCGGCTGGCGAGGGTGCGAAGATGCCACGATAGTTGCCGTCCAGGTCATACTCCGTGACCACGCTGTTGATCTGGTCGGTGAGCAGGAATCCGGTGTTGTCGGCGTTGGCCAGCACGTGACTGGGGGTGTAGAGCGTCCCGTCGGAATAGTCGAAGTGCGGGATGAACTGCTCATCGATCAGCGTCCCGTCCTGCGCATCGAAGGCCATGACCGCACGGTTGTTCCGATCAGAGTTGGGCGCGAGCAGCACACCCTCGCGCAACTGCTCGATCCGCTCATCGCTCGGCCCGGCGTCCGCATCCTCAAACGTCCAGTCGAGCACGCCATAGCCGGTGTTGCCGATGGTCAGCGGCTCGGACGTCACCGTCCCTGCCGGCTGGATCGTGGACAACTCCTCCGCGCTCACCGCGACGACCGGGATCTCCACGACCTCCAGCGCGAGCGTGACCGTGGCGACCGGCGTGTGCGGGTCGTTGCTGGTCACGCAGAGACTGCCGGCATAGTCACCGCCTGCCATGTCGGAGGAGTCGAAGGTCACGGTGAGGTCCTGGCTCTCCCCCGCCGGGATGTTGCCGGACGTGGGGTCGACCGACACCCACGCTGGGAGCGCGCAGTCGCCGCCCTGGTCGAGGGCCCACTCCATCGGCGCGCCGCCCTCATTGCTCACCGTGACGGTGTGCGCCTCCTGCTCGTCCACCCCGAGCAGGGTGGTCAGCTCGGTCGGCTCCAGCAGGATCTCGGCCTCGCCCTTGACCAGCACCACGGGATAGTGCACGTCGGCGATCTCCGCCCCGCCGGCGTGCGTGCCGTCCGTCGTGACCTGCACGTCTCCGAAGATGGCCGCGCCACCGGTGAGGGAGCCCACGTCCGCTGTGACGGTGATGGTCTGGGTGGCGCCCGGCTCGATCGAGAAGGTCGCCGGCTCCACCGTCATGGTCACGCCCTGGGGCGGGGTGACCGACGTGCTGTATGCCGTGACCACGTCGGCCACGTTCGTCACCTCCCGCGTCCAGGAGCAGGTGTCAAGACAGTTCTGGTCGACGAAAGCAGGCAGGTTCAGGGTCTTCGGGTCGCCGCCCAACTCGGGGTCAGCGGCCTCGAAGTCCTCGATCGACTCATCCATGACCAGGCCGACCCGCCCGGCGGCGTCCAGGTCCACCAGACCCGACCCCACGTCATACGGATCTGCAGGGGTGGTTCCGTCGTCCTTGACCATGCCCTCGGGGTTGGCCGTGGAGGCCAGTGCCGAGCGGATCATCACGGGCGACCAGTCGTCGTGCAGCCCGCGCAGGAGGGCGCCGGCCCCGGCCCCGTGCGGGGAGGACATGGAGGTGCCCTGCATGAACTCATAGGTCGACGCGTCCTCGTCCGAGGCCATCGTCGCGGCCAGGATGTTGCGCCCCGGGGCCGCGAAGGTCGGCGCCAGCAGGTCAAAGTCGCTGGGACCGCGCGAGCTGAAGTCGGCGACCATCGTGGACCACTGCGGCGTCATCGTCAGCACGGAGCCGCTGTCCAGGGTGACGGTCGCGCCGGGGTGCTCGACCACAAACTCGCGCAGGCCCGTGCCCTCGCCGTTGGCGACCATGACCGCCGGGATGTCGGTGTTCTCCAGCCCGCCCATGACCACCGGGGGGCCGGGGAACTGGTTGACCATGATGACTCCGAGGCCGCCCGCGTCCGCGGCGTTGCCGACCTTGGCGGAGAAGTCACACCCTCCGCGCTCGATGAGGGCCAATGCGCCGTCGAACACCCCGGCAGGGAAGTCCTCGCAGCCGCCGCCGTTGCCGGGGTCGACCACGGAGGCCTCCTTGATCTCGGCCTCGATCGGGCTGGTCACACCCGGGCCGGAGCCGGGCACGCCCGCCAGGCCGATGACGTGCTCGGGCACGGGGGTGGGCCCGGTCACCGAGACGTCGTGCGCGATCAGACGCGGACTGTTGGTGGCCGCCACCGCAGCGTTCCACGGGGCGGTCTTGGCGACGGTGCCCGCGCCCGGGCCGTCGTTGCCGGCCGAGGCCGCGACATAGATGCCGGACTCGGCAGCGGACAGGAAGGCCAGGTCCACCGAGTTGTTCCACGGGTTGTCCGGGCCGGAGATCGAATAGTTGAGCACGTCGGTGCCGTCAATGATCGCCTGCTCCACGGCCGCAACGCTGGCGGTCGAGCTGCACAGGAAGCTGCAGACCTTGTAGGAGATGACGTTAGCGTGCGGTGCCACCCCGGAGACGGGCAGCTCGTAGGTGTCGGCACCGACGTCAAAGACTGCCGTGTGCTGGTTGCCGGCCATCGTCGAGCCGGTGTGGCTCCCGTGTCCGTTGTCGTCGGTCGCACTGCCGGTGCCGGTGAAGTTGTAGGCGCCGATCAGCTTGTCGTTGCAGAGGTCCTCGTGCTTGGGGTCGTCTGTGGCACAGACCCCGACGTAGGTGCCGGAGCCATAGGGGTTGGTGTGCGTGTAGCCCTCGCCGTCGGTTGCGGCAAACGACGGATGCTCGAAGTTCACGCCCGTGTCGAGCATCCCGACGATGACACCCTCGCCCAGGGTGCCGATCTCGCTGCCGGTCTCCCCCGCCCAGATAGCCGGGCTGTTGATGATGTCGTTGCTGACGTCGGTGTCGAGCTCCCACTGCTGATCGGGCTCCACAGCCACGATGCCGACCTGGTCGACCAGTGCCGCAGCCTCCTCGGCAGACAACTCGAGCGCCAGGCCATTGAGGGCGTGGGTGTAGTGGTCGGCGATCTGCACGTCACGGCCCAGCAGCGACTCGATCTGCAGCCCGGCCTCCTCCTGGGCCTCGGCCAGGTGCTGCAGATAGTCGCGGCTGTCCTGGCTCGTGGCGTCAAGGCGCGCCTCGCCGGTGACCTGCGGGTTCGTCGCGGCCAGCCCCTCGACACCGCCGTCGTAGGTCGCCAGCGGTGCCTGCTCCAACCGGACGATGTAGAGCCCCGTTGCGGACTCCGGCATCTCCTCAGCCGTCCCCGCCCCTGCGGCCCTCCCCTCCGTGGCAGCAGCCTCCGAGTCGCCCTCCGGTGCCGCGGAGGCAGAGCCAGCCGTCGGCATACGGCTGGCGTTGGTGCTGGGCGCATCGGTGACGTCATCGACGACGCGGGACTGGGCGATCTGCGGGGCCGCGATCGTCACGCCCAGGGCAAGGGCGAGGGACGCGGCGACTCTGCTGCGGGAGCGTTGTGCTGGCATGCACCGGACGCTAAGGCGGCTCCCAGGCGGGGACAACCCCGAAAAGGTCAGGTTTCGTGGGCATTCCCGCGCCTTGTCAACAACAGATAGACAACTGACCTCGGGAATGAGACCTTGCCTTTGCTGGAACGGGAGCGAAGAATCAAGGTCACATTCCCGAGGTCACTGATGAGGTGAGCCGGTCAGCGGTCGGCTGTCACTCGGCGAGGAGCTCCTCGATCTCCTGACCAACGCTGTCGTTGATCGTCAACTCGCCCCCGAGGAGCTCGACAATTTCCGGCTCGCGATCACTCAGGACCGAGCCAGTGACCTCCGGCAGGTTGTCGGGCTGGGTGAGCAGAAGCGGCACGTCGAGGCCCAGGTGGCCAGCCAGGGCAGTGCCAGCCAGGGCGTCCGGGAAGTCCTCACCCGAGGCGACCAAGGCAGTCTCCCCCGGGGCCGTCGTCTCGGCCAACAGCGCGGACGTCTCATAGCGGTCCTTGCCGGCGACGCGTCGCACCTCGTCGGTGTGACCCCCGATCTCGGCCAGCACCTCGTCCGAGACCGCTTCCTCCCCGCCCAGCACTGTCACCAGGGCCGGATCCAACTCGTCCAGCGCCTGACTCGTCTCTGCAGGCAGGTTGCCGTGCTGCGTCAGCAGGATCGGGCTGCCCTCCGCCCCAGCGCTGGTGCCACCACTCAGCGCGTCGGCGTAGTCCTCCCCGGAGGCGACATAGACGTGGGTGACGAACTTGGCCTCAAAGCGCTCGGTCGCCAGGAACATCGCGGTGCCATAGCGGTTCTCACCGGACACTCGGGTGACGTCGGCACCGGTCTGCTCCTCGACCTGGGTCAGCACGTCGTCCGCGATCGCCTCGGTGCCGCCGACCACGACGACCTCCTTCGGCTCCAGCGCCCGCAGTGCAGACTCGGTGTGCTGCGGCAGGTGGTCGCTCTTGGTCAGCAGCACCGGCGCACCGTCCAGGATGGCCGCCGGTGAGCCCGACAGCGCATCGAAATACTCCTCACCGCTCGCCAGGTAGACCCGGTCGGGATCTCCGAAATTCTCTGCCATGTTGGCGGCCGTTGCATATCGGTCCTCGCCTTGAATGCGGTGCACGGACACCTCATCAGGAGACGCTTCCCCTGCGGCATCCTTCTCGGCGACATCATGCTCGGCGCCCTCTCCCTGCGCCATTGTTGGAACCCCCACCGTCATCCCCAAAACCAGGGCTGCAGAGAGGGCAAAATTGCGACGTTCTCTGTTAGCACTCATCACAGCAGGCTAAGCAGACATCCGATCGGGATGCCACCGCAGAGCGTGCCCCGCCCCGTGCGGCCCCCGACCCGACGAGCTGACGATCCTGACCACTTCAGCACGTCACTCAACACCCGTCTGTGGCTCTGCGGCACGCTGAGCCGGTCAACGACGAGACGGCGATATCCGGCACTCACACATGAGCGCCGGATATCGCCGACTGCGTGTCCAACTATTTGACCTCGGAGCGACGCAGGGAAAGCAGCCCGACGACGAGAGGAATGACGATCCAGATCATCGTGGTCGAGCCGAGCATCGCCCACTCCTCACCGGTGTCCGTGGCGCGCTCGAAGAGCGTTATCTGCGTTTCGTTCCAGTCGATCCACGGCTGCAGGTCGGCGAACCACGAGCGCACCTGGGCCAGGAGGACGAGGATGCCCGGCAGGACCAGTGAGACGACGAAGTAGGCCACGATCGCTGCCGCGGAGTTGCGCAGCACGACACCGAGGGTGAAGCCGATGGCCATGCCGACCAGGTTCCCCAGGAGTATCTGCGCCGCGGCTGCCAGGGAGACATCCCAGACCGTGTCGAGGCCCACGATCGTGGACCCGAGCACGTTGCCGACGACACCGACGGCGAACGCGACGGTCCACGAGGCGACCCCGACCACGAAGGTCGCGATCGCCTTGGCCACGATGACGCGCCCGCGGCTCGGCACGAGCGTGAACGTCGTGAGACCGCTGCGCTGGCTCCATTCACTCGTGACGGCCAGGATCGCGATCATCGGCAGGATCACCGACATCGGGAAGCCGATCGCCGTGGCAAAGGTCTCGTAGGTGACGTCGGTGTCGGGAGCGAAGATGAGGACCGACCCGGCCGCAAGGACCGATAGGACACCGATGCTGATGAGCATCCAGAAGCCCGAGCGGGTGGTGAACATCTTGCGCAGCTCGACCGTGACGAGTCGGGTGGTCGGGATGGGCTGGGCAGCCCGGCGGACCGGTGCCGCCTCCGTGGTGGTGGCCGGCGGGACGATCGCGGCGGTCATGCGGAAACTCCTTCTCGTTGGGTGTCGGCAGTGAGCGACAGGAACATGTCTTCGAGCCCGGCGCCCTCGGCGGACCGGAGTTCGGTGAGGTCGATGCCGGCCGTCCGGGCCACAGCCCCGACCCGAGCGGGGTCGGCGTCGGTGCGGACCGAGCCGTCCCCTGCGAGCGTGCTGGCGATCCCGGCCACCTCGAGCGCGTGAGCGAGGTCACGCGGTGACGCCGACCGGACGAGCGTCCCGGCCGCCGCGAGGAGCTCTTCCTTGCTGCCGGACGCGACGATCTTGCCGTTCCCGATCACGACCAGGTCGTCGGCGATGACCTCGATCTCGTGCAGCAGGTGGGAGGACAACAGGACGGTGCCACCCCGGCTGGCGAAGCCCGTCAGCAGGTCGCGCATCCACCGGATCCCGGCAGGGTCGAGCCCGTTGGCCGGTTCGTCGAGGATCAGCACCCGGGGGTCCCCGAGCAGTGCGGTGCCGATGCCCAGTCGCTGACGCATGCCGAGGGAGTAGTGACGCACGCGGCGCTTGGCCTCCGCTGGTGTCAGGCTGACGAGCTCGAGCATCTCGTCGACGCGGCGGCGGGGCAGACCCATGGTGTCGGCGGCGATCGTGAGGATCTCGCGTCCGGTGCGACCGGTGTGCTGGGCGGAGGCGTCCAGGAGGACGCCCACCTCGAGGCCGGGGTTGGGGAGGTCGGAGAACCTTTCTCCGTTGATGGTCGCGGTGCCGGACGTCGGGACAGTCAGGCCGACCATCACGCGCATCGTGGTGGACTTGCCGGCGCCGTTCGGGCCGAGGAAGCCGGTGACGCGACCGGGCAGGGCGGTAAAGGTGACGTTGTCGACGGCGGTGAAGCTGGCGTATCTCCGGGTCAGTGACTCAACAGTGATCATGTGACAACCCTCGCCGCGTCGCGGCGTGCGCACATCGGCGTCGAGGCCGGACCCTCCTCCGACCTGGGGAGGAGCAGGGTCTCGTTCTTTCGGTCGGTCCGCGAGGCCTCGCCAGTCCCTAGGCTGAGCGGGTGATCACCAACGCCCTGCGCTCGCTGTGGGCCGAGCCGCGCGCCGCGGACGTTCCCGGCCGGTCGTGGCGCGACTGGGCGCTGGTCGGCGCGGTGATGGTGACGGCGCTGCTCGAGGGAGTCTTGCGGGACGACGTCGCCTGGCGGCCCTTCGTGACGATCGTGGCCGTCGGGCTCGCGCCGGTGCTGCTCTGGCGGCGTGCCCAGCCGTTGGCCTGCGTCATGGTGGCCTTCGGCACCGCGATGGCGTTGGGGCTTGTGACCCTGGTGGGCGGGGCCCCCAGCGTCGGTCTCAGCACGATGATCTTCGTCCTAGTGTTCGTCTACGCGCTGGTCCGCTGGGGCTCAGGGCGCGAGATCGTGATCGGGCTGACGGTGGTGCTGGTCGCCGCGGTCATCGGCACGGTCGCCGACTACACCGCGCCTGCCGAAGTCATCGGCGGGTTCGGCATTCTGGCGGCGGCGGCCGCGGCCGGAGCGGCGTTCCGCTATCGCGCCGAGAGCTGGCGCCGGGCCCTGGGCCAGATCCGCAGCCAGGAACGGGTCGGCCTCGCGCGCGAACTGCACGACATGGTCGCCCACCACGTCTCGGCGATCGCGGTGCAAGCGCAGGCGGGCCGGACCCTGGCCGGACAGCGACCAGAGGCCCCACTCGAGGCGCTGGCGGTCATCGAGGAGGAGGCATCGCGGACCCTGGCGGAGATGCGGGCGATGGTCCGGGTGCTGCGCGACGGGGCGCCGGCGGAGTACACGCCCCAGCCCGGCGTTGCCGACCTGGCCTCACTCGCCCGCCGCGAACCCGTGCCGGTCGTCGACGTGGAGGTGCCGGGTGACCTGGACGGCCTTCCGCTTCAGGTCGACACAGCGGTCTACCGGTTGGCGCAAGAGGCGCTGACGAACGCCCTGCGGCACGCGCGCAACGCCTCGCGCGTGGAGATCCGGGTCGTCGAGGGTGAAGGAAGGCTGCGGCTGAGCGTGACCGACGACGGACAGATCGACCCCGTACGACCGGCGAGCCACGGCTTCGGGCTGCTGGGGATGACCGAGCGGGTGCAGCTGCTCGGCGGCACGTTGCGCGCCGGGCCGGCGCCCGGGGGCGGGTGGGCCGTCGACGCCGAGCTGCCGACGGAGGCACGCCGATGACAGTGCGAGTGCTGGTGGCCGACGACCAGGACCTGGTGCGAACCGGCCTGTCCATGATCCTTGACGCCCAACCCGACATCGAGGTCGTCGATCAGGCCGCCAACGGCCACGCCGCGGTCGAGCTGGCGCGTCGGCTCCGCCCCGACGTGTGCCTGGTCGACATCCGGATGCCCGGGCTCGACGGGATCGAGGTGACCGAGCTCCTCGCCGGGCGGAGCGTCCCGGACCCTATGGCGGTGGTGGTGATCACGACCTTCGACCTCGACGAATACGTCCACGGCGCGCTTCGGGCCGGCGCCCGAGGCTTTCTGCTCAAGGACGCCGGGCCCGAACTGCTCGTCCAGGCCGTGCACGCTGCCGCCGTCGGCGATGCCCTGATCGCGCCGAACATCACGCGGCGGCTGCTGTCCACCTTGGCCGCCAGGGAGCCGTCGAAACGACGTGCCCCACTGATCGATCCGCTCACCGACCGCGAGGAGGAGGTGTTGGCACTGGTCGCCCGCGGCCGCACGAACGCCGAGATCGCAGCCGACCTCTTCATCGGCTTGACGACCGCCAAGACCCACGTCGCGAGCCTGCTGACCAAGATCGGCGCCCGCAACAGGGTCGAGATCGCGATGTGGGCCTATGACACCGGCCGAGTGGGGGACTGAGGAGACAGCGAAATGCGCAGCCTCTCGGGGCTGGCCTCGCCCGCGGCCGCAGAGCGCCGGTCAGTCCCAGTCGCGGGTGTCCAGGATCGGCCCGCTGCCCGTCGTCAGCGTCGAGACGGCCACCACCTCGGCACGGAACCGCAGACCGTCGCGCACCTTCGGGCCGACCTGGGTCACGAGCGCATCAGCATCGGCGCCGGGCTCGGGCACGATCTCGCAGCGCAGCGTGTCCACGTGGTCGACGCGCCCCACGACGAAGCGATAGTCAGCGACTCCGCTGACCCCCGCCATCACGGACGCAATCTGCGCCGGGTGCAGGAACATCCCCTTCACCTTCACTGCGACACCGGTCCGCCCCAGCACGCCGCGCAGCCGCAGCGACCCGTCGGGCCCGACCATCCAGCCGGACAGGTCGCCGGTGCCAAAGCGCACCAGCGGATAGTCCGGACGCAGCACGGTCACCACGACCTCGCCCTCGGTCTCGTCGGTGATCGGCACGCCCGTCCCGATCTCACACACCTGCACCAACACGCCGTCAGCCAGGACCAGGCCGGCGCCGTCACCGTTCTCATAGGCCAGCAGCCCGGTCTCGCCGGTGCCATAGGCCATCCGCACGGTCGCCACCCGCTCGGTCAGGATCTCGCGCAGCGAGTCCGGGAACGGCTCGGCAGTGACCATCGCCTTGTCCAGCAGCCAGCGCTCGCGCGGCAGGCCGGCCTCGTCAAAGCGCTCCACCAGGGCCTTGAGATAGCTGGGCAGACCGGCGTATGCCGTGACGCCCAGATCGGCGATCGCCTGCACCTGCAGGTCCTGGTTGCCGATGCCGCCGGGCAGCACCCGGGCACCGGTGGCCAGGCCGCCGGCCTCCATCATGGCGCCGGCCGGTGACAGGTGATAGCCCAGGGCGTTGAGCATGGTGTCGCCCTCACCGAGACCGAGAGCGGAGAAGACCTGGCCCCAGCGCCAGCTGTCAGCGCCGGCCAACTGCGGCTCATACAACGGCCCGGGCGACTGGAAGACCCGGACCACGTCGGCCCCGTCGGCGAGCATCCCGCCAAACGGCGGGTCCTCGCGCTGCAGGTCCACGACCGAGTCCTTGGGCAGGACGGGCAGCTCGGACAGCGCAGCAACCGAGGTGATCGCGGTGGGGTCGACCCCGGCCTGCTCGAGGCGCCGGGCCAGCCCAGGAACCGTCGCGGCAGCACTCATCAGGTCAGCGACGGCCTGGTCCAGGTCACGCGCTTGCAGATGGTCCTGCAGGGCAGCAGCAACAGACATCCTGAGCTCCTCAGCGGTGGGTGTCAGCGGCGCGACGAGCGCCTGTGGTGGGTCCCGGGGCCACGGTCACCGGTGGAGAACCGGCGGCCGTGGCGCCCGAGGTGAGCGACGGCATACGGCTGGCTCAGAGCCAGCGCTTGCGCCGCTTGTAGTGCTTGACATCGCGGTAGCTCTTGCGGCCACCCTCCTCGCCCAGACCGAGGTAGAACTCCTTGACGTCAGGGTTCTCCCGCAGGTCCTTGGCGTCACCCTCGAGCACGATCCGCCCCTGCTCCATGATGTAGCCGTGGTCGGCGATCTCCAGGGCGCGGCGAGCGTTCTGCTCGATGACGAGGACGGTCAGGCCGCGCTCCTCGTTGAGGCGCTTGATATAGCCAAAGATCTCCTGGACCAGCAGTGGTGCCAGGCCGAGCGAGGGCTCGTCCAACATCAGCAGCTTGGGCCGGGCCATCAGCGCGCGGCCGATGGCCAGCATCTGCTGCTCACCGCCGGAGAGGTAACCGGCGACCCGGCTGCGCATGTCGGCCAGCTTGGGGAAGTAGGTGTAGACCAGATCAAGTTCCTCGGCCGAGGTCTTCTGGGTGTAGGCACCGGCGACCAGGTTCTCCGCGATGGTGAGGTGCTCGAAGACGTGGCGGCCCTCCATGCACAGGCTCATCCCGAGCTTGACGCGCTCGGGCGCATCCAGCTTCGTGATGTCCTGGCCCTGGAAGGTGACGCTGCCGTCGGTCACCTCTCCGTGCTCACTCGGCAGCAGCCCGGAGACCGCCTTGAGCGTGGTGGACTTGCCGGCCCCGTTGGAGCCGAGCAGAGCCACGATCTTGCCCTCCGGCACCGCCAGCGAGAGGCCGCGCAGCACCAGGATCACGTCGTCATAGATGACCTCGACGTTGTTCAGGGCCAGCATGGACCCCGCCCCGGGGGCGGCAGCGGCCGCCCCCGAGGTGGTGGTGTCGGTGTGGCTGGTCACGGCGTCGCGCTCGCCTCGAGCTCGACCATCTTGCCGTCCTGCGCCTGATAGACACCGGTCGAGCTGGTGCCGCGGTGGCTGTCCGCGGAGAACTCGAGCGAGCCACCACCGATGACCTCACCGGTGTCGATCGGACCCATCGTCTCCAGGGCCTCCTTGATGCTCGCGCCGGACAGGTCGTTGCCCTCGACCAGCGTGGCCTCCATACCCTCGGCCATGGCGTGCATCGCATACCAACCCTGGACATAGGACGTGCCGATGGTCTCGGGGTCGGTGCCCTCGGCCTCGAGGTATTCGGTGATCGGCTCGTGGCCGGGCTTCTCGGCAGTCAGCGGGGCGAACGGCTGGATCAGGATGTGGCCCTCAGCGGCCTCGGCCCCGGCGGAGTCGATGAACAGCTCGTTGGCACACCAGTTGAGGCAGACGATCTTCATGTCCAGGCCCTGGGCAGCGATGTCCTTGGCGACCAGCGCGGCCGGGGAGGCCACGTTCTGGATCACGATGTACTTCGCACCCTGCGACTGTGCCTGGGACAGCAGACCGACATAGTTCGCCGAGCCGCCCGGCATGGGGTATGCCGCGTAGCCCAGGTCATAGCCCTTCTCGGCGACCCAGTCCTCGCCGTCCTGCACGGGGGCCAGGCCGAACGGGCTGTCGTTGTGGAAGACCGCGACCTCGCCGGAGCCGCCGGAGTCCTCGTTGATCCAGTTGAGCGCGACGCGCATCTGGTCGGAGTAGGTCGGGGCGACCACGAAGTTGTAGGGCGCCTCCTCCGGGTCGGTCAGCGGTTCGGCGAACGAGCCGGACATGAACGGCAGCTCGTCCTTGGCGACGGACCCGGACAGGGCCTCGGTGTCACCGGTGCCCCAGCCCTGGATGGCCACCACGCCGTCGTTGACGTACTGCTTGTAGAGGGACTCGGCCTGCGGGACCTCGTAGGCGTAGTCGTTGGACTCGGCCGCGATCTCACGGCCCTCGATGCCACCATCGCCGTTGCGCCAGTCGATGTAGGCGAGCATGCCCTGGTTGTAGGGCGTGCCGACGTCGCCGGTCGCACCGGTCAGGTCGGCGATGATGCCGATGTTGATGGGCTCGTCGGAGTCGGCGTCGCCGCCGCCTCCGTCGTCGCCACCACAGGCGGACAGGACGAGCGCGGTCGTGGCAGCCAGAGCCACCGCCACGCTGCGGGACTTTCCGAACATTTCTGTCTCCTTCATTTCGGGTGTGACTCTTTGTGCTTGGTCTCGGGACCGGGGTTGGTCAGGGGGTCGGGGGTTGGTCAGGGGGGGGTATGCGGAGTGGCCGGCTAGTAGCGGAACGGCCAGTACTTGAAGTAGTCCTTCATCCGTTGCCAGATGCGATCCAACCCTCGAGGCTCGAAGATCAGGAAGGCGATGATGATGACGCCGAAGGCGGCGTTCTGGACGGCCGGCAGCTGGTCAGCCAGGAACGGCATGGAGGACTCCAGCGCGTTGGCCACGCGGCGGATCACCTCGGGCAGCAGGGTCATAAAGATCGCGCCGTAGACGGCTCCGGCGATGCTGCCCAGTCCGCCGACGATGATCATCGCCAGATAGAGGATCGAGACGTCGAGGGTGAACTTCTCCCACGACACCACCTCGCTGTAGTGCGCGGTGAGCGAGCCGGCCAGCCCCACGAAGCCGGAGGACACCGCAAAGGCGGTGAGCTTGGCCCGGGTGAGGTTGACGCCGATCGCCTCAGCGGCGATGTCCTGGTCACGAACGGCCATGAACGATCGGCCCAGGCCGGTGCGGAAGATGTTGCGGGCGGTGATCACGGTCAGGACCGCGAGGATCGTCAGGATCCAGTACCACTGCTGCTCGAAGACCTCCCGGTTGCCGACCTGGAAGCCCAGGAACTCGAAGCGGTCGACGTTGATATAGCCCGCGCCCTCGGTCAGCCAGCTCCAGCGCCGGATGATGAACTCGATGATCATCTGGCTGGCCAGCGTCGCGATCGCCAGATAGAGACCCTTGAGTCGCAGGCCCGGCAGCCCGAAGAAGACACCCACGGCGGCGGTGAGCAGCACGGCAAAGATGATCGCCAGCGGCGTCGGCAACCCGATGCGGTCGGACAGGATCGCCGAGCTGTAGGCGCCGACGGCCATGAAGCCGCCCTGACCCAGCGAGATCTGCCCGGTGTAGCCGACCAGGATGTTGAGCCCGACCGCCCCGATGACCGCGATCATGATCAGGTTGATCTGGGAGAGCCAGAAGTTGTCCAGCACGAACGGCAGGACCAGCAGCAGCGCGGTCATCAGACCGAGCCGGAAGTACTCGGCCTTGGTCGCCCGCAGGCGCAGCTCGGAGGTATAGCTCCGGTGGTGGATTCCGGTTGATGTGGCAGCCATCGTCAGCTCACACCCTCTCGATCCGGATCTCGCCGAAGATGCCGTACGGACGCACGAGCAGGATCAGGACGAGAGCGATGTATGGGATGACGGTCGCAAGTCCACCATCCAGATAGCCGGCGGTGAACTGGGTGAGCAGACCCACCGTCAGCCCACCGACGATCGTGCCGGGCACCGAGTCCAGGCCGCCGAGGATCACCACGGGGAAGACGAGCAGGCCGAAGGCCGCGACGTTCTGGTCGACCGCGGAGATGTCACCGAGCAGGACGCCGGCGATCAGCGCGCTGATCGCCGCGAGGGCCCAGGCCATCGCGAAGATGCGGCGCACCGAGATGCCCATCGTCATCGCCGCCTGCTGGTCGTCGGCCACGGCCCGCATCGCGATGCCGTGCCGGGACTTGCGGAAGAAGATGGTGAAGGCGGTCAGCACGATGGCCGCGATGACGACCGCGAAGATCCGGTTCAGGGGCACCGTCGCCCCGAGGACCTCGATCGAGCTGCGCGGCAACAGGGCCGGCTGGCTCTTCGGCGAGGTGCCGTAGAACGCCTGGACCAGCGCGTTGAGCAGCATCGACAACCCGATCGTCACCATGATGATGCTGATCGGGTTCTCCCCGACCATCGGCCGCAGGATCAGCCGCTCGACCAGGACACCGATGACCGTGGCAACCACGACACCGAAGACGACCGCGAGGAGCAGGGGCAGGTTGAACACGACGAACGCCGTGTAGAACATGTAGGCGCCCACCAGCAGGAACTCGCCCTGGGCGAAGTTGATGACACCGGTGGCCTTGTAGATCAGGACGAAGCCCAGCGCGGCGAGCGCCAGGATCGACCCGTCCGCCAGCCCGTAGATCAACTGTTGGATGAAGTTACTCACAGAGCCCTCCTGATGAGTTCCGCGGACCGCTCCGGGCCTCGCAAGCTCGTGTCCTCGCGGGTCCTGTCACTCATCGGCGACCACTCCAGACGGGTCGACGGCCCCGGCCCTCCGGGATCGTGTAGGTGGTCAGGTCAAAGATCTCCAGGCTCAGCTCGCGCTCGGTGCTCGTGCCGTCCTGATAGGTGATGCGGCTGCGGATGCTCACCTGGTCGTCGCCCCGGCGCAGTGCCGCGATGATGTCGCCATAGCGGTCGGCGATCACGTTGCGGCGCACCTTGCGCGTGCGGGTGATCTCGTCGTCATCGGGGTCGAGCTGCTTGTGCAGCAGCACGAACCGGGTGACCCGGATCGACTCGGGCAGGTCCTCGTTCGCACGGGTGGCCTCCTCGGCGATCAGGTCATAGACCTCGGGTTTGGCCGCCAGGTCGGTGTAGGTCGTGTAGCTGAGCCGCTCGTGCTCGGCCCAGGACCCGACCGTCGCCGGGTCGAGGGTGATCAGCGCCGTCATGCCCCCTGCATCCTCGGCCGACTCGCCGGGGGCGAAGACCACGGACTCCTCGACGTAGGGGCTGAACTTGAGCTTGTTCTCGATGAACTGGCTCGAGTAGCGCGTGCCGTCCGGAGCAGTCAGCACATCCTTCTGCCGGTCGATGACGACCAACTGGCCGGTGGACTCGTCCAGATAGCCCGCGTCGCCGGTGTGCAGCCAGCCGTCCGCATCGACCGTCGCTGCGGTTTCCTCAGGTTGGCGGTGATAGCCGCGGAAGACCGAGGCCGAGCGCAGCAGGATCTCGCCGTCGTCGGTGATCCGCATCTCCGTGCCGGGGATCGGCGTGCCGACGGTGTTGAAGGCGATGTCATCGTCCCGGTGCACCACGGCGATCCCGCAGATCTCGGTCTGGCCATAGAGCTGCTTGAGGTTCACACCGATCGCGTGATAGAAGCGGAAGACGTCCGGTCCCAGCGGTGCACCACCGGTGTATCCCCGCTTGATCCGGGCCAGTCCCAGCTGGTCGCGGACCGGGCGGGTGGCGACGACGTCGGCCAGTTTGTGCATCAGGGCCAGACCCGCGCCCGGCTTCTTGCCGCTGACCCGCATGGCCGCGGTGCGGTCGCCGACGTCATAGCCCCAGCCGAAGACCTTGCGCTTGAGCCAGCCCGCCTCATCGATGCGGACCTGGACCTCGGAGAGCATCGACTCCCAGATCCGCGGCGGGGAGAACATCACGTCCGGACCGATCTCGCGCAGGTCACTGCGCTGGGTGGAGCTGTCCTCGGGGAAGGAGATCGTCACGCCGTTGGTCAGGCCGCAGGCCACGGCCAGCATCTGCTCGCCGATCCAGGCGAACGGCAGGAAGGAGACGTAACGGTCCTTGGCGGTGATCGGGTCGACCTGGGTGAGGTGACGCCCCATCGTCAGCAGGTTGCTGTGGGACAGCTCCCCCAGCTTGGGCTTGGACGTGGTCCCGGAGGTGGTGCAGATGACCGCGATGTCGTCCGCACTGCCCGAGGCGACCTGCTCGGCAAACCAGGTTGGCTGCTGGGCGGCACGCTCCTTGCCCATCGCCTCCAGGTCAGTGAACTCGAGAAGGACAGTGTCGGCATACTGCTCCAGGCCGTGCGGGTCGTAATAGACGATGCGCTCGACCAACAACGGCTCGCTGCCGGCCGGGGCCTCGTCCTCGAGGAGGCGCAACAGCTTGTCGACCTGCTCCTGGTCCTCGGCGACGACGACCCGGGCGCGGGCCTGGGTCAGGATGTGGCGCAGCTCCTCACCGATCGAGGTGGGATAGATGCCGACGACCGCGCAGCCCATGGACTGGGCGGCGAGCTCAGCGATCAGCCACTCGGGACGGTTGTCACCCAGGACCGCGACGATCTCGCCGCGCTCGATCCCCAGGGCTGCGAGCCCGTTGGCGGTGTCACTGACCCGCTCGGCATAACCCGCCCAGGTGATCGGCTGCCAGATGCCGTACTGCTTCTCCTGCATCGCCACGTCGTCCGGGCGCTGCGCCGCCAGCTCCATGAGCAACCGCGGAAAGGTGTCCGCACGGGGGGCTCCGCCCCCCGTGGACCCCCCGACAGCGCCGGGCGACATCCCCCCATTTTTGATAGAGGTCTCGCTCGCCTCTCCCGTATTTTCAGGGAGGTTTCGCACACCCTCAGCCACGGTTCTCCTCCTCCGCCGCGTCCTGTGCCACCTGTTCCTCCATCAGTGCCACGGCCTCCTGGACCTCTGCGTCCTCGTCCTCAGCACCGAGATAGGCCTCGATCACCGCGGGGTCAGCCTTGACCTCATCGGGAGTGCCGTCGGCGATCTTGGCGCCGAAGTCGAGCACGCTGACCTGGTCGGAGATGTCCATGACGACGTTCATGTCGTGCTCGATGAGCACGACCGAGACGTGCGCCAGCTCGTGCACGTCGAGGATGTAGCGCGCCATGTCCTCCTTCTCCTCGGCGTTCATGCCGGCCATCGGCTCGTCGAGGAGCAGGAGTGCTGGCTGCAGGCACAGGGCGCGGCCGAGCTCGACCCGCTTCTGCACGCCATAGGCCAGGGCGCCGACGTGGGTGTTGCGCACCGCCTGCAGCTGGAGCAGGTCGATGACCTCCTCGACGAGCTGGCGGTGCTCGATCTCCTGACGACGCGCCGGACCGACCCAGAGCATCGAGGACAGCACACCCTTCTTCATGTGGATGTGCCGGCCGAGCATGAGGTTCTCCAGGACGGTCATCGCCGAGAAGAGCTCGATGTTCTGGAAGGAGCGGGCCACGCCGAGGCGCGCGATCTTGTAGGGCGGGAGCTTGGTGAGCGTGTGCGTGCGCACCGGACCGTCGGCCCGCTCAGCGTCCGCGCGGTGTGCGCCGACGGCCTCCGTGGCGCCCGACCCCGCGGCAGTGTGCAGCCGGATCTCGCCCTCCTGCGGGTGATAGAGACCGCTGATGCAGTTGAGCAGCGAGGACTTGCCGGCACCGTTGGGGCCGATGATCGCGTGGATGTCGCCCTCGGAGACCGTGATCGAGATGTCGCGCAGCGCCTTGACGCCACCGAATCGCAACGAGATGTTGTCGACCTCGAGCAGCGGCTGGCCAGCCGGGAGGTGGCTGCCGCGCAGTGAGTGTTGATAGGCCCTGGTGAGCACTGGCCACTCCTGATGTTCGTCGGTGAGCGTCGGAGGCGGGCTTTCCGGATGCACCGGGCTACCCATCGGGAACTGACTTTAGGTTTTCACTATCTGAAAAGCAAGGACCGTCATCGGAATGTTACAACGGAGTATGGTTCGCTTGCCGCAACAGACGGAAGATAGGGTCGGGGATATGAAGGCAGGACGAGCGGAGGAGTCAACTCCCCGCGTGGAGGAGACCGCCGCCGGGGGGCGTGGGGGCCTGGGGACGGTGCGCAACGCCGTGCGGTTGCTCGAGCTCCTGGGCGAGGGACCGGCATACCAGCAGCTCACGGACCTGGCCGAACGGTCCCAGATGAGCATCCCGACCGTGCACCGGTTGCTGCGCTCCCTCGTGCTCGCCGACCTGGTGGTGCAGGACCCGCGCTCCTCGCGCTATGGGCTGGGCCCGGAGCTGACCCGCCTGTCCAACCACTACCTCTCGCGGCTGCCGCTGCTCGGCGCGCTCGGGCCCTACCTGGCCCAACTGCGCGACCAGATCGGCAACACCATCCACGTCGAGACGCTGGTCCACGGCGAGGTCGTCTATGTCGACCGGGTCGACGGCACCGACCGCGGCCCCTATCGCGACACGCACCGGGTCGGCCCGGCCCTGAGTTGCGCGGGCGGGCGCCTGCTGGTCGCCCGCAGCAGCGACGAGGAGTGGGCGCGCGCCCTGGAGCGTGCCGACGACCTCGACCGCACCACCGCCGAGGGCAAGGGGGTCCGGGCCGCGTGGGCCGCCGCCGACCATCTCGCCCACGAGCCGGACGACCCGACGCTGCCCGCGGAGGTTGCGGTCCCGTTGGTGGACGGTCAGGGTGTGACTGTGGCGGCGCTGGCCGCCAACCTCGACCGACCCGATGATGCCGACACCGTGAGCCGGATCGCGGGCCACCTCGCCCGCGCCGCCCGCGCGGCTGGAAGGACTCTGGGGCATGCCTGAGCTGCGCACTCCCCCGTCGCAGGACTGGGCTCAGGTCGCCGAGCTCATCACCTGGGACACCCCCTACACCCACCTCTGGGAGGCCGGCGAGCGCTCCGGCTCCTGGTTCACCGGCGGCGAGCTCAACCTGTCGGTCAACTGCCTGGACCGGCACCTGCCCGACCGCAGCGACCAGGTCGCGGTGCACTGGGAGGGTGAGCCTGGCGACCGCCGCTCCATGACGTATGCCGAGTTGCACGCCCAGGTGGGCGCGCTCGCCAAGGCGTTGCGTGGCATGGGCGTGACGACCGGGGATCGCGTTGGGCTGCACCTGGGTTGGCTGCCCGAGACGGTCGTGGCGATGCTCGCCTGCGCCCGCATCGGCGCCGTGCACACGGTCCTGCCCGCACCACTGCCCGTCGAGCCGTTGGCTGACCGACTGGACCTGTTGGACCTGAAGGTGTTGTTCACCCAGGACGGCGCGTGGCGCCACGGCACGGTGCTGCCGCTCAAGGCTCGCGCCGACGAGGCCCTGCTGGCTGGGGGTTCGGTGCAGCACACGATCGTGGTGCGCCGCACCGGCATGGACGTGGCCTGGTTCGAGGGTGACCGGTGGTATCACGACCTGGTCGCCGCGACCCGCCCCGGCCAGGTGCCCGAGCCCGCCGACGACCTCTCGGCCCCTGTCTCGGTGGCCCCGGACCACCCGATCGCCACGGTGCCACTGGCCAACAAGGGCGGTCAGTCGGTCTCCGTCGTCCACGGGACCGGCACGATGCTGGCCGGCGCTCTGGCCGTGCACGGCAAGCTGCGCACCGGCGGCGTCTTCTGGTGTGCCGGGGACATCGCGTGGGCGGTCACCCAGATCCACGGGATCTATGGGCCGCTGGCCCACGGCGACACCGCAGTGATGTTTGAGGGCACCCTGGACGTCCCCACCTACACCCGCGCCTGGGACATCATCCGGCGCTACGACGTGGAGCACATGGTGACCAGCCCGTCGGTGGTCCGCACGGTCCGTGGGTGGGCCCGCGAGCTGCCCGAGGTCTCTGCGCTGCCCTCGCTGCAGCGCGTCACCACCGCCGGCGAGCCCGTCGAGGAGGAGCTGGCCCAGTGGCTGGGCGAGGCCTTTGCCGCCCGCCACCTGCAGGTCTCCGACGCCTGGGGCCAGCTCGAGCTGGGCGGCATCGTGCGCGTCACCGACAGCAACCCGACCACCGCGGAGGCAGCTGGGACGGACGGGCCGGACGGGGCCCTGACCTCGATGCCGGACTGTGGCCTCGACATCGTCGATCCGAGCGGCGAGTCCGTGCCGGACGGTGAGATCGGCGAGGCCGTCCTGCGCCTGCCGTGGGCCGGCACCCTGGTGGGGGTCGAGGGCGCGCAGGCCGCCGTGGTCGACACGCACTGGACCCGGCACCCGGGGACCTACTCCACCGGTGACCTCGCGGTCCGCGACGGCTCGGGCTCGGTGAGCTTCCTGGGGCGCACCGACGACGTGGTGTCGGTCTCGGGTCAGCTGGTCTCCCTGCGCGAGGTGCGCGAGGTGCTGGCCGAGCACCCCTATGTCTCCGGGGCGGAGGTCACCTGGCGCAAGGACCCGGAGACCGGTCGATCGATCCTGGCCGCCGTCGCCCTCAGCACAGAGGTGGGACCCGACCCGGACCTGGATGCGGTGGCCGTCGAGTTGATGGACGCCGTGCGCGAGGTGATGGGCGGTCTGGCCCGACCCCGCGCGCTGCTGGTCGTCGACCGGTTCGGCGACGAGCTCGGCCGCACCGAGCGTGCCCGGGCGATCGCGACGCTGGCCACACCGGACCGCGCCGGGTCACCGCGCCAGGTCACCTGGGCCCAGATCCTCGCCGCCGCAGGCGAATAGGAACAGTCAGCCGGCCAGTCACCGCGCTCAGACCTGGACGGATGTCCCGAAGATCATGCTCACGCCGAGGATCCACGCGAGGGTGCCGCTGATCGCCAGATAGCTCCCCCAACCCCTGCGCCGGGAAGACCGGGCGGTGAGGACGGCTGTCACGGCCCAGACCAGGAGACCGACAATGCCCATCTCGAGCACGCCCCGGGACGGTCCCTCGTCGTTGGTGAACGCCCCGACGACCATGAGCACCGCCGTCCAAGGCAGCGCACTGAGCAGGGCTCGCCACCAGAGACCAGGGTTCCTCCCCGGAAAAATTGCTCGCCAGGTCCTGCTCTCCCCGTTGCCGGCCACCGGGTGATCCTGCCACGCACCCGACCCAGGTCCTCGCTAGCCGCCACCTGTGCAGCTGGCCGGCCACACGGCATACGGCCGCTAACCTTGGCCTCGATGCCTCCCTCCTCAGCTGCCCTGATCCGTGACGTCCGCCCCTGGGGCGGCCCAGCAGTCGACCTGACCGTCGCCGACGGGGTGATCACCGCCGTCTCCCCCACCCAGCCGTATGCCGAGGGGTCGGCCGACCCCGCAGGCTCCCCGGAGACGGTGGTCCAGGGGCGCGGCCGCCTCGCCCTGCCGACCTTCACCGACGCGCACTGCCACCTGGACTCCAACCGGGTCGGGCTGCCGTTCCGGCCGCACACCGGCGGCCCTGGCGTGTGGACGATGATGCTCAACGACCGGGCCAACTGGCGGGACGCGGAGGTCGGCATCACCGAGCGGGTCAGCGACCTGCTGGGGCGCGAGATCGCCCATGGCGTGACGACGGTGCGCTCGTTTGCGCAGGTGGACGTCGATGCCGGCCTGGAGCGGCTGGAGGCTGTCCTCGCAGCGCGGGAGACGCACAAGGACCGGGCCACCGTGCAGGTGGTGGCCTTCCCGCAGGCCGGACTGCTGCGTGAGGAGGGCTCGCCGCAGGTGCTGGAGGACGCGCTGCGGGCCGGTGCCGATGTCGTCGGCGGCATCGACCCGTGCACCCTCGACCGTGACCCGGTGCGCCATCTCGACATCGTCTTCGGCCTGGCGGAGAAGTTCGGCGTGCCCGTCGACATCCACCTGCACGAGCCTGGTGAGCTCGGGCTGTTCAGCGTCGACCTCATCGTGGAGCGCACCCTGGCCCTGGGCATGCAGGGCAACGTCCTGATCTCCCACGGTTACGCCCTCTTCGATGACCCGACCCGGGTCGACGGGCTCCTGGCGAGCCTGGCTGAGGCGGACATTGCCATGGCGACGATCGCTCCGGGTGGCAAGTCACGGGTGCCCGTCGACCGGCTGACCGAGGCGGGCGTGCGGGTCGGGCTGGGGCAGGACGGCCAGCGCGACTACTGGTCGCCCTATGGCAACGGGGACATGCTGGACCGCACCTGGCAGCTGGCCTTCACGATGGGTCACCGCGCCGATGAGCTCATCGAGCACGCAGTCGCGGTCGCGACCCGCGGTGGCGCCTCGATCGTGGAGCCTCAGCTGCCCCGGCTGGGCGCGGTCTCCGACCGTCCGGGCCTCGCGGTCGGCGACGTGGCGGACCTGCTGCTGGTCGAGGGTGAGACCGTCACCTCGGCGGTCATGGACCGCCCCTCCGACCGCACCGTGCTGCGCGCCGGACGCGTCGTGGCCGACCAGCTCGAGCTGGTGTGAGGCCTTGACCGGCACGCTGCAGATCCGGCCGCTGACGGTCGAGGACGCCGACGTCATGACGACCGTTCTGGCCGACCCAGAGCTCTATGAGTTCACCGGTGGCCAGCCTCCGACCCGCGATGACCTCGCGCGCCGTTATGCCGTCCAGGTCCGGGGCCACTCCGCCGATGGCAGCGAGCGCTGGATCAACTCGGTGGTTGCGCTCGGTCCTGAGCACCAGCCCATCGGCTATGTCCAGGCCACGATTCCCGTCAACGCCGACCCCACCAACGGCGACCCGGTCGGCTGCAGCCCGGCCGACATCGCGTGGGTCATCGGCCGCCCGTGGCAGGGCAACGGACATGCCGGGCGAGCTGCCCGGCTGCTCCTCGACGACCTCGTGGAGCAGGGCGTCACCGCTGTCGTTGCCCACATCCACCCAGACCATGAGGCGTCGCAACGGATCGCGACGCGGCTGGGCATGACACGGACCACCGTCGTCGTGGACGGGGAGATCCGGTGGGAAGGCACGACGGCACAAGGTTGATCGGCCGGCGGCGCCGACTCAGGATGACCCGACGAGACCGCTGACTCAGCGTCCGCGGGTCAGGATCGACGGGTGAGCGATGCAGGAGTGATCGTGACCGGCCACGGCGTCGGCACCGTGACGGTCTGGTCCCCGACCGCCTCCGCTAACGGCCCTCGCGCAACTCCCAGGCCGTGAGACTCGGAGCGTCGGGGTCCACAACCCAGAAGTTCGCGATCCCGGCAGTGGCATAGCGCGACCGCTTCATACCGACGTCAAAGTGTCTGGTGCTGGGGCTGAGGACCTCGAGCGCAAGAAGCGGCACGGGATCGTCATCATCCCGCAGCACCACAGCGTCAGGTTGCACCGTCGTCAGCTCGCTGAGGCGGACATCAAGCGGCGCGACGAGGACTTCGAACCGCGCCGGCTCCGGGTTGGTCTGTCCAAGCAGCATTGCGAGACGGGTGACAACGCGCTGGTGCGTGCGTGACGGTGAGGGTGTCTTCTCCTCATACCCACCAGACGTCCGTGTCACCGCTCGAGTGCACGGGATGTCAACCACAACAAACAGCAGACGGTCCATAGGTGGTGCACTCGAGGGGCATGCCGGACTGCGTGGTGCGGCCACGGCGCCTGCGAGCGACACGAAGAGACCGTACTCACCCCGGGCTCCACTTCAGGCCGGTGTCGATGTGCCGCCCGTGGTCACTCGATCAGGTCGCCGGTGCTGAACACGTCGAGCCACACGTTGGTCGCGCCAAGGGCTCCATTGCTGCCGGTGGACCAGGTGGCGCCCGAACCATCAACGGCCACCACCGAGCGCTCACCCACAACGCTCGCGCCGCCGCGTCCCACCTCGATGGCGGTCAGCTCGCTGATGCCCAACGAAGCCACGTCCGGGCTGTCGTGGGCCGCGCCGAACAGCCGGCCCCAGCGGTAGTCCTGCGTCAACGTCGGCTCGAGCGTGTAGCCCGGGATCAGCCCCAGCCCAGGTGTCGTGATCACCGCGTTGGCACGGAACATCTCGATCGCCTCGTCAGATGTTGTGGGATCGATGTCGGTGACATAGCGCTCTCCCAGGATCGCCGTGGCAGCACCGTCAGTCAGCACCGGCGTCGGCCGCTGGACCGCCTTCGCGAGGGCACTGCGCAACTCCGGGTCAGCCACTTCCTCCGCCATCAGCGACTGGTCTCCCCCGACGACCAGGACACCCGCGGCACGAGCGACTGCGGAGGTGGGGATGGCGTCGTGACCATGCACTCGCACGTCAATGCCTCCAGTCCAGCCGAGTTCGGCCACAGCCTCGGTGTAGTCCGTCACGGCATCCAATGCCCCCGCCTCATCCGCATAGCCGAGGCCGAGCACCAGCAGGGACGTCTTGCCCTTGCCTCGGGTGTTGTCCTGGGCCTGCGCGACAAAGGCGGACAACGCCTCAGACTCGATCGAGTTGTTGTCTCCTCCGCCCAGCCACAGGGTGCCCTGTCCTCTGGTCGCCAGGGAGGGCAGGGCGACCCGCTCGGGCGTGGGCACCGCGACGTCGTCGTGCGCAACCGAGCGAGAGCCAAAGTCATAGGTCGCGCCAGTGTCTGGCGCCAGCAGGTGCACCAGCACGGACTGCACCGAGAGCGTGTCGCGATCGCCGACCCAGTCAAGACCTTGCGCGGCGCTGAAGTCGAGGACGGAGACCGAACTGGCCCCCAACACACTGGTGATCGTGGCGTCGTCCTGGATCACCGGAGCCGTGCCCCAGTCCACGCCCACGCCCAGTTTGCCGGCTCCGCCATAACGCTCGACGGACTGTGCCGTCCACGAGAGGAGCCGACCGAACCGACCGCGCTCATAGAAGTGCTGATCGAGGATGATCTCCTGCGACCCGAAGGACAGACCGCGCTCCTCGCTCGCCAGGTCATCGCCCCAGAAGATCAGCGACATGTCGCGCTCGAGGGCGTTCTCCGGATAGCCGGGCTCGGGATAGCCAGCACCCATCGAGCGGGACTGGACCGCGTTGCCGGCACTGGTGCCACTGATCACAACCCCCTGGGCGTAGGCCGTGGCGAGCCGCTCCTCTGCCGGGCTGTTGGCCAGCACATGCATCGCCAGGACCTGGTCGCCGCCCAGAATGTAGACGCCGTCGGTGTCCGTGTCGTCCAGTCCCTCCGAGGCAGCCGGGTCGAGCGCGTCCTCACGCGCCAGCAACGGCAGCAGGGTCGCCTCGCACCCGCCGGTGAACGTGGCGAGGTCCACGACGTCATCGCATGCCGCCTCGATCTGGACCGTGCGCTCTTGGGCGAGCGCGAGATTCTCCTCCCGATCCTCTGGTGCGTCGCCGTAGCTGGACGGGATGACATAGAGGTCGACGGTGTCCCCCGTGGCCCCGTCAATGGTCTGCGCGGCGAAGCCATGCAGTGACTCCTCCGAGTAGCCGCCTCCGATCGGCACGAGTTTCTGCCCGTCATCCGGGTTAGCCGCATAGGCCGCGACCGGGGCCGCCAGGCAAGCGGCGAGGACAAGGGACAGAACTGGGCGACGGCGCATCAGGACCTCCGGGCGGCGTGTGCGAGCGGTGATGCTCCGGAAGGTACCCCCAGACGGCGTCAGAGGCGCCCGTCATCACAGAAGATTGAGGAGAACCTGACTCGCGGCATACATCCGACCCACGTGACGCCGATCGCTGAGCCGTGCGACCACCCTCATCCGGCCTGCGCCAGCGCGAGCGGCAGAACTGCTTCGGCACCGGCCAGCCGCAGCACGCGGGCCGCGACGGTCATCGTCCAGCGCGAGTCGACCAGGTCGTCGACGAGCAGCACGGGTCCCCGCAAGCCGCCGAGCTGCTGGGCCAGCTCGGGTCCGACCTCAAACTGGTCCCAGACAGCTGCGAGTCGGAAGGCGCTGTTGCCGCCCGACTCCCCCGTCGGCCCACCGTTCGGTGTCGTCAACTCGCCCAGATAGGGCAGTCGGCCCAGCTCGCTGATGCTGCGCGCCAGGGAGGTGACCAGCTCCGGGCGCTGGCGGGAGGGCACGGACACGATGGCGACCGGCCGCTGTGCCCAGTCCCAGTCGGCTAGCACCTTGGTGACGGCGTTGACGATCTGGCCCGGCACCGCGGTGTCGGGCCCCTGGACGAGCTCGCGCACCCGTTGACCCCACCCCAGGTCGGAGACGCGGGCCAGGGCTCGGCCGGTGCTCATCGACTCGGCGGGAGCGATCTTGCCCCGGACCGGCACACCGAGGCGGTCCATGCCAGTGGGCCACTGGGCGCGTGCCTCCACCGGCACACCGACCCGGGCCAGCTGACCCAGCGCAAGGTCGATCGCGTCGGCCGGGATCTCGGTGGGGAACCACGGGCCGGCACAGTTGTCGCACCGTCCGCACGGGGCTGCGGTTGCATCGTCGAGTGTCTCCTGCAGGAACGCCATCCGGCAGGTCTGGGTGCGCTGATAGTCCAGCATCAGTTGCTGCTCACGCTCACGGGCCTCCGCGACGCGTTCATAACGCTCGGCGTCATAGGTCCACGGCTGACCCGTGCCGGTCCAACCGCCCTGCACCTTCTCCACGGCACCCTCGACGTCGAGCACCTTGAGCAGCAACTCCAGGCGGGTGCGCCGCACATCGACCTGGGTCTCCAGCGCGGCGGTCGACAGGGGCTTGGTGGAGCCGGCCAGCGCCGTCAGCACCGCGTCGGCCTGCTCCTGTTTCGGCATCGCAGCCGAGGCGAAGTAGGCCCAGATGTTGCGGTCCTCCACCCCCGGGAGGAGCAGGACGTCCGCGTTGTCCGTCGCGCGCCCGGCACGACCCACCTGTTGGTAGTAGGCCACCGGGGAGCTCGGAGCCCCTAGGTGGACGACGAACCCGAGGTCGGGCTTGTCAAAGCCCATGCCCAGCGCACTGGTGGCGACCAGGGCCTTGACCTCGTTGTCGCGCAGCCGACGCTCCAGCTCGAGCCGGTCGGCCGGGTCGGTGCGACCGGTGTAGGCCGAAACGGTGTGCCCGGCCCGCGTCAGTGAGGCAGCGAGATCCTCTGCAGCAGAGACGGTCAGGGCATAAACGATGCCGCTGCCGGGCAGGTCGCCCAGGTGCCCCAGCAACCAGGCGATGCGTCGCTCGGGGGTCTCCAACTCCAGGACCCCCAGCCGCAGCGAGGCGCGGGCGAGCGGGCCACGGATCGTGCTGACCTGACGGGCCGAGCCGTCGGCGCCGACGGACAGCTGCTCGACGACGTCGTGCACCACGCGCTCGTTGGCCGTGGCCGTGGTGGCCAGCACGGGGGTGTCCGCGGGCAGCCCGGCCAGCAGCGTGCGGATCCGGCGATAGTCGGGGCGGAAGTCGTGGCCCCAGTCACTGATGCAGTGCGCCTCGTCGACGACCAGCAGGCCGCAGCGGGCGGCGAGATCGGGCAGCTGCTCCTCGCGAAAGCGCGGGTTGTTGAGTCGCTCGGGGCTGACCAGCAGCACGTCGACGGTGTCGTCGGCCAACTCCTGGCGCACCCGCCCCCACTCCTCGGCGTTGGCCGAGTTCATCGACACGGCGTTGATGCCCGCGCGCCGGGCCGCCTCGATCTGGTCGCGCATCAGGGCCAGCAGCGGCGAGACGATGATGGTCGGGCCCGCGCCCTGCGCGCGCCGCAGTGCCGTCGCCACGAAATAGACGGCCGACTTGCCCCACCCGGTGCGCTGCACCACCAGAACCCGCTCCCGACGCTCGACCAGCGCCTCGACGGCCTCGAACTGCCCGTCCCGGAAGTCGGCGTCGTCTCGCCCGACGAGCCGTCGGAGTGCTTGCAGCGCCTCAGTAGTCATACGGGCCAACCTACGGTCCAGCCATGACACGGCGACGAATCCTGTCCACAGGGCGTCATCCTCCAGACCGATCCCGCGCACCCGCCCGTGCCACCGTGATCATCCTCGAGGCCGACGCGGAGCATGCCACGCCATCTCTAGGTTCGCTAGTGGCCCCGCTCCTTGTCGGGCCGGGATCGGACCCAGGCGTTCAGCTGGGGGGACGGTCCACCGAACCCCTTCCTTCCCAGGAGCTCATCTCGTGCACCGCAACACCATTGCCCTCACCGCCGCCGTCCCCCTGCTCGCAGTGCTCGCTGCGTGTGGCGGTGGCAACACCCCTGCTGTCGAGACCGTCACGGTCGAGGCCACCGCGACCCAGGACGCGACCACCGCGGCACCCGCCGACGCCGAGCAGCAGTCCGCCGAGCCCGACCAGGCACCGATCACCGCCGCTCCCGCCGACGCGGGCGTCTCCACCATCACCTCCCACCTGGACGCCCAGCCCGCGGTCGTGCAGATCCGGGCGACCGGCGGCATGCGCCACCCGGAGTTCGGCAACTATGTCGGGGGCGGCTCCGGCAGCGGATTCCTGATCAGCTCGGACGGGCTGGCCGTGACCAACAACCACGTGGTCACCGGCGCCGCCACGCTCGAGGTCTTCATCGGCGGCGACACGACCCGCAGCTACAACGCCCGCGTCGTCGGCGCCTCCGAGTGCAACGACCTCGCCCTGATCGACATCAGCGAGCCCGAGCCGCTGCCGCACCTGTCCTGGTCATCGGACCCGGTGGCGGTCGGGCAGGAGATCTACGTCGCGGGCTTCCCGCTCGGCGACCCCGAATACACGCTGACGCGCGGCATCGTCTCGAAGGCACAGGCCTCCAGCGAGGAGCTGACCTGGGCCTCGGTCGATCACTCCATGGAGCATGACGCTGCGGCTCACCCCGGCAACTCCGGAGGACCGCTGCTCAACACCGACGGCCAGGTGACCGGGATCCACTTCTCTGGCTTCCTGCCCGAGGACATGGTCCGTCAGCAGTATGCGATCGACCACCTGCTGGCCCAGAGCGTGGTCGAGGAGCTGCGCGACGGTGACTTCGAGGCCCTCGGCGTCAACGCCACCCCGGTCTACGACGAGAGCCAGGACATCACCGGTCTGTGGGTGAGCGGCGTCAAGGCTGGGTCGCCGGCCGCGCGCGCCAAGGTGGTCCCGGGCGACATCATCACCACCCTCAACGGGCTGCCGATGGCTCCCGACGGGAGCATGGCGGAGTATTGCGACGTCCTGCGCACGTCCGGTGAGGACACCCCGGTCTCCATCGAGGTGCTGCGCTACGACACCGGTGAGGTGCTGCGCGGCGAGCTCAACAACCCGATCCAGGAGGACGCCGCGATCCAGCCGGTGATGTCCTTCGTCCAGGAGTTGGGCGACGAGGTCGCTGAGGGCGGCGAGTCCGCCTACGCCTACGAGTCGGTCGTGGACGACACCGAGTCAATCCTGGTCGAGGTGCCCGCCGAGTGGACGGACCGGGTGACCTCGCCCTACGGCGAGGCGGGTCTGCCCTACATCGCCGCCGCGGCCGACGTCGACGCCTTCGAGAACACCTGGAGCGAGCCCGGTCTGATCTATATGGGCGTGGACACGACCGACGACCTCGTCGGCCTGATCGACTCGATGGAGTTCGCGGACGGCTGCACCGACGACGGGCTCAGTGACTACAGCGACGGGCTCTACACCGGCCACTACCACCAATACAGCGACTGCGGCGGGTCCGGCAACCAGATCGTCGTGCTCGCTGCCACGCCCAACGACGCCTCGTTCACCGCGCTGCTGATCGTGCAGATGATCCACGACCGCGACGTCCTCGCCCTGGACCAGGCCTTCGCCACCTTCAACTACTACACCGACTGAACGACCGGTCCCGTGCGCATCGCGCCCCACCCGAGGGTCTCCCCTAGGGTGGGGCGCGTGCAGTGGGACGACTATGACGCAGCCCTGTTCGATCTCGATGGTGTCCTGACGCCGACGGCCGAGGTGCACATGCGCGCCTGGGAGCGGATGTTCACCGATTTCCTGACCTCGCGCGGGGTCAGCAAGCCCTACACCCAGGCCGACTATTTCGCGCACATCGACGGCAAACCGCGCTATGAGGGCGTCGCCGCGATGCTCGCCTCCCGGGACATCGAGCTCCCCCACGGCAGCCCCGAGGACTCCTCGAGCGAGCAGACCGTGTGCGGGCTCGGCAACCGCAAGAACGAGTTGTTCACGCAGGTGCTGCGCAGCGAGGGCATCACGGCGTATGCCGGGTCGCTGGCTCTGCTGGACCACCTCGAGTCGCGAGGGGTTGCGATGGCGGTGGTCTCCTCCTCCAAGAACGCACCGGAGGTCCTGGCGGCGGCCGGCATCGCCGACCGGTTCCCGGTCGTCGTGGACGGTGCGGTCGCCGCGCAGCGGCAGCTGCCGGGCAAGCCCCGGCCAGACACCTACACGTATGCCGCGGAGCAGCTGGGCGTGCCCAGCTCACGGGCCGTGGTGCTGGAGGATGCGATCAGTGGCGTGCAGGCCGGCGCTGCCGGCGACTTCGGCCTGGTCGTCGGAGTCGACCGCGGGGCCGGAGCGCAGGCGCTGAGCGACCAGGGTGCCGAGGTGGTTGTGCAGGATCTCGCCGAACTGATCGGAGACCGCTGATGACGCAGACACCTCACCCCGGCAGCGAGGGCGCGGTGCACTCCGGGCAGCACCAGCGCCCCCTGGTGGACCCTCCCGTCGACCCGATGGACCGCTCCCGGTTCCCGGCCGATGAGTGGCGTCTGGTCGAGAGTGCCTACAGCGGAGCAGATCTCGGCGTCACCGAGACCATCTTTGCCGTCGGCAACGGCTATCTCGGTCTGCGCGGCAACGTCGAGGAGGGCCGCGACACGCACACCCACGGCACCTTCGTCAACGGCTTCCACGAGACGTGGGACATCCAGCACGCCGAGGACGCCTTCGGCCTGGCCCGCGTCGGGCAGACGATCGTCAATGTGCCCGATCCCAAGGTCATCAAGCTCTATGTCGAGGACGAGCCGCTGCTGCTGGCTCAGGCCGACCTGGAGACCTATGAGCGCTCCCTGGACTTTCGCGATGGCATGCTGCGCCGCGAGCTGATCTGGCGGACCTCGTCGGGCAAGCGGGTGCGGGTGACCACGACCCGGATGGTGTCCTTCACCGAGCGTCACCTGGCCCTGATGACGATGGACCTGGAGATGCTCGATGGCGATGCGCCCATCGTGATCTCCAGCCAGCTGCTGAACCGGCAGGACGGCTTCGACGAATACCACGTGAAGTCGGCCGCGATGGGTGAGGGCGGTGACCCACGCAAGGCCGAGACCTTCGACCGGCGGGTGCTGGATCCCCAGAAGAGCTGGGTCGGGGATGGACGCGCGGTGCTCGGCTATGTCTGCCACCAGTCGCGGATGACCCTGGCCGTCGCCACCGAGCACGTGCTGGAGACCGACAACGAGCACTCCGAGGAGATCATCGCCGAGGAGGACAGCGCCAAGCACGTCTTCCGGATCGACGCCAAGGAGGGCTCCACGATCCACCTGGAGAAGTTCGTCACCTACCACACCTCTCGTGGCGTCCCGGTGCGGGAGCTCTCCGACCGCTGCCTGCGGACACTGGACCGGGTGCGCGGCGACGGCATGGCCCACCTGCACGCCGACCAGCGGGCCTGGCTGGACGACTTCTGGACCCGCTGCGATGTGACCACCCCTGGCCAGCCCGAGGTCCAGCAGGCGGTGCGGTGGAACCTGTTCCAGCTGGCCCAGGCCTCCGCCCGCGCCGACGGCAGCGGGGTTCCGGCCAAGGGCGTGAGTGGGTCCGGCTACGGCGGTCACTACTTCTGGGACACCGAGATCTATGTGATGCCGTTCCTGACCTACACGGCGCCCCAGGCCGCGCGCAGCGCGCTGCGCTTCCGGCACAACATGCTCGATGCCGCCCGTTCCCGCGCACGCGACATGAGTCAGGACGGGGCGCTGTTCCCGTGGCGCACGATCAACGGGGCGGAGGCCTCGGCATACTTCGCCGCTGGGACGGCGCAGTATCACATCAACGCCGACGTGGCCCATGCCCTGATGCAGTATGTCCGGGCCACCGGCGACCGGGCTTTCCTGTTGCGCGAGGGCCTCGACATGCTGGTCGAGACCGCCCGCATGTGGGCCGACCTGGGCTTCTGGTCCATCAACGGCTCCGAGGACTTCCACATCCACGGCGTCACCGGGCCGGATGAATACACGACGGTGGTCAACGACAACCTGTTCACCAACGTGATGGCACGAGAGAACCTGGCCAACGCGGCGGCGGCCGTCACCGAGCTGCGCGAGTCTGACCCGCGCGACTATGAGCGGGCAGTCGCCCGGCTCCAGCTGGACGACGCGGAGATCTCGGAGTGGCAGCGCGCAGCGGAGGGGATGTTCATCCCGTTCGACGCCGAGCTGAGTGTTCACCCCCAGGATCTGCACTTCCTTGAGCGCGAGGTGTGGGACCTGCCGCAGACGCCACCGGAGAAGCACCCGCTGCTGCTGCACTTCCACCCGCTGGTGATCTATCGCTTCCAGGTGCTCAAGCAGGCCGATGTGGTGTTGGCGATGTATCTGGCGGGTCACTCCTTCACCGCTCAGGAGAAGCGCGCCAACTTTGAGTACTACGACCCGATCACCACGGGTGACTCGACGTTGTCTGCGGTGGTGCAGTCCATCGTGGCCGCCGAGGTGGGCTATCACGAGATGGCCCTGCGCTATTTCTATGACGGGCTGTTCGTCGACCTGGATGACCGGCACAAGAACACGTCCGACGGGGTGCATGTGGCCTCGACCGGTGGCGTGTGGGCCGGCCTGGTCGCTGGGTTCGGCGGGATGCGCGACCACGCTGGCGTGCTGACTTTTGACCCCCGCCTGCCGTCCTCGTGGCCCGAGCTGGGTTTCCGCCTTGGTTGGCAGGGCGCCAGGCTGCATGTCACCGTGCGGCCCGACGAGATCTGCCTGCGCGTGGCCGAGGGCGATCCGATCGAGGTCGAGGTGCGCGGCACGCGCGTGCCCGTGGGCGATCAGGAGGTCGTTGTGCCCCTGGACGGCATGGGTCCACGCGTCGACGGGATCCTCCCCGCAACGCCCGTCGTCGGGGCCCACACCCAGGAGGGACAGCGCCTCATCCCAGCGGCGCCACGCTCCTGACCGGTGTCCGCGTGGGGCGATTGGCCCGAGAATGTGGTCGACTGGCCCTATGAGCGAACCGAATAATGATGGCTTCCCGGGTCAGCCCGACGCCGCGGAAGAGGGAGCGGAGGCCGCCCCGGCAGCAAGCCCGGACGCTCCTGCCCCGAGTGAGACCGATCGGCTCGCCGCGCAGGTCACCGGCCCGGAGGACCAGGTTGGCATGGCCGCTCTGTGGCGCCTGACCATGGGTCTGGACCACTGGTGGTTCATCGCCGTCGGTGACCCGGGCCTGGAGTCGCCGGCCGCCGCCGAGATCGACGGACAGCTGATGCTCTTGACGTTCACGACGTCTGAGCGGGCCCATGACTTCGCCGTGCAGCAGGACATGATCGGACCGACCGACGACCTCAATGCGATCGCCCTGCCCCCGGGCGAGGTCATCGAGTCGAGCGCCACCTATGTCGGCGCCGGCATCCACGGTCTGATGTTCGATCCCCACATCAGCGGCTTCTTCATCCCCAGTGAGCAACTGCCCGTGGTCTGGGAGGCCGTCACCAGCACCCGCGACGCGGACTAGCTCCGCGCCCCCGCGACGCGGACTAGTCCCGCGCACCCGAGGCGCGCTAGCGAACCGCGTCTCGACGGGCCGCCAACTCAGTTGCCCGGGATCTCCAGCGTCGTGCCCGCCTGGATGTCCAGCGAGTTCAGGTTGTTGGTCAGCTGCAACTGCACGATCGCGCGGTCCAGCGGCAGCTCCGGCAGCTCGGTCACCGCGATCTGGGACAGTGTCTGTCCCGGCTGCACGACCACCGTCTCGCCGCCATCGGCTGCGGCTGGCAGCAGCCCCGCCGCTGCCAGCACCGTCAGCGCCACCAGTGTGGTCGCGGCCAGCGTCACCGTCAGGCGCCCGCGCCGGGTGATCGTCAGCCGCCCCTCGTCGGCTGGCTGCACCGCAGGAGCGGTCTCCCCGGGCCGCACCACCCGCAGGTGGTCCCGCCGCCGCGGGCCACGCCCCGTGGGTGCGGGCTCGAAGTCCTCGAGGATGTCGTGCAGTGCGATGGCGCTCATGGTCCCTCCGTCTCTGCCTGCTCCGAACGCGTGTGCGATCGGACGCATGTTCCATGTGTAGCACAGTCGTGCGAACTTTGTCGACACGCCAGTCGAACGGGTGTTTGCCTGCCCGTTCGAAAACTCGTACGATATGGTCACGTGAAATACCTAACCAGGGACCACTGACAGAGCCACTGACCTGCAGGTTCAGGGCAGCCAGGGTCCGGGAGCGAGAGGGGCAGGACGATGGCAGATGTTCACGATCTACCGGACCGCGACGGACGGGCGGATCTGACGGCACGACAGGCAAAGGTGCTGCAGGTGATCCGCGACTCCGTCGATCAGCGTGGTTATCCGCCGAGCCTGCGCGAGATCGGCGAGGCCGTGCAGCTCGCCTCCCCCTCGTCCGTGGCCTATCAACTGCGGATGCTTGAGCGCAAGGGTTACCTGCGGCGCGACCCCAATCGCCCGCGGGCCATCGAGGTCGTCCTGCCCGGCTCCGAGGGCTCGGCCCCTGGCTATCGCCGCGGCGCTCACCCGGACGAGCCGGTCGCGCCCCAGGGCGAGGACTACTCCGACGTTGCCTACGACGACACCGGCATCGGCGATGCCCGCCCCCAGGCCTCCTATGTCCCCGTCGTGGGCCGCATCGCGGCCGGCGGTCCGATCCTGGCCGAGCAGGCGGTGGAGGATGTCTTCCCGCTGCCCAAGCAGATCGTCGGTGAGGGCGAGCTCTTCCTGCTCAAGGTGGTCGGCGACTCAATGATCGATGCCGCGATCTGCGACGGCGACTGGGTCGTGGTGAAGCGTCAGCAGGATGCCATCAACGGCGACATCGTTGCGGCCATGCTGGACAACGAGGCCACGGTCAAGACCTTCAAGCGCACCGACGGCAAGCTCTGGTTGCTGCCGCACAACGACGCCTACGACCCCATCGATGGCGACGACGCCGTCGTCCTGGGCAAGGTCACGGCGGTCCTGCGCCGCCTCTGAGACCTGCCCATCGCCCCTCGGGAACACGTCGGTTCCGGCGTGCGTTTCCAGGGAGTCTCCAACTGGTGCCGCCTGCTGGTCCTCCCCCCTCTCCGGCAGGTGGCACCGACACCAACAGCGCCGCCCGACCACATGGTCGGGCGGCGCTGTCAGTTCTGGGTGCGGTCAGGCCTGGGAGTTGTCAAGCCTGGGAGCGGTCAGCGCCTCACAGGGCGCCGCGTGCCTCGTTGAGCCGCTCGCGCTCCTCGTCGGTCATGTCGGAGCCGTCGCGGTCGGGCCGATAGCCCGTCGCGCCAAACACCTCGGGCTCGTTGCTGACGTCCGGCTCTCCGCTGACGTCCGGCTCTCCGCTAGCGTCCCCGGCATCGGTCCCTGCCACGAGGGCTCCCTCGTCGCCGACCCCCTCCGGTGCAGTGCCACCGTCGAAGGGCTCCTCGCGATCAGCGGCAAACTCGGCACCTGGTTGGGCATCGGTGGTGGGCGAGCCCGCCTCCTGGCCCGGCACCTCGTAGGCCGTCGTCTCCGTGTCCGTGGCCGCCACGCCCGCTGCCGCAACGCCACCTGCCACGGCGCCGCCCAGGATGGGCCCACCGGCACCCACGCCAGTGGTCTCGGGCGTCTCCGCCACGGACGCCTCGTCGGGATAGCCCGTGCCGGTCTGGCCCGATGCGCCAGTCACGGCATCGTCCATCGGGTCGCCGGCCGCGGGAGCAGTCACCGGCTCGACCGAGCCGAACTGTCCTGAATCGACCGCCCCCTCAACATCAGTGGCGGCAGCATCACTCGAACCGATGCCCTCCGGTGGAGTTGCCGCGGGGGTGTGGTGCCCCTCGTAGGCCGAGGAGTGGGCGGCCGGCCGGTCGGAGGAATAGCCGGAGCGCCCCACCTTGGTGGCCTCCTCGTCGGCTGGCTCGGTCGGCGGCACGGACCACGTCGTGGAGATGGGCTCCTCCGGCGCCTGCTCGGCAGCCCAGTCGGCCTGGGCCGCCGGGTTCTCCTGCTGGAAGGTCGCGTGATGCGTCTCGTCCCAGTCTGGGTCCCCAGGGCGTGGCTCGCGGCTCTCGCCTGCCACCCCATCGCTCGTCTCGGGCGCTCCGTGACTCGCGGCGCCTGCCGCTGCAGCACCTGCACCTGCAGCACCGGCCGCACCGATCGCCGCTGCCTTCTCTGGCGTGGCGTCATCCTGCTGGCCGCCCCGCACCTCAGCACCGGGAGTTTCTCCGCTGCCGAGGTCGTTGCCGTCGTCGACAGCAACGGGCACCGCCTCCTGGGCCGTCCCCGGGGTGGTGTATTCCGTGGTGACTGCACCGTCCTGACCGTTGTCCGCGGACGGGGCGGGCAGGCCCTCCGTCCGCCCGTCGGTCATGTCAGCGGCCGTCTGCTCGCTGGTGAAGGTCGCGGTCTCGTCCGCGCCACCCCCGGGCGCGGCCGCAGTGGGGCGGTCCAGGCCGTAATAGCTGTAGAGCGTCGCCTGCTGGCTGTCGTCGAGATGATTGTCTGCGTCGACGCGCGGCGCGTCCTTGATGAAGTCCTTGGTGAACGGCACGGAGATCTTGCCGTCCACGACGTCTGCTGTGTGCAGCGGCACAAAGGACTCACGCATCCCGAACAGGCCGCTCTTGACGCTGGCCCAGGCAGGCTGGCCGGTGGCGTCGTCCAGATAGATCTGACCCACCCCACCGACCTTGTCCCCGTGCTGGTCAATCACATCGGCGTCCGTCAGGCTGGCAAGGTGTTCACTGTTGATGGGCACGTCAACTCTCCTCGGTCGAGGTCCCGGCGTCGCACCGGATCACTTCGAACGTATCCGCCTGTGCCAGAGGGCGCCACCGGAGCACTCCGGTCCGGGCGCGGGCAGCAAAGTGCCGGGCGGTGCGGCCCCGGGAAGAGGCACCACCCGGCACTTGACAGGCCAGGCGACCACTGGGTGCCGGATCGGCACAGCCCTGGTCGCGTGAGTTTCACTCTGCCGCATCTGCGGGCGGCCCCGCATCATCCTGGAGGATGAACCTGCAGTTTTTCTGTGAGCTCCAGTTGGCCTGTCTCAGAGGCGATCAGGACATGTCGACCGGGTCTAGGTCGAGCACGCCCAGCACGTGCGCCCGGTTGACCGCGCTGAGCCGGTCACCCACCCCGAGCTTGTCGTAGATGTGGCCGAGGTGACGGTGGACGGTGCGCGTCGAGCACCCGGCCTTGCGCGCAATCACCGTTGCCTTGTAGCCCTGCGCGAGCAGCTCCAGGACCTGCACCTCACGCTCGGTCAGCGCGTGCTCCATCGCCGTGTTGTCTGCCACCAGGAGCTGCTGCGCGTGCCGAGGCAACCGCAGGAGCGTGCCGAGCCCCGTGACCACCGGCTGCACCGCACGCAGGAGGGCGAGGTCGTCCTCGGTGAAGTCCTGCCCCACACGACCCAGCATGAAGACCACGACGTTGGAGCCGCCGTGCACCGGCAGCGTGGCGATCTGGTCGATGCCGAAGGACACCATCACCGCGGCTCGAGTGGTGGACTCGCGCCAGGCCTGCTCGCCGAACGCCCGTGCCGCCGTGGTCGGCGTCAGATCGCCGCGCACGACCGGCTCAAGGAGCGGGTCCTTGAGCTGATGACGGATCTGATGGCGCAGGTGGCTGCGGGCCCCAGCGGACATGTGACGCCCCAGGACCTGGATGTCCAGGTCCGTGAGGTCGGCACGGATCAGCAGCCCGAGATGTGAACCAAGGTCGGGGCTCAGGATGTCAACGATGGCGTTCACCCGGTCCTCAAGGCGCTCTGGCGCCAGAGAGACCGCTGTCACCATCTCCACGACGACCTCTAACGGGTCTCGGGTGATTAGCACAATCTTCATTGTGGCGCAGATCACTCCGGAAGTAAACGGGAACACCCAAGATGGTCAGGAAAATCTCTAGTTCCAGCAAGGACCGAGCATCAGCCGCGTCGTCAGCGACGTCCCAGCGCCCGCAGTTGACCAGAGTGACGCAGCAGGTGACGCACCGTGACCGGGTCGGCGACCTCAGGGTGGGGCGGCGTGAAGTCGGCCGCCAGGGCAACCAACTCGGGACTGTGCCGCTGCACCCTGGCGTCCGCCACGGCATACCCGTGCCGTTCCAGGATGTGCTGCTCGGCGGGGCGGAAGGCGTCCAGGTCCGTGCGCACCTGGTTGATCTGGTCGACCAGCTCCGCCGGATAGCCGCGCAACTCGCCGGGCAGGGGGCCGTGACCGGGGACGCGCGAGACGGTGTTGGTGGACTCCAGCGACCACGTGGCCCCCTGCAGCAGTCCGGCCGAGAAGCTCGCCCGCAGCCAGCGCAACCGGGTGGTCTGCTGACCGGACCCGGCGATGGACAGGGTGCGCAACAGGCGGCCGACCACCGAGCCAGCGGGCTGGGAGCGAAAGACCGCTCCCCCGTCACTGACGAGCACCGCTGCATGATCGGACCAGACGGGCTCGACACCGAGGTTGTCGTAGATCCCGCCGTCGGCCAGCTGGATGCGCTCGAGCAGGCCATCGCTGACGCGGGGGTCCTCGCTGGCGTCGGGCACCCCACCGCGCAGCGCGAGGGTGCGACCATCGAGCTCCATCGGCGGAAAGAAGGGTGGGTAGGCGCAGGAGGCCGCGACCGCGTCGGCGATCCGCAGCCCCGGTGGCGGCGCGGCATAGCCGAGCCGGTGGTCCCCGATCCGGCCGCGCGGAGCCACCGAGCGCGAGTCAGCGAAGACCCAGCTCACGCCATAGCCGATCTCGGTGGCGGAGGTGAGGATCACCGGCCCGCGCCGATCGTTGTAGCGCAGGTCGGAGGACCACCAGGGCACGATGACCGCCAGCTGCTCGGCCAGGCTCTCGACGCTGGCGTCCGGGCGATTCCAGCCGCTCGGACGGATCCGGGACAGCAGCGCGGGCGTGCGCACGTTGCGTCCGGTCAGCCGTCGCAGCGGCTCGGCGACACACTCCTCGAACCCAACGACCGGAGCCGGGTCCCCCAGGGGGTCGGGCCACTCCAGGCGCGGATCAGCCAGCAGGTTGGCCACGATGGCACCGCCGGAGACTGCGCTGATGGTGCGCAACCGTCCGAGTATGCCGAGCTCGTTCAGTCTGCGGGTGGCCCCCAGGTGGAACAGGGCCGCGCGGAACCCGCCGCCGGACAGGCACAGCGCGGTCCCGCTGCGGGCGCCGGGTGCCTGCGGTCCGTGGTGCGCGGTCGCCCGCGCGGCGGCCATCTGCGCGGACTGCGGATCCCCCGGGGTGACCGGGCCGTGAGGCTGGTGTGGCAACACGCTTCTCAGAGAAGCGGAGTCGGGTGACCAACATGTGAACAGCACGCCGACCGTCAGGTGACCAGCGGGCGATCAGCGAGGAGACTGCCCTGCTCAGAAGCCTGGGCGGCGGCTCCGCGTGGACCGCGGGCGGCAAGAGTCGTGGTCAGCCGAGGGCGTCCGCGACCAGATCGACGTCGGCCGTGGTGTTCCAGGCGTGGAAGGCCAGGCGCACGCGGCCGGCCCGGCTGGCGCACCGGACCCCGGCTTCCTCGAGTCGGGCCACCCGGGTGCCGTCCGGGTCATCCAGGGTCACGACGGGGCGGGCACACAGGTCGTCCCCCAGGCGCTCCCGCAGTCCGTTGGCCAGCCCGATGTCGTGGTCGCGCACCTGCGCCATGTCGAGCGCGGCGAGCGCCTCACCCGCGGCAGCCGCCCCGAGCCAGCAGAGCCAGGCCGGGGACACGTCGAGGCGGCGGGCATCCTGCGCCAGGCGCAGCTCCGGGCCATAGACGGACTCCCAGACCGACTCTCCTGCATACCAACCCGCGTTGACGGGTGTGATCCGGCCGAGGGTGTCCGGCGACACCGTGAGATAGGCCGTGCCGCGTGGCTGGCAGAGCCACTTGTAGCCCGAGCAGACCGTGATGTCGAAGACGCTGGCGTCGACGGGCATCCAGCCCGCCGCCTGGGTCACGTCGCACAGGGTCAGCACGCCGTGACGCGCGGCCGCCTCGACGACCGCACCCACGTCGGCGAGCTCACCGGTGCTGCTCTGCGCCAGGCTGAAGGCGACCAGGTGCGTTGAGGGGCCGATGGCCGAGGCCAGCTCCGCGAGCGGGACGTGCCGCACGGTGACACCGCGGTGGCGCTGCGCGAGGAACGGGCCACTGACTGACGTGAAGTCTCCTGTCACACACACGATCTCGGCGCCGTCGGGGACCGATGCCGCCACCGTGCCCACCAGGACCGAGGTCTGCGAGCCGATGGCGACGGTGCCGGTGGAGACGCCCACGAGCTCGGCATACGAGCGCCGTGCCTGCTCTGCCAGCTCCCCATAACGCACCGGACACGCCTGCCCGGTCTGCCACTGGAGCAACCCGTCCTGCATCGCCGCGACCACCGCCCGCGGCGGCAGCCCGAGCGTGGCAGCGTTGAGATAGCCCGGCACCGGGCTCCAGATCTGGCTTGCCCGCTCGGAGACAACGAGGCGGTCCGTCACAGCAGTCATGAGTCCACCGTGCCGGACCACCATCGATCACACAACCCCATAAAACTTCGCAATTGCATAATTGCGTCTTATGCAGCGTGCTCTTGGTGCTCCGGCGGTCAGTTGAACAGGCTCCCGATGCCACTGGCGCCAGACGACTCCTGCTGGTGCCCGCCGGTGGCCACCCCCTCGGAAGGCTGGATCAGCACGTGGCCCTGACCGCCGAAGGCCATCTGCAGCATCTCGCCCGTGCCTCCGCGGATCATCGACTTCAGGCCACCGGTGTCCACCTTGATGTCCATGGTCACCCCGGAGGTCCACAGCACCACCGCCTGGGCATCACCGAAGGTCGGGGCGCCGCTCACGTCAAGCGCCACCGGCTCTCCGTGGGTGGTGATGGCCACATAGCCGGTCCCCCGCAGCGTGACGTTGTAGAGCCCGCCGGTCATCATGCCGCCGCGGGCCTGGATGCGGTGGATGTCCCAGTCGATGGAGGCCGAGAAGGCGAGCACGCTGTTGCCGTTGACGGAGATCGAGTCATTCTCCAGATAGATGACCTGGATGTCTTGGGCGTCGTGCGCCAGGAACAACTCCCCCTGCCCGGTGCACTCCATCAGGTCCACACCCTCGCCGGTCATCTTCGACTTGATCAGCTTGTTCAGACCCCCGGACCCCTTGTTCTGGAAGCTGATGCTGCCCTGATAGGCCACCATCGATCCGGTCAGCGCCAGGACCGGCCCATAGGCCATCGAGACCTTCAGCAGTTTCTTGTTCTGCTGGACGAACGGATCGGTCGCCTGGTTCTCTGCGTGTTCGTTGAACAACTTGCCGTGAATTGCCATGTGCGAACGACACTCCCTCGTGTTGACCGGCTGCCCCGCAGTCGGTTCCTGTTGTGAATGGTCCCCCAAAGAAACGGTCACAGGGAACTCCCGAAAGGCTATGCTCCCAGTCATGGGATTCCTAGACAAGGCCAAGGCCGCAGCAAACGATCTGGCATCCAAGGCAGACTCCGCCATCAGCCAGGCCTCATCGAGTTGGACCGGCTCCGGGGACTCGGAGCGACTGCTGCGTGATTTCGGCCTGTTGACATGGCGCGAGCAGCACGGGCAGGCCGTCGACCCGGCAGACCTGACACGCGTGCGCGAGGCGCTGGAGGCCATGGACGGCAGTGGCGGCCTGAACACTCTGCAGGTGCACACCCAGCCCGCTCCCCCTCCCCCTGGCAGCTTCGGTGCGCCTCCGCCCCCCGGCGGAGCCCAGGGCACACCACCACCGCCCACTGGTGGCCAGCCCGCCCCGGGCCAGACTCCCCCGCCGCAGGGCGGAGGCTCGGGCACCGTCCCGCCACCACCTCCCCCGCCGCCCTCCTTCTGACCCACACCCCACGACCGAGCGCGCCGTCGGCGACTGCACGACCCCACCGAGCGCACCGTCGGCGACTCCACACCCCCACCGAGCGCACCGTCGGCGACTCCACACCCCCACCGAGCGCACCGTCGGCGACTGCACACCCCCACCGGACGCGCGTCCCGCGCCCGTGCGGGAGATCGCTCAATCCATAAGTTCGGCTTACCCTTGTGCCCATGTTTGATGTTGCAGGGTTGAGGGTCATGCGCGCGATCGCCGCCGAGGGCAGCTTCACCGCGGCAGCACGGTCTCTGGGCTACACCCAGCCCGCCGTCAGCCAGATGGTGCGCCGCCTGGAGGACCGGACCGGCACCGTGCTCGTGGAGCGCAACGGCCGCAGCGTGCGCCTGACCGAGGCCGGCACGGTGCTGTCCCGCCACGCTGTGTCGGTCCTGGCCGCACTCGACAACGCCGAGTCCGAGGTCGCCGCCATCGCCGGCCTGGAGAGTGGCCGCGTCCGGCTCATGGCCTTCCCCTCCTCCTCCGCGACACTGGTCCCCTCGGCGCTGGCCCGGGTCAAGGCCGCCCACCCCGGCGTCACGGTCCACTTCTCCGAGGGCGAGCCACCGGAGTCCCTGGCCGCCCTGCGCGCGGGGCTGTGCGACCTCGCCGTCGCCTTCACCTATGACGGCACCGACGCGGGGCGCGGCGAGGACGACCTCGAGGGGCTCGAGGTCATTGACGTGCTCACCGACCCGGTGACCATCGCCCTGCCGGTCGACCACCCACTGGCCGACCAGGACGTCATCCGCCTCTCCGACTTGAGCGACGAGCAGTGGATCGCCGGCTGCCCCCGGTGCCGCGGTCACCTGCTCGCGCTGTGCGACCAGTCCGGCTTCCGTCCGGAGGTGAGCTTCGAGACCGAGGACTACGTCGCCGTCCTCGGGTTGGTGGCCGCGGGGCTCGGCGTGGCCCTGGTGCCTCGACTCATCCTGGCCTCGGTCAGCCACCCCGGCGTGCGCACCCTGGAGCTGGAGCCGGCTTCGAGCCGGGCCGTGCAGGTCGTGACCACCCCCGACCTGCTGCGCGTGCCAGCCGTGCGGGCCACCCTCGACGCTCTCTGCGCGAGTGCCCGGGAGCTGGACCTGTCCGCCACGGGCGCCGCCAACCTCACGGTCTGAGGGCGTCAGTGTCTGTCGCGACGCTGCTGCCTCCACCTCGACCGGTGGATGAGCGGGACTACCGCGCGCTGCGCGACCTGGTGGCCGCGGGTGGGGTCACCGTCCTCACCGGCGCCGGGATGTCGACAGCCTCCGGGATTCCCGACTATCGCGGCCCCGACGGCAGTCGGCGCGTCCAACCGATGCAGTATGCCGAGTTCCTGGCCTCGGCGGAGAACCGCCGCCGGTACTGGGCCCGCAGCTATGTCGGCTGGGCCAGGTTCCGGGCGGCAGGGCCGAACGACGCCCATCGCGCCGTGGCGGCCCTCCAGCACGGTGGCCAGTTCGAGGAGCTGATCACCCAGAACGTGGACGGCCTCCACCAGTCGGCGGGCTCACGTGACGTGATCGAGCTCCACGGCAACCTCAACGAGATCGTCTGCCTGAACTGCGAGGAGCGCTTCGAGCGCGGCGAGGTGCACCGCTGGATCTCCGAGGCCAACCCCGGCTTCACCGCCGACAGCGAGGAGATCCGACCGGACGGCGACATCGTCCTGGCCGCCCAGGACTTCGCGGACTTCCGGTTGGTTCGGTGCGTCACGTGCGGCTCGGACCTGCTCAAGCCTGACGTGGTCTTCTTCGGTGGGTCCGTGGCCAAGCCACTGGTGGAACAGGCCTACGCAGCCGTGGAGTCCGCGGACGCCCTGCTGGTCCTCGGCTCCTCGCTGCAGGTGATGAGTGGCCTGCGCTTCGTCAAGCGCGCCCACGCCCTCGGCCTCCCCGTCGCGCTGGTCACCCGCTGGCCCACTCGCGGTGACGAGTGGGCCAGCCTGCGCATCGACAGCCTGCTGCAAGACGTCCTGCCCCGCCTGGTCAACGACCTTTTGCAGGCACCGCCGACCCAACCAGTGAGTCTGTAGTCTTCACTCTTCGCCCGTCAAGACTCTCCCATATGTGTTCACTGCTGCCTCTGCTTTCACGGGTTTGCACCGGCAAGACCGGCACGACGCTGCGACCCACAGGGGTTGGGGTCGTGTCCGATTTCTAGCAGGCGCAACCGACAGTGGCAATAGTCACCTCGGAAACCGACGATCGGTACCAGCACTTCTTGCTTGCTATCGCCACCACGGGCACCCAGCACCGTCGAGGTAAGTGCGCCCGTCACATCAGCGGAATGCGCATCGGCGAAGGAACTCTCGGCGCGACCATCCGCCGTGCCCGTCACCCCTCTGGGTCATTCACAGGACCTAGTGTTGATGGGTCGCCCTGTGAGTCACTCGAGTTGGAATTTGAGTGGCTGCCATTTTACGGCCGTGAACGGCGGCACCGGGCCAAACTTCCTCGTCACGTCAATGCGAATGACTTTGAGCGGTTGTCGTCCGGTGAGCAGTTGGCGCGGATGACCCACGACCAGCTCAGCAGGACTGGTAGCCCTGCCCTGTAGTCGAAACCCATCGGCCAGCTGCAAGTCACGCCCCACTGCCTTGCAGGCATGCCCGAGGTCGATGCGTTTCCTAGGCCGCGTGGCGTACCAGCGCTCATCGGACCCCACGTTCGATCTTGCGGATCCTGGCGTCAAGGTAGCCACTTGCCATGTTGGCAAGCGCCACCTACGCTTGCCAACATGGCAAGTGATGCAGCAAACACCCCCGACCGACCGGACGCAGCGGACATCCTGGACGAGTTGGACGGCGCACGGACCCGGCTCGCGCAGCGCCTCGTGACGCCGTGGTGGTTCAAGGCCCTCTCCAGCTTGATCGTCGCGCTGCTCTTCATCGGTGTCGGGATGACCTTCGACAACTTCCCGTTCGGCAGCGACTCAACCGGCACCCTGCTGGTGGCCGTCAGTGTCGCCGCGGCCCCCACGGTGCTGCTGTGGCTGCTGCGGCACGTGACCGGTGCGTCGGTGGACCGTTATCAGGGCGCTTGGACCGGGGCGTCCCTCGCCCTGATCGGACTGCTCGTGGCGTGCATGGCCATCCAGTCCCTGCTCAACGTGCCCTGGGCGTTCCTGGCGGGCGCCGGTGCCGGGTTCGTGCTCACCTATGTGCTTGAGATGCGCACGGACGCACGCCTGCGTCGCGGCGAGCTCCCGGCACGGGTTGTGGAGTCGAGGGCGTGACCGAGGTCGTCCCGCAGTTCGACAGTGTCATCCATGCCCGGCACCGGCTCCAGATCTGCAGCCTCCTCGGTGGCGTCGACGCCCTGTCCTTCGCCACGGTCCAAGAGACCCTGCTGGTCAGCGACTACGTGGTGAGCAAACACGTGAAGGTGCTCGTCGAGGCGGGCTATGTGGCCACCCGCAAGGAACGGCACGGCGGTCGGCCACAGACCTGGCTGTCACTGACCACGCAGGGCCACCGGGCGCTGGAGGCCCACCTCGCCGAACTCCGCCGGATCACCGACCTCGGGGTCGGTTAGAAGACTGAGTCATCGCCGCCACGCAGCATCCATCACTGTCGGGTCGGCAGCGTCCTTCAGATCACCGCGGCGTGCATCGGCGAGGAACTCGCGGCGGGCTTTCAATGCCTCATCTGCGTCGAACGGCGTGCGTCTCACGATTCCTCCCAAGGCTGTGGGTGACTCGGCAACAACGTCCAATATAGAGCTTGCGGACTGCGCGGGCTTGTCCGCTGCCGCACCGCCTTTCCCTACTTCTGCGTCGTCACCCCCAGACCTGCCTCGGTCAGCACCAACGCATAGGCCCCGTCCCGGTCCGTGCGCAGCACGACGGTGCCGGTCTCGGCGAGCATCGACAGCGCAGTGCGGCTCGGGTGACCGAAGGTGTTGTCCGCGCCCACGCCGATGAGCGCGACAGTCGCCCCGATCCCGGTCACCAGCGACTCGTCCTGCGCGGCGCTGCCGTGGTGCGCCACCTTGAGCACGTCAAACTGCGCACCGGCCAGCGCGCGACGCACCCCGCGGGCGGCCCCCGGCTCGATGTCGCCGGTGAACAGCATGCGTATGCCGTCACCCGGCTCAGCGCCCCTGCCTCCCGCCTGTGGGAGGTCACCCGTCGCCGTCGAGACGGTGAGGTCGAGGACCACGCTGGCGTCGTTTGCTCCGAGGGAGCCGCTGCCGGCACGCTCGGGCGGGGGCCAGACCACCTCGCCCCTGACCTGACCCGAGTCGCCCCAGACGAGGGAGTCGCCGGACGTCACGGCATACGTCGGGATGTTGGCCGCCGCCAGGTCGGCCAGCACCTGGTCGGCGTCGGCAGGCGGATCGCGCACCGGGGTGACATAGGCGGCGGCCACCGGAACCCGGCCGAGCAACGCATCGATCCCGCCGACGTGGTCCGCGTGAAAGTGGGTGAGGACCAACCCATCCACCTGCTCGACGCCGAGCAGGTCCAGGCACGTGGCCAGCAGCGCCGGGTCCGGGCCGGTGTCGATCAGGACCACCCGGCCGGGCCCGGTCGGCACCATGAAGGCATCGCCCTGCCCGACGTCACACCCGGCCACGACCCAGTCCTGCGGTGGCCAGCCGTGCCGCCCAGGGGTCGGCCAGACCAGCGCCAGACCGAGCAGGAGGGGGGCCCAGGCCAGCCCGGGGCGACGCCGCGCGTGCCAGCGCAGCCACGGGCCGAGCGCGAGCACAGCGACGGTCAGGAGCGTCAGCAGCCAGGCACCGGCCACGCCCTCGACCCAGCCGATCGTGCCCATCGGCACGGTGGCACCCCAGCGCGCGACGGCGCCGATGAGCCAGGCGGGCAGGGCCGCCACCCAGGCGACCAGGACACCGAGCGGGAGCCACACCGTGCCCGCCAGGGCCGCGCCGATGCCGGCGATCGTGGTCGGTGCGACGAAGGGCGCCGCGAGCAGGTTGGTGAGGACCGCGACGGTGCTCACCGTGCCCTGGAGCAGGACGATGACCGGCGCGCAGACGACCTGGGCTGCCAGGGGGATCGCGATCGCGTCGCCGAGCAGCGAGAGGCGCCGCGGCAGCCGGCTGGCGATCGCGTCTCCCCACGGCCGGGCGAAGACTACGAGACCGAGCGTGGCCAGGGTGGACAGCGCGAAGCCATAGGAACGGGCCAGCCACGGGTCCCAGCACAGCAGCACCAGCACCGCCGTGCCGAGCGCGGGCAGACTCACGGAGCGTCGGGAGGCACTCAACCCGATCAGGCCGACGACGCCCATCGCCCCGGCACGCAGCACGCTGGGCTCCGGTCGGCAGAGCAGCACGAAGCCGACCAGGCACACGAGCGCCACGAGGGGTCGCCACCGGCGGGGCACGCCGACCCACCCGCAGAACAGGACCGCGACGCCCAGGACGATCGCGACATTGCTGCCACTGACGGCACTCAGGTGGGACATGCCCGTGGCGAGCATCGCGTCCGAGAGATCGGGGGGTGTCAGCGATGTGTCACCGATCACCAGCCCCGGGATGAGGGCGCGGGCGTCGACCGGCAGCGGGTCGACGGCCTGGCGCAGGCGCTCGCGCACGTGCTCGACGCCGGCCAGGACCCTGCCCTGCTCACCGTGCAGCGTGGGGGGATCCAGCGGCGTGGCCACGGCCACGACCGAGTCACCCGGATCGGGCGGGCCGAGACGTGCCCGTGCCGTGACGGTCCCGCGCCAGGGCACGCCCGCCCACTGTTTGTCGGCAAAGACGACGACGGGCGTGCCGACGCTGCTGCCCTCCCCGCGACCGACCACGTGGGTGACGCGCAACTCGAGGACGACGAGGTCCGGTCGTTCGTCGCCGCGGGTGATGACCCGCGGCTCGGTCAGGACGACTCCGGTGAGGGTGACCACGGCCCGTTCCTGTGCGAGCTCGGGCACGGTGCCTGCGTGTTCGGTGGCCCGGTGGGCTGCGCTGGCGCCCAGGACCAGACTCGTCGCGACGAGGCTGAGGGCGAGGAGTCCGCTGATCTGCAGCCACCACCGCCGCTCGCGGCGCCGCCCCCGTCGTGTGCTCCTGCCGGCAAGCCACAGCAGGAAGGCCCCGGTCAGCAGACACGCAAGAGCGCCGAGCAGTTGGGTGCGCACGTCGTGCACCACCGCCGCCACGAGGACAGCCCAGGCGCTCAGGGCTGGGATGAGCAGCCGCAGGTCCAGCCGGGGCGACTCCTGCTGGCCCTCGATCTCCGCATCCGGCTCCGGTATGCCGAGGCTCGTGACAGCCTCCCCAGTGCGGCTCGGGTGGGGGTGGGGCAGGTCGACGCGGGTGGGCGCGGTGCGGCTCGGGTCCGTGCGACTCGGGTCCGTGCGACTCGGGTGGGTCACAGCGTGACGTGTGGTCGCAACTTGTCCAGGGTGGCCTCACCGATGCCGCTCACCTCCAGCAACTCGTCCGGACTGCTGAACTGACCGTTCTCCTCACGCCAGGCCACGATGGCTCCCGCCGTGACCGGCCCGACTCCAGGCAGCTCCTCCAGCACGGCCTGGTCGGCCGTGTTGATGTTGATCTGCGCCTCGCCGCCACCTGACTCAGCACCGGCCGACCCACCGCCTCCCGCTGCAGGCGGTGTGACCGGCACGTCCGTCACCTCAGGCACCTCCTCCCCCGGGCGCGGCACCCAGATCCGCTCGCCATCAGCCACCGCGCGGGCCAGGTTGAGACGGCTGGTGTCGGCGTCGGGGCCCAGACCGCCGGCTGCCTCGACGGCGTCCTGGACGCGAGCGCCCGGATCCAGTCGCACGACACCTGCGCTGCGCACCTCACCGGCCACGTGCACGAGCAGCTCCGCGGGTGCCTCGGCAGACGCGCTCGGTGATCCCGTGGCTGCGGCCGCGGTCGGGTCCGACACACCCGCTGCTTCCTGCCCACCCGCCGCCTGGTCCGAGTCGCCCGTCGCACCAGCCGCATCAGCACCGCCCGGCGCGGGTGACAGCTGCGCGGCCAGGGGCGCGACGGGCACGGGCGCGCTCCCCTGCTCGGCACGCCACCACCGCCACCCGAAGATGCCCGCAGCGATCAGTGCCACCACCAGGAGCGCGACCACCGCGACCGGTCGGACACCAAGATTCAGCGAGCGCAGTGACTGCGGCAGCGCCAGCATTCGAGGGCCCTCGCGTGCTGGCCGGTGCCGCCCAGGATCGGGTGGCAGCCACTCCCCTCCGGCCACCAGCAGGTCTTCCCCGAGGATGTCCAGCTCACCACTGTCCGCGCCCTCGCCGGGCGTGGGCTCACCACTGTCCGCGCCGCCGCCGGGGATGGGCTCACCACTGTCGCCCTCGGCGAGATCCACCCCGTCCGCGTCCTCACGGCGCTCGCGGGTGGCCCGCTCGAGCAGCGCCGCCAACCGATCCTGCTCTGCCATGCCCTCGAACGTAGGCACTCAGGGAGCCTCTGCGGGAGTCGTCATCACCGTCTGTGGACAGGGCTTCCGGCCAGGGCTGGCTGTGGATGCACTCTCCCCGATTCACCTGATCCCTTGGCGGAGGCGGTCTGCGGCAATGCAACAATCTCTGCGAGGAGGTCACATCCCATGCGCACGAGATTCCCAGTCGTCCTTGCCATTGGCGCGTTCGTCCTGTCCGCATGCTCGACGGGTTCTGATGCCGTCTCAACTGACCCACTGCTGGCGGATCACGGGCTGGACGGTCTGACCGCGCAGCAGATCGTCGAAGAGTTGGAAGCGAGCACCGAGCAGCGTCCATTGCGCCTTGGTGCATCGGTGAGTGAGGACGAGCTACTGCTGGATGACGGCACCACGGAGATGGCGCTGCCCCTGCCGGAGGACGAGTTCTACCTCTCGGTGGCGCCCTTCGTGACGCAGACGCATGACTGCTTCTACCACAGCCTGAGCGGTTGCCAGGGTGAGCTGGTGGGAGAGGAGGTCGCGGTGACCATCACCGATGCGTCTGGCGATGTCCTCGTCGACGAGGAGATGACCACGCACACCAATGGCTTTGTTGGGTTCTGGTTGCCGCGCGAGATCACCGGCACCATCGAGGTGTCACGGGAAGGCTACGCAGGAAGCGTGCCCTTCAGCACGACTGACGGCAGTCCGACGTGCATCACGACGCTACAACTGGACCCGGCTGCTGCTCGCTGATCGCCCGAGAGGCGCACCCGCGAAGACGCGCAAGAATGCTGGTGTGCCGGGAGAGCCGTGGGCCAGACCATGAAGATTTCATGAAGGTGTTCGCTTCGCTGACCATGCGGCGCCGCGGTGCGGTGCCCGCCTGCGGTGTGGCGGTCTGAGTTCGGGGCAGGATGGGTCCATGTCGACTCTTGCGCCCCGGGTGCTGCTCGTGGAGGACGAGGAGCACTTGGCCCAGCTCGTGCAGCGTTACCTCGAGCGTGACCGTTTCGAGGTGTGCATCATCGGAGACGGGAACCAGGCCGTGGAGGTCGCCCAGCAGTGGCAACCGGATGTGATCGTGCTCGACCTGGGACTGCCAGGCATGGATGGCGTGGAGGTGTGCCGCCGGGTGCGGACCTTCTCCGACTGTTACGTCATCATGCTGACCGCCCGCGCCGAAGAAGTCGACAAGTTGGTCGGCCTCTCTGTCGGTGCCGATGACTATGTGACCAAACCGTTCAGTCCGCGGGAGCTGCTGGCCCGGGTCGGGGCACTGTTGCGGCGCCCCCGAGAGGTCGTCGGTGGGGACAGGGCGGCTGGGCAGGGTCTGTCCATCGGGACGTTGCGCATCGACGTTGCTGCTCGCGAGGTCCATCTGGGCGATGAACTGGTGGACCTCACCCGCACGGAGTTCGAGGTGTTGGTGGCGCTGGCGGCAAGGCCCCGCATGGTCTTCTCCCGGCGCCGGTTGATCGACGACGTGTGGGGCCGGGACTGGGTCGGGGACGAGCACCTGGTCGATGTTCACATCGCCCACCTGCGGCGCAAACTCGGGGATTCCTCCGATCCTGCCTTCATCCGCACCGTGCGAGGCGTTGGATACCGGATGGGCCCCGGCCGGTGAGAGCATCCTGGAGACGGTGGGGACTGGCATCCCGCATTCTGACCGCGACCGTCGTGGTCGTGATCGTCGGGGCACTGAGCGCGTGGGTCGTTGCCTCCCTCCTAGGTCCAGCAATCTTCCACGTGCACCTGCTGCGCAGCGGCACCTCCGACCCGGGCGTGGTGCAACACACCGAAGAAGCGTTCGCGACCGCCTCGGCCTACTCACTCGGGGGTGCGCTCTTCGCCGCGCTCGTCACATCGGCAGTTGTCAGCGTCCTGGTGACCCGTCGCATCGCTCGGCAGCTTGGCCAAGTGCGGCACGCCTCGGGGCGCATCGCGGCTGGTGACTACACCGTTCAGGTTCCATCGGTGGGTATGGGAGCCGAGCTCGACGACCTGGCGAGCGCGTTCAACACCATGGCGGCCGAGCTAGCCCGGGTGGAGCAAACCCGCACCCGGCTGCTCAGCGATCTGGCCCATGAGATGCGCACGCCGGTGGCCACGCTGGAGGGCTACCTGGAAGGCATCCAGGACGGGGTCGTCGGGGCCGACGAGGAGACCATGACGGTGCTCCTGCACCAGGTGTCCCGGCTGGCGCGGCTAGCTCAGGACATCTCCCTGGTCACGACTGCCGAGGAGGGGCGACTGAGCATGCACCGGCGCCCGGTGCGCGTCGACGAGCTGGTCGGCACCGCGGTGAGGCAGGCCAGCGGCCAGTACGCCGCAGCCGGGATCGACCTGACGGCAGAGGTTCCCGGCGCGGCGGTTGGCGCGGTGGTGGAGGTCGACCAGGACAGGATCGGCCAGGTGCTGACCAATCTGTTGGACAACGCGCTGCGGCACACCTCGCCGGGCGGGCGGGTGGTCGTCCGCGCCACGAGAGATGCGGAATCGGTCCGGTTGCAGGTGGCCGACACCGGGGAAGGGATCGCGAAGGAGCACCTCGGGCACGTTTTCGAACGGTTCTACCGGGCCGACAGCGCACGAGACCGTGCGCACGGAGGCTCGGGCATCGGCCTGGCGATCGCACGCTCTATCAGCCGGGCACACGGCGGAGAGGTCACGGTGAGCAGCGCCGGACACGGACAGGGCACCACCTTTACCGTCGAGCTCCCACTGATGGTCCCGGCCGCCAGACGCCAACGCTGACATCGCACTTCGCTCACGCCCACCCGTTCGTGGTGCCCAAGACGACGGCATGAAGGAACCACCGACGGTTCCATGAAGGTTCGGTGAAGGTGTCCTCGGTTGGTGACCCCGACCGCAGCACCCCGGTTTCACTGGATGGGACGAATCATTCCCACGGTGAAAGGACGGACACCCACGTGAAATCACATCGGGTCATCGCCAGCTGTGTTGCACTCCTGCTGGCTGGGGTGCTGAGCGCGTGCACCACGGAGCAGCCAGCAGAGGAGGGCGGATCGCACACACCGAGCGACAGCACGACGCAAGCCACCCAGACACCGAGCAGCACCAGCGGCGGGGAGGTCGCCGACGCGCACAACGAGGCAGACAGCATGTTCGTCCAGATGATGATCGTGCACCACAAGGGAGCCATCGAGATGGCCGAGCTAGCCGTCAACCAGGCCGATTCGACCCAGGTCCGGTCCCTGGCCGAGGAGATCTTGGCCGCCCAGGGCCCGGAGATCGAAACCATGACCTCGTGGTTGAGCGCCTGGGAGGTGCCGGTGATGGCGACCGGTGAGACCGGCCAGATGGACCACGGTGGGATGCAGATGGAGGGCATGAGCCAGCAGGAGGTCATCACCGAACTCGCGGGACTGTCCGGCGCCGCGTTCGACACCCGCTTCCTGGAACTGATGATCGCCCATCACCAGGGCGCCGTGCAGATGGCTGAGGATGTGCTCGCCGACGGGCAGAACACGCATGCGCAGGAGTTGGCCCGGCAGATCATCGAGGCCCAGGAAGCGGAGATCAGCCAGATGCAGGACATGCTCGGGCAGGCCTGAGCGCCGCGCTGACACCCTCTTTACTCCTGCGTGACCTTTTATGAAGATTCCATGAAGACCGGCCCAGAACGCCTCAAAACGTCCATTTCCGGTGGATCTGGCCGTTACCGTTCTGTTACCTACCTGCCCCAGGTAGGCCCCGAGCGCCCGCCGAATCTTGTCAGCGCCACGGGTCGAACCACACATCCGCATGACAAGAGCGGGGGACCCACCACCGGAACGCCTTGCGTTCCTTGGGGCAAAGAGCGGCCCACACCCCATGGGCGCGCACCGGGCACCTCCTGCCCGAGCCCGACAGCTAACCCCGCAGGCGCAGGAGAGGCACACCACCGTGAAGCGACGCACTATCGGGCGCCACCGCGCCCCACTGAACCTGCCCCGCCCCCTGACTGGAACCGCCACCGTTGCCGCCTCCGGGCTGCTCGCGGCCACCCTCGGGGCCGCGACCGCCGTTCCGGCACCGCCAGCGACAGCGTTCGGTGTCACCAGCACCACCCCCGCACCGGCCCCGGGGGACGCACAGAGCATGACCGCGTTCCACCAGAGCTCGACCGCATCCATGCACAGCACAGCCACCACGCCGGCCGCGGACCTCCCCGCCCGCGCCGTGCCAGCCCCGGCCCCAGAGGACGCTGAGCACACCCACTTCGGCGAGCTCGGCTTCACCGGCGTCACACCCGAGCCAGAGCCGGTTGCGGCGCCGAGCGACTCTGCGGCGCCCAGCACCGAGAGCCTCGCAGACACGAGTGCGTCCGCCGCGCAGAGCCGCGCGCAGGGCACCGTGAGCAGCCGCTCGGACTCCCGTCAGGAAGCTCCAGCCGAATCGGCCGCCCCCGTGGCCCCCGCCGGCGGCCAGGGCGCAGAGGCTGCCATCGCCTGGGCACAGGCCAACCTGGGCCTGCCCTACAGCTGGGGTTCAAGCAGCGGCGGCGCCTACGATTGCTCCGGCTTCACCACCGCAGCCTTCCGCGCCGCCGGCATCAGCATCCCGCACCAGAGCGAAGCGCAATACCACGCCACAAGCCGCGTCTCCCTGTCGGAGATCCAACGTGGCGACCTGTTGTTCTACAGCAACAACGGGGCCCCGTCCGGCATCTTCCACGTGGCGATCTACCTGGGGAACGGGCAGGTCATCCACTCCCTGCGCGACTGGTCCAGCTGGGACGGGTCAAAGGTCAGCGGGCTCCACTACGCCTCGGGGCTCATGGCCGCTGGCCGTCCCTGAGAGCCGTTCAGGGGCGGGCGCCGGAGCTGTCTCAGGCCCGCGGGGCGACGGTGACAGCCAGCGTGCCGGGGCCGGTGTGCACACCAGCGACGGCACCGAGCTCCACCAGGTCGAGCCGCCCTGCCTGCGGGACCGTCTCGCGCAGACGGTCCCGCATGGCCTCGGCCTGCTCCAGCCAGCCGAGGTGATGCACGGCGACGTCGACCACCACGTCTTCGGACGCGGCCGCGATCGCCTCGAGGCACTTCTCCTCCAGGCGCGCCAGTGCCTTGGCCCGGGTGCGCACCCGCTCGGCCAACTGCACCTCACCGTCGGACAGCATCAACAGCGGCTTGATGGCCAGGGCGGAGCCGAGGATCGCCTGGGCGGTGCCGACGCGGCCCCCGCGCCTCAGGTGTTCGAGGGTGTCGACATAAAAATACGTGGACGTTGCGCCGCACCGCGCCCGGGCGACGGAGGCCACCTGCTCAGGCGACCCACCGGCATACGCAGCATCGGCAGCAGCGGCGGCCGCATAACCCATCCCCATCCCCAGGATCTGTGAGTCGACCACCTCCACGGCCACCTCGGACCGCACCGCCTGGGCCGCCAACTGGGCGGCCTCGACCGTGCCCGAGATCGCCGAGGAGATCAGGACCGCGACGATGGAATCGGCGCCGGTGGCGTGCGCGACCTCCCGGAACCGCTCCACGAACTCACCCGGAGCCGGCCGGGAGGTGCCGACCTTCTCCTTGCCCGCGCGCAACAGGTCGACGACCTCCGCGGTGGAGATGTCGACGCCCTCTGCCAGGCTGCGCCGGCCCACCTGCACGTGCAGCGGGATCAGCGCGACGCCGGCCTCCTCCGCGAGCTCCGGGGGGAGACAGGCGGTGGAGTCAGTCAGCACGGCGGTGGACACGTCGCCAGTCTCTCAGTCAGCTCAGGCAGGGACGATGTTGACCAACTTGGGGGCCCGCACGATCACCGTGCGCAACTCGCCGTCACCGATCAGTTCCTTGATCCGTTCGGAGCCTAGTGCCAGCGCCCGCAGGTCGTCCTCGCTGATGTCGGGGGCCACCTCCAGGCGGTCTCGGACCTTGCCCTTGATCTGCACGACGCAGGTCACGGTGTCCTCGACCAGCAGCGCCGGGTCGGCCTGCGGGAACGGCTCATAGGCCAGCGACTCGGCGTGCCCCAGCCGCGACCACAGCTCCTCACCCAGGTGCGGCGCGACCGGCGCGACCATCTGGATCAGCGGCTCGACCGCGGCGCGTGGCACCCGGTCCAGCTTGGTCAGGTGGTTGTTGAACTCGATCATCTTGGCGACGGCCGTGTTGACCCGCAGGTGCTCGAAGTCGGTCTTGACGCCGTCGGCGGTGCGCGCCAGGAAGCGTGCAGTCGCCTCGTCCAGCGCGTCGTCGGTGACGGTGACCTCACCGGTCTCCTCGTCAATCACGTTGCGCCACAGGCGTTGCAGGAAGCGCTGGCTCCCCACGACCGCCCGGGTCTCCCAGGGGCGATACTGCTCCAGCGGCCCCATCGACATCTCATAGACCCGGAAGGTGTCCGAGCCATACTGCGCCCGCATCTCATCCGGCGTGACGACGTTCTTCAGGGACTTGCCCATCTTGCCGTGTTCCTTGGTCACGGGTTGACCGTTCCAGGTGTAGGTCGGCTCGCCCGTCTCCTCGATGGACTCCTCGACCTCCGTCGCCGGGACCGGCTGGCCCCGGTGGTCACGATAAACGTAGGCCTCGACCATGCCCTGGTTGATCAACCGGCGGAACGGCTCCTCGCTGCTGACATAGCCCAGGTCAAACAGCGCCTTGTGCCAGAACCGCGAATACAGCAGGTGCAGCACCGCGTGCTCGGCACCACCGATGTACAGGTCGACGCCACCGGGGTCGCGTGAGCCCTCAGGTGCACCGGCGACCGGCTGCTCGCGCGGGCCGGTCCAGTAGGCCTCGACCCCGGGGTCGACCGGCAGCTTCGTGTTCTCCGGGTCCTGATAGCGCAGGTGATACCAGCACGACCCGGCCCAGTTGGGCATCGTGTTGGTGTCCCGGCGATAGCGCTTCGGCCCGTCCCCCAGGTCCAACTCGACGTGCACCCACTCGTTGGCCCGCGCCAACGGCGCCTCCGGCATCGAGTCGGCGTCTTGCGGGTCGAAGGTGCGCGGGCTGTAGTCCGGCACGTCCGGCAGTGTCAGCGGCAACTGGTCATCGGGCAGCGCGTGCGCGACGCCGTCCTCGTCCCAGACGATCGGGAACGGCTCGCCCCAGTAGCGCTGCCGGCTGAACAGCCAGTCGCGCAGCCGGTAGGTGATCGTCCCCTCGCCCAGGCCCCGGTCGGCCAGCCAGTCGATGATGGTGGCCTTGGCCTCCTCGACCGACTGCCCGTTCAGGTCGATCTCGTCGTTGGCCGAGTTGATCGCCGGCCCATCGCCGGTGAAGGCCTCGTCCTCGGGGTGGCCCTCCGTCGGTTGGACGGTGCGCACGATCGGCAGGTCGTATGCCGTGGCGAAGGCCCAGTCTCGAGCGTCCTGTCCGGGGACGGCCATGATCGCACCGGTGCCGTAGCCCATCAGGACGTAGTCGGCGACCCAGACCTGGATGGCTTCTCCGGTGGCCGGGTTGATCGCGTGGGCACCGGTGAAGACACCGGTCTTGGTCTTGGTGTCGGCCTGGCGCTCCAGGTCGGACTTGGTCGAGGCGGAGCGGCGGTAGCCCGCGACGTCGGCGCGGTGCGACTCGGGGACGATGTGCTCCAGCAGCGGGTGCTCGGGGGCCAGCACCATGAAGGTGGCGCCGAAGATCGTGTCCGGACGGGTGGTGAAGACCGTGATCGCCTCGTCGTGGCCGACCACGGGGAAGGCGACATTGGCGCCCTGGCTGCGACCGATCCAGTTGCGCTGCTGGATCTTGATCTTCTCGGGCCAGTCCAGCCGGTCCAGGTCATCGATCAGCCGGTCGGCATAGGCCGTGATCCGCATCTTCCACTGGCTCAGGTTGCGCTTGAAGACCGGGAAGTCACCGCGCTCGGACTTGCCCTCGTTGGTGACCTCCTCGTTGGACAGCACCGTGCCCAGCCCGGGGCACCAGTTGACCGGCGCCGAGGAGACATAGGCCAGCCGGTGCTCAGCCAGCACGCCCGCGCGCTCAGTCGGGGACAGCTGCGCCCACGGCTGACCGGTCGGGGTCTGCCGCTCACCGGACTCGAACTGGGCCACCAGTTCGCTGATCGGCCGGGCCGCACCCAACTGGCCGTCCGCGCGGACCGCTGCCTCGTCATACCAACTGTTGAAGATCTGCAGGAAGATCCACTGGGTCCAGCGATAGAAGTCGGGGTCGATGGTCTCGATTGAACGGCGCTGCTCATGCCCCATGCCCAACGACCGCAGCTGGCGGCGATAGGTGACCATGTTGGCCTCAGTCGTGGTGCGCGGGTGCTGACCGGTCTGCACGGCATACTGCTCGGCCGGCAGGCCAAAGGCGTCAAAACCCATGGTGTGCAACACATTGCGCCCGGTGGTGCGCTGATAGCGGCTGAAGACGTCGGTGGCGATGAAGCCCAGCGGGTGGCCGACGTGCAGGCCCGACCCCGAGGGGTAGGGGAACATGTCCATCACCATCACGTGGCCGCGCTCGAGACGCGGGTCGCCCGGCTCGGCCCACGGCCCAGCCGGGTTGGCCGAGTGGAAGGTCCCTTCGGTCTCCCAACGCTCCTGCCAGGCGTCCTCGATCTGGTTGGCCAGCGCCGCGGTGTAACGGTGTGGCGTCTGCTCGCTCGTGCTGTCAGTCATCTCGTCCCTCGACCTCGGTGTGCGTGCTGCTCGTGCTCCTGCGTCCTGACACAAAAAAGCCCCTCACACAGGAGGGGTCAGCCGCGCCGGCTCGTGTCGTGCTCAGCGCGGCTGCATAAGAAGGAGCGTCACGCAGCGCATGCCCACAGGTTACCGCAGGTCGGTGCTCCATCATTTCTAGGGAGATTCGGACCGCGTCATCACCACTCTTGGGGAGGTTCGGACCGCACCGGCTGATCTGCAGGCTGGCACGTGCACGCCTTCTACCCACCATCCGGCGGTGAGTCAGGTAGAAGCCGGACACGTGCCGGAGTCGGAGGCGAGAGCGCTGAAGCAATGATTACGCTCAGGAGTTGAGCTCTGGCAGCACACGCCGCATCACAGATGCATTGAATTGCGCATCTACGACGCTAACTTGTGGGTGTGAGAACGACACGACAGTGCGACTCGATCCCGAGGTCGCCGCAGCGGCCGAGCGACTGCGGCAGGAACGTCACATGGGTCTCGATGAAGTGGTCAACGAGCTGGCCTGTGGCGGCCTGGACCGCGCGCAGAAGACCACGCGATTCCAGCAGCGAACGGCCAGCGTCGGATTACACCAACCCTTCGGCCGCAATAGTTGCACTGCTGACACCGGCCTCACTCGTGGCGTGCAGTGGGTCAGCGGAGATCGACACTCACGGTTCGCCAGACCACGTCGATGAAAACCTCTCGCAAGAGGAGCAATACGCGCGTGACATGGGGGTGACAGCTTCTGCTACCCCGATCAGACCCGTCAACCCGGAGGAGCAGATGATCGCCGTCCAGAGGTGCCTTGAGGACGCTGGTTGGCCTGCTGAGCTGAGTTCCGAAGGACAGATCAATATCTCTATCCCTCTCGATCAAGAACAAGCATTCAACGAGACGTCAGCACTGTGTCACATGCAGTACCCGCTGGACGAGAAGTACACCGCCCCCTGGACAGGAGAACAGTACGGAATCCTCTACGACCACTGGGTCAGTGTGACGATTCCGTGTCTCGCTGAGAAGGGCTACGAGCCAAATCCTCCCCCTACGCGGCAGACTTTCATTGACGCCAGCCTCGCAGACGAGCCAGCCTACTCAGTTCGGGAAGGTTCCGACGAAGCACTGCTCGACGATGTTGCAACTGGGCGGTGGGAAAGCGCGAAAGACTTCTGGCGCAAAGTCTGCCCAGAAGAGCCCCTGGAACCCGTCCTTTATGGCCCAGGCTGATTGTCGCTTGCCAGCGTGATGGGACCACCTTGTTGCCACGAGCATGGGACCACCTGGATGTGTTAGCGAGCATGGTCGACCTTCGTGGTGGTGTCAACGGGGACACGCCCGCGTTGGCGGTGGGAGGGGCCTTCGACGACGAGGGTGTGCGCTCCGGAGGTGAGTCGGTCGATGGCGGATTGGGCGGGCAGTGTGTCGGTGGTCATGGATAGCCATTCGGAGGCTTCGCGGTTGGATACCCAGATGGTGGGGGCGCGCCGGTGGCGTTCGACGACGATCTCGTAGAAGTCGTTGGTTTGGGTGGCGTCCAGGGACCGCAGGGCGAAGTCGTCGATGATGAGCAGGTCCACGGAGGTCAGGCGCGGATCTCAGCCTCGAGGGTGTTGTCCAGGCGGGCCGCGCGTGGCCGGGTGAAGAGTTTGTCGGCGCGGTAGAAGGCGGTGCTCATCCGGCATTGGATGGCGGTGTGTCCTAGCGCGGTGGCCAGGTGTGTTTTACCGACCCCTGCCGATCCGAGGATCAGTACGCCGGTGCCAGCCTCGGCGAACGCCAGGGTGGTCAGCTCAGAGAACAGCATCCGGTCGTAGGTCAGGTCCTGGTGGTCTTGCCAGGTTTCGATCCGCATGGTCGGGTCGGGCCCGGCTTTAGCCGCGCGCAGTGTCGCCGATCGGGATTCGCGGCGGGTGACCTTATCGGCCAGGAGCAGCTCCAAGAACGCGGCGTGGCCCATCGTGCGTTGACGGGCCAGGGCGAGACGTTCGGGCAGGGTGTCCTTGAGCCCGCCGAGTTTGAGGGTGCGCAGGATATCGGTCAGGTCGGCCCCGATCGGGTCGACTGGTCCTGCAGTACTGGCTGGTGGGCTGCTCGGGTCTTGGTGCTCGCGGTCATGGCGTGGGCTCCTGTTCGCTCAGGTCGTCGGCGCCCTGAGCGCCGCCGTGGATGAGGGTCAGCTGGGCGGTCCCACCACTGGCTGTGGTGGTCCCAGCACTGGCTGTGGTGGTCCCTTCGGTGGCTGGGGCGGTCCCAGTACTGGCTGTCGTCGTCGTGGTGGCAAATTCAGCTGATTGCCAGGCGAAGTGGCCGGTGGTGGTGCCGGTGGGGGGTAGGTCGGTGGTGGTTTTCTCGGTGGCGCGGGCCAGCATGGAGGCGATCTTGGTGACCGAGACGACGTCGAGGTCCAGTGCCTTGGAGCACGCGGCCTCGACGGGTTCGGGGCCGTAGCGGCGCACCACTCCCAGCAGCCGGTAGACGGTGCGCATCCTGGCCCAGGGCAGAGGGTCGTCCAGGATCCGTTCGGCGTAGATGCCGACGCTCTCCCCGTGTGCGGCGCAGGCCCCGATGAGGGACTGCAGGTCACGCAGGGCGTACCCGGCCTTGTGCTCGGGCAGGTCGCCCGGTCGGTGGAGCGCCTGCCTGGAGCCTGCCGGGGGTGGGTCTTGACCAGCTGCCCGCGGTGGTAGAGCTTGACCAGCTCACTGTCCGCGCGGGCATCGAGGTGCAGGCCCAGGAACTGGCCGGGCACGGAGTACAACGCCTTGGCGACTTCGACGTGGACGTCGCGGTGGACCTTCACGGTGGTGAAGATCGGGACGTCATAAGTGGCCGGGACCGCCAGCAGCAACGGTGCCTCGTCGGCGGTGAAGACCTCGACGGGTCGGGCCTGGGGTGCTGCCGTGGATCCGCATCCCAGCCCGCTGCGTGCACCGGACCTCTACCTTTGCTTGAGCATCAGCTAGGTCGGTAAAGGTCTCCCCTGCCCAGAAGTTGCCGCGCACGTACTGCACCTCCCGCTCGACGCGGGGTTTGTCCTTCGGTGACCGGACTCGGGCGGGGTCGGTGACGAACCCGGCATGCTGGGCGTAGTCCAACCAGCCGGTGGACAGGCGCGGGTTGACCGGGTCGGCGTCGGTCACGACCGGTTTGAGGTTGTCGGGGATCAGGACCTTGAAGACCCCGCCGAAGAAGACCCAGGCGCTTTGGCAGCCGGCGATGACCACGGCCAGGGTTTGGGAGTAGCTCAACCACACGTACATGTGCCGTGAGTAGGCGGCGGTGAAGATCAACGCATGGACCTTGCGTCGCCGCCCGTCCTCCGGGTCGGTCAAGTAGCCCATGTGACCGAAGTCGATTCGCAGCTCGGCGCCCGGCTCGCCGTCGTTGACCCGGACAGTGGTCTCTTTGACCCGGTACCCGCACCGCTCGGTAGCGAAGCGGTGCAACGTGCGATACGGCACCACGCACCCCTGCCGGGCCAGCAACTCCTCGATCTTCACGATCGACAACGGCTTGGCGTCCGCGTCCTCGCCCGGCGACCCAGCCCCGGATCTGCTCCTCGAACCCCAACAGTGCCTCCCACGCCGGGCCGTGCCCGTTCGGGCGGACCGGACGCACCGCCGACACGACCGCGGCGATGAGCTCGTCGTCAACCGCGCCCAGACCAGCGGACCTGGCCAGCACGGCCTCCTGGGCAGCAGCCACGTACCGCCGAGCGGTCTTGCGGTCCACCCCCGCCCGCTCGGCGAGCGTGCGTAACCCGGCCCCATCGAGCCAGCCACGCAGCACTTCCTTGACTTCAATCACGCTGACCTCCCTGAATCCCACCGCTCGTAGACCTCCGTCTCGGCGACGCTGACACGCTGATCCAACGAGCGAACCGAGAACCCACCGGCAAGGCACGCCGGGTGGTCCCATAACTGGCAATCCAGGCGGTCGCATGAACCTGGCAGAAACCGCTCAGAGCGGTCCCATGCTCACGGCAGGCGACAGTCGTGAAGGTAGCGTCAGGCACGTCGAGGTCTTCCGGATGGGGCGTGTAGGAACCTCCATCATCGGAAGACCTCGACACTCATCCCGGCATCGACGCGCCCACCCCAACTACACCCTCAACTGCGAAGAGCCGCGAAAGTCCAGCTTCGCGACCACGACCTCGGCGATAGCTTCGGGCCTGCCCGCACCTAAAGCCTGGGGTTGCCCCACCCTGTTGCCGGGCGTAGCCTGCGAGACAACAACAAGGGAGTTGTCATGGAACCCCGATTGATTCTCGGTTTTGATGCGGGATGTGGATCTTGTTCCGGTCTGGCTGAATCGGTGCGACAAGCAGCAGGTGGGCGGCTAGAGGTGGTGAGCCTTTCTTCCGCCGAGATGACAGGGTGGCGGCAGCATAAGTTTGGACCCGAGGCGCCGTGGGTGCCCACCTTAGTAGTTGTGAAGGGTAACGCGCCCGCACGCGTGTTCACGGGGGTACGGCTTGGGGTAATGCTCAGCAGATACTTGCGACCTTCCCAAGTATGGGCCGTCTCCGTGGCCCTCGGCACGCAACGGCGTCAGGCTCCGGTATCACCGACGCTCAATCGTTCGCAATTCGTCAGAGGCGTTGGTGGCGCTATCGCGGTAGTTGGACTTCTTGCAGCGCGCCCTCCAGCATCTGAGCAAAGCGTGAACGAAAACAGCGAAGATCGCGGGTGGCTGGTCGACCTAGACATAGTCAGCAGCGAGGAAATCTCCCAGTCGGAAGCGCGAGCGTTGATGTCGTCGGCGGTTGCGTCCGACCTGCCGAGTATTCTGGCGCACGGGGCGCAGCACGACCATCTCGGCGCACTCGACCTAAGGGGTGCAGCGTGGGCCTATCAGAGCGCCGAAAAAAGTGCCGCTTTCTTGGGAGTCCGGCACCGAACGGCGCGAGGTGACGAGCTCGTTGCGTTGTCATACCAACGCGAGGGTGATGCTGTTGCATTCTACCGACTCAGTCCCGGCCAAGGGCCTGAGAGGACGTCGACAAAGTTGCTGCGCGTCGAGGAGGTGCCAGTTGGCGGCGACCCAGGCGAAGTCCAGGTTCGGTTGATGGTTGGCGAAGAGGATGGCATCCTTCACGTGCCCACCGCCAAAGCCTGCACCCGGAGTAGTCAATGCGGATCTACGTACTGCTACACATGCAAGTGCAGCGTGTGGAGTTTGAGTTGCATTTTCAACTGTTGCGCGCCGTGTACCCTCGCGTGCAGTCCTCCTAAGTGGATGTGCCTTGCATGTGCAATCGCATACTGTCCGATCTGCCTGGCAATAAACCGGTGCTGCACAAGTTCCTACTGTGCGTACCGCCCAGGAAAGTACTGTTGAGAATGCGTACGAGTTGCGAGGAGGATCAACCATGAGCCGCAACGTGCTACGGGGGGCCACCATGGTGGCGGTGGCCTTAGGGGTAGCCGTGCTGAACTGGGATGCTGGGACGTTCATGCCGTCGGGACCAGCCACTCACACCTTTCTTGTGATCTACGTGCTCGGCGGTCTCCTTCTGGCTGTCGCGATGCTGGGCGACGGCACTCGAGCGGATCAAGGACCGGCCTTGTTCGCGGCGGCTGCTGCGAGTGGCCTGGTCGGCGGAGCCGCCGTCGTCGCTACGGACTGGAGCGGTGCAGCGAACTCCGGGGCGTACGGAGCATTGTGGGTCGCCGTCCCGCTGGTAGCGGCTGGTGTCCTCTGGTGTGCCAGAATAGTTCGCGCGAATCGAAGTCTCTCCCATACGGGTGATGTGAAGAGCCGATCGGGAGCCAGCGCACAAGGCTGAGGTATCCCGCAGCGCCGGGCTGAACCAGTTGAGTTGGCTGCGGCCTGGGGATGCGTCGCTTCCGCAGCGCTGATCGTCGCGTCGTCCACATCAAAGGACACGATGCGCGTCAGCTCGCCCAGATGGGCAGCAGGAAACGGATCTACCGGTCCAGACACCGGGTAAGGCGCGGCAAACTCGGAAGCAACGGAGCTCCATTGGTGGCAGGGCCGGCTTATGTGGAGATCCCTTTCCTACCGGGAGTTCCGTTATTCATTCCCGCGAGACGCCGACCCACCAGCCAAACGAGCGACACCAGTCACACCCTGCTTTGTGAAGAGCCTGATTGCCCAGTCAGGGATGCGATGACGTGGTCCCGGAAAGCACTGGCTGCGGGCAGGCTTCAAGCACTAGCCATCAAGCGCTCAACCCCGGTCGTAGGCCGCCAGGATCAGGTCCGCGGCAGCCACCGCGGTCAACTCACCGGCAATCACGCGCTCACGCACCTCGCCGCGCACGCGTTTGACCTCGGCGTCGGCAGCCAGCCGGGCAGCCAGCTCGTCACGCACCAGTGACCAGGTGAACTCCAACTGCTGGTCGGCCCGCTTGTCGGCCAGGCCCCGGTCGCCGAGAAACGCCCGGTGCCGCAGCACCCGCTGCCACACCTTCTCGATGCCGCTCCCCTCCACGGCCGAGCACGTCAGCACCGGCGGCACCCACGACTGCGTGCCCGCATAGACCAACCGGAACGTGCCGGCCAGATCCTTGGCGGTGATCTCGGCCTCGCGCACCCGGTCCCCATCTGCCTTGTTGACCGCGACCACGTCGGCCAGCTCCAGGATGCCCTTCTTGATGCCCTGCAACTGGTCACCCGTGCGCGCGATCGTCAGGAACAAGAACGTGTCGACCATCCCAGCGACCGTCACCTCGGACTGCCCCACCCCGACGGTCTCCACCAGCACCACATCAAACCCCGCCGCCTCCAGCACCGTGATCGACTGCGCGGTGGCCCGGGCCACCCCACCAAGGGTGCCGGCGCTCGGCGAGGGACGGATGTATGCCGAGGGGCTGGCTGACAGGTCAGCCATCCTGGTCTTGTCCCCCAGGACCGAGCCCCCGGTCCGGACGCTGGACGGGTCGACCGCGAGCACGCCAACCCGCTTGCCCTCACCGATCAGCCAGGTGCCCAGCGCCTCGATGAAGGTGGACTTGCCGACCCCGGGCACCCCGGAGATGCCGACCCGCACCGCTCCCCCGGCGTGCGGGGTGAGCTCGGCGAGCAGCTCGCGGGCGGCCACCCGGTGGTCCGGGCGGCTGGACTCCACGAGCGTGATGGCGCGGGCCAGCGCCGTGCGGTTGCCCGCCAGCACTCCCTCGGCCAGCGCCGCCGGGTCGATGGCCATCAGTGCCCGAGGTTGGCGTTCAGCCGCTCGAGCAGCGACAGCGCGCTGTCGGCGATGACCGTGCCCGGCAGGAAGACGTCGGCTGCCCCCATCTCGCGCAGCGTCGCGACGTCATCGGGCGGGATGACCCCGCCGATGACGACCATGATGTCCTCGCGGCCCTGCTCGGCCAGGGCCTCACGCAGGGCGGGCAGCAGGGTCAGGTGACCCGCGGCCAGCGAGGAGACCCCGACCATGTGCACGTCGGCGTCGACGGCCTGCTGGGCGACCTCCTCCGGCGTGGAGAACAGCGGGCCTACGTCGACGTCGAAGCCCATGTCGGCAAACGCGGTGACGATGACCTTCTGCCCGCGGTCGTGCCCGTCCTGGCCCATCTTGGCGACCAGGATGCGCGGGCGGCGCCCCTCGGCGGCCTCGAACTTCTCGGTCGCGGCGACGACCTGCTCGACGTTGCCGGCTCCACCGGCCTCCTGGCGATACACCCCTGAGATCGTACGGATCACGGCCCGGTGCCGCCCATAGGCCTGCTCCAGCGCGAGCGAGATCTCCCCGACCGTGGCCTTGGCACCGGCCGCGTCCACGGACAGCGCCAACAGGTTGCCCTCCAGCGAGCCGTCCTTGCCACCACCCTTCTCGGCGCTCGCGCGCAGCGCGTGCAGCGCCGAGTCCACCTCGGACTGGTCCCGCTCGGAACGCAACCTCTCCAGCTTGGCCAGCTGAGCGGCATACACCGCGTTGTTGTCCACCTTGAGCACCTCAAAGGGCTCCTCGTCGGCCACCTGAAAGGTGTTGACGCCGATGACCGCCTGCTGGCCGGAGTCGATCCGCGCCTGGGTGCGCGCGGCCGCCTCCTCGATGCGCATCTTGGGCAGCCCCTCCTCGATGGCCTTGGTCATGCCGCCGGCCGCCTCGACCTCCTGGATGTGGCCCCAGGCGCGGGCAGCCAGGTCGTGGGTGAGGCGCTCGACGTAGTAGGAACCGCCCCACGGATCGATGATCTCGGTGGTCCCGGTCTCCTGCTGGATGAGCAGCTGGGTGTTGCGGGCGATGCGCGCGGAGAAGTCGGTCGGCAGCGCGATCGCCTCGTCCAGGGCGTTGGTGTGCAGGCTCTGGGTGTGGCCCTGGGTCGCGGCCATCGCCTCGATCGCGGTGCGCCCCACGTTGTTGTAGACATCCTGCGCCGTCAGGGACCACCCGGAGGTCTGGCTGTGCGTGCGCAGCGAGCGCGACTTGGGGTTCTGCGGGTTGAAGTCGTTGACGAGCCGGCTCCACAGCGCCCGGGCCGCGCGCATCTTGGCGACCTCCATAAAGAAGTTCATCCCGATCGCCCAGAAGAAGGACAGCCGCGGCGCGAAGGCGTCGATGTCGAGCCCGGCGTCCAGGCCGGCTCGGATGTATTCGACGCCGTCGGCCAGCGTGTAGGCCAGCTCCAGATCGTTCGTGGCCCCGGCCTCCTGGATGTGATAGCCAGAGATCGAGATCGAGTTGAAGCGCGGCATCTTCGCGGCAGTGAAGCTGAAGATGTCGCTGATGATCCGCATCGACGGCGCCGGCGGATAGATGTAGGTGTTGCGGACCATGAACTCTTTGAGGATGTCGTTCTGGATGGTCCCGGACAGCTGCTCGGGGGCGACCCCCTGCTCCTCCGCGGCGACGATATAGAGCGCGAGCACCGGCAGCACCGCGCCGTTCATCGTCATCGACACGCTCATCTGGTCCAGCGGGATGCCGTCGAAGAGCGTGCGGGTGTCATAGATCGAGTCGATCGCCACCCCGGCCATGCCGACGTCGCCGCGCACCCGCGAGTGGTCGGAGTCATAGCCGCGGTGGGTGGCGAGGTCGAAGGCCACCGACAGGCCCTTCTGCCCGGCGGCCAGGTTGCGACGATAGAAGGCGTTGGACTCCTCTGCGGTGGAGAACCCTGCGTACTGGCGGATCGTCCACGGCTGGGTGGCATACATCGCCGGATAGGGCCCGCGCAGGAAGGGCGCGATGCCGGGGTAGGTGTCCAGCGCGTCCAGCCCCGCCAGGTCCTTGGCGGTGTAGAGCGGCAGCACGTCAATCCCCTCGGGGGCGGCCCACGGCTCGGTGTCGGCCACGGCCCGCTCGTATGCGGAGTGGTCGGGTTGGGCGGGCTGGTCACCGTTGAGGGGGAAGCCGGCGAAAGACTTCGGGATGTTCGTCACGGGGTGACCTCCGGGCTCGTCGCGGCACCGGGATCGACACGGGAATCGATCGCGAGTCGCTCTCGGGTGCGGTGCAGGAAGGCCAGGGCGTCCAGGCCCATGGCCGCGTTGTCGTCGACGTCCAGGCCCTCGACCGGCCGGCCAGCGAGCACGACGTGCTGGGCCCCCGCCTCGCGGAGGGCAGCGACCAGATCAGGTCCCCACTCGGCATACACCTTGTCTGTGCCGGCGAGCGCGACGACGGCCTCGCTGTTGTAGGCCGCGAGGACCTCCTCGACGCCGCTGGTGGCACCGACGGTGCGGGCGGTGATGCCTCCGGCCGTGAGCAGGTTGGTCAGGAAGGTGGCGCGGGCGGTGTGCTGCGCGACGGTGCCCATCGTGGCCACGAAGATCGGGGTCGGTGCGGGTTGGTCGCGCAGGGCCTCAAAGTCGGCGCCGTTGCGGACCACCTCACGCGGGACCGCATAGGCCCGGCGCTGCGGGAGCGTCTCGGCCACCTGCGGGAACTCGCTGAGGCCGGTGATGGGACGTGCCCGCGTCGCCACCTGCTCCCGGCGCGAGGTGACGACCTCGGTGATCGCCTGATCCCAGCTGCCGTCCTTGAGGTCGTGGATCAGACCGCCGCGCTCCTCGACCTGGGTGAACATCTCCCAGGCTGCGGCAGCCAGGTCCTCGGTCAGGCGCTCAACGGCGTGCGATCCGCCGGCCGGGTCGGTGACCTCGGCGATGTGCGCCTCTGAGGCCAGCAGGCTGGAAGTGTTGCGGGCGATGCGACGGCTGAACGACTCGGGCAGACCCAGCGCCTCATCGAAGGGCAGCACCGTCACGGAGGCTGCTCCCCCGACGCCGGCGGAGAACGCGGCGACGGTGGTGCGCAGCATGTTCACATAGGGGTCATAGCGCGTCATCATCGGCCGTGAGGTGACGGCGTGCTGGGACTGGCCGCGCAGCTCTGGCTCGACGTGGCTGAGCTCGAGGACGCGGGCCCAGAGTCGGCGGGCGGCCCGGAACTTGGCGATCGTCGGGAACTGCTCCGCTGTTGCGGCATAACGGAACTCGATGAGCCCGGCCGCTGTGTTGGCGTCGTGGCCGGCCTGGGCGAGCAGGCGCAAATATTCGACCCCCGCCGCGATCGTGTAGGCCAGTTCCTGGACGTCGGAGCCGCCGCGATCGTGCACGGCGGTGCCGTCGACCATGATCGCCTTGAGGCCCTCGCGCACGGCGAGGTCGGCGACGTCGCGGACCACTTCCTTGGCCATCGGACGCTTGTCGCGGTGGCCGATCGGGTTGGCGCCCAGGTTGGTGCCAGCGGCGGGCTTGACCCCCTTGTGGACCAGGTGGCGCACGAACTCCGAGGCGGCCAGAACAGGGCGCTCTGGCGCGTCGAGGATGACCGGGGCGAGGTCGAGCAGGACCGGCTCCAGCACCGTGCCCAGGTCCTCGATGGCGATGCCGCCCTCGCCGACCACGAGCCACAAGGAGTTGACGCCGTTCTCCAGGTCCTCGGTGACGTGCTGTGCCGTGAGCTCTGCGTCGGGGTCCTCGAACCGTGCCCGGATGTCCCAGGCTCCGAAGGGGCGGGTGGCGGTGGCGCCCCGGGTGAACGGCGCCTGGCCCGGCAGTCCCGGGTCGGGCAGCTCGGCAGAGGTCTCGGGGGTGCCCAGCGGCAGCACCGGGATGCCGTCGAGCGTGGTGCGCGTCAGGGTGCTCCACGCCGCGGAGTCGGGGTCGTCACCGGTGAGTCGGCCGCTCTTGCGCAGCACCGCGGCGACAGAACTCTCCCAGTCCTCCTGGGACGGCCCACCGTCGGGGGCCAGGGGCAGCTGGTCAGCACTGGGCGGGGTCGACATGCCCCGATCGTAGTGCCCCCATTTTCCGAGCCACTGTGCAGGTCCCTCCCCATTTTGATAGAGGTTTCGCACGCCCAGCCCGGCTTTTGATAGAGGTTTCGTACACCCACCCCAGGCGGGCCGATGGACCGCGAGAGTATGCCGACCGCGACCGCGATCGAGACGTCAAGCTCGGACACGCGATAGACCTGAGCCGGGATCATGCCCGCCATCGGCTTCTCCAGCGACGCGGCGGCCGTGCTGTCTCGCACGACCCAGGCATAGATCTGCGGACCGGACTCGCCATGCGACCAGCTGATTCGTGCAGCCCTCATTGAAGGCCGGGCCCACGCCACAGCTATAGACGGTGCCGGCCTTCTGTTGCGTGCGCGACCGGCGCCAGCGAGCGTGCGAGACCTTTATCAAAAGCCGGGGTGGGCGTGCGAGACCTTTATCTTTTTGCGGGGGGGGGTCAGAACTGTTGGCGGAGCCGCTCGCCCTTGGCGTGGGCCTGGTCGCGCAACTGCGAGGCGTATGCCGACAGCGCCTCCCGCAGGCGCGTCGCCTCGTCCCCGTCCCCGGCTCCGAGCATCCGCACGGCGAGCAGACCGGCGTTCTTGGCGCCGGCAACAGAGACGGTCGCGACGGGGATGCCGCCGGGCATCTGCACGATGGAAAGCAGCGAGTCCATGCCGTCCAGGTGTTTCAGCGGCACAGGCACGCCGATCACCGGCAGCACGGTCACCGACGCGAGCATGCCGGGCAGGTGTGCCGCTCCCCCGGCCCCGGCGATGATCACTCGCAGCCCGCGCTCCTCGGCGGTGGCGCCATAGTCGATCATCTCCGCCGGCATCCGGTGCGCGGAGACGACGTCGGCCTCAAAGGCCACGCCGAACTCCTCGAGCACCTGGGCCGCGGCCTCCATGACCGGCCAGTCGCTGTCGCTGCCCATGACCAGTCCAACGACCGGTCGTCCTGAGTCGGCGCGCTCACTCATCGATGACTCCCTGCAGATAGTCGGCGGCGTGCCGGGCGCGCTCACGCAGCGCCTCGAGGTCGCCGTCGCCGGTGACGGTGACGTGCCCGAGCTTGCGGCCGGGGCGCACGCCCTTGCCATAGAGGTGGATCTTCAGCCCGGGGTCGCGCGCCATCAGGTGCCGATAGGTCGGATAGAGATCCGGGTGCTCCCCGCCGAGCACGTTGGCCATGACCGTCCACTTCTGCCGCGCGGACGGGTCGCCCAGCGGCAGGTCCAGCACGGCCCGCAGGTGCTGCTCGAACTGGCTGGTCACGGCACCGTCGATGGTCCAGTGCCCGGAGTTGTGCGGCCGCATCGCCAGCTCATTGACCAGGTATGCCGAGGCACCGGTCTCCCCGTCGGTCACCTCGAAAAGCTCGACGGCCATGACCCCGGTCACGCCCAGCTCACCGGCGATGGTGAGCGCCGCCTCGGCGATGGTGGCGGCGAGGTCGTCGTCCAGGTCGGGCGCGGGGGCCAGCACCTCCGTGCAGATGCTGTTGGTCTGCACCGTCTCCACCGTCGGCCAGGTCGCGGCCTGGCCGCTGGGGCTGCGGGCCACCATGACGGCGAGCTCGCGGGTGAAGGCGACGGCCTCCTCCAGCAGGACGCCCTCGCGCATCGGGCCCTCCTGGCCGACCACGTCAACCCAGTCAGCCACCTCCTGGGCCGAGCTGATCCGCCGGACCCCCTTGCCGTCATACCCGCCCCTGGGGGTCTTGGCGATGATCGGCCACCCCACCTCGTCGCCGAAGGCCGTGACCTCCGCCTCCGTGGTCGCGGCGGTCCAGCGGGGGCAGGGGATGCCGAGCTCGGTGAGCCTGCGGCGCATGACGATCTTGTCCTGGGCGTGCAGCAGCGCCTCGGGACCCGGGTGAACCGGGACACCGTCGGCGATCACCGCAGAGATCACCTCCGACGGGACGTGCTCGTGGTCGAAGGTCACCACGTCGACGTCGCGGGCAAACGCGCGCACCGCCTCCAAGTCGGTGTGGTCGCCGACCGGGGCGTGCGGCACGACGAGCGCGGCCGACGCGGTCGGCGACTCGGCCAGGATGGAGAGGGTTAGGGAGAGGGCGATCGCGGGCTGCTGCGACATGCGCGCCAGTTGGCCCCCGCCGATGATCCCGACGACTGGAAAGCCGCCCTCTGCGCGCAATGGTCCAGGTGCCTCGGTCACGTTCGTCACCCTAACCCGCGAGCATGAGCCGTCCCGCACCTGCCGACGGCATTCCGACGCACCTTGATCGCCCGGGTTGGATGGTGGCCGTGAGGGAGGGGAACTTCTCGGCTCTGCCGCACGTAGAATCCGGTCGTGACCCAATCCCGTTCGACGAGCGACACAGGGCTCGTCGGCAGGATCCGGCGGGCCTATGACCTGCTGGCCCGCGAGGTCGCCAAGTTCGGCACGATCGGGCTGCTGGCCTTCATCCTCGACACCTCGCTCTATAACTACTTCGTGTTCGGCCTGCCCGGCGCCGAGGCAGTGGGTCCGCTGCACGACATCCCGCTGCGCGCCAAGATCCTGGCCACGGCGATCGCGACGATCTTCTCCTGGCTGGGCAACCGCTACTGGACCTTCCGGCACCGCCGGACCACGGCGGTGGCCAACGAGTTCCTGCTGTTCGTGTGGTTCAACATCCTCGGCCTCGGCATCGCCGTGGTGTGCCTGGGCTTCTCGCGCTATGTCCTGGGGCTGGACAGCCAGTTGGCCGACAACATCTCGGCCAACGGCGTGGGCCTGGTGCTGGGCACGCTGTTCCGGTTCTGGGCCTACCGCACCTATGTCTTCAAGGGCGAGGCGCTCTCCTAGCCCGACGCTGGCTTAGCCTGAGACTGTGCCCACTGACTCGCTGCCGACCTTCCCGGACGTCGAGGCCGCTGCGGCCGTCGTGGCCCAGCACGCACACCGCACCCCGGTGCTGCGTTCCCGTCGGCTGGACGCGCTCGCCGGGTGTCAGATCCACCTGAAGGCCGAGCACCTGCAGCGCGTCGGGGCCTTCAAGTTCCGCGGGGCGATCACCGCCCTCTCCGCCCTGGACGCCGGGCAGCAGCGTGCCGGTGTGGTGGCCTTCTCCTCCGGCAACCATGCCCAGGCGATCGCGCTGGCCGCCCGCGAGCTCGGGATCCGGGCGGTGATCGTGATGCCCCACGACGCCCCGGCACAGAAGGTCGCTGCGACGCAGGGCTACGGCGCCGAGGTCGTGCGCTACGACCGCTACACGCAGGACCGCGAGCAGATCGCGACCACCCTGGCGGCCGAGCGGGGCCTGAGCGTGATCCCGCCCTATGACCACCCGCAGGTGATCGCCGGCCAGGGGACCGCGGTCATGGAGCTCCTCGAGGACGTCGGCGAGCTGGACGTGATCGTCACTCCGTTGGGTGGTGGCGGGCTGTTGTCGGGCAGCATCCTCGCGGCCGGGGCGCTGGCTCCGCAGGCTCGGGTCTACGGCGTCGAGCCAGCAGCCGGTGACGACGGGGTGCGGTCCCTGCGAGCGGGCCGCATCGTGACGATCGAGACCCCGCGCACACTGGCGGACGGCGCGCAGACCACACACCTGGGCCACCTGACCTTCCCCATCATCCGCGACGGCGTCACCGACCTGGTCACCGCGACCGATGACGAGCTCGTCCAGACCATGCGGGTGCTGGCCTCCGACCTCAAACAGGTCATCGAGCCCACCGGCGCACTCGCGCTCGCCGCAGTGCTCTCCGGCGCGGTGCCGGACACGGCGGGCACCCGGGTCGGCGTGGTGCTCACCGGTGGCAACATCGATCTGAGCCGCTTCGCCGAGCTGGTGGGTGCGCCCTGAGCGACACCGTTCACGGCCAGCCACCACGACCGCGGATCCCCCACGAGATCTGGATCCTGGTCGGCGCCGCCTTCGTCATTGCGATCGGCTTCGGCATCGTCTCGCCGGTGCTGCCTGCCTATGCCCGCTCCTTCGATGTCGGGGTCGCCGCCGCCTCGGTCATCGTGTCTGCCTTCGCCTTCTTCCGCCTCGTCTTTGCCCCGGCCGGCGGGCTGCTCGTCTCGCGCCTCGGGGAGCGACCGGTCTATCTGATCGGCCTGATCATCGTGGCCCTCTCCTCGCTGGCCACAGCCTTCGCCCAGTCCTACGGCCAGCTCCTGCTGTTCCGCGGGCTCGGCGGCATCGGCTCGACGATGTTCACGGTCTCGGCGATGGCGCTGCTGGTCCGCCTGGCCCCGCCGTCGGCGCGTGGCCGGGTCTCCTCGGCCTATGGCTCGGCCTTCCTGATCGGTGGCATGGCTGGCCCGGTGCTGGGTGGGGTGCTGGCCGGCTGGGGCATGCGGGCCCCGTTCATCGTGTATGCCGTGGCCCTGTTCATCGCGGCCCTGGTCGTTGGCATCGGGCTGGGTGGGGCACGACTGCGCCCGACACCGGAGCAGAAGGCTCGGCCCACGATGACGCTGACCCAGGCGTGGAGGTCACCGGTCTATCGGGCGGTGCTCGCGTCGGGCGCGGCGAACGGCTGGACCAACTTCGGGGTCCGGATGGCGGTGCTCCCGCTCCTGGCCGCCGCTGTGCTCGACCGCCCCTGGGTCGCCGGTGCGGTCCTGGCCACCAGCGCGGTCGGCACTGCGGTGACGCTGCAGCTGTCCGGTCGCTGGGTCGACAGCGTGGGCCGTCGCCCCCTGGTGCTCTCCGGGTTGCTGGTCATGGGGGTCTCCTTCGGGCTGCTCGGTCTGGCCCTGCACCCTGTCCTGTCCACGACCCTGGGGCTCGGGGTGCTGTTCGTGTTGTCACTCACGGCGGGCGTCGGGGCGGGCCTGGTCAACCCCGCCCAGCAGGCGGCGGTGGCCGACGTCGTCGGTCAGGACCACAACGGCGGCACGGTCCTGTCGACCTTTCAGATGTCTCAGGACAGCGGCGCGATCGTGGGGCCGATCCTCGTCGGCCTGGTCGCCGACCAGTTCGGTTTCGGAACGGCCTTTGCGGTGACCGGGGCGATCTGCCTGCTCGGCGCGATCCCGTGGCTGCGTGCGCCAGAGCCCCTGACCCACCACGCCACCCGCGCTCAACGCGAGGACGACATCGACACATAGAGCGTGAAGATGGCCGGCTCGGCCTGGGTGAGCTCGAGGCGACCACCGAAGGACTCTGCGGTCTCGCGTGCCACCGACAGGCCCAGGCCTGTGCCCGTGCCGGTGGTGGTGCCGCGCTCAAAGATGACGCGGGCCAGATGGGCTGCGATGCCTGGCCCCTGGTCGGTCACCTCGATGACAGCCGAGGGACCACTGCGGTGCGCCTTGACCTGCACGTCGCCCTGACCGTGGGCCAGGGAGTTCTCGACCAGGGTGTTGAGGATCTGCGAGATCGCGGACGCGCTGGAGCGCACGATCATGCCCCGCTCGATCGAGGAGCGCAGCGCCCGCCCGGTCCCGGCAAACGCGGGCTCCCACTCCTTGAGCAACTGCGTCAGGACGGTGTCGAGGGACACCGACCGGCCGCCGTCGCTGTGGCCGGCTCGGGTGCGGTGCAGCAGATCGTCCACGACGCCGGCCAGCCGCTCGGTCTGTCCGATGGCGACCTCGGCCTCGTGCCGCACGGACTCCAGGTCCTCAGCGTCGCTGATCTCCTCCAGGCGGAGCAGCAGGGCCGCGAGGGGGGTGCGCAACTGATGTGAGGCGTCAGCGGCAAAGGAGCGCTCAGCGGTCAACGCCCGCATGAGCGCGTGGTGGTTGCGGTCCAGCACCAGCGAGAGGGTGTCGATCTCCTCCATGTCGGAGGTGAAGGGGACCAGCGACTCGGTGATCGGCTCCAGGGCGAAACCGCCGGCGCCATACTCCTCGGCGCGCTGGGTCAGTTGCCGCATGGCGTGCGCCGTGCGGGCCGAGCGACGCTCAGCCAGCCGCAGATTCGCATACCAACTGACGGCCAGGACCACCGTGAGGGTGAGCGCGATGACGAACACCGCCACCCAGGGCGCGACCAGAGGGTCGCCATAACCGACCCGGTCACGCTGCACCCGATACATCACGAACGCGACGATCCAACTGAGACTGGCCCCAAACAGCGCCGAGCCAACCCCGGCGACGAGAGCCAGCCAGCGGAACTCGGCGCCCACGGGAGGTGCTAGCTCTCCGGCTCGTTCTCGAACCGGAACCCGACCCCACGCACGGTGACGATGTGCTTGGGATCAGCGGCGTCGTCACCGAGCTTGCGGCGGAGCACGGACACGTGCATGTCCAGGGTCTTGGTCGAGCCATACCAGGCGGAGTCCCACACCTCGCGCATCAGGTCCTCGCGGGAGACGACGCGGCCGCCCTCGCGCATCAGCACGCGCAGCAGGTCAAACTCCTTGGCGGTGAGCTGCAACTCCTGGCCACCAAAGAAGGCACGGCGCGCCTGAGTGTCGATCGAGATGGGGCGCTCCTGGTCGTCCTCGCGCCCCTCGCCGCCACGGCGCAGCAGCGCCCGCACCCGGGCGAGCAGCTCGGCGAGCCGGAACGGCTTGGTGACATAGTCATCGGCGCCCGCGTCGAGCCCGACCACCGTGTCCACCTCGTCGCCACGGGCGGTGAGGATCAGCACCGGACTGGTGAGACCGTCCCGCCGCAGCTGGCGGCACACGTCGAGTCCGTCGACATAGGGCAACCCCAGGTCGAGGATCACCAGGTCCGGCGGCTGTGCCGCCGCGGTGGTCAGCGCCTTGCGGCCATCGCCGCAGACGTCCACGTCATAACCTTCTCGGCGCAGTGCACGCGCAAGTGGCTCGGAGATCGTTTCATCGTCCTCGGCCAGCAACACCCTCGTCATGGGGTTGATCTTACGTACCCGGTGCCGGGTTGCGCTGCACCCCGTCCTCACCGGGCCAGTTTGGGGTCCGCTTCTCGGCAAACGCCGCCACCCCTTCGGCACGGTCGGCCGAGAAGGCGGTGGCCCTCCAACAGGCGTCCTCGACCTGCAAACCGGTCTGCAGATCGACGTCCGCGCCAAGGCGCATGGCCCGCTTGGCGTTGCGCACGCCGATCGGGCTGTGGCCCGCCACGGTGGTCGCCAGCTCCAGTGCCCGGGCGCGAGCGCTGCCGGGGGTGACCAGCTCATCGATGATCCCGAGCTCGTGGGCCTCGGGTGCCGCAAGCTTGGCCGCGGTGAAGATCGCCTTCGCGGCGCGGGACCAGCCGATCCGCCGGGTGAGCAACTGGGTGCCGCCGCCGCCGGGGATGACCCCGACCGAGACCTCGGGCAGCCCGACCAGGGCGCCCTCCCCCGCGATGATCACGTCGCAGGACAGGGCGATCTCCAGACCGCCGCCGAGCGCAAACCCCTCGACTGCGGCAAAGGCCGGCACCGGCAGGTTGAGCACGCCGCCATAGGCCCCCTGCGTGATCGGGCGCTGGCGCATCAGGTCGGCGTCGGTGAAGCTGTTGCGTTCCTTGAGGTCGGCCCCGACACAGAACGCCTTGGGGTGTGTCGAGGTGACCACCACCGCGCGCACGCTCGGGTCGGCGGCGAGCTCGGCCGTGACCGCGGCGATCTCCTCGGCGAAGGCTGTGGAGATCGCGTTCATCGCCTCCGGCCGGTCCAGCGCCAGCTCGACCACGTGGCCGCCCTCGCCGTGCCGGATGACCTGCAGCATCGTCGGTGCTTCTGCGTTTGTCGTGGGGCTCATGGCGGCAAGGTTAACGAGCCGGTCGCACGTGGACGACGTCGCCTGCCAGGTGCACGGTGCGTCGCCCCCCACCCTCCACGACCAGGGCTCCGGAGTCGTCGAGCTCGACGGCGGTGCCGGTCCGGGTGCCTCCCTCGGGCAGGTGCACCTCGACCTGTTGGCCGAGGGTCGAGCACTTCTGACGGTATGCCGTGTGCCCACCACCCAGGTCCGTCACCAGATCGGCGAGCCGGGTGAGGTAGTCGCTGACCAGCTGCTGGCGCGCACCGTCGGGCAGCGGGGCGCCCCGGTCCCCGCCGCGGGCGAGCCGCCACGACGTCGCCGTCGGGACGGGGAGCTGGTCGCGCGTCTGGTCGATGTTGATGCCTGCGCCAACGACCACGACGGGCCCCGCTGGGGTGACGGGAATGGCCTGGGCGAGCACGCCACAGATCTTGTGCCACGGACCCACCTGCTCGTCCTCGCCCTGTCCCTGCTCGCCCTGTCCCCCCTCGCCCTGTCCCTGCTCGCGGACCAGGACGTCGTTGGGCCACTTGAGGGTGACGGGCACGGCATACGGGCTGTCCTCCAGCGCCTGCGCGACGGCGAGCCCGGTGACCAGGGGGACCCATCCGATCAGCTCCGGGGCCGGGGCGGGGATCACGACGGAGATGGCGACCGAGGAGTCCGGCGGCGCGGTCCAGGTGCGACCGCGACGGCCGAGGCCGGCGCTCTGGTGGTCGGCGACGATCACCCGCCCGGGGCGCGGGTCGCGGGCCGCCTCGAGGTTGGTCGAGTCGATGCTCGGGTGCCACTGCGGGCGCTCCCAGGAGATGTGCGTCACCAGGTCAGGCTAGGGCGCGGGTCCCTCGCTCCTCGGACGTGCCACCGGGAGGGGTGCCCTGCACCAGCACCGGTGCGGGACACCCGAGGTGTTCGGTATCCTCCGTGGCATGGCTGGTGAGCAGACCACCGATGTCGTGGTCGTGGGCCTTGGGGCCATCGGCTCCAACGCGACCTGGCGGCTGGCTCAGCGGGGTCTTCGCGTCATCGGCATCGATCAGCACGAGCCCGGCCACCCGTGGGGCGGCTCGCACGGCCGGACCCGCCTGTTCCGGGTCGCCTGCCTGGAGCACCCGGGCCTGGTGCCCATCGCGCAGCGGGCTCGCGAGCTGTGGCGCGAGCTGTCGGCCCTCAGCGGTCAGGAGCTGCTCCTGGAGACCGGCGGCATCATGATCGGGCCGCCAGGGTCACGGATCATCGAGGGCACCCTGACCGCCGCACGCGAGCACGACCTGCCGGTCGAGCAGCTCACGCCGGAGCAGATCGCCGAGCGCGCACCCGGCCACGCCCGGGTCGACCCCGGCGACATCGGGGTGTGGGACCCGGATGCCGGGGTCCTGCGTCCCGAGGCGGCGATCGTGGCCGCGGCAGAGGCGGCTCGCGCAGCAGGGGCCGAGCTCATCACGGGCCAGCGCGTGCAGTCCATCGAGGCCGACTCCGACGGCGTCACGGTCCGTCTCGCGGACCGTGACGTGCGGGCCGATCGGGTGGTGGTCGCGGCCGGACCCTGGCTGGCGAAGCTCGTCCCCAGCATCCCGCTGACGCCACACCGCTACGTGATGACCTGGTTCCGCGCCCGGGACGGCCACGACGCGAGCCTGGATCGGCTCAAGGTCTTCATCCGCAGCGCTCCGGGCTCGGACGAGTGGATGTGGGGGCACGGTGCCCTGCCGGGGGACCTGGCCAAGGTCGGCGACGAGTTCGACGGACCGTTCGAGGCGGACGACCCCGACGCCATCGACCGCGAGATCCACCCCGGGGAGACCGACCACATCGCGGGCCTGGTGGGCGCGACCTTCAAGGATCTCGAACCGGAGCCGGCCGAGCAGGTCACCTGCATCATGGCCCACACCCCCGATGGACAATTCGTCGTGGGCCCGTCCGACGACACGGGTCGCTTGATCGTCGCGGGAGGCTGCTCGGGGCACTCGTTCAAGCATGCCTCCGCGCTGGGTGAACTCGCGGCACAGTGGGCCCACGGTGAGGAGTTGTTCACCGAAGCGTCCTTCCTCGACCCGCGCAGGTTCGGCTGAGCGGCGCGAGATAAGTTGTCCCCCATGACCGCGGACCCCCAGGACGCCACCGGACCGGACATCCACACCACGGCCGGCAAACTCGCTGACTATCGCGAGCGCGTTGACGAGGCGGTGCACGCCGGCTCGGCGCGCGCCGTCGAGAAGCAGCACGCCAAGGGCAAGCAGACCGCCCGCGAGCGCATCGACATGCTGCTCGACGAGGGCTCGTTCACCGAGCTCGATGCCCTGGCTCGGCACCGCTCGACCGCCTTCGGACAGGACAAGAGCCGACCCTACGGCGACGGTGTGGTCACTGGCTACGGCACGGTCGACGGTCGCCCCGTCGCGGTCTTCGCCCAGGACTTCACGGTCTTCGGCGGGTCCCTCGGTGAGGTCTTCGGCGAGAAGATCGTCAAGGTCATGGACCTGGCGATGAAGGTCGGCTGCCCGGTCGTCGGCATCAACGACTCCGGCGGCGCCCGCATCCAGGAGGGCGTGGTGGCCCTCGGTCTCTATGCCGAGATCTTCAAGCGCAATGTGCACGCGTCGGGTGTCATCCCGCAGATCTCGCTGGTGATGGGCCCTGCCGCAGGGGGTGCGGTCTACTCCCCCGCGATCACCGACTTCGTCGTGATGGTCGACCAGACCTCACACATGTTCATCACCGGCCCGGACGTCATCAAGACGGTCACCGGTGAGGACGTCACCTTCGAGGACCTCGGCGGTGCCCGCACCCACAACACCGTCTCCGGTGTCGCGCACTACATGGGCAGCGACGAGGAGGACGCCATCGACTATGTCAAGGAGCTGCTGGCCCACCTCCCACAGAACAACCTGGAGGAGGCGCCGGTCTTCGAGGCCGAGGCCGCCCTGGAGGTCACCGACGAGGACCTCGCGCTGGACACCCTGGTCCCAGACTCGCCCAACATGCCCTATGACATCAAGGCTGCCATCACGGGAGTGCTGGATGACGGCGAGTTCCTGGAGGTCCAGGAGCTCTTCGCGCCCAACATCGTCTGCGGCTTCGGCCGGGTCGAGGGACGGGCGGTCGGCATCGTCGCCAACCAGCCGATGCAGTTTGCCGGCACCCTGGACATCAACGCCTCGGAGAAGGCGGCACGCTTCGTGCGGACCTGTGACGCGTTCAACGTCCCGATCCTCACCTTCGTCGACGTCCCCGGCTTCCTGCCGGGCACCGACCAGGAGTTCGGCGGCATCATCCGCCGGGGTGCCAAGCTCCTCTATGCGTATGCCGAGGCAACCGTCCCGTTGGTCACGGTCATCACGCGCAAGGCCTACGGCGGCGCCTATGACGTGATGGGCTCCAAGCACCTCGGCGCGGACATCAACCTGGCCTGGCCGACCGCACAGATCGCGGTCATGGGCGCCCAGGGTGCCGCCAACATCCTCTATCGCAAGCAGCTGGCCCAGGCTGCCGAGGAGGGCCGCGACGTCGACGCCGAGCGGGCCGCGCGGATCCAGGAATACGAGGACACCCTCGCCAACCCCTATGTCGCCGCCGAGCGCGGCTATGTCGACGCCGTCATCGCCCCGTCGGAGACCCGCCTGGAGATCACCAAGGCGCTGCGCACTCTGGCCACCAAGCGGGACACCCGGCCCCCGCGCAAGCACGGGAACATCCCGCTGTGAGCGCCCCAGAGGTTGGGACAGAGGACGGCCCAGAGGACAGCCCAGTGGACTCCGAGGAGACGACCGCGGTGCCCGACGAGCGCCCGGTCCTACGTGTCGTGTCCGGGCAGGCCACGCCCGAGGAAATCGCCGCCCTCGTCGCGGTGCTCAGTGCCGCCTCCGCGGGTGGCAACGGCGACGAGACACCGACCAGACGATCACTGTGGAGTGACTCCTCACGTGTGCCCGGAGCGCGCCCCACGCCCGGCCCAGGCGCCTGGCGCGCCTCCGCCCTCCCCCGCTGAGCCCAGCCGGCGGGGCTCGCTGGGCCCGGCCGGCCCTTGGTCGGCCTGATGCTGTGAAGCAGCGAAAGCGGCACGACCACATGCAGCTGCCAACCCACTGAGCCGCACAGCCGGGATGGACTGCCTCGGTCGCGCGGGATGTCGTCTTGGAGCCTCGAACGGTTCTGACAGCGTGAAATGGCAGGCTCCAAGAACCGTTTGCGGCTCCAAGAACCGTTTGCGGCTCCAAGATGGTCGGTGGTGGGTCGACGGCCCGGCATGCTCTCGGCAGTGCGGGGCGAGGCCGCTGAGCCCGGCCGGTGATCGCCCTGTGGATGACGAACGCCGCGGTGCTCCCCGTCCTGCCATAGTGGCCCGCGTCTAGTGGCGCAGGACGATGATTGGGGGCAGCATGGTGAGCGTGACCGTCACCTCGCACCCGGGCTCGTTGACCCGGGCCGACCTCGATGCGCTGCGCCCAGCTGAGGGATCGGAGCGCTATGAGTTGTTGGACGGGGCGATCCTGGTGACGCCCGGACCGGGTCGGTGGCACCAGGCCGTCGTCGTGGAGCTGACCGTGCTGCTGCGGACTCAACGCCCTGACGGATTCGTGATCAAGACGGCGCCGTTCGACGTCGCGCTCGCTGAGGACACGGTGCTGCAGCCCGACCTGCTGGTGACCCGCCGCGAGGACCTCACCGACAACGAGTTGCCCGGCGCACCGCTGCTGGCAGTGGAGGTCCTCTCGCCGAGCACCCGCCGCATCGACCGGCTCCTGAAGCGCGACCGCTTCGCCGCCGCGGGAGTGCCGTCCTACTGGCTCATTGATCCTGCAGAGCCGTCGGTCCGCGTGCTGGAGCTCGACGGAGACCACTACACCGACAAGCAGGTCGCGCACGGGGACGAGCCCGTCCGGGTCACTGCACCCTTCCCGCTCGAGTTCCGCCCCAGCGACCTCCTCCAGGAGTAGCCCCGTTGCCGCGGGGCCCACTTCAGTCCCTGTCCACCCCCCTGCCCGCTGGCTGAGCACACGTGACCACGAAATGCTACGGTTTCGTCGTATGTCGCGCCGGACGCTAGCTCTCACTATCGGGATCGTGCTGACTCTCGCGGCCTGCAGCAGCGGTGGGGACGAGCAGGAGGCGTCCTCACCGCTCACCACTGCCAGCTCGACGCCCACCACCACGGTCACACCCGCGGACGAGACCACCACCACCGCGGGAGAGTCCCAGGAAACAAGCGGCACGGAGAGCGAACAGCCTGCCGTGGCCTGCGACGCCGAGGGAGCCCGAGCGCTGGACCTGGTGGGCGACGGGGACGATGCCTTCCAGCTCGGGGAGGGCTCGGCCGGGGTCGTGCTGCTGCACCAGAACGACGGCAGACACTGCAACTGGGTGACGTTCGCCGAGACGCTCGCCGACGCCGGATATGCCGTGGTCGTGCCCGCTATGCGCAGCGGCGACTGGCCGCAGCCCGTGATCCCTGCCGCCGTCGCCCACCTGCGCCAGGAGGGTGCCGAGCACGTGGCGCTGGTCGGCGCCTCGATGGGGGGCACCTACGCCATCGCGGCCGCCCCCGAGGTGGACCCGCCGGTCGACCTCGTGGTCGCGATCTCGGCCCCGGACTTTTATCAGGGCAGCAGTGCGCGTGACGCGATCGGTGAGCTCGAACTGCCCGTGCTCTTCCTGGTCGCCGAGCACGACACCGGCCTGGTCCCCGAGGCGGAGTCGATGCTCGCACAGGCCCAGGATGGCGAGCTGTTCGTGCAGCCCGGCGCCGCCGCCCACGGCATCCGGCTGCTGGACACGGATCCGGCCTCGGCGCAACTGGTGCTGGACGCTCTGGCCACGCACCTCCAGGGACAGTGAGCCACGCACGGCCGTCGTAGAGTGACCCGATGAGCAGGATCTTTGGTGTCAGCTTTGCCTCGGTCTATCCGCACTACGTGACCAAGCTGGAGCGCAAGGGCCGCACGCAGGCGGAGCTGCACGAGGTGATCGTCTGGCTGACCGGCTTCGACGAGGCCACCCTGCAACATCACCTGGACGCCGAGACCACCTTCACCGACTTCTTCGCCCAGGCGGATCTCAACCCTCAGGTCACCCAGATCACCGGCGTGATCTGCGGGGTGCGCGTCGAGGAGATCGAGGACCCCCTGATGCAGCAGATCCGCTATCTGGACAAGCTGGTGGACGAGCTGGCCAGGGGCAAGGCGATGGACAAGGTCCTGCGCGGCTAGCTGTCAGGCAGGGCGCCGCCCGGTGCGACGCTCGAAGGACTCGGCCAGCTGAGCCAGCTCCTCACCGGCCAGCACCTCGGAAGCGATGACCTGCTCGACCAGCTCCAGATCTCCGGTGAGCGCCCGAAACAGTTGCGGCACAGTGATTCCGTGGTCCGGCACCGAGGTCACCGTGATGGCGTCGTCAGTGTGAATCTGTCCAGGGACCTCGACCGCACAATAGGCACCGGTCAGCCCGCGGGCCGTGAACCGCTTGATCCACTGCCGCTCCCCGAGGTGACCGGCGAAGGTCCGGCACGGGATCCGTGGCCCGGCCACCCGCAACACGACACCCGGTGAGGCTGGATCACCCACTGCCAGAGACGATCCCACGACCAGGTCGTCGACGGCGAAGTCAACCGTGGTGACGTTTTCCCCGAAGATGCCCGAGCGCAGCGAGCGGCCCGACTCGATCTCCCACCAGTCGAGCTCCTCGCGGGCGAACAGATAGACGGCCTTGTTGTCGCCGCCGTGGAAACGCTGGTCCCCGATGTGGTCGCCGACGACGCCGCTGCCCAGGCCGCCCACCTTGGGGCCGGGCGCTCGCACGCTCAGCGAGCTGACGGCATACTTGTCGATCCCTGTTATGCCCCCAGGGGCACTGGTGTGGTCGGTCGCCACCGCCTTGCCGATGTTCAGGGACAGAACCCTGGGCGCTGTGGGCATGGGCGCTGTGGACACGGGCGCTGCCGTGACCCGGCTCAAGCCGGGAGGATGCCGTAGGAATGGGTGGCGACGACGCTCAGCACCACCCGCTGCTCGGCGACCATCGCGGCGCGATACTCATCCCAGTCCGGGTGCTCACCCGCCACGGTGCGATAGAGGTCGACGAGGGCATCACCGGCGGCGTCGTGCGGGTCCGTCGTGACCTCACTGAAGCTCGCGTCACCGTCGACCACCAGGTATTCCCAGCGACCGCCGGCCACCAGCAGGGTGGCGCGCGGGTCGCGCTGCAGATTCTTGAACTTGGCCCGGGTGGCGGTGATCGAGATCCGGAAGGTGTCGGAGCCGGGGTCAAAGTGATAACTGACCTGGGACAGCTGGGGGCGACCGTCCCGTTTGATGGTGGCCAGACTCGCCAGCTTGTGGGCGGTCAGGAAGTCGCGGTGCGCGTCAGTGAGGGCCATGGGTTCACCGTAGCGAAAGCGCATGGAAGTCCACCCAGGCCCTGGGATAGCGTCGACCCGTGACTGAGACCACGAGCCGTCCCCAGACCGACATCGACCGCATCGCCGAGGCACATCTGGAGGCGAGCATCGCGCTGAGTCCGATGAACGCCACCTACATGGGGGTGCCGGGGCGCACCGACGAGCTGGACGACTTGTCCCTGGAGGGCTACCGCGCCTACGTGGTGCTCAACCAGGAGACCCTCGCCCAGCTCGACGGCGCTGTCCCGGTGGACGACGTTGACAAGGTCACCGTCGCCGCGATGCGCGAACGGCTGTCGCTGGAGGTCGAGGGACTGAACCGCCTGCTGGAGGGCGCGGACCCGGTCGAGCTCAACGTGATTGCCTGCCCCGTGCAGTCCGTGCGCGACATCTTCGACATCATGCCCAAGGAGACCGAGCAGGACTGGGGCGTCATCACCCGTCGCCTCCGCGCGGTGGGGCCGGCCTTCGAGCAGTATGCCGAGTCGCTGGCTCACTCTGCCGGGCACGGCTCGGTCCCCCCTCGCCGTCAGGTCGAGCGGGTGGCCGAGCAGTGTGCGGACCAGGCCGGGGACGCCTCCACCTACGGCGCCCTGGTGGCCGAGGCCCAGGAGCAGCCCGCGGAGGTCCGCGAGGACCTGGCTGCGGCGGTCGAGGAGGCCAAGGGTGCCTTCGGACGGCTCGGCGCCTATCTGAGCGAGCAGCTCCTGCCGCAGGCGCCGGAGTCGGACGCCGCGGGGGTGGAGCGCTATCGGCTGGCCTCCCGCCAGTTCCTCGGGGCGGAGATCGACCTCGAGGAGACCTATGCCTGGGGCCTGGAGGAGGTCGCCCGCATCGACGCGATGATGCTGGACACCGCCCAGACCATCAAGGAGGGCTCGACGGTCAAGGAGGCGATCGCGGTCCTGGACGCCGACCCGACCTACACGCTCAAGGGCACCGACGCGCTGCGCGAGTGGATGCAGGAGAAGGCCGACGCGGTCGTGGACGACCTGGCCGACAGCCACTTCGACGTCCCCGAGCCGGTCCGTCGCATCGAGTGCATGATCGCGCCGAGCCAGACCGGAGGCGTCTACTACACCGGGCCCAGCGAGGACTTCTCCCGGCCGGGGCGGATGTGGTGGTCAGTGCCCAAGGGCGCCACCGAGTTCACCACCTGGCGTGAGCTGACCACCGTCTATCACGAGGGGGTCCCGGGGCACCACCTGCAGATCGGGCAGACCGTCTATCGCGCAGAGCTGCTCAACCGGTGGCGCCGGCTGGCGTCCTGGACCTCCGGCCATGGCGAGGGGTGGGCGTTGTATGCGGAGTGGCTGATGGCCGACCTCGGCTACATGGACGACCCCGGCAACCGGATGGGGCTGCTCGACGGCCAGGCGCTGCGCGCCACCCGCGTGGTCATCGACATCGGGGTGCACTGCGGCTTCGAGGCTCCGCAGGAGGTCGGCGGCGGCGAGTGGACCTATGACAAGGCGTGGGAGTTCCTCAACAACCACACCAACATGGACGAGGGCTCGGCCCGCTTCGAGCTGGACCGCTACCTCGGCTGGCCGGGACAGGCCCCGGCCTACAAGATCGGTGAGCGCCTGTGGCTGCAGCTGCGCGACCAGGTGCGTGAGGCCGAGGGCGACTCCTTCGACCTCAAGGCCTTCCACCGCCGGGCTCTGGACATCGGCGGTGTGGGCCTGGACACGTTGCGTCAGGCGGTCCTCGGCGAGCTCTGAGCGTGGACACCGGAGCCGGCCCGGGCGGTCAGCTGACCACGGGTGCCTTCGCACGGACCACCGGGCTGTCCGCCAAGGCGCTGCGGTTGTATGACTCCTCTGGTCTGCTGGTGCCCGCCCAGGTCGACCCGCACTCCGGTTACCGCTACTACGCGCCGGCGCAGGTCGACCGGGCCCGGCGGATCGCCTTGCTCCGGCAGGCCAACATGCCATTGGCCAGGATCCGCGTGCTGCTCGAGGCCAGCGACGCGGAGGCTGCGTTGCTGCTCGGACAGTGGTGGGCCGAGCAGGAGGATGAGACCTCCCAACGGGCCGGCCTCGTGGCCTACCTGCGGGACGCGCTGCTCGAGCGCCCCGGGCCGACCTTCCCCGTGCAGTCGCGGCACGCGCAGGAGCGGACCCTGGCCACCGTCACGGCACGGGTCACCCAGCACGCCCTGGTGGAGACGATCATCGGGTTGCGGCTGCGACTGCGCGAGCACCTGCAGCACACCGGTGCGATCCACGGCGAGGAGCACTGGGTGCTCTATCACGGGGTCGTCACCCCGGACGGCGACGGACCGATCGAGGTCTGTGTCCCCTACGAGGGCACGGCCGCTCCGTCGCGAGAGGTCGTGCTGCGCGTGGAGCCGGCACGCCAGGAGGCCTTCGTCGAGCTCACGGCGGCGCAGTGTCGCTATCCCCCGATCCTGCACGCCTATGCCGCCGTGGAGCAGTGGGTCGGCCAGCACGGCCAGCCGGACGGACCGCCCCGCGAGATCTATCCGGTCGCCTGGGACGACCGCCCCGGTGCCGGGACGGTCGCCGAGATCGTGCGGCCCTACCGCTAAACCATTTTCATAGCGGTTTCGTACACCCCTCCCGCCTTTTCGTAGCGGTTTCGTACACCCCTCCCGCCTTTTCATAGCGGTCTCGTACACCCCTCCCGGCTTCTGGTGGCGTTTCGTACCCAACGGACGTTGACCTTGCCCCTGGGGCAGGGCCGACAGTGAGTTCATGACCACGCAACCCGAGACCACGCAACCCGAGTCCATACAGCCCGAACACTTCCGGCCAGATCACCACACGAGCTACAGCGACCCAGGCCCGTGGGCACTCCTGTTATCCGCAGTCGACCCGACGGTCGAGGCGGTGTCCACAGCCGTGCGCAACGTGATCGCCCACTACCGCGGGGAGCAGGCGATCCTGCCAGAGCACACCCGCGAGGACATCCATGGTCGGTGGATCGTGCGCACCCTGGAGCGTGACCAGCAGCGTCACAACGCCCCACTCACGCAGCATCGCGACCTTCCGGAGCGGGTCCAGGGCTGCTGCCGCGACCACACGCTGCTGGCCTGTGCGGTGCTGCGCCAGCACGGGATCGCCGCGCGCGGACGAGTCGGCTTCTCCCGCTATCTGCACCCCGACTTCTGCCACGACCACGTGATCGTGGAGGCCCGACTCGACGGCAGCGACGGCCGCTGGGTCCGGTTCGACCCCGAGCTTGCGGGCCCGCTCGGCTCGCTGACCACACCGACGGACATGCCGGTGGGTGCGGAGTCACCCTTCCCGACAGCAGCCGAGGTCTGGCAGTCCTGGCGGGCTGGCGATCTCAACGCGCAGGACTATGGCGCGGCTCCGGATCATCCGGCGCGTGGCCCCTGGATGATCCAGAACTATGTCCTGCGCGACCTGGCCCACCGGTTTGGCGACGAGCTGCTGCTGTGGGACTTCTGGGGTGCGATGGCTGCCCCGGGCTCCGTGGACGAGGACCAACTCGCGCTCACCGACCAGGTGGCTGCCCTCATCGTCGCCGCAGACGCCGGAGACCGGGACTGCGAGGTCGACCTGGAGCGTTGGTATCGCGCCGACCCACGGCTGCACCCAGGCCGCAGTGTCCTGCGTCGTGACCCGTTCGCGCCCCAGTCGCCACCCGTCGCGGAGGTGCTGACCACCTCCGTCGCGTGACTTCCGGCACTGGTCCCACCATCTGATCGGTGATGTGGTGGGGTGGTCGTGATCGACTTGTGAGAGGACACCTGTGGCCCCCTGGATTGGCGCACTCGGCGCGGCGCTCTTCGTGCTCGTCTTCCTCATCGACGGAGCGACACGACCGGGCTACTCCCCCACCCGGCACACGGTGAGCGCACTTGCCCTGGGACCGCGGGGCTGGCTCCAGCGCGCCAACTTCCTGGTGTGCGGGGCCGCGATCACCGCAGGCGCCGTCGGGCTGCTCATCTCCGGGGACCACCGGATGCTGGGCCTTGTGCTGACCATCTTCGGACTCGGTCTGGTGGTTTCCGTCATCCCGATGGACCCGATGCGCGGCTATCCGCCGGGCGCCCAGGACGAGGACCCCACAGAGTTCTCCGCCGCGCACTCACTTCATGACGGCGCCGGTGCGCTCGTGTTCTTCGCCCTGCCGGTCATCTCGGTCGTCTCCGCCTTCGCGCTGCCCGGGGTCGCATGGACCGTCGCAGCAGTCCTGGTGACAATCGTGCTGATGGCGGCGCTGGCTGCCTTCCAACGCGGCTGGCACGAGGACTCACCCTCGACCGGCACCGCTCAGCGCGCTGTGCTGGTGCCAGGCCTGCTGTGGGTGGCCGCGGTCTTCCTGGGCTTCTCCTGACGCCGACCGTCGTGGCCCGCACCACGCCGATCAGCCCTCGCCGAAGGTCATTCCTGCGTCGTGCGCCAACGTCATCGTGGTGTTGCCACCGTCCAGCTCCTCGCGGATGATGTCGGCGTGACCGCTGTGGTGGGCGGTCTCGCGGAACATGTGGAGCAGGATGCGGCGCACGCTCTGCTGCCCGGGCTCGGGGTCCCACGGAGCCTTGGGCAGCGGGATCGCCGCGTCCAGGTCGGGGACCTCGCGGATGAAAGCGTTGGTGCGCTCGGCCTGCGCTGCGAACTCGGCCTGCCACTGCTCGAACGTCTCGTCTCCGGTGAGCTCGTAAGCATGGGCGGCAGCCTCCATGTCGAACACTGCCTCGGGATCGGCCTGGGTGATGGTGGTGATCCAGCCCTGCTCATTCAGCGTGACGTGCTTGAGCAGCCCGCCCAGCGTGAGCTGGCTCGAGGTGCTCCGCGTGCGGGCCGCCTCCTCGGTAAGCCCACGCATGGCGATCAGCAGGTTGCGCCGCTGATCGTCATAGATCTCGATGAGAGTCTCGCGCTCGGTGGATCCTGTCGTCTCGTGCGGCTCAGTCGTCATGCCAGTCACGCTAGACCGGACGACTGACACTGTGCAGGGGTTTTGACCACCCACCCGGCTGGTCCCGTGACTCAGCGATCCAGCCACCACTTGATCAGGAAGGCCAGCGGCACCAACGGGATCGCGGAGGCACCGATCAACCCCACGATGAGGGCACCCTTGGCCTCGGCGCCCAGCGTGGGCTTGATCCATCCGGCACGGTCGAGAACCACCTGCAGCGGCTCGTTCAGGTCGGCCGTGTTGAAGGTGTAGTCGACCGGCTTGGTGACGCCCTCACGACTGGTGCCCAACTCGATGCGCTTCTCATAACGCCACACGCGACCGCCACTGCTGCTGCCCGTCGCGGCGCCGAGGACCGGCACCCCGGCCTGCCAGTCGAGGGCGAGATAGTGATCCGTGCGGGTCACCTTGCCCGGACCCGCCATGACCAGGCGGGTCTCAAAGGCGCGGGTGGTGCCGTTCTTCTGGGCCGCCACCCACCAGGACCTGTCCTGCAGGTCCCAGTTCACCTGGATCACCTCGTCGTTGTGCGCCACGACGTAGGGCGTCTCCCGGAGGGCATAGGCCAACTCCGACGCGACCGCGGCGAGCGGCCACGGCTTCTCCGGATCCGTGGCGACCTGCTCCGGGGCGGCCGGCCGCAGATCAGTGAGCTTCGTGCCCATCTCGCGCTTGGCACGGGGCGCGAAGAAGAGGGCAATGCCGCCCACCACGAGACAGAGCACGGCGCCGAACGCGAACGCGAGACGGTCGGCCATTTCGGTCATGACCGCGATCGCCAGGACCGCTGCACCGACCCCGAGCGCGGCAAAGATCACCCCGAAGATGATCATCCCGAGCCAGTGAAGTCGAGTTGGCAGATTCCAGCGCATGACAGTTCCCCTCCCTGCAGACAGCCCTCGTGTCTAGCACAGGGACACCCGCGCACGCCACATCGCCCACGAGCGGATCAGCCGGCGCTGCCCTGCATGGCGCGGATCCCCACAGTGAGCCCGATGAGGGCCGTCAGACCAGCCGCGACGGCACCCCACAGGACGTCGGTGTTGGCCAGGTCACCGGCAAACAGGGCGCGCTCGGCCTCCACGACATAGGTCAGTGGATTCACGCTCGACAACGCCCGCATCCAGCCCGGCCCGCCGTCCAGCGGCAGCAGCATCCCGGACAGGATCATCACCGGGAAGAGCACGGTCTGCTGCACCACCCAGAACATCCAGTCCTGCTTGCGGACGGCGATCGCCAGCGCATAGCTCAGCGAGCCCAACCCGACTCCGAGGACGCCGAGCAGCGCCAGCCCCAGGACGGCCCCGACCGGATAGAGGGTGAACCCGAACGGCAGCATGACGAGCACGATCAGTGCCGCCTGCGCGAGGAGCGTGACGATCTCCTTCAGCGCGCGTCCGACCAGCTGAGCAGACCGGCTCAGCGGCGTGACCAGCATCCGCTCGTGGGCGCCAGTCTGCATCTCATAGAGCAGGTTGGAGCCGACCACCGAGGAGCCAAAGAGCGAGGTCATCACCAGGATCGCCGGGACGAACCACTGCCACACATCACCGCCTGGGACGCCCCCACCGAGGTTGCCGGACAGCAGCGGCCCGAACAGCGCCAGGAAGAAGATCGGCTGGACCAGGCTGAACAGCACGGAGAACGGGTCGTGCAGCATCGGTCGCAGCTCGCGCATGAGCACGATGCCGGTGTCACTGACAAACGAGCGGCGTTCCGCCACGAGGTCGTATGCCGACAGCTGGGTCTGGGTGGTCATGTCTCGTCCTCCGGGGCCTGGGTTCTGGGTTTGGGTCGCCATGGTCATGCCGCCACCTCCGTGGCGTCGTGGGCGGGGGTGTCGTCGGTGCCGGTCTGGTTGGCCTCGCGCAGACTCCGCCCGGTCAGGGTGAGGAAGACGTCGTCGAGCGTCGGGCGGCGCACCTGGACCTCGGTGAGCTGGAGCTCCGCGTCGTCTGCGGCGTGCACCAGCTCGCTGACCCGCGCGGCGCCGTGGGTGATCGTCGCGGTGACGACGGGTCCGGTGACCTCGACCTGGGTGGTGGCAGCCCACCGGCCGACGACCTCCGCCAGGGTCCGGGCCGCAGCCTCCCCGGTGGTGGTGACGGTCAGCCGGTCCGCGGCGTGCTGGCTCTTCAGTGCCTCCGGGGTGTCGTCGGCGATGACCTGCCCGTGGTCCACGATCACGACCCGGTCTGCCATCGTGTCCGCCTCGTCCAGATAGTGGGTGCTGAGCAGCACCGTCATGGCGTGCTCGGTGCGCAGCCGGGTGATGTGCTCCCAGAGGTTGGCCCGGTTCTGCGGGTCCAGACCCGTCGAGGGCTCGTCCAGCACCAGCAGCGGCGGTGCGTGGACCAGGCCCATCGCGACATCGAGCCGGCGCCGCTGTCCCCCTGAGAGATCGGTGACCTTGCGCTTGTGCATCCCGCGCAGGTCCAGGGCCTCCAGCAGCTCGGTGCCCCGCGAGCGCGCGGTCCGGCGGTCCAGGCCGTAGATGACGCCCTGGGCATAGAGCTCGTCCCCCACGCGCTGGGTGTGTCCGGCACCGTTGCCCTGGCCGACATAACCGAGGTGTTTGCGCACCTGGGCGGGCTGCCGTGCCACGTCATACCCGGCGACCTTTGCCGTGCCCGAGGTGGGCTCGATGAGGGTGGTGAGCATCCGCATACTCGTGGTCTTGCCCGCCCCGTTGGGACCGAGCAGGGCGACCACCTCACCCTCCTCGACCCGCAGGTCGATGCCGCGGACGGCATGGACGATCTCCTGGCGTCCGATCGTGAAGTCCTTGGTGAGTCCTGCTGCGTGGATCATGGCGCCTCCAGTGGTTGATTCGACCCACACCACGTTAGAGACGGTGGAGGTCAGTTTCTGTCCTCTACCGTCTCTACTATTGAAGACATGACGACACCATCGGGACGACTGCTGACCCTGCTGTCACTGCTGCAGTCCAGGCGGGACTGGCCCGGGATGGCGCTCGCCGAGCGGCTGGAGGTGACACCGCGCACGGTGCGCCGCGACGTGGACCGGCTGCGCGAGCTGGGCTATCCGGTGCAGACCACCAAGGGCCCGGCCGGCGGCTATCGGTTGGCCCCGGGCGCGGACCTGCCGCCGATGCTCTTCGACGACGAGCAGGCGGTCGCGGTGTCCGTCGCGCTGCAGACCGCCACGAGCGGCATCTCCGGCATCGAGGAGGCGGCACTGCGGGCGCTGGCCACCATCCGCCAGGTGATGCCCGCCCGGCTCCGGCACCGGGTGGACGCGCTGCAGGTGACCGCGCTGCGCGGCGGATCGCAGCAGCAGTCGGTCGACGGCGAGGTCCTGCTCGAGGTCGGCCGGGCGTGCCGCGACCACCAGCGGCTGCGCTTCGACTACACCGCCAAGGACGGGGCACAGACTCGTCGGGACACCGAGCCGCACCGCCTGGTCAGTTGGGGACGGCGCTGGTATGTCGTGGCCTGGGATCTCGACCGCGACGCCTGGCGGACCTTCCGGCTGGACCGGCTGACCCCCAAGATCCCGGTGGGGCCGCGATTCACCCCGCGCGAGCTGACCGACGAGCAGGTCGATGCGCTGCTGAGCCCCTTCGCGGAGAACCGGACCTGGCCCGCGCAGGGTTCGGTGATCCTGCACGCCCCGGCCCGAGACGTGGCCCGCTGGCTGGGCCTGGACCAGGGCACGGTCACCGCGCTGACAGCGGACAGCTGCCGCGTCGAAATCGGCTCATGGTCCTACGGCTCCCTGGCCGCCTGGCTGCTGCTGTTCGAGGCCGACTTCGAGGTGCTCGGCCCGCCGGAGCTGACGCAGGCCTTCGAGCAGATCGCCACCCGCGTCGCTCGCGGGGTGTCAACGGGCGCCAGCAGCCTCACCTGACCTCCCTCTCTATCGACCGAGCGCGTCGTGTTGCGAGAATTCACCCCCACCGAGCGCGTCGTGTTGTCCCCCACAACTCCACCGAGCGCATCGTGTGGCGAGAAATCACCCCCACCGAGCGCGTCGGCCAGCGAATCCTCGCCATGAGGCAACCTTGTGGGCACCTGCCACGTAGGGGGTGTGTGAACCAGGCGGAGGAGACGGGATGAGCAAGCGACGGCGCGATGCGGAGTTCACCGCGTTCGTCCAGCGGGCGAGCCCGGAGCTCCTGCGCATCGCGTGGTTCATCACCGGCGACGTCGAGCAGGCCAAGGAGCTGGTGCAGGCCTCCCTGACCAAGACCTACACGGCCTGGGCCAGGGTGCGTCCGAACGAGGCGATGGCCTACACCCGCACGGTCCTGGTCAACCAGCAGCGCGACACCTGGCGCAAGCGACGCCGCGAGGTGCTGGTCGACCACACCACCGAGCCGGAGGCAGCGCCCGTGCCCCAGGCTCCTCCCCGACACCTGGCCGATGATGTCGTCGACCAGCAGGAGCTCATGGCCGCCCTGGCCCGACTGCCCGAGCAGCAGCGGCGAGTCGTCGTCCTTCGCTACTACTGCGACCAGTCCGAGGCGGCCGTCGCGGACCAGCTCGACATCGCCGTGGGGACCGTCAAGAGCACGGCTGCCCGTGGGCTGGCCAGTCTCCGAGGGCATTTCGCCACCATTGATGAGGGGATCCGATGATCACCAACGAGCACGACCTGGGGGATGCGCTGCGCTCCGTGCCCTCCCCTCCCGACCTGCAGCTCGACGTCGACCAGGTGCTCACCTCCGTGCAGCGGGTGGACCGCCGGCGCCGCACCCGTCGCGGCATCACTGCCGGGCTCGCTGCGGCAGCGGTCGGGGTCTGCGCACTGTGGGGCACCGGGATCACCCCGGGGCCGCTCGGCGTGTTGCCGGCCGCCCCGTGGCTCAGTGCCTGTCAGGGCATCACAACCGGCGAGGACGGCACCACCCAGATCAACCTCGACTCGGTCTCGTATGCCGAGGTGCCGGTCACCGTGTGGCCCTCCGCTCCCGAGGGGGAGACTGTGGTGGCCCTGGACACCTGCAGCGAAGACGTCTCACGCGTGGCCTTCGCTCTGCTGGGCGAGACAGGCCGCCTCACTCATGTCGAGGCACCCGCCCAGTACGCAGCTGACGACCTTGCTGCCCTGCAGCACGGCGAGCGCCTGCAGCCGGGCCTCGTGACACTCAGCGAGAGGGACACCCTGCACTTCGGGGTGGTGGGGGCGGACGTGACCGACCTGCGCTTCCTGAGCCGGGGTGCCTCGCCAGAGGTGCAGCGGGAACCTCTGCCGGGCACCGCCCTGGAGGCCTATGCGGCTCATGCCGGAGCAGACCTTGCGCAGACCCTGGGGGTGGCCTGGACCGATCCTTCGGGGACCGGACACGTGCAGTGGCTGCACGTCCACGACGTCGTCACCTTCGACAGCGATCCCGGTGAGGAGGTGCCCCTGGTCGCGCAGGCCCTGCAGGGGTCCTGGAATCTCTGGTTGCCCGGCGCGACCGAGGAGCACGGGCACGCAGAGGTCGGCGACCTCGGCGGCTCGATCGGCGCCGAGCACGATGACGGCACCTACGAGCATCTTGCGCTCCTGCGCGACGGTGTCGACCTCGCGGTCGAGACCCCAGCGGACAGTCCACCAGCCGTGGTCCGTCATGGCGAGTCCAGTGACGGTGAGACACGCTTTGCGTGGGCGAAGGTGCCCCCCGGCAGCACCCTGTTCGAGGTGGATGCACAGGGCAATCGCCTCGACACCCTCACCCCGTCCGCGCGTCCCTGAGTCTGTGACGGGGACTACCGTGGGTCCGTGCCGACACGCCTTGTCCTCGCCTCCGCCTCCCCCGCCCGCCTCAGCACCCTGCGCTCTGCAGGCGTTGCGCCCGAGGTGATCGTCTCCTCGGTCGACGAGCCGGCCGTTCAGGCCGCAGCCGAGCAGGCTGCAGGTCATCCACTGGAGGCGGCTGACCTCGCGCTGTTGCTGGCGAGGGCCAAGTGCGAGGACGTGGCCTCGAACGCCCCGGAGGCCGACGTGGTGCTCGGCTGCGACTCGGTCCTGGAGTTGGACGGTGAGATCCACGGCAAGCCCGCCGACGCGGCCGAGGCCACCAGTCGCTGGCACAAGATGCGAGGGCGCTCCGGCACCCTCCACACCGGCCACTGGCTCGTCGACCAGCGAGACGCCGACGCGGGAGGGACCGCGGGCACCGTCGGCGCCACCGCCTCCACCCTGGTCCACTTCGCCGACCTCAGCGATGAGGAGATCGACGCCTACGTTGCCACCGGTGAGCCCCTGAGGGTGGCCGGTGCGTTCACCGTGGACGGCCTCGGCGGTCCCTATGTGCGTGGCATCGAGGGCGACTTTCACGCAGTCGTCGGCGTGAGCCTGCCCGTGCTGCGCGATCTGCTCGGCGAGCTCGAGATCCCTTGGCACACACTGCGATCGACCGTATGACGTGTGGCCGGCAGAGACCTGCGGGTCCCCCGCGTGGGGCGCACCCGCGGGTGCTGCTCGCCTCCGCCGCCGGGGCGCTGGGCGAGGAGCGAGTGGTCGACTGGTGCGCTCGTCTCATCCTGGGGCAGGAACGCTCTGACGACCCGGACCTGGCGTGGCTGGGCGGCACCGAGGACTGGGCACCCTACTGGCGGCGGGTCTGGGGCGCCCGTGGGCTGCTCTATGTCTGGGACGACGGTGCGCTCGAGGCGATCGCGGCAGCTCTGGCGGACGAGCACTGGCGGGTCCGCGAGATGGGGCTGAAGGTGGTGCGTGCCCACGGCCTCAGCGGCCTCACCGGTGAGACCGCCGAGCTGCGAGAGGACACCAATGCGCGCGTCCGCGCCGCAGCCGAGAGAGCACTGGCAGCGATGTCCTGACGGGGGCTTGGAACGTTTCACCCTGTCCGATGCGTTTCTCCTATGTCCGAAAACGCTCACTCGAGACGGAGGGCCACCATGAAGAGCCGCCGGACCAGCAGCACGATCGTCGCAGCCACCACGCTTGCCGTGCTCCTCGCCGGCTGCGGAGGGGATGAGGAGGAGCCCGAGGTGCTCCCCAACGAGTCGGCCAGCGAGCAGAGCGATCCGCCGGACGACGCGGCACAGGACACCGCCGACGAGCCGGCCGAGGACAGCGCAGGGGCGACAGAGCCAGCCGAGGACAGCGCCGGGCCGACAGATCCGGCCGAGGAGACAGATCCGGCCGATGACGATGGCAGCGCAGCAGCCGGGATCCCGACCGTCCCGGTCGACTATGCCGACGCTCTCGTGGTCGCCTGGGGATCTGGCGACCAGGAGACTATGGCGCAACTGGGCACCGAGGAGGTCGTGCACATCCTCGGCGACGGAGGCGGCCCGAACTGGCAACAGGTCAGCTCCGAGGGAGCCGCTGGATCGACAGCGGTGACCTATCAGGACTCCGAGACCGGCGACACCCTTTCCCTGCGAGTGGACAACGCCGCTGCCAGCGAGGGAGCCGAGCAGGCCGTCGTGCAGGCGAAGTTCACCACGGCCGGGGACGAGCCCGGCCTGCCCACCGAGCCAGCGGCCTATGCCGACGCTCTTGTGGTTGCCTGGGGATCCGGCGACCAGGACACCATGGCGCAGCTGGGCACCGATGAGGTCGTGCACATCCTGGGCGACGGCGGCGGGCCAGACTGGGCCCAGACCGGCGCCGAGGGGGCTGCCGGATCGACGATCGTGACCTACGAAGACTCCGAGAGCGGCGACGTGTTGACACTGCGGGTGGACAACGCCGCAGCGAGCGAGGGCGCAGAGCAGGCCGTCGTCGAGGCGAGGTACGAGACCCCCTGACCCACGGCATACCAGGTCTGGGACGACAATGACGGGGTGAGCGAGCAGAAGACTGTCCCGACGGACGCCGACGTGCAGACCTTTCTGGAGGCGGCGCAGCCCGCCCGCAGGCGCGAGGACGGGCTGGCGCTGGCCGAGATCTTCCGTGACGTGACCGGCACCGATCCCGTGCTGTGGGGTCCGTCGCTGGTCGGTTACGGGAGCTATCGCTACATCTCCCCGGCGAATCCCCGCACCCGGGGCACCTGGCCGCGGACCGGGTTCTCACCCCGCAGGGCGCAGCTCTCGCACTACGGACTCAAGGACCTGCCGGAGGGTGCCGCCCTGCTGCCGCGGCTCGGCACCTACACCGAGGGTGCGGGCTGCGTCTACGTCAAGCGCCTGGACGACGTCGACCTGGACGTCCTGCGCCAGCTGATCGCGATCGCCTGGGCACGCGGGGACGACCCCGAGCCCAGCTGACTCGCCCTAACTGCCAAAGGAGGTGTTAGAGATGGCCACGAGGAATGTTGTCCTGAGTCCGCACCAGCACGAGTTCGTCGAGGCGCTGGTGTCCTCCGGACGCTATCAGGATGCCAATGAGGTGCTGCGCGCCGGGCTCCGGCTCCTGGAGCGGCAGGAGGCAGAGGACGCTGCCAAGGTCTCCGCATTGCGTGATGCTGCCGACAGTGGTTGGGCCGATCTTTCAGCCGGACGTTACGACGACGTTGCCGATGAGAACCTCGAGGACTTCATCAGCCAACTCGGCGCACACGCAGCGCAGGGTCACTCGGCAGGCTGATGGCGAGATATCGCCTCCCTCACGCCGCTCAGGGGTCCGCTGGCTCGCTACGAAACTGACTGCCCCTGGGCGGGCTCGTGGCCGGTCATCGCCCGGAGTGCTGCGGCACCGACATTGGCCCCGAAGGCTGGCGCGCCGGGCTCAAGCACGACACCCCGCTCGAGTGGCCCGACCACGACCGGGTCGAACCCCAGATCGCGCACGAGGCTCGCCGCGACCGCCAGGTCCTCGCGATCGTCACCCGCGATCCCAATGGCCTTGCGGTCGGCGGAGCCCGCTGGTCCGGCCTCGTCCTCAAGGTCGTGATAGCCCATGTGGTTGAACGCCTTGACGACGCGGGAGTCCGGCAGGAACTCCTGCACGATCTGGCTGGTCGAGACGAAGTCGTCGCGCACCCCGTCGACCTCCCACCAGTAGTTCATCGCGTCCAGGACCAGCTTCCCGGCCAGGGCGTCCTGCGGGATCGTGTGGTGCTTGCTCAGCGGGAGGGCAAGGATCACCACGTCGCCCTTCAGAGCAGCCTCGGCCGCGGTCGTCGCGACGGCACCAGGCGCCAGGACCTCGATCGTCAGGGCAATCTTCGCCGGATCACCCGAGCCGGCGATGACGACGTCGTGGCCCGCTTGGGTCGCAAGCTTGGCCAGGACGATGCCGACCTTGCCCGCGCCCAGGATGCCGACCGTGCTCACGCAGACTCCTTGCCCCGCTGAGCGGCGAGCAGCTCGCGCACCCGCGGGATGACCTCGCGGCCGTAGAGCTCCACGGAGCGCAGCCGCGCTGAGGTGGGCACACTGCCGGTGGTGTAGATCATGTCGAAGCGACCGACGTCAAGGGCACTGACTGCCTGCGCCATGCGCCGGGCCACCGTCTCGGGGGACCCGACATAGAGCGAGCCCTCCGCGATCTCGCCGTCGAAGGCCGCTCGGGTGACCGGCGGCCAGCCACGTGAGGCGCCGATCCGGTCCCGGCTCACCTTGAAGCGCGGCCAGAGGATCTCAGCGGCCTCCTCGTCGGTGTCGGCGACGAAGCCCGGCGAGTGCATGCCGACCGGGTGTGCCGTGGTGCCGAACTGCCCCGCAGCCCGCCGATAGAGGTCGACATACGGAGCGAACCGCTGGGCGGGGCCACCGATGATGGCGAGCATCAGGGGGAGACCGTAGGTCGCCGCGCGGATCACCGACTGGGGCGAGCCTCCCACGCCCACCCACGTGTCCAGGTGCCCGGAGTCGGTCTTGGGGAAGACGTCGGCATCCGTGAGCGCGGCGCGGGTCGTGCCCTGCCAGGTGACCGGCTCCTCCTTGAGGAGCTCGGCGAAGAGCTGGATCTTCTCCTCGAACAGCACGTCATAGTCGGCCAGGTCGTAGCCGAACAGCGGAAAGGACTCGGTGAACGAACCACGACCGAGGATGACCTGCGCGCGGCCGTTCGAGAGGGCGTCCAGGGTGGCGAACCGCTGGAAGACCCGCACGGGGTCGTCCGAGGACAGCACGGTCACGCCGGAGGCGAGCTTGAGGCGCTCGGTCCGCGTCGCGATGCCCGCCAGGGCCATCTCGGGGCTGGAGATGGCGAAGTCGGAGCGGTGGTGCTCACCCAGGGCGAACACGTCGACGCCGACCTCGTCGGCGAGCACGCCCTCGGCGACCACCTGACGGATCGCGTCCGCGTGTGTGAGCAGGGTGCCGTTGTCGTCCTCCGGGATGTCGCCGAAGGTGTCCAGCCCGAACTCGAGCTCCGGGCCGGCTGCGGTGCTGGTCTGCGTGGTGTCGCTGGTCATCGGCGGGGCGCCCTTCCTGGTGCGGCTGCCTCGTGGCCGCCGCTTGGTTGAATCGTCATCGATTTCAACGCTGCGGCGGTCGCGCTATTCCACGCCGGCGATCAGACGGGCGGCACAGCCCGGTGCCGGGAGGAGAAGTGCCGGTCGCGGCGGGCTGCGTAGCGCAGCCGGTGCAGCAACTCGTCGCGCAGCGCGTCGGCCTCGATGACGCCGTCGATGACCAGGTCTGCGGCGAGCCGCTCGAGGTCGACGTCCTCCTCATACTCCGCGCGGCGGGCCGCGACGAACGCCGCCTGCTCCTCGGGGTCGGTGATCTCGGCGATCTTGTTGGCATAGACCGCGTTCACGGCCGCCTCGGGGCCCATCACGGCGATCTTGGCGGTCGGCAGCGCGAGGGTCGCGTCCGGCATGAACCCGGGCCCGCCCATCGCATACAGACCCGCGCCATAGGCCTTGCGCACGACGATGCAGAACTGCGGGACGGTCGCCTCGGACACGGCGGAGACCATCTTGGCGCCGTGGCGGATGATGCCGCCGCGCTCGACCTCCGAGCCGATCATGAAGCCCGGGACGTCGGCCAGATAGATCAGCGGGATCCCGAAGGCGTCACACAGCCAGATGAACCGGGTCGCCTTGTCCGCGGAGTCGGTGAACAGCACGCCGCCCTTGACCGCGGAGTTGTTGGCCACGATGCCGACGGTCTCCCCCGCCATCCGGCCGAAGCCGATGACCAGCTCGGCGGCGAACAGCGGCTTGATCTCAAAGAAGCTGTCGTCGTCGACCAGCCCGTCGATCACCTCGCGGATGTCGAAGGGCAGCGACTCCGCCTCGGGGACGGTGTGCCGGGTGAGCGGGGTGGCAGGCTCCTCGCCGACATAGCGCGGTGTGGGCGTGCGCCAGTTGTCGGGCACATAGGAGAAGTACAGCTTGGCCAGCTCGATGGCCTCGGTGTCGTCGGAGGCGAGCAGGTCGCCGACGCCGGAGACGGTGCAGTGCATCCGGGCACCGCCCATCTCCTCCAGCGAGACTTTCTCTCCCACAACCATTTCCGCCATGCGGGGGCTGCCGAGATACATCGAGGCGTTGCCCTCGACCATGATGATGATGTCGGTGAAGCTGGGGATGTAGGCACCGCCGGCGGCCGAGGGCCCGAACAGGCAACAGATCTGCGGGACCTTGCCGGAGAGGGCGACCTGGTTGTGGAAGATGCGGCCCGCACCACGGCGGCCGGGGAACAGGTCGACCTGGTCGGTGATCCGCGCGCCGGCGGAGTCGACGAACCAGAAGATCGGGATCTCCTCACGCAGCGCCGACTCGGTCGCGCGGATGATCTTCTCGACGGTCCGCGCACCCCACGAGCCGGCCTTGACGGTCGGGTCGTTGGCGACCACGATCGCTGGGCGCCCGTCGACCTCGCCGCGGCCGGTCACGACACCGTCGGCGGGCAGCCCGGTCGCCATGGCGTTGGCATAGCGCCCGTCCTCCACGAACGACCCCTCGTCGAAGAGCAGGGCGATGCGGTCGCGGACGAAGAGCTTGTTCTGGGAGTCGAGCTTGGCGCGCGCCTTCTCCGAGGGTGCCTGCGAGGCCTGGTATGCCGAGGCGAACCGCGCGCGGACGTCTCCCACCCGGGCGTCGGTCCCCTCGGAGGAGTCAGCGAAGGGTGCCTGCCCGGACTCGGACTGCGGTGTCATGCCAGCCATGGTGTCAGGTGTCCCGGTCAGGCGGCCGGCAGGCCCAGGCCACGGGCGATCAGCATGCGCTGCACCTCGGAGGTGCCCTCGCCGATCTCCAGGATCTTGGCGTCCCGATAGAAGCGGGCCACGGGGTATTCCTCCATGAAGCCGTTGCCGCCGAAGACCTGCGTGGCCATCCGGGTTGCTGTCACGGCCGACTCGGTCGCATAGAGCTTCGCGATCGCTGCGGCCTGCTTCACCTCGGCGACCGAGCGCTTGCCGGCAGCCTGCTGTTCGCGCAGCCAGGCCGCCTTGTAGGTCAGCATGCGGGCCGCCTCGGTCATCACGGCGATGTCGGCGACCTGGAAGGAGACACCCTGATAGGTCGCGATCGGCTTGCCGAAGGCGAGGCGCTCCTGGCTGTAGCGCGTGGTCTCCTCCAGCATCCGTTGCAGGCAACCGACCGCGAGCGCGGCGATCGCGATGCGACCGTCGTCGAGGGTCTTCAGGAACTGCTTGAAGCCCTGGCCACGCTCACCGAGGAGGTTGGCCTCGGGCACCCGGGCACCCTCGAAGGTCAGGCCGTGCGTGTCCGAGATGTGCCAGCCGAGCTTGCGATAGGGCGGCTCGACGATGAAGCCGTCGGTGCCGTTCGGGAGGATGATCGCGCTGATCTCGGGGCGGCCGTCGGGCAGCTCACCGGTCTTGGCGGTCACGGTGACGACCGAGGTGATGTCCGTGCCGGAGTTGGTGATGAAGGACTTGGCGCCGTTGACGACCCACTCGCCGCCCTCGAGGACTGCGCGAGTCTTGGTGGCACCGGCGTCCGAGCCGGCCTCGGGCTCGGTCAGCCCGAAGCCAGCCAGGGCCTTGCCGGCCAGCAGGTCCGGGAGCCAGCGCTCCTTCTGCTCCTGGGAGCCATAGGTCTGGATCGGGTTGATGCCCAGCCCGACACCGGCCTCGAGGGTGATGCCCATGGCCTGGTCGACCCGGCCCAGCTCCTCGATGGCGACACACAGGTAGGAGAAGCCCTCGTGGCCCATCCCGGCGCCGCCGAACTCCTCGGGCGCCTCGAGCCCGAACAGACCGAGCTCACCCATCTTGGGGATCAGCTCGACCGGGAAGTGGCTGTCGCGGTCCCACTCCTCGACGTGCGGGGCGATCTCGGCCTCCGCGAAGTCGCGGACGAGTCGACGGAAGTCCTCGTGGTCACTGCTGAGTTCGAACATCGGTGGCCGGCCTCTCGGGTGGAACTGGGGATGAGCGCTTACTTGACGTTGACGTAAACGTAAAGCACGATGGGGTGCTATGACAAGTGCGCAGGCAGCGGAGTCGGGCCCAGAGTCAGGAGCCGAGTCAGGAGCCGAGTCGGCCACGTGGACGATCGCGGAGGTCGCGGACGAGTTCGACGTGACTCACCGTGCCGTGCGCCACTACGAGGAGTTGGGCCTGATCTCCCCCGAGCGCCGCGGCACGCAGCGGCTCTATCACCGCCGCGACCGGATCCGCCTGGCGCTGATCATGCGCGGCCGGCGCATCGGGTTCCCGCTCGAGGAGATCCGCACGATCATCGACATGTATGACGATCACCCCGGCGAGGCGGGCCAGCTGCGCTATCTGCTGTCCCAGATCGACGACCGCAGGGCAGACCTGGAGAGCCGGCGCCGCGACATCGAGGACTCCCTCGCCGAGCTCGACGAGCTCCAGCGCCGCTGCCAGGAAGACCTCGCCCGCCTCCCCGCAAAAAGATAAAGGTCTCGTACGCCCACCCGGAACTTGATAGAGGTCTCGTACGCCCACCCGGAACTTGATAGAGGTCTCGTACGCCCACCCGGAACTTGATAGAGGTCTCGTACGCCCTCGCCGACCTTTCATTGGGGCCTCGCGCACCGGCCTCGACCCCACCGCTCGCACCGGGCACGACTGACCCCGTACGAAACCTCCCTATTTCTTGCTCCAGCCCGTACGAAACCTCCCTATTTTTTGGGGGCTTGACGTGCGCCCTCTGATGTGTCACTGTACTAAGCACTTAATACAGTGACACGCCAAGGAGCACCGTGCAGTTCGACACCGCCTCCCCCATCTGGGTCCAGCTGGTGGCCGAGTTCTCCCGACGGATCGTCGTCGGTGACTGGGCCGCCGGAGCCCGGGTGGCCGGTGTCCGCGAGCTCGCGGTCGACCTCGGCGTCAACCCCAACACGATCCAGCGCGCCCTCGCCGAGCTCGAGCGACAGGGGCTGGCCCGCTCCGAGCGGACGGCCGGCCGCTTCGTCACCTCCGACGAGGACCGCATCAACGCACTGCGCGCCGAGCTGGCCAGGGAGGCGGCTGACGACTTCGTCAGCCGGGCCCGCGGGTTCGGCATGCAGCGCACCCAGGCACGAGCCCTCATCGACGAGAGGTGGGACCAGCATGACCACGACTACGACCAGACCGAGACCGGACGGGCCTGACATGACGGAGCAACCAGCACCGGACCTGATCCACGTGCGTGGCCTGACTAAGACCTACGGCGACGTCACGGCACTGCACGCCCTCGATCTCGACCTCGCCCCGGGCCAGGTCATCGGCCTCCTCGGCGAGAACGGCTGCGGCAAGACCACACTGCTCAAGGTGCTGGCCGGCGTCCTCGCGGACTACACCGGTGAGGTGCGGATCGCCGGTCACGCGCCCGGCCCGCAGTCCAAGGCGCTCGCCTCGTTCCTGCCGGACGTCAGTTTCCTGCCCGACGGCGCACGGGCGGGCTATTGCCTCGACCTCTACAGCGACTTCTTCCCCGACTTCCAGGTCGACAAGGCCCGCGACCTCATCGGCTTCTTCGGACTCGAGGAGAGCATGCGGCTCAAGGCGATGTCCAAGGGCATGCGCGAGAAGGTGCAGATCGCCCTGGCCATGTCGCGCGATGCCCGGGTCTTCCTGCTCGACGAGCCCATCTCGGGGGTCGACCCGGCAGCGCGCCAGACGATCCTGGACGGGATCCTGCGCAACTTTTCCGAGGAGTCCCTGCTGCTGATCTCCACCCACCTGGTGCACGACCTCGAGGCGCTCCTCGACTCGGTCGTGATGATGCGCCAGGGCCAGGTCATGCTCAGCGGCGAGGTCGATGACCTGCGCGCCGAGCACGGCGCGAGTCTCGACCAGATCTTCCGGAAGGTGTACCGATGACTGCCACCCTGCTCAAGCACGAGTGGCTGCGCACGCGCAGCATGCTCGCCGCCATCGCCGGCGTCGCCGTGGTCCTGGTCGTGCTCGGCTCGGTCCTGGCGGCCACCCGGTGGCCGCTGATCTCCACGATCGGGGCGTATGCCGTGATCGTCACCATCGCGGCGCTCGTCCCGGCGGTCCAGCTCGCGCTGGCCGCGGACTACTGGCGCTCCAGCTATGGCCGGGCCGGCTATTTCACGCAGACCCTGCCGGTGCCCGGCCCCACAATCTTCCGCGCCAAGCTGCTCTGGGTCTGGACCGCGACCCTCGGCGCGATCGTGGGCGTGCTGATCCTGGGCGCCCTGGCCTGGCCCGGCACCGCCCGCGGGATGGGCTATCCCGAGCTCAACCCGTTCGTCGCCTTCGCGGACTTCTGGTCCGGCCTCCTCGAGACCGTGCCGATCTGGCAGCTCATCGTCGGGCTGATCCTGGCCCTGGCACTGGGCGTGCTCATCTGGCCGGTGCAGTACTACTTCGCCGTCTCCATCGGCAGCGAGGAGCCCCTCAACCGGCTCGGTGCCGGCGGCCCCGTGCTGATGTGGCTTGCTGTCTATGTCGGCGCCCAGCTCGTCACGCTGGTCGGCCTGCTCGTCGTCCCGCTCGGGATCGGGGCCGTCGACGGTGGGGCCCTCGGGATCGTGAGTTATGCACCGCTGAGCGAGCTGACGTCAAGCAACCCGCAGGACGTGATGCCCCTGGGGATCATCCCGGCCCTGGCCCTCGTCGCCGCCGCGCTCCTCTGGCGGACCGTGCGCTCCTGGCGCAGCAAGGTCTCCCTGGTCTGAGCCGCTCGAGCCGTGCTCGGCTCACCCTCGCGTGAGTTGACCTTGCCGCCGGGTCAGGTGGGCGACCTCGGCCGGGTTGCCGCTGAGCGCAATCGCCCGACCGTATGCCGTGTGAGCCTCCGCACTGCGCCCCACCCGGCGCAGCAACTCGGCCCGGGCGACATGGAAGGCGTGATAGGAGTCCAGCACGTCGGCGAGCCGTTCCACCTCGGCCAGGCCGACCGAGGGCCCGTCGAGCTCGGCCACAGCGACCGCACGGTTGAGCCGCACCACCGGCGACGGATCGACCGCCACGAGTTGGTCATAGTTGACGACGACCTGGGACCAGTCCGTGTCCCGGGCCGACGGCGCATTCGTGTGCACAGCACTGATCGCGGCGAGCAGCTGATAGCGCCCCGGACGCCCTCCCCCGGCGGCCACCGCGGCCAGGCGCTCACGCACCAGGGCGTGCCCCTCGGCGATCAGCGCACGATCCCACGCAGCACGGTCCTGCTCCTCAAGCGTCACCAGTTCGCCAGACGCCGAGACACGCGCCGCCCGGCGGGCATCGGTGAGCAGCATCAGCGCGAGCAGCCCGGCGACCTCGCCCTCCTCCGGCAGCACCTCGTGCAGCAGCCGCCCCAACCGGATCGCCTCGTCGCTGAGGTCGACCCGCAGCGCGTCCTGACCGCCACTGGCCAGATAGCCCTCGTTGAACACCAGATAGACCACCGCCAGCACCCCGGACAGCCGCTCGCTGATGTCGGCGGACGACGGCACCCGATAGGGGATGTGGGCTGCCCTGATCTTGGCCTTGGCCCGAGTGATCCGCTGCGCCATCGCCCGCTCCTGCACCAGGAAGGCCGCGGCGATCTCGGGCACCGTCAGACCGCCGATCAGGCGCAGCGTCAGCGCCGCCCGCGCCTCCATCGCCAGAGCTGGGTGGGCGCAGGTGAAGACCAGTCGCAGCCGGTCGTCCTCGACCGGACCGGTGCGCTCAGGGGGACTGTCGGCATACAGCATCTGGGCCGCCTGGTGCTTCGCGTCGCGCCGGGACTCCCGGCGCAGCCGGTCGATCGCCCTGCGCGTGGCGGTGGTGGTGAGCCAGCCGCCGGGATGGGGCGGTATGCCGTCAGTCGGCCACCGCTCGACCGCGGCGGCAAATGCTTCGGCCGCCGCCTCCTCGGCAACGTCGAGGTCCCCGAACCGGCGGGCCAGGGTGGCCACCACCCGCGCCCACTCCTCGTGGTGGACGCGGGTGAGGGTCTCCTCGAGGGAGGAGGAAGTCACGACCGGTGCAGGTCGGAGACCGTGTCCTGCGTGTGGAAGGGCCGGACCTCAACCCTGCCGCGACAGGCCCGTGATGCGTCGCCGGCCAGGCCAAGCGCAATGTCGAGGTCGGCCACGTCGACGACCCAGAAACCACCCAGGTGCTCTTTGGTCTCCAGGTAGGGCCCGTCGAGGATCACCGGCCGCTCACCCTGGCCGTCGACCGTGGTGGCGGTCACGGCGGGCTGCAGACCGTCGACGAAGACCAGGACCCCCTCGCGCTCGAGCCGGTCGTTGAACGCTCCGGTGTCGGCGAACGCCTGCACCATCTCCTCCGGGGAGCCATAGCCGCCGAACTCGGTCTGCTCGGCCGCGCCGAACACGGACAGCAGGTAGCGGGGCATGGCTCAGTCCTCCAAGCGGTCGTCGGCGCCCAGGATCTCGGCACGGCTGGGGAAGCGATGCACTTCCTGGGGCCAGTCAAGGGCGACGGCGAGCCGCCCGGCCCAGTGCCGTGCGGACTCATCGTCGGCCACCTCGATGACGCAGAAGCCACCGAGGTGTTCCTTGGTCTCGACGAAGGGGCCGTCGGTGAAGACCGGCTCGCCGTCGCGCGCCGCGACGCTGCACAGGGCGGTCGAGGCGTCGAGGCCCCCGTCACCGAAGACGAACACGCCCGCCTGCGTCATCGCCTCGGTCACCGCCAGCGAGGCCGCGCTCTTGGCGCGCAGCTCCTCCCCCGTGTGGGCCGGGACCCACTCGTCGTTAAACGCGATCAGATATTGCGTCATTCGCCGACTCCTCTCACTTCGCACCAGTGCCCACAGGCTCCCGGTGACCGGCGGCCCGGATGGCCGCCGTCACCCTCTCCACGAACGGCGAGGGCCGAATGCGACACCGGCTGCCGGGCAATCTCACACTAGGGGGTGCTGGCAGGATCTGGTCATGAGTTATGACGTCGACACGATCCGCTCCCACTTCCCGGCCCTACGCGAGGGCGCGGCCCACTTCGACGGTCCCGGCGGCACTCAGACCCCCGAGCCGGTCGCCCGGGCGGTCGCGGAGACGCTGACCGCGGCCGTCGCCAACCGGGGCACCGTGACCGCCGCCGAGCAACGGGCTGAGGGCATCGTCGCCGAGGCCCGCCAGGCGATGGCCGACCTCCTCCGCGCGGACCCCCGTGGCGTGGTCTTCGGCCGCTCGGCGACCGAGCTCACCTTCCACCTCAGCCGCACACTGGCCGCGGGCTGGGGTCCAGGGGACGAGGTGGTGGTCAGCCGCCTGGACCACGACTGCAATGTGCGTCCGTGGGTGTATGCCGCGGAGCAGGCGGGTGCTTCCCTCGCCTGGGTAGACTTCGACCCCGCGACGGGTGAGCTCACACCCGAGCACCTGTCGGCCGCGCTGTCGGACCGGACCGTGTTGGTTGCCATCACGGCGGCCTCGAACGTGATCGGCACCCGCCCTGACCTGCCGGCGCTCGCGGAGCTGGTGCACGGCGTCGGAGCGCAGTTCTATGTCGACGGGGTCCACTCGACGGCCCACGTGCTGCCGGACCTGGAGTCCTCGGGCGCGGACTTCTGGGTGTGCTCGCCCTACAAGTTCCTCGGGCCGCACTGCGGCGTGCTGGCCGCGCGCCCTGAGACGTTGGAGGCGCTGCACCCGGCCAAGCTGCTGCCGTCCACCGACGAGGTGCCCGAGCGCTTTGAGCTCGGGACACTCCCCTACGAGTTGCTGGCCGGCACCACCACCGCGGTGGACTTTCTCGCCGATCTGGTCCCCGGCCAGACTGGCGCCCGCAGGGAGCGGCTCACCACGGCATACACCGCACTGGAGGGGCACGAGGACCGGCTGCTCGCGCGTCTCGAGCCGGCCCTGCGCGAACTCCCGGGAGTCCGGGTCCACAGCAACGCCACACGCCGCACCCCGACCCTGCTGTTCACCATCGACGGGGTCGGCAACCAGGTGATCCGCCAGCACCTGGCAGACCTCGGCGTGAACGCTCCGGCCAGCCACTTCTATGCCTGGGAGACCAGCCAGCACCTGGGCCTGGGCGCTGAGGGCGGGGTCCGCGTGGGGCTGGCGCCCTACACCAACGAGTCCGACATCGACCGCCTCATCGAGGGGCTGGGCACCCTCCCCCGCGGCTGACCGGCGGGCGCAGCCCTCGACAACGGGTCAGTCCCCCACACCGGGAAAAGAACTCGACACCAGGTCGGCCACGCAGGCACGGTGGAGGGGACCGTCTCCCCGACCGAAGGACAGCAACCCGTGCACCGTCCCGGCTATCTCAACCCGTTCATCCTCGACGTGACCTCCGGCGCGTCAGAGGTGCTGACCGACCACGCCGACCTGTATCTGCCCGACGGTCCGGGGCCGTTCCCGGTCGTCGTGCTCGTGCCGGGCATGCTGCGCGAGCCCCCGGAGATCGGGCCGCGGGGGTGGCCGGTGTTCGAGGGCTATGCCGGGGCGTTGGTGGCCCGTGGCGTGGCGGCAGTCGTGATGGACCACGACCTCAGCAACGGTCCTGACTATCCCAAGGCCCTCGCAGAGGCGGTGCGCACCCTGGACGCGGCCACGGCCCGGCCGGAGGTCGACAGCGACCGGGCCGCGTTCTGGGTCTTCTCGGCCGGCGGACCGCTGGCCCTCGCGCTGCTCGCCGAGCACGCCGACCGGTTCGACCTGCTGGCGCTGACGTATCCGTTCCTGGAGTCAGAGCCCCTCGCCCCGTGGCCCTCCCGCGAGGAGGCCGTGGCCGCGCTCGACGGCCACCGTCTCGTGGTGACCACCGTGGGCCAGGAGTTCCCCGACTTCGTGCCCGGGCAGCAGGCTTTCCTGGCGGCGGCCCGGGCTGCTCGCGCCGACCTGGACGAGCTCACTGTCCCAGACGGAGACCACGGGTTCGACTCCCAGGAGCCCACCGAGGACGGCCGCACGGCCGTCACCCGAGCCATCGCGGCGGTGGCCCGCCATCTGCTCGACGCCTGATCCTGGCGGGTCACCGCGCGCGATCCGAGGAATCCGCTGGCCCCGGTGACGAGGACCATCATGGCGCCACCTCCTGCCCATCTCTTACGCCCGGGTGAAGGTGCCCGTCACCGGTAGCCGCGCTCTCCCGGGCAGCCGGCGACCAGTGACGGGCGGTATGTGGGGCGCTCAGGTGCGCGGGGTGACTGCCCTGGTCTCGAAGTCCAGGCGGTTGAAGCGCGTCAGCTGGGTGACGTGCGAGGGGTTGAGCTCCTCGACCGTGCGCACCTGCAGCAGCTGCATGGTGCGGCGGACCTGGTCGGCCAGGATCTCGATGGTCCGGTCGACGCCCTCGCGCCCGCCGGCCATCAGGCCGTAGAGATAGGCACGACCGATCAGGGTGAACTTCGCCCCCAGCGCAAGGGCGGCGACGACATCGGCACCATTGCGGATGCCGGTGTCCACCATGATCTCCGTGTCCTGACCGACCTCGCGGACCACATCGGGCAATAGGTGGAAGGGCACCGGCGCACGGTCCAGCTGGCGGCCGCCGTGGTTGGACAGCAGGATCGCGTCGACCCCGAGGTCGGTGAGCTTCTTGGCGTCCGACACCGTCTGCACGCCCTTGATCGCCAGCTTGCCCGGCCACATCGCCCGGATCTCGGCGAGGTCCTCGAAGTTGATCGAGGGGTCCATCGCCGAGTTGAGCAGCTCGCCCACCGTGCCGCCGGTCTGCGACAGGGAGGCGAACTCCAGCTTGGGGGTGGTCAGGAAGTCCCACCACCACCAGGGGCGGACGGAGGCATTGGCCACGGTCCCGAGGGAGATCTGCGGAGGGATGGAGAAGCCGTTGCGCGAGTCCCGCAGCCGGGCACCGGCCACCGGGGTGTCGACGGTGAAGAACAGCGTGTCGTAGCCAGCGGCGGCGGCACGCTCGACCAGCCCGTAAGAGATCTCCCGCTGACGCATCACATAGAGCTGGAACCAGTTGCGGCCGTGCGGATTGGCCGCCTTGACATCCTCGATGGAGGTGGTGCCCAGCGTGGAGAGCGTGAACGGGATCCCAGCCGCACCGGCTGCTCCGGCGCCGGCGATCTCGCCCTCGGTCTGCATCAGCCGGGTGAAGCCAGTGGGGGCGATGCCGAACGGCAGCGCCGAGGTGTCACCCAGCACCGTCGTCGAGGTGTTCACGTCCGAGACGTCGTTGAGGATCGCCGGGTGGAACTCCACGTCCTCGAAGGCCTGCACCGCGCGAGCCAGGGAGATCTCGCCCTCCGCCGCGCCGTCGGTGTAGTCGAAGGCCGCGGCCGGCGTGCGGCGCTTGGCGATCGCCCGCAGGTCATCGATCGTCTGAGCAGACTGCAGACGGCGTCGCTTGCCGTTGAGCTCGACCTTCTTGAACTTCATCAACTCGAAGATCTCGGAGGGCTTGGGGACCTGTCGCTGGACCATGCTGGTCGTCTCCTTCGTGGTGTGGGACGGAGCTGTCTCAAGGATGAGGGGTGCGGGGCTCTCGAGCCGGGTCATAGCGTCGGCACCATCCACGAGAGGACGGTGGACTGCAGTCCGACCAGCAGACACACGGCCGCCAGCATCCCCAGGCTCCACCAGATGACCTTGCGGAAGATGTCCGACTCGCGCCCGACCAGCCCCACGGCCGTTGCCGCGATCGTCAAGTTCTGCGGGCTGATCATCTTGCCGACCACGCCGCCGGAGGTGTTGGCCGCGACGAGCAGGGCCGGGTCGAGGCCCGCCTTTTCTGCGGCCGCCTGCTGCAGTGTCGCGAAGAGAGCGTTGGCGCTGGTGTCCGAGCCGGTGACCGCGGTGCCCAACCAGCCCAGGATGGGTGAGAAGAAGGCAAAGGCCGCACCGGTGCCGGCGATCCAGGCGCCGATCGTGATGGTCTGTCCGGACTGGTTCATGACATAGGCGAGGGCGAGCACGAAGCCCACCGTCAGGATCGCGAAGCGGAGCTTGACCAGCGTCTCGCGATAGACGCCGACCATGTCTGCTGCGGACATCTTGTAGACCAGGGCCACCACGATGCCCGCGATCAGCAACATCGTGCCGGGCGAGGAGAGCCACTGGAAGCCGTAGACAGTGCTCGTGGAGAGCTCGCCGGCCGCCGTGGAGATGTTGCCGTCCAGGCCCGGCCACGGGATCTTCACGTCGGTCGTGCTCAACCAGTCGCTCAACGGCCTCCACAACTTGGCCACGGAGAAGATGGCAACGACCAGGAGATAGGGGAAGAGCGCCAGGAAGACCCGGGCCGGGGTCAGCGCGACGCTGATGCGCTGCGCCGTGGCCACGCCACCACCGGAGGCACCGTCGGGTGTGACCGGGTCGGCGCTCTCGTGCTCGCGCTCCGCCTGCATCTTGGCCAACGCGTCCTGTCCACCCTGTGGCTTCCACACCTGCAGCATCAGGACCGCTGCGGCCAGGCCTGCCAAGGAGGCAACGATGTCAGTGAGCTCCACCGACAGCCAGTTCGAGGAGACGAACTGCGCCACCGCGAAGGCGCCGCCGACGGTCAGGGCCAGGGGCCAGAGCTGCTTCACGCCCCGCTTGCCATCCACGAGCAGCACCAGGAACAGCGGGACGAATAACGCCAGGAACGGGGCCTGCCGTCCGACGATGGCGCCAATGTGCTGATAGTCGATGCCGGTGAGGTTGCCGGCGGTGATGATCGGGATCGCGATCGCCCCGAAGGCCACGGGGGCAGTGTTGGCGATCAGGACCACGCTCGCGGCCCGCATCGCGGTGAACCCGACGGCCATCAGCATGACTCCCGTGATGGCGACCGGGGCTCCGAAGCCAGCCAGGGCCTCGAGCAGCCCGCCGAAACAGAAGGCGATGATGATCGCCTGCACCCGGGGGTCGTCAGAGATGGCGTCAATGACCAGACGCAGATCGTCGAAGCGACCGGACCGCACCGTGAGCTCATAGAGCCAGATGGCGTTGACCACAATCCACATGATCGGGAACAGTCCGAAGGCGAACCCCTGCGTGGCCGAGAGCCCGACCAGGTGGATCGGCATGCCATAGGCGGCGATGGCGACCAGAGCGGCAACGACGACAGCTGCGAGTCCGGCCCAGTGGGCCTTCCACCGCAGCGCCCCAAGCGTCACAAAGATGGTCACCAGTGGCAGGAGCGCCACGAGCGAGGACCACAACAGACTCCCTGCGATGGGCGCCAGATCAGGCGTGTACATATCGCCTCCAGGTGTGCGGACGGCTCTGCCGGGTGCTCATCGCCGTTGATGTTGAGTGTGAACTGCTAGTGGTCGATCACTTAGTGGTCTGACCACTAAGTCGAGAGTAGGGCCGGGGCCAGTGCGCCGTCAAGACCCTGGCGAAAAAAACTCAAGAGAAAAAACTTGGGGAAATCTCGTGTGCTACAACTACTCAGACCACTGCAGGACACGACCACCATGAGGTTGGACCACATGACGACAAGCGAGAAGGCGCCACAGTGGGGGCCGGTCACCCGCAACAGCACCCACGAGCTGGTCATCGAGGCGATCGAGGATCAGATCATGGCGGGCACACTGACCGTCGGCGACCCCCTCCCCTCTGAGCGCGATCTCGCCACCCGGCTGCAGGTCAGTCGCGCTGGGGTGCGTGAGGCGGTCCGTGTGCTGGAGAGCCACGGCGTGCTGCGCTCGAGCGTGGGCTCGGGCCGGGGCGCCGGCACCTTCATCGCAGCGATGCCGAGTGAGGCGCTCACCCGGCTGCTCCGCCTGCATGTCGAGCTCGCAAACTTCCGCATCGACGAGGTGGTGGAGGCACGCATCCTGCTGGAGCGCTCGAGCGCTGCGTTGGCGGCCGAGCGCGCCGCCGCCGCCGACCTCGATCCCGTGCGGACCCATCTGAGCGTGATGGACACCGAGGGGCTGAGCCGGGAGGCCTTCAACGACGCCGACACCGACTTCCACGTCGCCATCGCCCAGGCCGGGGACAACAGGTTGTTCGCCAACCTGACCGAGGCGATCCGCGCGTCGCTGCGCTCGCGTCACCTGGAAGCCTTCCGCAAGGTGGAGGACTGGGAAGGCATGGCCGCCACCCTGCGCAGCGAGCACCACGGCATCCTGCAGGCCATCACCGAGGGGCGCGGCGACCTGGCCGCCGACCTGGTGGAGGCGCACATCCGAGGGGCCGCCTCGGCCCTGCCCGACCTGATCACGCCCTGATCACGCCCTGACTCCGCGTCCCCGGCCGAGCGACACCCGAGGCGACCGTTGTCCGGGTCCGCCAGCACCCGGCATACGGCGTGGCATTAGTGTGACCCCATGCCGATCAGCAAGGTCCTTATCGCAAACCGCGGCGAGATCGCCGTCCGCATCGCCCGCGCCTGCAAGGACGCCGGTCTCGGGTCTGTGGCCGTCTATGCCGAGCCAGACCGTGATGCACTGCACGTCAAGGTGGCCGACGAGGCCTACGCGCTGGGCGGCAGCACCCCCGGGGACTCCTACCTGGTGCAGGAGAAACTGATCGAGGTCGCCAAAGAGGCCGGCGCCGACGCGGTGCACCCGGGCTACGGCTTCCTGGCCGAGAACGCGTCCTTCGCCCAGGCGGTCATCGACGCGGGGCTGACCTGGATCGGCCCCGGCCCCGAGGCGATCGACTCCCTCGGCGACAAGGTCAAGGCTCGCCACATCGCCACCACCGCTGGCGCCCCGCTCGTGCCCGGCACCAATGACCCCGTCGAGGACGCCGACGAGATCATCGCCTTTGCCAAGGAGCACGGCCTGCCGGTCGCGATCAAGGCGGCCTATGGAGGCGGCGGACGCGGGCTGAAGGTCGCCCGCACCATCGAGGAGATCCCCGAGCTGTTTGAGTCCGCTGTCCGCGAGGCCGTCTCTGCCTTCGGGCGCGGCGAGTGCTTCGTCGAGCGCTATCTGGACAAGCCGCGCCACGTGGAGACCCAGTGCCTGGCCGACCAGCACGGCAACGTCGTGGTCGTCTCCACCCGGGACTGCTCGCTGCAGCGCCGTCACCAGAAGCTGGTCGAGGAGGCCCCGGCACCGTTCCTGTCCGAGGAGCAGCGCGCCGAGCTGGACCGCGCCTCCAAGGCGATCCTGAAGGAAGCCGGCTATGTCGGGGCCGGCACCTGTGAGTATCTCGTCGGCCAGGACGGCACGATCTCCTTCCTCGAGGTCAACACCCGCCTGCAGGTCGAGCACCCGGTCACCGAGGAGGTCACCGGCATCGACCTGGTGCGCGAGCAGTTCCGCATCGCCGACGGCGAGGAGCTGGGCTATGACGCGACCGAGATCCGCGGCCACTCCTTCGAGTTCCGGATCAACGGCGAGGACCCGGGCCGAGGCTTCCTGCCCGCACCGGGCTCCGTGCTGACCTATCGCGTGCCCAGCGGCCCGGGCGTGCGCCTGGACTCCGGCGTCGAGGAGGGCGACGTGGTCGCTGGTGCCTTCGACTCGATGCTGGCCAAGCTGATCGTCACCGGCCGCGACCGTCAGGAGGCGCTGGCCCGGTCCCGCCGTGCGCTCGCCGAGTTCGTCGTCGAGGGCATGCCGACCGCACTCACCTTCCACCGGGCCGTCGTTGAGGACCCGGCGTTCGCCCCCGAGGACCCGGACACCCCGTTCACAGTGCACACCCGCTGGATGGAGACCGAGTTCGACAACCAGATCGAGCCCTACTCCGGCCCCAGCGCCGACACCGACACCGAGCCCGAGGAGCGCCAGAACCTGATCGTCGAGGTCGGCGGCAAGCGCCTCGAGGTCTCGCTGCCGGGCGGGTTGTCGCTCGGTGGTGGCAACGGCGCCGGTGCTCGCAAGAAGGCACCCAAGCGCTCCCGCTCCGGCGGTGGCGCCGCAGCCGCCTCCGGCGATGCGGTCACCGCTCCGATGCAGGGCACCATCGTCAAGATCGCCGTCGAGGAGGGCCAGCAGGTCGCCGAGGGCGAGCTGGTCGTGGTGCTCGAGGCGATGAAGATGGAGCAGCCGATCAACGCCCACAAGGCGGGAACAGTCACCGCGCTGTCGGCCGAGGTCGGTCAGACCGTCGGCAACGGCGCGGCCATCTGCGAGCTCAAGGACTGACCACTTTGTGCAGGGGTTAGCTGGTCCCCTGAGCGGCGAGACCGTGCACCCAAACAGGCAACGTGAGCAGACGTGGGGAAGCGCAGGCCGCTGACTTGCACGTTTGCTCGAACGGTTCTGACGTTGCCTGTTTGGATGTCCGCCAGGCCATGGGCGGGAATGCCGAGAGCGGCGCGACCGCTGCCCCAGCATGAGCTTTGACACTGCAGTTGACCTGTTCGATGAGGCCGACGTCGTCGCGATCGTGACCACTCGGGCCAACGGCTCGCCGATCGCGACCCCGATCTGGTCTGTCGTGGTGGACGGGGTGCCCTATCTGCGCTCCGCCTTCGGCCCGGACTCGTGGTGGTATCGCCACGTCCTCGCGGGCCGCCCCGCGGCCCTCGCGATGGGCGACGGCCACCTCGCTGAGCAGGACCGGGCCGCAGCCCTGGACCTGCCCCGCGAGCCAGTGAGCACCACCTACGTCCCAGGCGACGACCCCGTGCAGGCAGCGATCGACGCCGAGTTGACCCGCAAGTATCTCGCCGGGCCCTCCGTCGACGCGATGCTCAGCGCAGCAGCCATCGCCTGCACGCTGCGCGTCGAGCCCGTCTGAGCACACGCGACAGGGCAGTCCGACGCCCCGCCAAACACACCGGCTCGGCGGGTCCGAGTCCCCAAACTAGGTGGACCCACGCACGACGAGCCGTGGGGCGACCACCTCGTGGCGGGGCTCGACCCGGCCCTCGAGCCGCTCGACAACCAACCTGAGTGCCAGCCGCCCCATGTCGGCGCGCGGCTGGTCGACACTGGTGAGCCGCGGCCGCACGGTGCGCGCCAGCGTGCTGTTGTCATAGCCCACGACAGCGAGATCTCCAGGCACCCCCAGCCCCCGGTCGATGGCGGCGTCCAGCACCCGCGAGGCCCCCAGGTCGTTGGACGCGAAGACCGCGGTGGGCCCGGTCCCGTCGGCGCGGGCGGTGGCGCGCAGCAGGGTCGCGACCCCCTCGGTGACGTCGTCGGGCCCGACCACCACGATGTGCTCAGCCAGCCCACGGTCACGCATCGTTGTCGCATAGGCAGCCCGGCGCTGTTGTGCCGCAGGCCGGTTGGAGATCCCGAGATGCGCGATCCGCTCGTGCCCCAGACCCACCAGGTGCTCAACCGCCAACCGGGTGCCTGCGGCGTCGTCGTTGTTGATCGTGTCCAGCCCCGGGACCGCCACCGGCAGCCGCCCGACCACGACCAGCGGCGCCGCTCGCGCTGAGGCCTCCAGCAGGTCCGGTGGCAGCCACGAGCTGACCACGACCACCGCCGCGACTCCCAGCGCAAGCTGCCGATGCAGTTGTGCCACAAGGCGTTCCGTGCTGCGCATGCCGTGCGCCACCATCACGCTCAGACCCTGCTCCTGGGCGGCCTCCTCCAGCCCCAGCACGACGTCCGTGTGATAGCTGTTGCCCAGGTCGGTGATGAGCACACCGATCAGGTTCTCGCCCCCGCGCACCAGGTTGCGGGCCCACACGTTGGAGCGATAGCCGAGGTCCTCGGCGGCGTGCAGGATCCGGGCCCGCGTCGCCTCGCTCACCCCCGGCTCGGCCCGCAGCGCCAGGCTGACCAGCGACTTGGAGACACCGGCAGCAGCCGCCACATCGATGATCGTGGGACGGCGGGTGGGTGGCACCCGGCCAGCACAGCACACCCCGGCCGCCCGCAGGCGATCTTTCGGCCCCCGTTCCTGGAACGTTCCAGGCCGCAGCATGGAACGTTCCAGTGGCGTTCACTTCGGGACCGTCACGCGGCCACTCCCCCTCCCTAGCGTCGGTGGTGTTGGTTCCAGCCGCCCTCCCCGACAGGACCCCTGCCGTATGCCGAATGCTCCCGTCTCCCTGCCCGCGCCCCGTGGGATGCTGCTCGACTTTGGCGGGGTGATCATCGAGACCGCCAAGCGCCCGACCGGGCGTGCGGAGGTCGTCACCCACCTGGCGGGGCTCCTGGACCGGGCCGGCCAGCCGGTCCCGACGGACCAGTTGCGGGCCTCCCTGGACGCGGCGCTGACGGCGTTGAAGGCCTGGAAGAACGCCTCGAGCCGCAGGCCGGAGCCGCGCGAGCTCAGCCACCGGGAGATCGTGGGCGACTTCCTCGCCGCGGACCTGCCGGACGCGGCGCGGGCGATCCTGGTGGGCCACGCCCCGGAGATCCTGGAGGTGATGGGCGACCGGATCAGCGAGCACCACCTGCGCCCCGGGATCCCGGAGCTGCTCTCGGAGTGTGCGGCCCGTGGCATCCCGATCGGCATCGTCAGCAACGCCCACAGCGGTCGCCATCACCGGCGGATCCTGGACGACCTCGGTCTGGGCCACCGGTTCGCCGTGCAGGTCTATTCCGACGAGGTCGGGATCCGCAAGCCCCACCCCGGGATGATCGACCTGGCGGCCCAGGCGCTCGGCCTGACGCCGGCCGACTGCTGGTATGTCGGCGACACCCAGGACCGCGACGTGGTCGTCGGTCGCCGCGCCGGAGTGGCTGCCGTCCTGGTCACCAGGACCCGGCACACCGACAACCCGCCGTTCGCGGTCACCGCCCAGGCGGACGGGACGTTCGCCACCCCGGAGGGTGTGCTCGCCACCCTGCGGGCCAGCAGGGAGACTGCCGTGCGCCAACCAGCACCGTCCCGCCCCTCCAGGACCGGGCGCGGCGCGCCGCCGACTGCCCTCCTCCTGGACCACGGCGGCGTCGTCTCCACGTCGCAGAGTGACCCGGACGCAGCGGCCGTCCTGGGCGCCCACCTCTCCGATCTGCTCAGCACCGGCGGGCTCGAGCTGAGCCCCGAGACCGCGACGACCATGGTCCGGGACGGCGTGGCGAGCTATCGGGCCACCAAGCACCTGCTGGACGGGGCCCAGGAGGTGCCGCAGCCCGGGCCAGCCGTCCTCTGGGCCGACCACGTTGGCGCCGACGCTCCCGAGCGGGTCCGCGCCGTCCTGCGCGCCCACGCCCACGACCTGATGCACCGGTGGTACACCGTCAAGGCCGAGCACACCCTCCGCCAGGGCATGAAGGCACTGCTGGAGTGGTGCCGCGACCAGGGCATCCCCGTCGTGCTCGTCTCCAACACGGTCAGCGGGCGCGGCGTGCGCGAGCGCCTGGTCGGTCACGGGCTGGAGCCACTGATCAGTGGCTATGTCTTCTCCGACGAGGTGGGCCGCCGCAAGCCCGATGTCGCCCTGATCCGTGAGGCCCTGTCGATGGTCGACGCCCCGGCGAGCGCCAGTTGGTTCCTGGGCGACCAGGCTCGCACCGACGGCGTCGCCGCGCACATCGCTGGCATCGGCCGCCGCGTGCTGACCCGCGGTGGCAAGGGCAGCAACGAGACGCTGCAACGCGCCCTCGACACCGGCCTGGTCACCGACCTCATTGACTCCCCCGCCGACCTCATCCCCCTGCTGACCGCCACCCTCGACCACCCACCGCACGCCACGGCATACCCCACTCCCGAGCACACCCCTGACACGCAAAGGACTGCCTGATGAGCACCACCCACACCCCCGAGAGCCAGCAGCGCCGCGGCGCCCTGCGCGGCACCGTCGACTCCGTCCGCACCTATGAGCTGTCCACGCCGCAGAAGCTGATGATCTTCGTGCTGTCCATGTCACTGTTTGGGCTGGCGAACATCATCCTGGAGGTCATCCCTGACGTGACCCTGGGGCCGGTCGACATCTCGGTCTCCTACATGGTCTTCGTGCCGCTGGTCGTCGCGGCGCTGTTCAGTCCGCTCTGGGCCGCCCTCGGCGCGCCGCTCGGCGAGATCATCTTCACCGACCTGCTGATGGGCGACTTCTCCGGGCTCGCCGAGCTCGAGGGCTACATCCAGATGTTCCTGGCGATCTATATCGCCGGCTCGATGGTGCGCAACCCGCGCAACCGCGCCCAGATCTTCACTGCCGCAGTCATGGTCGTGGTGATCGACAAGCTGCTCTCGGCCGCCGTCGACCTGAGCAAGGTGTGGATCGGCGTGGAGGACGCGGAGTATGTCGAGGGGTTGCCTGAGTCGGTCCTGGCCCTGGAGACCATCGGTTTCGGCGTGGACATCGTGATGAGCGGCATCCTGCTCGGCGCCATCCCGGCCATGTGGCTGATCCCCCAACTGCACGGCAAGATCGAGCCCCTGATGGGCCTGCGCCCCCGTGTGCCCGGTGAGCCGATCCCCGGCAACGCACCGAAGAACGCGACCTTCGTGGCCGCCTTCGTCCTGCTGGCCCTGGCCTCGTTCGGTCTGGCCTTCATGGAGGCCTTCGACCTGGCACCCGGCGCCTGGGAGCCCGACTTCCTCGACCGGTTCGGCGACAACTTCATCTGGGTCGGTGCCGGCGCGGTCCTGGTGGTCCTGATCGTCTCCGTCGTCCTGTTCCGCGCCAGCCAGCGGACCACCGAACGACGCACCCCACGCGGCTGAGGACCCCGTATGCCGACGCCCGCCATCGAGGTCCGTGACCTCTCCTTCCGCTATCCCGGTGCGGACCACGACACCCTGCACGACCTGAACCTGACCATTGAGCAGGGCGACTTCGTGGCGGTCGTCGGCGGCAACGGCTCGGGCAAGACCACCTTGTGCAAGACCTTCAACGGCCTGGTCCCGCACTTTTGGAATGGCGACTTCTATGGCCAGGTCCGCGTCGATGGACAGGACACCTGGGAGAGCACCGTCGGGGAGCTGTCCACGCAGGTCGGCTACGTCTATCAGGACTTCCAGAACCAGTTGGTCCGCCCGACCGTGCGCGACGAGATCTCGTTCGGCCCGATCAACTTCGGTCTGGCCGACCACGCCGAGCGCTCCCGTGAGGCGATGGAGCTGCTCGGCATCAGCGAGCTCTCCGACCGGTTTGTCTGGCAGCTCTCTGGAGGTCAGGCCCACCTGACGGCGTTGGCGTCGGTGCTGGCACTGCGCCCGCGCACCATCGTGGTGGACGAGCCCGCAGCCGAGCTGGACCCCGCCCGGGCCCGTGCTGTCTATGAGCAGCTGGCCCGGCTCAACACCGAGCAGGGCATCACGATCGTCACCATCGAGCACCACCCGGAGTTCATCGCCGAGTTCGCCCGATCGGTGGTCCTCGTGGCCGGCGGCGCACCCGTGTGGCACCTGCCGGTCCGGGAGGCGATGACCCGCTCGTCCGACCTTGCGGCACACGGCATCCCGGCTCCGTCCGTGGTGCGCGCCGCGACTCTCCTGGGGATCCCCGAGACACCCCTGACGGTGACCGAGGCCGCAGCGGCGATCCGACGTCACCGGGTGCTCGACACCTCCGCCGGTCCCGCAGCCACCCCGACCGAGCGCACGGTGTTGCCCAAAATCACCCCCACCGAGCGCACGGTGTTGCCCAAAGTCACCCCCACCGAGCGCGTGGTTGCCCGGCTGGACCGCGTCACCCACGGTTATCGCAGCGTCAGTGGGCGGCTCAACCCGGTGCTGCGGGATCTCTCGCTGGAGCTGCACGAGGGCGAGCGCGTCGCTCTGGTCGGCAGCAACGGCGCCGGCAAGACGACCCTGCTGAAGCTGCTCACCGGGCTGATCGTGCCGCGCTCGGGCGAGGTCGAGATCGAGGGTCACAACACCCGCGACCACTCGGCCGTCCGGATGGCCGACCGGGTGGCCTATCTCTATCAGCACCCCCAGGAGATGTTCCTGCAGGACAGCCTGCGCAAGGACGTGGGCATGTTCCCGATCGGGCGCAAGCTGCCCGGCGCGGCTGAGACCGTCGAGCAGGTGCTCGCCCAGGTGCGGCTGAGCGAGCACGCCGAGGCGGACGGTCGGTCGCTCTCGGGCGGGCAGCAGCGGCGCGGCAGCCTGGCCATCGGGCTCGCGATGCGCCCCCACCTGTTGCTCCTCGACGAGCCGACCTCCAGCCTGGACATCAGCAGCCGCGACGACATGATCGCCACCCTCGCGGCGCTGTCCGGGTCGCTGCGCTGCGCCGTCGTCGCCAGCCACGACATGCAACTCGTCGCCAGTTGGGCCACCCGGGTCATCGTGCTCGATCAGGGGCAGGTGCTGGCCGACCTCAGCCCGCGCGACCTGTTCTCCCAGCCCGACATCGTCGCCCGCGCCCGGCTCGTGCCGCCGCAGATCACCCAGTTGGGCACCGCTCTCGGCCTGCGGCCGGCGCCGCTGGACGTCGAGGAGTTCGTGGCGCGGTGCACCCCGCACGACGCCCCGTCGCAGACCCAGCCCCCCGCGGACCGGACGGCCGCCGACCTGGCGGACGCTCGGCATACTCCCGCTGTGGTGAGCGGCTGATGGCCCGCCAGCAGCGTGACGTGCTGTCCGTCGAGTGGATCAAGCTCGAGCTGCTCCGCACGGCCTACAGCACCCGTGGCGGACTGTTCTCCAGGATGGATCCACGCATCGTCCTGTTCTGGTATGCCGTGCTGGCCGTCGTGCCGTGGCTGACCCACAACATCACGGTGCTCGCCGGGCTCTTCCTGCTCGGCATCGTCGCGGTCATCCTGGCGCGCGTCGGGCCCCTCATCCTGGGCCTGTTCGTGATCGGGCTCGGCTTCGATGTGATCTACACCTTCGCCGCGGCCCTGCTGTTCGGTGGCAACCTGGACACCCTGGCCGCGCTGATGACCCTCAACCTCAAACTCGGCGCCGTGTCGATGGCGAGCATGGCGGCCTTCGTCTCCCTCGACCCGGAGAAGCTCTCCGACGCGCTGCTCTCGCTGCGGGCGCCGGCGCTGCTGTGCTTCGGCGTCTCCTATGGCTACCGGATGCTGCCGATCCTGGTGGAGGAGTACACCACCGTCTTCGACGGCTACCGCCTGCGGTCCGCGCCGCCCCAGCACCCGGGCATCCTGGGCTGGCGGGTGGTGGTGCACTGGGTGAGCATGGCGGTGCGGGCGTTCTATCCGATCATGCTCAACACCGCCGCCTCGGTGCGCACCACCGTCGAGGCCCTGGAGACGCGCGGGTTCACCTATGCCACGCAGCACCCCGACGGGCGACGGATCCGCCTGGCCTATCTGCGGGTCGGTGTCCTCGACGTCGCGGTGATGGCCGTCACCGCGGTCCTGGTGTGGGCGGTCTTCACCGCTGGCGCCACCTGGCCCCTGCACCGCTGAGGCTGCGGCTGCGGCTGCGGCTGAGGCCAGCCCAGCTCACCCGGCGAGTGCGGGGATGACCTCGGACTCGAAGAGCTCGATACCGGAGGTGTCCCAGGCCGCTTCGGCGAAGTAGTGGATGGAGTAGCCCAGGCCCGCATCACGCAGGGTGCCCATCTTCTCCACGATCTGCTCCGGGGTGCCGACAGCAGGCTGCTTGCGCATGCTTGCCACGGCGGCGTCGGCCTTGTCCTCAGACTGCCCGGTGATGATCAGGTGGTTGCGCAGCCAGGCCAGACGCTCCTCGACCTCGGCCTCGTCCCGACCGATGGCGGTGTTGTAGTTGGAGCTGCGCACGATGCTGTCGACGTCGCGACCGATGTCCTTGCAGTGGCCGGCGAGCACCTCGGACTTGTGCGTGAAGCCCTCGAGGTCACCGGAGAAGTTGGTGTAGTCGGCATACTCCGCGGCGATGCGCAGCGTCTTCTTCTCGCCACCACCGGCGATCCACATCGGGATCCCGTTGGCCTCCGAGCCCGGCAGGCTGGTGCCCTGCAGCGGTCGCGGGTGCACCAGGGCACCGTCGACCTGATAGTGCTCTCCGTCGAGGGTGGCCGAGCCCGTCGTCCAGGCCTGCCGGAAGATCTCGACGCCCTCACGCAGCCGCGCCAGGCGCTCACCCGCCCGCGGGAAGCCGTAGCCGTAGGCACGCCACTCGTGCTCATACCAGCCCGCCCCGATGCCCATCTCTGTGCGGCCACCACTGACGATGTCGACCGTCGCGGCAACCTTGGCCAGATAGGCCGGGTTGCGATAGCTCATGCACGTGCACATCTGCCCGAGGCGCACGCGCGAAGTGACAGCTCCGATGGCTGCCATGAGGGTCCAGGCCTCATGGCACGGGTCCTGCGAGGGCTCTGGCGTGGTGTGGAAGTGGTCATAGACCCAGAGCGACTCCCACTCGGGGTGCTCGTCCGCGCGGACCGCGAGGTCCCGCATCGTCTGCCACTGGTCGGCCGGCTCGATTCCGTGCAGGTCCATCCGCCAGCCCTGGGGCACAAAGATTCCGAAGCGCATGGACCCAACGTATGCCGGTGGTTTCGTCGGTGCCCACCCGGGGCGTGTGCATTGGCTGGCCTGACGCGCGATACTGGGGGTATGACCGAGACACGTCGACTGCACCGCAACGACGACAGCGTCATCACCCGGCTGCTGCACACGTCGGCAACCTGGGCGGTGGTGGGGTTGTCGGCCAATACCTCCCGCACTGCCTACGGCGTCGCCAGGTTCCTGCAGGAGACACTCGGCCACCGCGTCATCCCGGTGCACCCGCGCGCTGAGGCCACGCTCGGCGAGAAGGCCTACGCCTCGCTGTCCGACATCCCCGACGGCACGACCGTCGACGTGGTCGACTGCTTCGTGAACTCCCAGCGCGTCGGCGCCGTCGTCGACGAGGCGATCGAGCAGGCCGAGCGCCTGGGCATCACCGCCCTGTGGCTCCAGCTCGGCGTGATCGACGAGGACGCCGCCCAGCGGGCCAAGGACGCCGGGCTCAGCGTCGTGATGGACACCTGCCCCAAGATCGAATACTCCACCCCCAACGGCTTCTGACGGAGCGCGCCAGCGCCTGAGAAACGGACCCACCGAGCGCGCCAGCGCCTGAGACAAAGGTCCACCGAGCGCAGCGCCACTCAAGGATCGAGTTGGCCGGTCGCGCAGACCTACAACTCAGGAGTCCAGATCAGGCCGGGGAAGAACACCAGCAGGATCACGACGCTGACCAGTGGCACCATGAAGGGGAGCAACCCCCGGAACACCTCACGCACGGGGATCTTGGTGACCGAGCTCAGCACGAAGGCGACCGGACCCACTGGCGGTGTCAGCAGACCGATCATCAGCGTGAGGACCACGATCACGCCAAAGTGGATGGGGTCGATCCCGAAGGTCTTGGCGACCGGCAACAGGATGGGAACGCTCAGCACCAGGGCCGACGTCGGCTCCATGATCGCGCCGAGCACGATCAGCAGGCCCACCGCCAGGAGCAGGAAGACCGTCGGACTGTCCGTGAGCCCGGTCATCCACTGGGCGATCGCACTCGGGACCTGCTCCTTGGCCAGGATCCATCCGAGCAGGGAGGTGGCTCCGATGATCACCATGATGGCTGCCGAGGTCACGGCCGCGTTGCGCAGCACCGGCGCTAGGTCACGGACCCTGAGCGTGCGATAGCCGAACCCGAGGACCAACATGTAGACACAGCCAGCAGCAGCCGCCTCAGTCGGCGTGAAGAAGCCACCCAGGATGCCGCCGATGACCAGGACCGGTGTCAGCAGACCGGCCACGGCTCGCTTGCCGGTCGCGAGCACGACCTGCCAGCGGAAGGCCTGGGTCTTCAGGAAGGTCTGGCGACGCGCCCAGAACCAGACGTAGATCACCAGACCGAGAGCGATGAGGAAAGCGGGCAGGACCGACGCCGCAAACAGGGCCCCGGTGGAGACACCCGCGACCGACGCGAAGACGACCGCGGGAATGCTCGGTGGCATGACGGGCGAGATGAGGCTCGAGGCGCCGGTGAGCCCCACTGCGAACCGTGCTGGGTAGCCCTCCCTCTGCATCGCTGGAACCTGGACCGAGCCGAGTCCGGCCGCGTCCGCCAGGGCCGAGCCACTCATCCAGGAGAACCCGACACTGGAACCGATGTTGACGTAGGCCAGTCCGCCGCGCACCCGGCCGAGCAGAGCCAGTGCAAAGTCAAAGAGCCGGTCCGCGATGCCGGCGTGGTTGGCGATCACGCCGAGCAGGACGAAGAGCGGGACGGCCAACAGGGGCCAGCTGTCCACGCCGTTGATCGCCGTGCGCAGACCGAGCTCCAGGGAGGACCCGGTCGTCACGAGATAGACCACGGAGGGTCCGAGGATCGCGAAGGCAACCGGCACCCGGAGCAACAGCAGGACCACCACGGCCACCGCGAGAAGGATCATGGCCATCTCTAGAGAACTCCTTCTGGAAGCTGCTGTTCATCGGACTGATCCTCTGGCGAGCGCCCGACGATGGCGAACCAGGTGGCTGTGAGTGCGATCAGGACCAGCCCGACCACCGGCCCGGCATACACGATCACCAGGGGCACGCCGGAAGCTGGCGCCGAGCCCAGGAAGGGTGCCGTGAGCAGGCCCCACCCTGCCCACACGAGCCCCCAGCAGGAGACGGCGATGAGGCCGTCAGTGATCCGGGTCATGATGCGCTCGCCCCGGGGTGTCAACCACTGCTCGATGACGTCGACCTTGAGGTGCCCGTCGGTGCGCAGCAGATGGGCGGCCAGGATGAAGGTCAACCAGACCATGGCGTACTTGGCAAACTCCCCTGACCACACCCAACTGCCCCCCGTGGTGACCCGCTGGACGACCTGGATCGAGACCAGCACCAGGATCACACCGAGGCAGATGGCACCGACGGTCTGCTCTGCGAGGTCAAGGACGCGGACCAACCTGCGCGGCAGGGTGCGCGCGCCGGAAGCCGTAGGGGTAGGTGCGGTCATTCATCGCTCCTCACGGTTGAGTGTCGGGGGCAAACTCGCTCCCGCCGCAGGAGGGTCTCAGGGACCCTCCCGCGGCGGGAGAGTGGTCAGGCCTGGTCGCGGATCGTCTGGTAGAGCTCGAGCTTCTCGCCGTCGAGCTCACTGGTGAAGAACTCCTCGGCCTTGGTCCGGAAGGCCTCGACGTCCGGCTCGACGATCTCCATCGTGCCCTCGGCCTCCCACTGCTCGACCAGCTCGTTCTCTGCGTCCTCGATGCAGCCGCGGTTGGTGTCGCGGACCTCCTGGAAGACGGACTGCAGGGTCTCCTGCTGGTCACCGTCCAGGGACTGCCACTTCTCCTCGTTCATCACGATCATGTGGATGCCAACCATGTGGCCGGTGAGGTTGAGGTGGGACTGGACTTCGGGCAGGGCCAGCGAGTCGATCGTGGGGATCGGGTTCTCCTGACCATCGACGACTCCCTGCTGCAGGGAGATGTAGACCTCCTCGAACGCGACGGAGGTCGGGGATGCACCGAGCGCCTCGGCGTTCTGCAGGAACTGTGGGGTGTCGGGGAACCGCATCCGCAGGCCGTCGAAGTCTTCCGGGGTGTTGAGCGGCGTGTTCGACGTGAAGTGCCGCATGCCGAAATACCACGGGGCGAGGATCCGCGCTCCGCTGCCCTCGATGATCTGCTCACCCAGCTCAACACCCGCATCGGACTCGAAGAAGCTGAACAGGTGGTCCGCGTCGTCGAAGGCGTAGGCCGCGTCGAGCACACCCACCGGCTCGAACGTCGCGGAGATCTCGGACGGCCCCTGGATGTCAATGTCGATGTCGCCGGAGACCACGGACGCGAACCTCTCGGCGTGACCCCCGAGGGTGCTGTCCGGGAAGATCTCGATCTCCAGGCCGACGTCGGCGCCCTCGACCTGCTCCTTGACGAGCTCGGCGCCGCACGTCTGGTGCGGGTGGTTGGTTGCATAACTGTGCGCGAGCGACAGGGTGACGGTCTCCCCGCCACCTCCGTCGCCTCCTGCCTCGCCGGATGTCTCGCCGGCTTCGCTGTCGCCCGAGCATGCCGTCAGGGCCAGCGCCACGATGCTGAGCCCGGCAATGCCGCGCAGGTGCGTGGAACACTTCATTGTGATCACTCCTTGTGGGGTGGGTCGGTGGCGGGGCTGAGGTCAGCCCGCCCCCTGCGGTTCAGGCGAAGTCGCCTCGGTAGATGTCCTTGATGTTCCAGTGCCCCGGGGTGGGGACCGGCTCGTTCACCATCGGCACGTCGATCACGGCCGGACGGCGGTTCTTCAGGGCGCTCTCTAGGTGCTTCTGCAGGTCCTCCGGTTGTTCGACGCGATAGCCATCCAGCCCGCAGGAGATGCCCAGGGCTGCGAAGTCGGGTGAGTAGGGCTGACCCTCCCGGTCACGGAAATCGCACCCATAGCTGCGGCCGTAGCTCGAGCTCTGCAGATCCGAGATCGTCCCGTGGGAGGCGTTGTTCATCACGACGAAGATCACCGGCAGGGCGCGCTCGGCCGCTGTCGGCAGGGCCGCCAGCTGTGCACTCAGACCGCCGTCACCGATCAGGGCAACCACCGGCCGGTCCGGAGACGCAACCTGCACGCCGAGGGCCGCAGCCGGTCCGAACCCCATCGTGGAGGAGCCGCCCGGCGTGATGAAACGTCCCTCCGCGGGCAACTCATAGCACTGTGCGATGCCGTTCTTGTTCCACCCGACGTCGGTGACCAGGACCGTGTTGGCCGGGACCGCAGCCCGCAGGTCGGCCAGGATGCGCTGGGGTCGCAACGGCATCTGGTCGGAGTCAGCCGCACTGGTGATCCGGGAGAACACCTCGGCCCGGCTGTCAGCGATCTGCGCCCGCAGCTCGGGACGGTCGCGTCCGTCGGGAGCGACGTCGGTCAGGGCGGCCGCCACGGCTGCGAGCGTCTGCGTCGCGTCGGCCACCACCCCGAGCTCGACGGGATAGTTGCGCCCGATCTCGGCCGGGTCGAGGTCGATCTGGATCAGTCGGCTCGGCGGGAAGGACCAGGTCGACTCACCGTCCCACGAGCTCGCGTCGGTCTCGGCGAACCGGGTGCCGACGGCGAGGACCAGGTCCGCATCACGGGTGAGCTGGTTGGTCAGCTCCGCACCCCAGAACCCGGGCATACCGGCCACCAGCGGGTGGCTGTCGGCGATGGCGCCCTTGGCCATGAGGGAGTGGATGATCGGTATGTCGAGGTGCTCAGCCACCGACAGCACTGCGCCTCTGCCGTCGGCTGAGTTGACCCCACCACCGATGTAGAGGACGGGGTTGGTTGCTGCGGCCAGGTTCTCTGCGATGCGACGACCCACCCCTTCCGGGACGGCCTGCGCGGGCGGCGGTGGAGGCAGTGCGGGGACGTCGCCAGCCACCTCCCGGGAGAACATGTCCATCGGGACGCTCACCAGCGTGGCACCCGGGCGCCCGGTGGTGGAGGTCCAGAAGGCACGCTCGACGAATCGGGAGAGGTCCTCGACGCGGTGAACGGTCCAGGCACGTTTCACGAAGGGGCGGTAGATCGCGCTCTGATCGCCGTCGTTGTGGAGGTTGACCTCCTGGTGCGGGTGCCGACCGAGATAGTAGGAAGGAATGTCACCGCTGATCACCACGAGCGGCACCGAATCCATGGCCGCGCTGGCCACCCCGGTCACGGCGTTCATCATGCCGGGCCCGACGTGGGTCAGCACGACCCCGGGCTTGCCCGACTCGCGGGCATAGCCGTCGGCCGCGTGCGCGGCCGTCTGCTCGTGCCGGAAGGTGATGAAGTCGATGGAGCTCTCGGCGAGGGCGTCGAGGAAGGCGATGTTGGTGTGGCCGCAGAGTCCGAAGATGAACTCCACGCCATAGTCCTCGAGCTGCCGCACCAGCAGGTGCGCCCCGGTCGTTCCCGTGCCCGGTGTGTTCGGAGCGTTCGTCGCCTCCGTCGTCGGGCTGTTGGAACTGACGTCGACGGTCATGAGGTCTCCTGCTCGTTGCGGTGTGGGGTGGCGCTGGACGCGGACTCGCTCCAGAGGCTGATGCCACGCAGGTGCAGAGTCGAGGTCGTCATGAAGTCCTCGATCATGAAGGCGGGCGACTCACGGCCGATCCCCGAGTCCTTGACCCCGCCGAAGGGGATGTGGTCGAGGCGGTGGTTGGACGGGCCGTTGATCACCAGTGCACCGACCTCGAGGCGACGCCACAGGTCAAAGACGGTGCCCACATCGTGCGTGAACAGTCCGGCCTGCAAGCCATAGCGGCTCTCGTTGCACTCCTGGACGACGGCGTCCAGGTCGTCATAGCCGAGCACGACGACGGCCGGGCCGAAGATCTCCTCACGGACAACCTTGGCACTCGCGGGAGGGTCGAGGACGACGGCCGGTGTGACGGTGGCGTTGGTCCGCACTCCCCCGGTCGGCACGGTCCCACCCTCGGTCTGTGCCTCCTGCACCCAGCTCGCGACGCGGACTGCCGCATCGTCATCCACCATGGAGCCGACCTCGGTGGCTGGATCCAACGGGTCGCCGACCACGAGGGCATTGACGTGCTCGGTGAACGCCGCCACGAACTCGTCGAACCTGGAACGGTGCACATAGACGCGTTGGACCGAGATGCAGGACTGCCCTGAGTTGCTGTAGCCGGTGCGCGCACAGGCAGCCGCCGCCTGGGCGACGTCGGCGTCGACGTGGACGATGGTGGCGGCGTTGCCCCCGAGCTCCAGCACGGTGCGCTTGGGCCCGGCCGCCCGGGCCACGGCCGCTCCCGCTGCCGCCGACCCGGTGAAGGCCACCGCACCGATGCCCGGCGCCTCGCACAGCTGGGCACCGATGTCGGCGCCGCCGTGCAACAACTGCAGAGCCTCGGGTGGCACGCCGGCATCCAGTGCGATCTCGACCACGATGGCGGTGGACGCCGGCGCCTGGGGCGGCGACTTGATGATCGTCGAGTTGCCGGCCGCGAAAGACGCAGCGAGCTTGTGCGCCAACAGGTTTGCGGGTGCGTTGAATGGCGTGATCGCCAGGACGACGCCGACCGGCGTGCTGCGGGTCAGGACGGTGCTGCCGCGCCCCAGCGGCCATCCCTCGACCGGGAGCACGCTGCCGCCGAGCCGCCGGGTCTCTGCAGCCGCGATGCGGAAGGTTGCGGCGACCCGCAGGGCCTCACCGCGGCCGTCGCGCACCGGCTTGCCGAGCTCGAGCGCGAGGCGCTCGGCGATCTGCTCGGACCGCTCGTCGGTCAGGTCAGCGGCCCGCTCCAGGACATCAGCCCGGTCCGAGGGCGACATGGTGGCCACGGCAGAGCGACCGGCTGTTGCTGCGTCCACCGCCTCGTCCACCAGAGCCGCATCTGCCTGCGACGTGACCGTCACCACGCGCCGGTGATACGGGCCGTGGCGCTCAGCCGTCTGCGCTGTGTCCTGCCAGTTGCCACGCACGAAGCAGCGCACCAGGAACGGCTCCTGCTCTGTGCGCTCCCCGGTCTCGGTTAGAACGACCATCGAACCCTCTCAAACCACTAGGCGGATCATCTGGACCATTGTGTGGACTGATGTTAACGTATCCAGCGTCAGCCAAAACCGCAAGGGGTGAATTGATCCGATGAGCGAGAACCCAGACCACGTGGTCGACCTGGAGGTCGACCAGAGCGCGAGTCACCAGACCGTGCGCAGCGTCACGCGCGCCCTGGACATCATGGGCCAGTTCACCAACGGCTCGAACCGGCCGCGGAGCATCTCCGAGATCGTGGAGGCCAGCGGGCTGGCCAAGACGACAGTGCTCCGATTGCTCTTCACGCTGGAGACCGAGGGCCTGCTGGCCTCGACCAGCAGGGGATACGTCCCCGGCCCGGGCTTGTGGCGCTGGGCCTTCGCAGCCAACCAGGCCTGGGAGCTGCCCCCGCAGGCACGCGAGGTGATGAAGGAACTTGTCGCGGCCGAGCAGGAGACGGTCAATCTGTATATCCGGCGCGGACGCACCCGCATCTGCGTGGCGCAGGAAGAGAGCCCCCTGCCGCTGCGGCACGTAGTGCGCATCGGCGACCAGCTGCCCCTCACCTCGGGTGCCTCCTCCAAGATCCTGCTCAGCCAGTCGGACCCGAGCATCGTGGAGAGCCTGTATGCCGAGGCGCACCCCGGCGCGCCGACCCTGGAGAGCCTGTTGGCCGACATCGAGCAGGTCCGCACGCTCGGCTTTGCGGTGAGCCACGGGGAGCGCGAGCAGGGACTGTCTGCGGTGGGCGCCCCGGTCCGGTCCGCTCACGGTCAGGTGGTGGCCGCGCTGACCTTCAGCGGACCCACCGTGCGGTTCACCGACGACCGGGTCCCCGGACTGGCCAGCACGCTTGCTGACGCGGCCGAGGCGATGAGCAAGCTCGGGATCGATCACCCCCTGCGCGCGAACACCTGACCCGCCGCCTGCCCCCTCGTCCCACCCGACCACCTCGGAGGTCCATCGCTCATGGCTCGCCCACTTGACGGCATACGTGTCCTCGACCTGACCAACGTCCTCGCCGGACCCTATTGCACCTATCACCTCGCCCTGCTGGGGGCCGAGGTCATCAAGGTGGAGCAGCCCGGCAGCGGCGACCTGGCCAGATCCCTGGGGGCCGATGCCACGCTGAACGGGCAGGGCCTCGGCGTGTCGTTTCTCGCGCAGAACGCCGGCAAGAAATCGGTGGAGCTGAACCTGAAGGACCCGGACGACAAGTCAGTGTTCCTGGGCCTGGTCGCGCGCTCCGATGTCGTGGTCGAGAACTTCCGGCCCGGGGTGATGTCTCGCCTGGGCCTGGGGGCCGACGAACTGCGGGCCAGGAACCCGAGCCTCGTGTATTGCGCTGTCTCCGGCTTTGGGCAGGACGGCCCGCTCAGCCAGCGGCCGGCCTACGACCAGATCATCCAGGGCCTCTCCGGCATCATGAGCATCACCGGCACGACCGAGACCGCCCCCCTGCGGGTCGGCTTCCCGATCGCTGACTCCGTGGGCGGCATGATGGCGGCCCTCGCCATCTGCGCCTCCCTGGCCCCCCGGGACGCCGATGGCAACCGGGTCGGTGCCACGCTGGACGTCTCCATGCTGGAGGCCTCGCTGTCGACCATGGGGTGGGCCGTGAGCAACTTCCTCGGCGCCGGGATCGAGCCCAGCCCGCTGGGCAACCAGAACTTCACCGCCGCACCGTCCGGCACGTTCGACGCCGCCGACGGTCCACTCAACATCTCCGCCAACCAGCAGCAACAATTCGTGTCCCTGTGTGAGGCGATTGGCCAGCCCGAGCTGGTGGAGGACCCCCGGTTCACCGAGCGCGAGGCCCGCAAGGAAAACCGCGTCGCGCTCAACGCTGCCGTGAACGCCGGACTGGCCGCCCGGACAGCTGCGGAGTGGGAGGAGACCCTCAACGGGATCGGCGTCCCGGCAGCACGGATCCTCTCCGTCCCCGGCGCCCTGTCCCTGCCACAGCTGGCCGTGCGTGACTTCCTGCACGACCTCGACTTCCCGGGGCACCCCGATCGAGTGCTCACCGTGATGAGCAATGGCGTCCTGTTCGACGGGGAGAGCCTGGGACCCCGGTCCGCACCGCCCATCCTGGGCGAACACAACGACGCCCTCCTCGAGTGGAGCGGCTCCGCGACCGTCAACCCACCGACCGACCCAGACCGCACCCTGAAGACCTCGGAGCAGGTCCAGTGAACGAGGTCGACCCCACCGGCGCGGTCGCCGGGTGGTGGGCAACAGACATCAGCAACATCGCGCCCGGCAGCATCTCGTTGCGCGGCAACCCCATCGGAGACCTGCTGCGGGAGCACAGCTTCACCGAGGTCGTCTGGATGCTTGTCTCCGGCACCTTCCCCACCCCGGGACAGCACCGGTTGCTCGAGGCGGCACTGGTCGCTTCGGTGGACCACGGCCCACAGGCGCCCTCCATCGCCTCGGCACGGATGGCCGCGACCTGCGGTGTGGGCCTGAACAGTGCCGTCGCCAACGGCATCAATGTGCTTGGCGACGTGCACGGAGGAGCCGGTCAGCAGTGCGTGGAGCTGCTCAACGAGATCGTCGAGGAGCACGAGGGGTCCGGCGAGGACCTCCTGGCCGTGACCAGGTCTGTGGTGCAGCGGTGGCAGGCACGCTCCCGCTATCTGCCCGGATTCGGGCACCGGTTCCACCCTGTGGACCCACGACGGGAGCCGATCCTGGAGTTGCTGCGGGAGGCGCGCAGCACAAACGACATCCGTGGCCTGCACGTGGACGCCGGACTGGCGGTCGAGAGCATTCTCAACGAGGGCCGCACCACGCCGGTGCCCATCAATGTCGATGGGGTCACCGCGATGATCTATGGCGAGCTCGGCGTCCCCCCGGAGCTCGCCCGGGGCCTGTTCGTGCTCGGCCGGTCTGCTGGCATCCTGGCCCACGCCTGGGAGCAGACCCAGCAGGGCGGCCGCATCAAGGGGCCCATCCCGCCGAGCATCCTGCCGACCTACACCGGCCCCGCCTCCTGACAGACCGAGCTGCCCCTGACCGAGCTGTCCCTGACTGGGCGGCCGTCTGACAGAGCGTGCGGCCCCCGACAGACCGATGGGCGGGGCCCTGCGGTGATCGCAGGGCCCCGCCCAGGCCTTCTGGCGGTGATCAGGACTGGCAGAACGACTTCACACCGATGGCGCTCAGGGTGCCGTTGACCACGTGGTCCTTAAAGTACTCGCTGCCCTCGAACTCCGCGTCGGTCCAGGTGTTCACATCGTGTCCCAACGTGGTGAGCCAGGACTTGCCACCGTCGTAGTAGTGGCACCAGCTGACCGGGTGATTGTCACCGTGACCCGGGTGGCCGGAGTCCCGCCCTGGGTCGCTGGTCTCCGCGTCAACCTTGGCGAGGACGTTGACATAGCTGGGGAAGGGAACCAGGTTGTACCACTCGTCCTTGTATCCCCACTCGCGGGGAAGGTTCTCGGTGGAGACGTCCTTGCGGTTCACCGTCTCGACGGTGCCCTCGCGGTTGGGGCCGTGATCGTAGAAGTTCGCGCCACCCAGCAGACCCTCGTACCACGGCCAGTTGTATTCGGCACCGAAGGCATTATGGATGCCGACAAAGCCGCCACCACCACGCACAAACTTTTTCAGTGAGTTCTGCGCCGCGTCGTCATAGGCATCGCGGTTGGCGCTGAGTGCGATCACCCCGTTGTAACCACCGAGCCGGGACAGTTGGCCGACATCCTCGGTCCAACTCACCTCGACGCCCTCGGCCTCAAGCCATTCCTTGAGGTTCGCCTGGGCGACGTTGGACTCGTTCAGGGGCGGATTCAACCCGGGGTCGAGGCGATCCCCGAGGTGGGCGTGCCGCGGACCCGGAGTGTGGCTGTAGATCAGGACGCTTGGTGTCTCGCCCTCGCTCCAACCATTGCCCCAGTCGTTGTAGAGGCTCGCATCTGTGCCGCGCTCGACACCGTAGTCGCTGATGCCATCGGTGTAGATGGCGGCCTTGACGCCATTCGGACCGCCGTTTCCATTGCCATTGCCGTTGCCATTCCCGTTGTTTCCCGTCAGCACAGCGCCGCCGCTCGCGCCGAGAATCAGGGTGGCCACAACGGCCGGAATGCTGAGCGATTTCAGTTTCATGCCCATTCCTCAATTCCACTAGGTGGACCATGTAGGCCACTCGATGGACCGAAACCGTAACAGGGGGTGAGCGTCGAGACAAGAGGCCCTGCGCCACTGAAGGGGTTGCCAGCGAGCCGGCTCACCGTTACGGTGGCAAACCATCAGTCGGTTCCATTGGTCCATTAGGTGGACCACCGATTGCGCGCCTGCGGGCTCGTGGGCGAGACGGGCGAACGTCTGCCCGTCGTTCCAACCAAGGAGATATCGGCAATGCGCATACCTCTGACCAAGAGGCAGACGACGGTGGTGTTCGGGACGGTGTTGGCGCTCTCGCTGGCCACCTACCCCGCCACGGGCCTCGGAGCTCCCCCCGAAAACGCCCCACCCGACGCAGTGTCGGCCGTGGAACCGACAACAGCAGATATGCCCAACGTTGGGGGCAATCTGGGAAATCAGCACTATTCGGGTCTGACCCAGATCAACCAGCAGAATCTCAAGAAGCTCGGGCCGGCCTGGCAGACCCACGTCTCAGCGGTCGCTCCAGCCTCGGACGACACCGGGCAGCAGACGACACCGATCGCCATCGACGGCGTCATCTACACCGACACCCCCAGCGGTGGCGTGATCGCGGTCGACGGCAAGACCGGCGAGGCCGAGTGGAAGTGGGAGCCGGAAGACTTCGACACGTCGGGCACGCGCCGCGGGGTGTCCGCCGGCGACGGCAGGGTCTACACACTGGCCAGCGGCAACCGGGCTGTCGCACTCGACCAGGAGACCGGTGAACAAGCGTGGGTCGCGCAGGTCGAGGGGCCCAATGGCGAGAACCTCGGTCGCGTGGACCGCGTCGCAACGGTCTATCACGACGGCATCGTCTATGCGCACGCAGCAAACGGCGACCGGGCCGCGGTGGTCGCCCTCGATGCGGACGACGGCTCGCACCTCTGGCACTTCTTCGGGGGCCCCAACCGCGGGACGGTCTTCACCGATGTCAACGGCAACTCCGTCGATGCCGGTGCCACGTGGGGCCCGATCCTGGCGGACGGGACCGACTGCGCCCTCGAGGGTGGCTCCACCCCGTGGATGCACGGCTCGGTCGACCCCGAACTCGGCATGTACTACATGACGTTCGGCAACGCCCGCAGCTGCACCAGCTCCCAGGACGGCTCTGATCGGCCGGGCGACAACCTGTTCTCGACCACCCTCGTGGCGGTGGACATGACCACCGGTGACTACAAGTGGCACTACCAGTCGATTCGCCACGATGTCTGGGACATGGACAACGTCCACCCGCCGACCTTGGCTGACATCGAGGTCGACGGCGCGACGCGCAAGGTCCTCTTCTACGGCACCAAGTCGGGCCACCAGTTCGTGCTCGACCGCACCAACGGCACGTCAGTGCTCCCCGTGATCGAGAAGGAGATGATCACCGACTCCCGCCAGCACCACTCAGAGACCCAGCCGTTCCCCGAGGAGCGGCTGCTCCCCGAGTGCCTGGTCTGGGAGAAGCTCGACGCGGACAACATCCCGGGCGACCCGTGGCGGGCCGTGCCCAACTACAACGGCTACCAGCCCGACGAGGACGGCAACCTGGTCTTCAACCCGGACAGCTATGTCAAGGCGGACGAGCCGTTCCTCACCTACCCCGAGGGGCAGGACCACCGCCAGGGCTGCATGTATGACCCGCAGTGGGACCTGCCGATCCTGTCGACCACCAGCCAGAACGGTGGCGGCGACTGGTCGAACCAGTCCTACAGCCACAGCACCAACATGGTCTACTTCCCCTACGGCACCAACCCGGTCGCCCACTGGAACGGCGCCAGCGCAAACGGTCAGCGCGCGATCGGCCAGTACCAGACCGGCGGCATCCTCGCCTACGACGCCTCAACCGGCGAGCAGACGTGGACCAACCACCTGGGCACCGACATGTCACACGGTCAGGGCCCCCTGACGACCGCCAGCGATCTCCTCTTCGCCGGCCAGATCGATGGTCGGCTGCTCGCACTGGACGCCACCGACGGTGACGTCCTGTGGGAGTTCCAGACCGGCTCGGGCATCGCGTCGGCGCCGATCACCTACGAGGTCGGCGGCGAGCAGTATGTCGCCGTGATGGCTGCGGGAGCCACCAACCCCTACGGCGGCTCCGTCACGCAGGGCGACTCTCTGTGGGCCTTCAAGCTCGGCGGTGACTACACGACTGCCTCAGGCAGCCAGGAGGGTCCGAACACTGCTCCGCTCAGCATCCGCCGTCCGGTCCAGGGTGATGCCGTCGAGGGATCCGAGGTGGACAACACCGTCCTCCTCGCGCGCTCGGACCGGTCCGACTCCGCGTCCTCGCAGGACAGCACATCCCAGGCCGGCATGGACCCCACCCACCTGCGGGTGGAGGTGGGCTCCACGGTGACCTTCCTGAACCCGGGCGCCGAGACCTTCCCGAACTTCCCGAACCAGCTGGAGCACTGCGCGACGCAGTTCTTCGAGGGAGAGTTCAACCCACGGTTGCAGCCGGGCGAGTCCTACGAGCACACCTTCGACCGGGCCGGGGACTACTTCTTCAACGACTGCACCGACCCGCGCCCCGTCGGCAAGATCGAGGTGTATCTCGAGCCGACGGACCAGCCGGGAGCCCTGCGGTTCCCCTCCTCGACGCTGCGGCTCGGATCCGGGACGGGTCAGTTCACCGGGGTGCACGGCACGGTGACGGCGATGTTCGACGTGCCGGCCGGCTACCACTACGACGGTGGGGCGCAGTTGCAGACGCCGCTGTCCGAGACACCCGTCGAGGCAGCAAACGTCCGGGGCGCCGGCAAGAAGCTCGTCGTCCAGTTCGACAAGGCGGCGCTGGACAACAACGTCCCTGAGGGTGACGTCGAGCTCACGTTGTCAGCCAACTTCATCCACGATGGAGAGCAGAAGCAACTGACGTCGACCGCGACGGTGCGGGTGATCAAGTAGCAGCGCGGTCGCCCCTGCCGCCTCCAGCGCGCAGGGGCGACCGGCAGCACAACACGAGGGCGTCCACCCGGTTGGGTGGACGCCCTCGTGTCAGTGCGACGCCATCAGGCGTCAGTGCTTAAGGAGCCTCAGAGGGAGGCGGCCTTCTTGGCCATCGCCGACTTCTTGTTGGCGGCCTGGTTCTTGTGGATGACGCCCTTGGAGACGGCCTTGTCCAGCTTGCGCGACGCGTCCCGCAGAGCGGTCTGCGTGGCCTCGGCGTCACCGGCGGCGTGTGCCTCACGGAACTTGCGGAGCCAGGTGCGCAGCTCGGCCTTGTTGGCGCGGTTGCGCTCGGTCGCCTTGGCGTTGGTCTTGATGCGCTTGATCTGGGACTTGATGTTTGCCACGAAGAGTTTCTTCCTGCTTGGTCGGATGTGTGTCGTTGAGGGCGACACACGCAACTCGGGACCGGGCGTGGGGACACCCTTGCTTGAGTCACGTGAGGGTTGTGCTGCATGCGCGCACGACCTATCAGCGCGCACGCAAGGAGCAAATCTACCAGCCGGAGGGCACGGCGCCCAAACCGCCGGTATGCGGAGGGGCCGGGTCACCCGGCCCCTCCACCACCGTCACGGGGTTGCGGTGGCCCCGCTGTTGTCGTCTGTCGGGTCCACGCTGACGGACCCACCCTCGGGTGCCAGCTCGACAGCGCGGGCGATCGCGTCGTCCAGGCGCTGCTGCGCCTCCGCGTAGGCCTCCCAGTCGCTGTTGCGCAGGGCCTCCTGACCGTCGGCATAGGCCGTCTGGATGTCGGCCACCGCGTCCGCGAGGTCGCCAGTCGGCTCCTCGCCGTCGGCGGGCGGCTGCTCGGTCTGCTCCTCGTCGTCCCCTGGGGGTTCCTCGCCCTCGACGGGCGGGACCACCGGGTCCTCGATCGGCTCGTCGGTCCCGGTCCCCTCGTCTGCCGCGGTGGCGCCGGAGTCTCCGCCGAACAGCTCGTCCAGGGCCCCGTCCAGGGTGTCGGACCAGGCGAGCTGGTTGCCGAAGGAGACGACCACGAGTCGCTGCAACGGATAGGACGAGCCACCCGAGGCACGGACGTAGACGGGCTCGACATAGAGCATGCCGCCACCGACGGGCAACGTGAGCAGGTTGCCGATCTCCACCTCCGAACCGGCCGTCCGGTTCAGCGTGAGGAACTGCGACAGGGTCTGGTTGAACGCCTCGGAGTTGGCGTTGGACGTCTCGATCTCGTTCTGGAACTGTCCGGGCCCGGTCACCGTCGAGTCTCGTGGCAGCTCGAGCAGTCGCATCTGCCCATAGCCATCACGTTTCTCTCCCGCGGTGCTGCCGGCATCGGCGTCGACCGCGAGATAACCGACCAGGTTCTGCCGCTCGCCACCGGGGATGTAGGTGCTGGTCAGCGAGAAGGTCGGCTCATCCTGGCCCGGCATCGCGATGCTCAGGTAGTAGGGCGGCATCGCCACGTTGGTGTCGCCGGCGGCACTCTCATCGGCCGAGACCTCCCAGAAGTCCTGACCACCGAAGAAGGCCTCCGCCGTGTCGACGTGATATTTGCCCATGACCTCGCGCTGCACCTTGAACAGGTCCTCGGGATAGCGCAGGTGGCTCATCAGCTCACCGCTGATCTCCGACATCGGCTGCACGGTGTTGTCGAACGCGGACGACCAGGCCTTGAGCAGGGGGTCCTCCTCGTCCCACGCGAAGAGGGTGACCTCGCCGTCGTAGGCGTCGACGGTCGCCTTGACCGAGTTGCGGATGTAGTTGACGTCGCCCTGACCGATGGACTGCACGTTCTGCGAGGACGCCACCAGCGAGTCGGTGGTCACCTCACCGAGCGCCTCGAGCTCGCTGTAGGGGTATTGCGAGGAGGTGGTGTAGCCGTCGACGATCCACTTGACCCGTCCGTCGACCACGGCCGGGTAGGGGTTGCCGTCCAGCCGCAGCCACGGGGCGACCCGCTCGACCCGCTCGCGCGGCTCGCGGTGGTCGATCATCCGTGACTCCGCGCCGACGCTGTCGGACAGCAGGATCTCGACCTGGCGATACTTGATCGCGTAGGCGAGCTGACGCGGGAACGAACCCATGTCAACGCCCCCGCCGCCGGAGTAGGTGTTGCGCGTCTCACCGGAGGTGTTGGCGCTGTCGGGGAAGTCGAGCTCGCGCGGCGTGGCGCCGTCCGGAGCACCGACGATTGAGTAGGACGGGGAGTGCTCCCCGAAGTAGATGCGCGGCTCGAAGTCGCCCAGCTCACCCACCGGCGGGATGTTGCGCTGGTAGAAGATCGGCTCGCCGTCCTCGCTGCGCTGGTTGCCGTAGGCGGCGACCAGCCCGAACCCGTGGGTGTAGACGGTGTGGTCGTTGACCCAGTTGCGCTGGGCGGCCGGAATGCCATCGAGGCGCAGCTCACGGACCGCGACCACGGTGTCGGCGGACTCCCCGTCGACCTCGTAGCGGTCGACGTCCAGGGCGTCCGGGAACTGGTAGTAGTTGCGGAAGCCCTGCAGCTGGCGGAACGTGTCGGACACGATCGCGGGGTCGACGATGCGGATGCCGGGCACGGTGTCCGCGTCCTCGCGGAGCTGTCCCTCCGTCGCCTCGGTCTCGGCCTCGTAGTCAGTGACTTCTGTGCTCTCGAGGTCGTAGGCCGCCAGTGTCGACTCGATGTTGCGTTGGATGAACGGCTCCTCCAGCTGGGCCTCGGAGGGCTTCACCCGCAGCGACTGGACCAGTGCCGGATAGGCACCACCGACCAGCAGTGCGATGACCACCAGTCCGGCCAGACCGATCAGCGGCAGGCGCCAGTTGCGGGTCCAGATGGTGGACAGAAAGAGCAGTGCACACAGGATCGCGGCGATCGCCAGCACACCACGCGTGGGCAGGACCGCGTTGACATCGGTGTAGGTCATGCCGGTCATGCGGCCGTGCTCGGCCGTGGCCAGTCCGTAGCGCTCCAACCAGAACGCGAGCGCCCGCACGCCCACGATCAGGGCCAGCAGGATGGACAGGTGGATCCGGGCGGCCGGGGTGGTCTTGTCCCCCGGTCCCTGCAGCTGCACGCCGCCGTAGATGTAGTGCACCATCAGCGCGGCGATGATCGCGAGCCCCAGGATCAGGGTCGCGAAGCTGACCAGCACGTTCAGCCAGGGCATGGTGAAGACGAAGAAGCCCACGTCGATGTTGAACTGCGGGTCGGTCACGCCGAAGGGCTGCCGGTTCAGCCAGAGCAGCACGGTCTGCCACTGTGCCGCCATCGCGGATCCGGCGAACAGGGCGAGCAGGATCGGGGCGCCGATGAAGACCAGCTTGCGCACCGGGTCGAGCGCGGCACGATAGCGGTCCAGGTTGATCTGCTCCGGGCTGCTCGGGGCATAGATCGGGCGGTTGCGGTAGGCCAGGTGCAACGAGGACCAGACCAGCAGCCCGGTGATCAGGCCGGCGCCCACAAACAGCGCCACCTGCGTCAGCAACCGGGTGGTCAGCACGCTGCGATAGCCGACCGACTCATACCAGAGGAACTCGGTCCACAACTGGGCGAGCCAGGTGAGCCCGGTCAGCACAGCAACCAGGATCAGGACCGTGGGCAGGAACCGGCCGCGGCCTCCCTTGGCGGGCGGTCGGGCGCCACCCTTGCCACCCCCACCAGGACCGGATTCTGGGGTCTTCGAGTCGTCCCCGCGGCCGCCCATCCCGAACGGGTCGCCGCCACCCCTCTCCCAGGGGTCCCTGGGCATCTTGGCCGAGTCGTCGGCCGGCTCCTCCGGAGTCGTGCCATCCCGCTCAGTCACTGCTACCCGCTTCCTCATCGCCGGTTGCCCCGGCTGCCCACGTCTGGTGTTGTCCAACGCTAACCCAGCACCCTGCGAGAAACCGCGTCCAGGTCACGTTCTGTGACCTGGCGGCTCAAGGACACCGGTATGCCGAGGCGCACCTCCCACGTCCCAGCGCGCCGCTCGCAGGTGGCACCATGGCGAGGTGCCCGACTTCACCGAGATCCTCACCAAGGCCGCCGCCGACACCGAGCGGCACGTTGCCAGGTTGGGCTGGGACCAGGCTCCCCGCCTGTTTGCCCTGGTCCGCACCGACTCCCTGATGGAGGCCGAGCCCACCCTGCGCGCTGAGCTGGAGTCCGCTCCACCGGAGGGGCTGACCTCGGTCGAGCAGGAGGGCCTGCTCAAGACGTCCAGCATCGAGTCGCTGCTCGGCACCCTGGGCTGGCCGGACGCCGTCGACGGTGCGGCACTGGCCCTGGAGCGGATCGTGGTCCCCCCGGAGGCGGAGCGAGACCTCCCCCTGAACTCGACCGAGGCCACGGAGGCCCTGGCCAACCACCCGGCCCGCCGCGACGTCCGCCTCCTGGCGGCCGTGCTGCGCTCCGGGGAGTCCGTCTGCCTGCTGCGTCAGCGCGAGCACGACTCCGACGACGCCGTGGCCATCGGCAAGGACATCGCCCCGGGCCTGATCGAGGCGCTGCGCGCCACCCTCAGCAACTGATTGACGCCCTGATCAGCCGCAGCGCGGCAGGTCGAGGTCCGCACCCTGCCCCAGTCCCTCGACGATGTCCCTGGCCTGGGTGAAGTTCTCGATGCTGATGACGTCCAGATCTCCGGGGATGCGGCCCACGACCTCGTCGCAGTTGGCTGCGGGCGCCAGGAAATAGTCAACGCCCACATCCTCCGCCGCGTGCATCTTCTGCACGATGCCGCCGATGCCACCCACCGTGCCGTCGGAGGCGATGGTTCCGGTGCCAGCGAAGTTGAGACCGCCGGTCAGCGGGCCCTTCGTGATCTTGTCGTAGATGGCGAGCGAGAACATCATCCCGGCGGAGGGTCCGCCGACGTTGCCCGCATCGATGGTGACCTCGTAGGGCAGGTCAAAGTCGCTGGCCAGGAAGACACCGACGACGGTGCGCGGTGGCGCATCGGGGTCCATCGGGTCCGGCTCGCTCTCTCCGGTGGGGACGTCGAGCGCGAGCTCCTCACCGTCCCGCAGCAGCGTGAAGGGGACCTCGGTGCCGGGCTCGTGGTCCTGCAGCTTGACCCGCACGGCCTCGGGGTTGTCGATGGCCTCGCCGTCGACAGTCAGGATCTGGTCGTTGACCTTGAGGGTCTCCCCCGCCGGCGCCCCCTTGACGATCTGGCCGACCTTGACCTCCTCGGGCACCTCGATGCCGTCGGCGCGCAGCGCCACCACGGCAGCGCCCTGCTGCGACTGCGCCATCAGCTCGACGTTCTGCTCCTGGATCTCCTCGGCCGAGACGTCTGGCGGATAGACGTCCTCGGCGTCGAAGACGTCGGTTGCCGGGTTGATCTCGGCGAGCAACCAGTCCCAGGCGGTGACCGTCGAGCGGGGGCCCCCGTCGATGATGATGGTCAGGAAGTCCAGGGTCCCGGTGGTCTCGTAGGTCTCCAGACCCTCCACGTGCACGACGGGTTGGCCGCCCATCTCACCCAACGTGTCGTGCACGCCCGCGGGGCGATAGATCACCTTGTCGACGCTGATCAGGTTGAGAGCGGCAACGGCCACCACGGCCAGCACGGCGAGAGCGAGCAGGAACCCGCTGCCGAGCCCGATGCGGGTGTGCGGCGGGTGGGTCGGTCGCTGGATCGGCGTCCGGACCGTGGCCCCGCCCCGGTGTTTGTCGGTCACAGGCCGACCCACTCGGTCGACCCGCCCTCGAACTGTTGCTTCTTCCAGATCGGCACGCGCGACTTCAGCTCCTCGATCAGGGTGCGGCAGGCCTCGAACGCCTCGGCCCGGTGGGCGGCCGACACGGCGCACACCACGGCGGTGTCTCCCACAGCCAGCTCTCCGCGGCGGTGCACCGCCACGATCCGCTCGACCCCCGGCATACGGGCAACCTCCTGGGCCACCTCCCTGAGCTGCGCCTCGGCCTCCGGGTGGGCGCTGTAGTCCAGGCGCACCACGCCCTCGCGTCCGCCGTCGTGGTCACGCACCGTCCCCACGAAGAGCGCGACCGCACCCGCGGCCGGATGCTGCACCTGTGCCAGCACCTCGTCGACGGAGGGACCAGAGTCGACGATCTCGACCCGGACGACTGCCTGCTGCTCACCACTCACCGCGCCATCATCCACCACGGAGCCACCAGAAGCCTGAGGCTCCCCCGGGCCGGGCCTGGTCACGGACGCCTGCGCCGACGGCGCACCAGTGCTGCCGTGGCGATCAGGGCGACGGCCGCGCTCGCTGCCCCGGCGGCGCCGAGAGCAGCCTCCTTGCGCTCCACGCGCCGCGACATCAGGGCGTGGTGCCCCCGCACGTCGTCGAGCAGAGCGCTCAGACCCGCACTGTTGTCGTGCGCCGCCCGCCACCCGTTGGTCCTCAGCTGGCGGGGGTCGATCACCCACGGGTTAGAGACATAGGCGAGGTCGGTGGCCGGCAGCGGCAGGACGCCGAGGCGGTGCAGGCGGTCCGCAGCGCCGTGGGCCGCGCCAGGAGCCACCGCCACGTGCCGCATGCCCGAGACCGTCTCGACCTCCTCCTGGGACAGGCTGCCCTCCGCCCCCACCGCGACGACCGGGCCGAGCTGCTTGTCCAGCACGGTGACCAGGGCACTGCCCAGGTCGTCGATGTGGCAGAACTGCCACCGCGGCTCCGAGCCCTTGAGGGTCAGCAGCCGGGGAGCCTCGAAGTGTCGCGTGATGATGCTGTCCACGCCCGGACCCACGAGGGCAGCTGGGCGCACGGAGGTGACCCGCAGCCCCGGGTGGATCTCGCGCGCCTTGTCCAGCAGCTCCTCGACATCGACGAGGTCGGCGACCATCCCCTCTGCGTCCGACGAGCGCAGCGGGCTGCTCTCCGGCAGCGGCACCTCGTTGTCGGGGCGGGCGCCATAGACCATGGCACTGGTCACCACCACCAGATGACGCCCGCCAGCAGCGGCCGCGGCGACGGTGAGGGTCTGCACCTCCCGGATCATCCGGGCCCGTCGTGCGTCGGGATCCTCGGCGAGCTCCCGGGACAGCGCCACCCCGTGCGCCAGGTGCACGACGGCGTCAACGTCCCCCAGCGCGTCCACGAGCTGCGGCGAGGTCAGGTCGGTGAGCCGCCACTGCACGTCGGTGGACGTGCCGGACCGGCTGTCCAGGCCCACGACCCGATGACCCTCAGCGCTCAGCGCCGCGGCGATCGCACTGCCCAGGCCCGAGCCCGCATGCGTGACCCCGACGCGCAGTGAGCCGGCTGTCCGCCCAGAGCGAAAGTGCCCAGACTGGGAACTCATGACCGGCTCCTCGTGTTGTGTCGTTAAGGAAGGTCTCGCGCATCATGTCGGTGATCGATGACCTCGCGGAGCGCTCTGTGCGGAGCGTCCCGCAGAGAACATCTTCTCAGGACCGGCATGATGGGCAAGGGCAGACAGCCAATGGAAGGGACGAGCCGTGTCGGACGAGAAGAACCCAGGAACACCCGGAGCTGGTGACGACGAGACCGGCGACGCCAACCAGCCGATCGGGTTCCGCGGGAGTGGCGACAAGGGCGACGCCCCGACCGGGGGTGCCCAGGACCCGCTGGCAGCGATGTTCGGCGGCGGCGAGCTCCCCCCGGAGCTGCGCCAACAGCTGGAGTCGATGGGTCTCGGCGACATCGACCCGGCGATGATGCAGATGGTCCAGTCCCAGGTCCAGGCCATGATGTCCGGCTCCGACGACGGCAGCGCGGTCAACATGAGCGTGGCGACCGATGCCGCCCGCCGGGCCGTGTCCGAGGCCGGCGACCAGAGCATCTCCGAGTCCACCGCCCGCGACGTCGAGCAGGTCGTGCAGGTGGCCAACCTGTGGCTGGACCAGGTCACCGACATGGCTCCGCCCGAGGGTCGTGTGCGTGCCCTGAGCCGGGCCGAGTGGGTCGAGCTGAGCATGCCGGTGTGGGAAACGCTCACCGAGCCCGTCGCCGCGGGCGTGTCTGCCGCGATGACGGGGGCGATGCAGGACCAGCTGCGCGATCTCGGCGACGGTGAGCTCCCCCAGATCCCCGGGTTGCCCGAGGGCATGGACCCCCGACAGCTGCTGGGACAGATCGAGCCGATGATGCGCCGGATGAGCTCTGGCATGTTCGGCGCCCAGGTCGGTCAGGCGGTCGGCACCCTGGCCACCGAGACTGTCTCGGGGACCGAGGTCGGGCTCCCCCTGCTCCCTGGCGAGACGATCGCGCTGCTGCCCGCCAATGTCGCCACCTTCGCCGAGGGCCTGGGGGTCGACGCGGGCGAGGTCCATCTCTATCTCGCCGTGCGCGAGGCGGCCCGGGTGCGCTTGTTCGCCGCTGTGCCCTGGCTGGGTCCACAGCTGCTGACCGCCGTGCAGGACTATGCCCGCGACATCCGCTTCGACACCGAGGGGATCGAGGCGGCAGTGCGCTCGGTGGATCCCAGCGACCCGCAGGCCATGCAGGAGGCGGTGGCCGGGTCGCTGTTCTCGCCCGACCCGAGCCAGGCCCAGCGCGCCGCGCTGACCCGGCTGGAGACCTACCTGGCGCTGGTCGAGGGTTGGGTGGATGTTGTCGCTGGCCGCGCCAGCAGCCCGCACCTGCCCAACACCGAGGCGCTGGCCGAGGCCGTGCGACGCCGTCGGGCGACCGGCGGACCGGCAGAGAAGGCCTTCGCCTCCCTCGTCGGCCTCGAGCTGCGTCCGCGCCGACTCCGGGACGCCGCCAACCTGTGGGCCGCGTTGGAGTCCGAGGCCGGGGCGGCCGCACGCGACCGGGCCTGGGCGCACCCAGACCTGGCCCCACGCGCCGCGGACCTCGACGACCCGCTGGGCTTCGTCGAGCGGGCCACCAGCACCGACACGGATGACACGAGCATGGACGAGGAGCTCGAGCGACTCCTGCGCGACGAGCGGGACTAAGTGGGCGAGGCGCACTGAGTCGGCGAGGTGCACTGAGTCGGCGAGGTGCACTGAGTCGGCCAACGGGTCCGGCCCGTCCGACCGTGCCCCGGGAGCACGTCAGTCCTCCAGGTCTGCGTCAGAGCCCGAGTCCAGCTCTGGCCGGCCCATGCCGAAGGCGACACCCTTGAGATAGACGTGCGCCTCGGCATACCGCTCATAGCGGTGCACGAGGGCCTTGAACCGCGGCCCGTGGTTGGCCTCGATCAGGTGCGCCAGCTCGTGCACGATCACGCTGTCGACCACCCAGGCTGGCATGCCCTCCATGAGGGTGGACAGTCGGATCGCCCCCGACGCTGGGCTGCAGGAGCCCCATCGCTGTTGCTGGTTGGTGACCCAGCGGATCGAGGTCGGTCGCGCCTTCCCCTCCAGATAGCGCTGGGACAGATCCTGGGCGCGACCCATCAGATCCTCTGTCTGGAGCCGCCGCTTGGCCTGCGCCCGCTGGACCCGACCCAGCAGGTGCTCGACGTGCGCCTCCTCCTGCGCGGCGCTGAGCCCGGTCGGCATCAACACCACGAACGTGTCGCCCTCCATCCGTCCCTGGACTGTGCGCCGACGGCGGGCGCTGCGACGGATCTCGATCGGTGGCCGAGAGGCCTGCGACGGACCTGGGGTGCCGTGATCGAAGGGTCGGTGTGTCATGGGAGGTCACGCTAGCGCCGATTTCTGACACTCGGTCGAGGTTGTCCACAGGTTCACGACACGCAGGCGCTGAGCACGGATTTTGCGTGATTCGTGCTCATGTGCGTCTAGGGTGGAATGGAAAAGCAGGTCGACGACCTGCACCAGTCGGGCTTCGGCCCGCGGAACATTGAGGAGCGAGTGACCATGGCTGAGACCAACGAGACTTACCAGGGCGAGTTCTACTGCGTGAAGTGCAAGGAGAAGCGCGAGGCAGAGGGCAACGTCGTGGAGACCAACGGTCGTCGCATGGCCAAGGGCAAGTGCCCGGTCTGTGGCACCAACCTCAACCGGATCCTCGGCAAGGCCTCCAGCTGAGCCGTTAGCAGTCCCCGCTCGAGGGCGGGTCGGTGTCCGCACCGACCCGCCCTCGCGGCATTTCCGGTCGCCGTGTCGCCCCACCGGTTCCTCTTGGGCCCGCCGCCGCGTCAGCACCCTGCCCGGTCAGCACCCCGCCAGCGCGGTGTCAGTGGCCGTCGAGCAGCACGTCCGCCAAGTGGTCAATCCCGGTGCAGTGCAACGGATGTTCGGGGCGGGGCGTGGTGTCGTTGCCAGCCGGGCCAAACTCCAGGGGCCGGGCGATATAGGCCGTCTGCAGCCCCAACGTCTTCGCCGCATCGAGGTCCGGGAAGTGAGCCGCCACCATCATGATCTCGCCGGGCTCGACCTCCAGCAGACGGGCCAGGCCAAGGTAGGTCTGGGGCGCCGGCTTGTAGTGGCCCCACAGGTCGCTGCCGGTCACGAGATCCCACGGCAGCCCGGCGTGCTTGGCCAGGTGGGTGAGCAGGGCGACGGAGCCGTTGCTCAGCGGAGCGATGATGAATCGTTCCTTGAGGCGGGCCAGCGCCTGGGGCACCTCCGGCCAGGCCGGCAGGCGATGCCAGGCCAGCACCAGCTCCCTGATCGTCGCGTCGTCCAGGTGCAGGTCCCGCTGCGTCAACTCCGCAACCAGGTTGCGCTCGTGCAGAACATCCAGGCCGGTCCATGGCTCCGTGCCAGCCTCGACCCGCGCCAGGGCCGGGGCATAACGGGCACGCCAGGCAATCGCCAGCTCACTGGCGTCAACGTCGGGCAGCGCCCGGGCCAGGGCCGTGCTGATGCCCGTGTGCCAGTCGACCACGGTGCCGAAGGTGTCGAACGCCAGGACCTGAGGAGTTTGACTCACTGGACTCATGCGGGGAGCCTACTGAGCCAGGCGACAGTCGATGGCCGACGGAGGCCTGTGGACAACGCCACCACGCGACTCGCGCCTCGTGGCAGGGTCGCGGCATGTCCCCCATGGTGCGACTCCGCCCCACCGCGCGACCGGTGCGTCGCGGTGCCGGCGAGGTCCAGTTCGGTCTCTCGCCAGACAGCGGCATCGTCCTGGCGGGCCTGAACGACCCGGAGACCGAGCTGCTGCTGTCTCTGGCCGGGACGTCAGGGACAGGCCGCGACGTCTCCCTCGCCCAGCGTTTCGGGGTGCCTCTCGACCGGGTCGAGGAGCTCGTCACCGCCCTGCGGGGCCACGGCCTGCTGGTCGACCCCGCTGCTGTGCCCGGCTCGGGTCAACACGTCGTGAGTGTCTGTGGGCGGGGCTCGGTTGTCGAGCACCTGCGCGGCGAGCTCTCAGCCACCGATGTGGTTGCGCTGGAGGACCCCTCAGCACAACCTGCGCCCAACACGGTGGACCTGGCCGTGCTGTGCGCCCGGGATGCGATCGCTCCGGACGAGGGGCGCACCTGGCAGCTGGCCCGCACTGCGCACCTGCCCGTCGTGCTGCGCGATGAGGAGGTGGTCATCGGCCCGCTCGTGCTGCCGGGGCGCTCGCCCTGCCTGCGCTGTCTGGACCTGCACCGGCGAGACCGCGACAGCGCCTGGCCGCGCATCCTCACCCAGATCAGCTCTCCCGCAAGGGAGCTCACCCCGGCTGTGGATGCTCCTGCGAGTCAGGTTTCGGTCATCGCCTCGCTGGTCGCCATGATCGCGCTGGAGTCGCTGGCCACGGGCTCCCCCTCCGGGGTCTCCTGGCAGATCTCGTTGCCGTGGCCCGACGTGCGCACCCGAGTCTGGGAACAGCACCCGCACTGCGACTGCTCGCAAGCCTGACACGGGTGGCCCTGGCACCGACAGCCTGCGACACCGGGTCGAACTCCTTGCAGAACACGGGGGGCGAGCTCACCCTGCAGAGCACGGGGGTCGAGATCCCCTGCCAGACAACACAAGAGGCGGGGTCAGCACACGGTGTGTGTCGACCCCGCCTCGGCGGGTGTTCCTGCGGCGGCGCTTGGCAATGCGCCCCGGCACGTGCCGGTGTCACCGCCTCAGGAAGCGCGCCCGGTGGTTCTGGTGCGAAGCAGTCGGTCGCAGGCCCTTGGTCAGGCTCTGCCGGTGCTCCAGCTCCAGGTTGGCGGTCCGCTCCTCGTGACGCGAGCGGGCCAACTGCTCTTCAATCAGGTGATACATCTGGGTTCTCCTTGACATGTTGTGGGTCCGTCGCTCAGGCGGCGACGGGGTTCTTGCGGGGACGACCGCGGGGCCTCTTGCGTGCCACCACGACTCCTTGCAGCACGAGCTGCCCTCCCCAGACGCCCCACGGCTCACGCCGCTGCAGCGCCTGGTCCAGGCACATCGCACGGATCGGGCAGTCGATGCAGAGTGCTTTGGCTGCCTCAACCTCTTCGGGCAGCTCGGCGAACCACAGGTCCGCCGGGTGCTCCCGGCAGGGCAACTCGGCCTCGGTGTCGGTGGTCCCCCCGATCAACCAGGGGGTCATGGCCTCGGTGTCGTCGGCGTTCTGGACGCCTGCGTGGGTTGACACGCTGTTCCCTTCCTCGCGTGGTGTGCAGTGACGGTGTGGGCCGTTGGCCCGGTCCTGATCAGTCATGGCTTGGCTCCTCGGTCAAGGATCCAGCGACTTCAGTCACCTGCTGTAGATGCACAAAGGCCGCGGATCCCTCTGTGGGGTTCCGCGGCCTGCGAGGGTTTACGTGGTTCTAATCCACGGCCCTGCGAAGGGGGAACGCCACAGTGGTGGCAGAGTTGGCGATGGCGGAGACGAAGGCGCCGCCGATGGTGTCCGTGCAGACGCGATCCCGCGCGACTCCGAACGGAGCGCGGACGGCATCACGGCACAGTGCACCTGTGGTGCCTGCCTTGCCAGTCATGGTGATGTTCATGGTCTCCATCGTGTCCGCCTCCTCTCGCTCAAGTCTTCGGCCCGCGGTTGTCACCCCCGGCGGGTTGGTCAGGAACTACCGTACGCCCGGCTCTCAGCCACGCGCAACGTATTTAATGAGATTCTTTGCTTGAATCCCGGACGACGTCCTGACCTGCAAGAACAGCAAGCACTTCGTCGCCGTAGAGCTCCAGTTTGCGCGGACCAACGCCCGCGATCTCGGCCAACTTCTCCGTGCTGTCAGGTGTCGACTCAGCGATGGCGGTCAGCGTGGCGTCGGTGAAGACGACATAGGCCGGCACCTCCTGATCGCGGGAGACCTCGAGTCTCCAGTCGCGCAGCCGCTCGAAAGTCGCCTCGTCATAGGTCGGCGGGCAGTCGTCGCAGCGACCGATCTTGCGCTCGGCCGCTGTCTCCAGCGTGACGCCGCACGTGCGGCAGGTGCGGGGACGTCGGGGCTTGCGAGTCTTTGGCTTCGGGGACCCGCTCTGCGGACCCTTGGTCAGGCCCAGCAGCTGGCCCGCGGGCTGCAGGAAGCGCGAGGGGCGCCGACCGGCACGACCACCGGCGCCACGGGCGGCGGCCCAGCTGAGCATGAGCTCGCGCCGGGCACGGGTGAGCCCGACGTAGAGCAGGCGGCGCTCCTCCTCGATGCGCTCAGCACCCTCGGCCATCGACACCGGCAGCAGCCCCTCGCTGACGCCGATGATGTAGACGGCGTCCCACTCCAGCCCCTTGGCCGCGTGCAGCGAGGCAAGCGTCACGCCCTGCACCGTCGGGGCGTGCTGCTCGGAGGCGCGTCGGTCGAGTTCGGTCACGAAACCGGGGATGCGGGTGTCCGGCTCGAGCGCCGCCTGGTCGTCGGCCAGGTTGGCGAGCGCCTCCAGCGACTCCCAGCGCTCCCGGCTCGCTGCACCCGCGGTCGGGGGTTGCGGACTCCAGCCGGCTCCGCTGAGCACGTCGCGCACCGCCTCGCCGAGCGGTCGGTTGCCCGTGTCACTGCGGGCTGCACCACGCAGCAGCAGGATCGCCTGGCGCACCTCGGTCCGGGAGAAGAAGCGCTCGCCCCCACGCACCAGATAGGGCACGTCCTGGGCAGCCAGCGCGGACTCCAGCGCCGCAGACTGGGCGTTGGTCCGGAACAGGATGGCGATCTCGCTGGCCGCTGTGCCCGCGCCGATGCGAGCCCGGATGTCGGCCGCGACCCCGGCGGCCTCAGCAACATCATCGGGGTATGCCGTCAGTTGGGGGACCGCTCCCGGCTCCCCCTGGGCACGCAGCTCCACTCCGCCGCGGGCCCCCGGGCCGAGCACCAGGTTGGCCACCTGGACGATCTGCGGTGTTGACCGGTAGTTGCGCACCAACCGGACCACCGCGGCATCGGGGTGGCGCTGGGGGAACTCCAGCAGGTGCTTGGGCGAGGCACCGGTGAAGGAATAGATGGTCTGCGCGGGATCACCGACGACACACACCTCGTCACGGCCACCCAGCCAGAGGTCCAGCAACTGTTGCTGGACGGGGTTGACGTCCTGATACTCATCCACGACGAAGTGGCGATACTGGTCGCGCACCGACGCGGCGACCTTCGGGTGGGCGTCCAGGATGCCGACCATGAGCAGCAGCACGTCCTCGAAATCGATGACGTGACGCTCACCCTTGATGTCCTCATAGGCACTCATCAGCCGCGACACGGCCGTGGCATCGAGGCCGGCGACACCGTCGCGGCGCCCCCGCACAGCCGCGGCATAGCCCTGCGGAGTGATCAGGTTGACCTTGGCCCACTCGATCTCCGAGGCGAGGTCACGCAGCGCCGGACGGTCCAGTCGCAGCCGCAACCGACCCGCGGCCTCCGCGACGGCCGGTGCTTTCTGGGCCACCACCTCGGGCGGCGCACCGCCGACGGCCTGGGGCCAGAAATACTGCAGCTGGCGCAGGGCCGCAGCATGGAAGGTGCGGGCCTGCACCCCGGGGACACCCAGGGCTCGCAGGCGGGTGCGCATCTCCCCCGCCGCCCGGGCGGTGAAGGTGACCGCCAGCACCTGGTGCGGCTGATAGGTGCCGGACCACACGCCATACGCAATGCGGTGCGTGATGGCCCGGGTCTTGCCGGTCCCGGCACCGGCCAGGACACACATCGGTCCGGTCGGCGAGGCTGCGACAGCGTGCTGCTCGGGGTCCAGGCCACGCAGGATGTCGTCGGCCGAGGCTGGTGCACCAGCCGCCGACTCGTGGAGGGGCAGCGTCACCGAGTGGCCTCCACGGTGGGTCGGCTGTCGCTGGCTGCCTCGATCGGGCCGCCGTGCCAGTGCTCGATGAGCTGGCGCGCGATCGAGACGCGCGGCGGGATGCCGACCTCCCCGGAGCGGGCCGCGAAGGACAGCTCACCGCGAGTGAACCAGTGGGCCTCGACGATCTCTGCCGGATCGAGGGTGACCTCGGTGCCTGTCGCGTGAGCGGTGTAGCCAACCATCAGGGAGGCAGGGAATGGCCAGGGCTGGTTGCCCTTGTAGACCAGGTCGGTCACCGACAGACCCACCTCCTCCATGACTTCGCGGTGGACGGCGGCCTCCAGGGACTCGCCAGCCTCCACAAAACCAGCCAGCACCGACAGCCGCCCCTCGGGCCAGTGCGGTCCGCGGGCGAGCAGGATGCGCTCGTCGTCATCGACGACCGCCACGATGATGGCCGCGTCGGTGCGTGGGTAGTGCTGCGAGCCGTCCGCGGTGCAGCGCCGGACCCAGCCGCCCTCCTCGACCACGGTGGGGCCACCGCACCGTGGGCAGAACCGGTGTCGGGCATGCCAGTTGGCCAGGGCGACGGCGGTCGTCAGGACCCCGGAGTCGGTGTCGTCCAGGTCTGCCCCGGCCTCACGCAGGCTGCGCCAGCCCCGGTCTGGACTGCTGGCCGACTCGGGGCCCTCGTGCACGATCGCGACATAGTTGGTGCCGTCGTCGTCGTGCCCCAGATAGAGGCCGGACTCACCGCCGTCATCAAAGCGGGGAGCGCGGTGCACCAGGCGCAGTCGCCCGTCGACCCGGCACGTCAGGACGCGACCGTCGGCGATGTCGACGACCCGGGTGCTGGCGTCCGCGAGCGCCTTGGCGATGGGGTCGCCTTCTCGCCTGCCGTTGCCGTTGCGGTGGAGCGTCCCCCTGGACAGCGACAGGTCCAACAGTGCCTCGGAATCCAGACTCACCACTCCACTGTAGGCGCGAACCACGACACCTTGGTGACCCCCGTGTCGCGCGGCTTACTGCACCACACGCACCGGACGTCATACGGTGGGAGGGTGATTCGTAGCGACCTGGCCCTGGCTGCCCTGGCCACTGCCGCCGTCCCCGGGATGCGGCCGGTGCAGGTTGCCGGCATCCGCACCAGCGAGGAGACCCCCCTCCACCAGTCCGCGCTCGTCGAGGACGTGACCGGGCGCAAGTGGTTGGTGCGTGCCCCGCTGGGCGCCGCGGCCGGCGCTGAGCTCGAGCGCAATGACGACCTGATCCGGCAACTGGGCAAGCACCTGCCATTCAAGGTGCCCGCTGCGGCCGGCTACGCCGACCTGGGACAGGACGGCCGGGCAGCGGTCTATCCGTATGTCGAGGGGCAGGGGCTCAGTCTGCGGCACCTGCCCGTGGGGCCGGGTCTGACCAACGCCGTCGGTCGGGCGCTGGCCGCCATCCACAACATGCCCCGCGAGCTCTTCGAGGAGCACGGGGTCCCGATCTTCGACGCCGCCGAGTTCCGCGCCCGCAAGCTGACCGAGCTGGACCGTGCGGCCGAGACCGGACATGTGCCCAACGGTCTGCTGGCCCGTTGGGAGCAGGCACTGGATGCCGATGTGATGTGGCAGTTCACCACGGTGCCGACGCACGGCTCCCTGGACGGCGCCTCGTTCCTGGTGGTCTTCTCCGAGGATGACGCGGCCAGCGGCCGGGTCGTTGGCATCGACGGCTGGGAGCGTGCGCAGGTCGCCGATCCGGCCGAGGACTTTGCCCGCCTGGTCCAGCAGTCACACCCGCATGCGGTCGATGCCGTCTTTGAGAGCTATTCGATGGCTCGCGGCGCCCGCCCTGACGGTTATCTGCTCAACCGGGCCCGCCTGGCCTCGGAGACGCGTCTGCTGGGCGGACTGGTGGCCGCGCTGGGTGCCGACGACCAGGCCTTCGTGCGCACCCGCGCCGACCAATTGCGCAAGCTGGACCGACTCACAGCCAATGACAACTCGCTGGTGCCCCGGACCGCGGTGGCACCCACCGGACCAGCGGTCGACGAGGACTCAGCCCCCACCGAGCCAACGGTCGACGAGGACTCAGCCCCCACCGAGCCAACGGTCGACGAGGACTCAGCCCCCAGCGAACCAACGGTCGACGGGGAGAGCACAGCCACCGAGCACAGGGCCGATAGCGAGGCGGCGGACAGGCCCGCGTCCGATGCCACCGCGACGGTGCCGGTGCCCGTCGCGCTCGATGACGAGGACGAGGACGACGAGCCTGCCTTCGTCGTGGAGCAACCGGCCGAGGGTGTCCACCTCGAGCCCGTCCGAGCAGCCGGTTCGGAGGCGGACGATGACACCAACCAGTTCGGCGACGATCCTGTCGCCGACGACTCGCCAGCCGTCTTAGCTCACGAACTGGATTGGCCAGACGCCTCCCCCACCGACGTGACGGCGCCCATCCCGATGTTCCGCCCCATCCAGTCGGCGCCGCCCGAGCAGTCCACCCCTGATCCCGCTGCTCCCGACCCCACCGAAGCTGAGCCTGATGAGCGTGCTGCTGATGAGGTTGAGCCTGATGAGCATGTGGACGAGGGTGATGCGGAGCCTGGTGAGGACGAAGGCACTGAAGCGGCTGCCTCCACGGACGAGCGAGCCGCGGAAGACCAGGAGCAGGAGCGAGCCGCGGAAGACCAGGAGCAGGAGCGACTGCACACGCTCTACGGCATGCCGGACGAGGACGAGCTCGAGTCCGATCAGCGCTGATCGCCAGATCAGCGCTGACCCGGGGCGCTCCCGATCAGTTGGTGTCGCTCTGCCCGCTGGCGCCCTGTGACTAGGACTGGGCCTCCTGCAGTGCCCAGCGGTTGCCATCCGGGTCGGCGAAGTAGATGAACCGGCCCCATGGTTGCGGGTCGACGTCGCTGACCTCCACGCCACGGCCCATGAGCTCGGCCCGCATCGCGTCGGCGTCGTCGATCACCATCTGCAGGTTGTCCAGCGACCCGGGAGTCATCGAGGTCAGTCCGGCGCCGAGGGCGATCGAGCAGGCTGAGCCCGGTGGTGTCAGCTGCACGAACCGGACGTCGTCGCTGACGACGTGATCGTGGTCGGCAACAAACCCCGCAGCGACATAGAACTCCTTGGCGCGATCCACATCAGTCACCGGGACTAAGACCAATTCCAATTTCATATCCATGCATTCGAGAGTATTTCTGCCGCACTCACATTCTCAAGAGGTTTATCCCCACCACTGAGTTGTCGTCAGTCGCGACGACGACAACGGGACGACAGCCCCTACGGAGCCTCGAGCAGCCGGCGCACAGCCCCCAGTTGGGCGTGGGCGAGCTCGCGGGCCGGGATGTCCTCGGCCCCGCGGTGCTGCACGCTCCACTCGTCGAAGACGCGCACCGTGGCGGTGAGCAGCCGTGCCTGCAGCTCCAGCGGGAGGTCGTCCCGGACGGCACCGGCTCGGCGCCCGGCCCGCAGCGCTTGCGCCAACCATCGGTCCACGGTGGAGAGATGGCGCTGGAGCGTCGAGGCACCGCTCGTGGGTGCGCCGGGCAGATACCACATGCGCCCTAGCAGGAGATAGATCTCGTCCTGACCTGCAGCGTTGAGCAGTCGGTCCACGATGCCGGTGATCGCACTCCAGAAGTCGGGCCCGAGGTCATCGACGGCTGGGACGTCCAGCTGCTCCAGCAGGGCGGGGCCGAACTCGGCGAGCACCGCGTCGAAGAGGTGCGCCTTGGAGCCCACGAAGTAGTAGAACGAGCTCTTGCTCAGCCCGCAGCTCTTGATGATCCGATTCAACGAGGCGTGCGGATAGCCGGCCTCGGCGAACTCGCGGGCAGCAGTGCGCAGCAGCGCGTCCCACTGGGACGGCTCCATCGCGCGCGACGGCTGGTCGGATCGAGACTCAGTCACCGTCCGAACATACCGGAAATCTAACGTCTGGACCAGCTAGTCCACACCTTGCTACTCTGTGGACCACCCGGTCCACAGAGAGTCAACGAGGAGTTGTGTGAGATGAGAGCGCCGTCGTCGCTCCGAGGGACGGCCCCAGTCCGTCAGGGACCACATCGCCCAGACCTGGCGATCGCCTGGAAGGTGCCGGCGCCCCGGCCCGGGTGGCGCGGCGCGGTGGACCGGTTCTTCGGTCCGGGACCGACCCGGGTGGAGGTCCTCGTGCAACTGTGCGGGATCCCCATCCTGGGCGTGCTCGTCCTGGCACACGTGGCCTCAGTCGGTGTGCAGCTGCACTGGTGGGGTGTCATCGCTCTGGCGATCTTCACCATCGACGCCCTCGGCGGGGTGCTCACCAACTCAACGGGTGCTGCCAAGCGCTGGTATCACCGGCCCGGCACGCGGGGCGAACGACTCCGGTTCGTCTCCCTGCACGTGGTCCACCTGGCACTGATCGCGATCCTGGTCCTCGATCAGCAGTGGGGGTGGCTGGCCCTGAACGCGGTGCTGCTGCTCGGACTTGCCCTGCTGATCGAGCACACGCCCTTGCCGGTGCGACGCCCCGTGGCGATGGGCGCCCTGGTGGCAGCAGCGCTGCTCAGCGCCACCCTGGTCCCAGTCCCGGACGGTCTGGGGTGGATCGCGCCGCTGCTGTTTCTGAAGCTTCTGGTGGCCCACCTGATCCCGGAGGCACCCTTCGCCAGCGTCGACGACGCGACTACGGCCTGAGCACGGGGGCAGCGTCGGCCAGCCCCGCCAGCAGGTCCTCAAGCTCCTGCTCCGAGTGCAGGTCAGGACGCACGGTCTCGCCGGTCGCCGCATAGAAGAACGCAGCGCTCACGCGCTCGGGGTCGATCCCCCGCAGGCGGGCATAGGCCACGCGATAGACGGCGAGCTGCAACACGCGGGTGCGCTCCCGCTCTCCCCCGCCGCGCGCTCCCGTCTTCCAGTCGACGACGACGAATCCGTCGCCGTGGCCGAAAACCGCGTCGATCCGACCTCGGACGGCACGGCCACCGAGCACGGTCTCGACCGGGACCTCGATCTCGACCGGCGACTGCCCCGCCCACTCGCTGGCCAGGAAGTTGGCGCGCATGGTCGACAGGTCGACCAGCTCGTGATCGGAGTCGGCCTGCAGGCCCTCCACCTCGACCAGCGACGGCATGCCGAAGTGCCGCTCAACCCAGGCGTGGAAGCTGGTGCCCGCCCGGGCCGCGTGGGCGGGGGGACCCGGGACGGGTCTGCGCAGGGCCCGCAGATAGGCCTCCTTGTCTGCGGTGAGCTCGACCAGGCCCGAGGTGGACAGGTGCTCGGGGAGCTGGGCGTGCCCTGCGACCTCGCGGGCTGCTCGCAACTCGGCGCGCTCGCGCAGCAGCCGAGTGACCTCGAGTCCAACCGGATCGTCCGGATCCGCGGCTGGCACGGCTCCTGCTCGGCGAGCGTCCAGGACGGCCTGCACAACGTCGGTGACCAGTCGGCGGCGGGCGTCAGGCACTGTCGGCCACGGCGCCAGCTGTTCCTCGGCGAGCAGTGGGTTGACCACCTGGGTCGGGTCGTCCGGGTCCGGCATGGGCGCCCAGTGGGCGACCTCCACCCCTCCATCGGGTGAGGCAATCACCTCCTCGAGGAAGCGAGATGTCTGTCGAGGTGTCTGTCCGGTCGACCAGACGGGCGCGGTCACCATGAGGTCGTGCCGTGCCCTGGTGAAGGCGACATACGCCAAGCGACGTTCCTCGTCCACCTGGTGGCGGCCACCGGCCAGGCCAAAGTCCTCCACGGCCTCCTTGAGCTCGTGCGTGTCCACCACAGAGTCCAGGGGGAGAGCCGGCAATCCTGCCACGTCGCCCCGGAGCGGATAGGGCAGCTTGCCCAGCCCGGTGAGCCAGCCCCTGTCCTTGGGTGTCGAGGCGCTCCACTCGCTGCCGTTGGGCCGGGTCCTGGTTGTGTAGGACGGGAAGATCCCCTCGGCCAGCCCAGGAACAGCGACGACGTCCCACTCCAGCCCCTTGGCTGCGTGGACCGTGAGGACCTGGACCGCCGAGTCCGACACCGAGACCTCGGCCATCTCCAGCCCACGCTCCCGCTCGCGCGCCGCCTCCAGCCAGTCCACGAAGCCGCCGAGCGTGGGCCGCTCGGCGCTCACCGAGAAGCCAGCTGCCACCTCGGCCAGGGCGTCGAGCTGTGCCCGGCCCCAGGCCGGTGGCAGGTCGGGGTTGGAGGTGACCTCCAGATCGAGACCGATCGCCCGCTCCGCCTCCACCAGCAGCTCAGGCAGCGGCAGGCCAGCGAGGGAGCGGACGCGGTCGACGGCCTGCCCCAACGCCCGCACCCGTGCCCGTGCAGTCTCACTCACCCGGCGCCCCCGCGACCCGGCCCAGGTGACCGGTGGCAGGCGATCCAGAGCATCGCTGAGGACGGCCTCGCTGCGTGGGAGCCCATCACTGTGGGCCAGGGCACCAACCCAGGCCCACAATCCATCGAGGTCGGCGGCCCCGAGTCGGCACACGGGCCCGGTGAGCAGGCGCATCAGGGCATCGCCCCTGGTCGGGTCCTGTGCCACGGTGAGCAGAGCCACCAGGTCAGCCACCTCGGGGGCGCTGAGCAGCCCGCCGAGGCCGACGATCTCGACGGGGAGCCCCTGACCTCGCAGCGCCTGCACGACCTCATCGAACTGGGCACGGTTGCGGCACAGGACGGCGGCGGTGCGCCCCGTGGGCTCTCCGTCGGCACCGATCCAGTGGCCTCGCACCCACTCGGCGACATAGCCGGCCTCGTCGCGGTGCGTGAGGAGTCGGGCGGCACGCACCGTGCCGGTGTCGGCACCGGGTCGAGGCTGCAACTGGGTCACGGGCACCCTGCTGCGCCGGCGGAGCGAGCTGGAGGCGTCGTTGGCCACGGTGAGGATCCGCTGCGCGTTGCGCCAGGAGGTCGACAGCGGCAGGACTGCGGCAGGGCGATCCCCGGCAGGGAAGATCTCCGGAAAACTGCTCAACGTCGTCGCGCTGGCGCCTCTCCAGCCATAGATCGACTGGCTCGGGTCGCCCACCGCCGTCAGCGGCATCTGCTCCCCAGCGAACAGGCTGGACAGCAGCACCATCTGGGCCTCGCTGGTGTCCTGAAACTCATCCAGCAGCACGGCCTTGCGCAGCTGGCGCTCCTGTGCGCCGACAGCCGGGAGCGTTGCTGCCAGGCGTGCGGCGATCGCCATCTGGTCGGCGAAGTCCAGCGTCCCCCGGGCTCTCTTGAGCTCACGGTAGCGCTCGACCAGTGGATAGACCCTCGCCTGATCGAGCAGGTCGTCGGCCGTCTCCGCCGCCAGCTTCAGTGGCTTCTTGTGGTCCCTGCCGGGCATCGCTGCGAGGCGGGCGGCATAGTGCTCGACGAGCTCGCGCGCCGACCGGGTCTCGACCAGATGCTCGGCCAGTTCCCCCGACAGCGACAGGACGGCGTCCACCAGGGTGGCGGGCGCCTTCTCGAAGCCGGCCAGGTCTGCATCGGTGGTGTGCACCACCTCGTGGGCCAGCTGCCAGGCGGACGCCTCGGACAGCAGGCGCGAGTCTGGCTCGATCCCCCACCGCAGCCCGTGCTCGGAAACCAGCCGTCCGGCATACGCGTGGTAGGTCGAGACCTCCGGCAGGGGCACCTCGTCGTCTTCGGCCGTCCACAGACCCTGCTCGGTCGCGGCTCGCAGTCGACGCCCGATCCGCTCGCCGAGCTCGATGGCTGCCTTGCGGGTGAAGGTGAGCCCGAGCACCTCCTCGGGCCGAGCGACACCGTTGACCACGAGCCAGACCACGCGGGAGGCCATCGTCTCGGTCTTGCCCGATCCGGCACCCGCGACGACCAGGGTCGGCTCCAGCGGTGCCTCGATGACCGCAACCTGCTCCTGCGTCGGCGGCAACTGACCCAGCGCCGAAGCGATCTCCAGTGCCCCGATCATGCGAGCATCCTCCCCTCCGGCTGGATCGGGCAGCTGAAGCGCACCGAGCACACCCGGCACCACGGACCGGGCGAGGCAGGGAAGGCCGCCCCACCCATGCCCTCGGCGGTCTCTGCGACCAGGTCGTGGGCCCACTGCGGATCTGGGTCCTGATCCAACGGTTGCTGCCGCTGCACACCGTGCTTCTGCTGCGGGTTGCCTCCCGGGGCCCCGATCTGGACCAGGGCCGCACCGGCCAGCCCGGGCTCTGCTGGCGCCGGCTCCTGTTCGGGCGCGGGCTCCTGCTCGGGGGCGTCCCCGGCCGCCCGCTTGGCGGCCTGCTCGAGCAGTCGGGAGCCACCAGCGACGACCCCGACCTGATAGACCCCCAGCTGCGGGTGCCGCTCCATCTCGGCCTTGGTGGGCCGGCTCTTGCCCGTCTTGAGGTCGATGACGAGCAGATCCCCTGAGGCATCCCGCTCCAGCCGGTCGACTCGACCAGAGATCTGGGCCCGCTCGTGCTCAGCGACGAGCTCCAGCTCGACCCCGACGAGTTCGCGCCCCGCTCCCTTGGCCTCGGCGACATAGGCGACGTAGCGCTGGAGCATGCGCTCGGCGCGCTCCCACTCCCGCCGCTGCACCCAGCCGTCCCCCAGGGCCAGCTCGTGCCATCGTGCACGCAGCCCCTCGGACAGCTCCGCGGCCCCGGCATCCGGTGCCTCGGCGATCACGTCATGGACCAGCGTGCCCACCGCTGCTGCCGAGAAATCGCCGGAGTCACCGCCCCGGCTCCCGAGCATCCAGCGCAGTCGACACTCGCTGAAGGTCTGCACACGCGACGGCGACACGGACACCGAACCCTCGGGCTGCAGCGCACGCTCGTCGGAGAGCGCCCGACCCTGCCACCAACTGGCGGGATCGGCACCGGCGACCCCGGCCTCGTCCAGGGTGATCAGGTGGCCAGCAGCGCGGTCCCGAGCCACCAGGTCTCCGTCGCGCTGCGCACGGACCAGGTCAGCCCGCAGCCTGGCGACCAGGCTGCGCAGGGTCAGGGGCGGGTCCACGTCGACCGGGACCCGCTCACCCTCGATCGGGTCCACCAGGTCCAGGAAGCTGGAGGGTTGCTCATCAACGCTGGCCACGGCGGTCACCAGCAGGGACGTGCGGGCGCGGGTGAGCGCGGAATAGAACTGGCGGACCTCGTCGACCCGGACCTGCGCCTGGGCGGCCCGCAGCCCGGCGGTGCCGACCACTGGGCGCCCGTGCAGCACAGACACCAGGGTCTCCGCGCCGAGCAGGGAGTCACGCAACCGCAGATCGGGCCAGACTCCCTCCTGCACACCGATCACCGCGACCAGGTCCCACTCGCGACCGGCAGCCGACTGGGGGGTGAGCACCTCGACAGCCTCGGTCGGGCGAGCTCGAGCCACGAGGGAGTCTGGGCTGACCTGCAGCGCCCTGACGTGGCTGAGGAACCCGTCGGGGCCGCGTCCGGGCAACCGGTCGACATAGGCCTCGGCAGCCCCGAACAGGGTCATCACCGCGTCGAGGTCGCGGTCGGCCCGGGCGCCCGCGGCGCCTCCGGCCAGGGCCGCCCCCCTCCAGACGTCGGCAACCCCCGCTGTGGACCACACCGCCCAGAGCACGGACTCGGCCGTGACGCCCGGCGACCAACCGCCGTCCACCTGGCGCGCGGCGGCGGCCCGTCCGGCCACCAGGACGTCGGCAAGGTGCGCCGCTGGCTCTGCATCGAACCCGAGGAGCCGGAGGCCTGCGGGCTGGTCGAGCAGGGAGGCCAGCACCTCCTCCGACGGCCGGGCACCACCGTCCTCACGCTCGGCCGCGGCCAGCACACGACGCAGCCGCATCAGGGCAACCGGGTCCGCGCCCCCGAGCGCGGATGTCACCAGCTCAACAGCCTCGGCTGCAGTGGGGCCGGCGCCCTCGGGTCGCAGGCACACCTCGTAGGCCAGCAGCAGCGCCCGCACCACCGGGTGCTCCTGGAGCGGGCCGGTGCTGGGTGGCTCATGCACGGGCACCCCGGCGCTGATCAGAGCGCGGCGCACCTGATCCAGCCGGGAGCGACTCCGGGCCAGCACCGCCATCTGTGACCAGGGCACCCGCTCGTCGCCGAGATGGGCCGCACGGAACCGGCCCGCCACCAGCGCGGCCTCCTGCGCGGCGGTGCGCACGGTCACGACCTCGAGCGGCCCCGGCGCGCCCTCCTCGGTGCTGGCCGGACCCGCCACCGGCGAAGCGGACGTGGCACTCTGCGCGATCAGCGGCTCGGGCCGTCGGTGGTCGGCGCCCGTGCTGGCGCCGACACGATCGACCACCCGGACGGTGGCGGCGAGCAGCTCGGGCCCGCGGCGGTGACTCACGCCGAGCACGGCACGCGTGGGCGCACTGCCGACCCGGGCGGCGAGCCGTCCGGCCAGGCGGGTGAAGCGGGCCGGGTCCGCGCCGCGGAAGCCCTGTCCGGTCACATCACCGTCTCCGATCAGGACCACCGACAGACCCGCGTGGTGGACCTGCTCGATCAGCCGCGCCGCCGACGCGGTGAGCTCCTGCGCGTCATCCACCACGATGAGCCGCACCCGGCGCCGGACCTGGTCTAGCAGACCCGGGTCGGCGGCGAGCCGGTCCGCGGCAGCGGTGCTGATCCACGCCGGGTCAAAGGTGGCCGGGCGCTGCAGGGCTGTCACCTCGTCATACTCCTCGAGCACTGCCGCCGCAGCCGCCCACTCGGGCCGCTCGTGCTGGGCCGCCAGGTCCTGCAACTCCTGCGGCCCCAAACCGTTTTCGACGGTGCGCATCAACAGATCGCGCAGCTGGTCGCGAAAGCCGCGGGTGGTGAGTGCCTCACGCAGCCCGGCCGGCCAGACGGGCCCCCCTCCCGACTCCCGGTGACCGGCGAGCAGGTCGGCGAGCACGACATCCTGCTCGGCGCCCGAGAGCAGTCGGGGCGCCGGCTCGTCGTCGGCGGCCGCGGCATCGCCGAGCAGGCTGAAGGCGAAGGCCGACGGGGTGCGCGCGAGCGGCTGCGTGGTCGTGCCCCCGACAGCGGCCGTGATCTGGTCGCGCAGCCGCCCCGCGGCCAGGCGGGTGGGTGCGAGGACGAGGGCCGTGTCGGGAGCCAGCCCGTCCCGGCGCACGCGATCGACCACGGTGGCCACCGCCACCCGGGTCTTGCCGGTGCCAGGCGCACCGATCACCTGCAGCACAGGAACCCGTTCGCGGACGGCGGCCTGCTGCGTGTCATCGAGCGCGTCCGCCGCGCCGTTGACGGTCTTCGCGTCGAGCAGGTCCCCCGTAGTGTTCCTCGCCGTAGTGTTCCTCGCCGTCGTGTTCTCCTCCGTGGTGTTCCCCTCCGTGATGTTCATTGGCCCCATCTGATCAGGAGCCACTGACACCGTCCCACCGGGCGGCCTTCATCTGCACGCCGCGACTGGTCAGCGGCGCCCCCTCCGCCAACAATTTCTCCCGCGCCTCCCCCTCGTGGCACTTCGGCAACTGGCCGTCAGCGCGCACGACTCGCCACCAGTTGGTGCTGCTGCCATAGCGCGACATGACCTGCCCGACCTGCCGCGGGCCGCCCTGCTCGAGCAGCTCGGCCACGTCCCCATAACTCAGGACGCAGCCGGAGGGGATACTGTCAACAAGTTCGATCACCCGGCCTGCGTACGCAGGCAGCGGCGCAGGGTCCGTCCGGAACGAGTGCATCGACACAGGATAGGACCGACAGCTCCCCACGGAGCGCGACCCGAGGAGGACCACTGCCCAGCCACGACACCACACCGAGCTCGCGTCTCCCCCGCGCTGCACGCCGGGAGCAACTGCTGGCCACGGCGCAGGAAGCCTTCGTCGACTCCGGCTATCACGCGACCTCGATGGACGAGATCGCCGATCGCGCCGGGGTCAGCAAGCCGGTGCTCTATCAGCACTTCGACGGCAAGCTCGAGCTCTATCTGGGCCTGCTGGAGACGCAGTCCGACCTGCTCATCGACCGCCTCGAGGCCGCGCTAGCTTCGAGCGACGACAACGCGGAGCGGATCGGGGCGACGGTTCGTGCCTACTTCCAGTTCGCCGACGAGCCCAACGGTGCACACCGGTTGTTGTTCGAGACCGACCTGATCAGCGAGCCGGCGGTGCGCGACCTGCTCGAGCGACCGGTCGTGCAGTGCGCCGACGCTGTCGCCAAGCTGATCGCCCAGGACACCGGCCTGCCGTTCTCCAGCGCCCAACTGCTCGGGGTCAGCCTCGTGGGCATGGCCCAGGCCTGTGCCCAACGCTGGGTCTCCGAGGGTCGTCAGACGCCGCTGGACGAGGCGGTCGAGCTCGTCTCGACCGTTGCCTGGCGTGGCCTGGGACGCTTCCCGCTGACCCGGGCAGAAAACGACGCCGACTAACGTTGACGCCTGAGAACACCCCAGACTGAACACCCCAGACTGAAGACTGACCGACCAGAGATTGAGGGAGCATGGAAGTACGTATCGGTGTCAAGCACGTCAGCCGTGAGGTTGTCATCGAGTCCGCGCAGAAGGCCGAGGAGGTCCAGGAGATCGTCACCAGCGCCCTGGGCGGCGAGGGCACGCTGGACCTGACCGACGACAAGGGTCGCCGCGTCCTCATCCCGGTGGATTCGGTGGCCTACGTCGAGATCGGCGTCGAGGAAGCCGGCAAGGTGGGCTTCGGAAGTTACTGATCGGTCGAAGATCCCCCAACCCCACCCGTCACAGCAGTACCATGAGCACCGCCCAGACGGACTGGGTTCGCGGCACCGGGTCCTCCGGCTGTCTCGGAACATCGTCGTGCACTGCACAGCGAGAAAGGTTGGATCACCATGTTGTGGACCATCATCGGGGCGCTGATCGCGGGTTGCATTATCGGCCCCCTCGCCCGTCTCATCCTGCCCGGCAAGCAGAACATCTCGATCCCGATCACCATCCTGCTGGGCGCCGTGGGATCCCTCGCGGGGTCCTGGCTCTACACCCTGATCAGCGGCAACAGCGACACCCCAGGTTTTGACTGGGTTGCCTTCGGCCTCGGCGTCGTCGTGGCCATCGTGCTCGTGCTGATCTATGGCGCGGTCAGCGGCAAGGACAACACCCACAAGCGCATCTGACCTCAGCAACACCCCAAGAAGGCGTGGTCCCCAGCGGGGACCGCGCCTTCTTCCTGTTCGTCTTCTTCCGGCCAGCCCTCTCTTTGACTGTATGCCGAGGGGCCAGGTCAGGGGGTCAGGCCCAGGTTGGCCATGCGCTGGCCGTGCAGGTCGATCAGCCGGGTGAACATCCGACCCAGGTCAGCCAGGTCGACGCCGTTGCCGTGGCCACCGACCAACAGTCCCAGCAGGGCCTCCCGCTCGAGCGCGACATACTGCGTCTGCGCGATCGCCTCCCCCACCAGGCGCCGGGCCCACAGGGCCAACCGACCGGCCACCGGAGGGTCCAGCTCAATCGCGTCGTTAAGGGTGCGCACCACAAACTCCTCCTGAGCGTCGGCCTCGAGCACCGCCTCGATCAGCTCCCGCGAGGCGTCATCGACGTGCTGGGCGATCTCGCGATAGAAGTCGCGCGCGATGCCGTCCCCGACATAGACCTTGATCAGGGCCTCCAGCCAGTCCCGGGGCCGGGTCCGTTCGTGGAAGGCATCCACCGGCCCGGTGAACGGCGCCATCACCGCTTCCGGGTCGTGTCCCAGGTCGTGCAGCCGGGCGCCGATCCGCTCGAAGTGCTCCAGCTCGGCCCCAGCCGAGCGCCCCATCCACACCCGCACCCCGAGCCCGGGTGCCACCAGGGCATCGGAGGCCATCCGCAGACCCGCCGTCAGCTCGGCATACCCGATCGCCCCGAGCAGGTCGACGACCGCCTCGGGGACGTGGCCGGACGCGGCGTCAGACTGCACAGGATTCATGGGGTGAACCGTAGCGCCTCGCCGGTGGCCTAGACTGGCGACACCAGCGGTGCCCGGTCGGCATGACACCAGGCTGCACAGCAGCCGCCCACAGAAGACTTCCGATCGGCCCGACCACGCAGGGCCCTCCCGTGGCGCACGACGCGCCGGGACACCGGGCGACACGTCTGTCCCCGGTCCGGGCCCGCCGAACGGAAGACGACCTTCATGGTGGAAGAAACCCGCACCTTCGCAGACTTTGATGTCCACGCGGACATCGTCGCCGCCCTCGCCGAGGGAGGCATCACCCACCCGTTCCCGATCCAGGCGATGACCCTGCCGGTTGCGCTCGGGGGGCACGACATCATCGGTCAGGCCAAGACCGGCACGGGCAAGACGCTCGGTTTCGGCATCCCGATGATCCAGCGGCTCACGGCGCCGCAGGACGCGGGCTTCGACGCCCTCGCCAAGCCGGGCGCCCCGCAGGCCCTCGCGGTCGCACCGACCCGTGAGCTGGCCGTGCAGGTTGCCGGTGACCTCACCAAGGCAGCCGCTCAGCGTGGCGGGGCTCGTGTGTTGACGGTCTACGGTGGCCGGGCCTACGAGCCGCAGATCGAGGCGCTGCGCAAGGGCATCGAGATCGTCGTCGGCACCCCCGGTCGCCTGATCGACCTCGCCCAGCAGGGGCACCTGGACCTTGGCCACGCCCGCACCGTCGTGCTCGACGAGGCCGACGAGATGCTCGACCTCGGCTTCCTGCCCGACGTCGAGAAGCTGCTCGCGATGACTCCGGCCGGCCGTCAGACGATGCTCTTCTCCGCCACGATGCCCGGTGCGGTCGTCTCGCTGGCCCGGCGCTACATGACCCAGCCCACCCACATCCGCGCGATGAGCGAGGACGGCGAGGGCCACACCGTGGCCGCCGTCGAGCAGTTCGTCTACCGCGCGCACGCGATGGACAAGGTCGAGATGCTGGCACGCATCCTGCAGGCCGAGGGCCGCGGGCTGACGATCATCTTCGCCCGCACCAAGCGCACCGCCGCCAAGGTCGCGGACGACCTGGTCGAGCGCGGCTTCGCGGCAGCGCCCATCCACGGTGACCTCGGGCAGGGCGCCCGGGAGCAGGCGCTGCGGGCCTTCCGCAACGGCAAGGTCGACATCCTGGTCGCCACCGACGTCGCGGCCCGCGGCATCGACGTCGAGGCCGTCACGCACGTCATCAACTATCAGTGTCCCGAGGACGAGAAGACCTACCTGCACCGCATCGGTCGCACCGGCCGCGCGGGCGCCACGGGCGTGGCTGTCACGTTCGTCGACTGGGACGACCTGCACCGCTGGGGCATGATCAACAAGACCCTCGACCTCGGCATCCCGGAGCCGACGGAGACCTACTCCTCCTCACCGCACCTGTTCGCCGAGATGAAGATCCCGGAGGGCACCCGCGGCACGCTGCCGAAGTCGGCGCGGACCCGCGAGGGTCTGTCGGCCGAGCGTTATGAGGACCTCGGCGAGACCGGTGGCCGTCCGGATCGCTCCGGCGGTCGTTCCGGTGGTGGCCGCTCCGGCGGAGGTCGTTCCGGCGGTGGCCGTTCGGGTGGTGGACGCTCGGGGGGTGGCCGCTCCGGTGGTCACGGCTCCTCGGAGGAGGCCGGCCGGTCCCAGCGCAACTCCGACGGCCCGGGCAGCAGCGAGCCACGCCAGCGCAAGCCGCGCAACCGTCAGCGCCGCCGCGGCGGCAGCGGCCAGCCCGCCACGCAGTAAGTCGTTCCTCGTGAGTGCAGTCAGCGCCCCTCCAGGGTCGTTACCTGCACTCACGAGCGGGACGACCGACGCCGCTCTCACCGACTGAGCGGGACGACCGTCGCGACTCTCACCGACTGAGTGGGGCACCTAGCGCCGACGACCCGGTCCCGCGCTCAAGCAACTCCTCCAGCACCTCGGGTGCCGTCGTGTTCTCGCCGAGGCGGTTGTCCTTGCCTGCCCCGTGATAGTCGCTCGCGCCGGTCTGGAGCAGGTCCAGTCGCCGCGCCAGCTCAGCGGCGTGGGCGCGCTGGGACGGACCGTGGTCGCGGTGGTTGACCTCGATCCCACCCAGGCCGGCCCGGGCCATCGCCGCGATGACGTCATCGCCGACCACCAGCCCACGCTCGCTCGCCAAGGGGTGGGCGATCACAGCCACCCCGCCTGCCTCCCGGATCACCTCAACGGCCCGCAGCACGTCGGGGGCATAGTGCCCGACGTAATAGCGGGATCGTCCGTTGAGCACGTCGGCGAAGGCCGCGTTGCGGTCCGGGAACCGCCCAGCGGCAACCATGGCGTCGGCCAGATGCGGGCGTCCCGGCGTCGCGCCCTCCTTCAACTGCGCGAGGACCTGTTCGTAGGAGTCGAGGTAACCGTCCGCAATCAGCAGGTCCGCCATCTTGCGCAGGCGTCCGACCCGCGAGTCCAGGGACTGGCGCATCTCCTCCCGCAGCGGCTCGGACGCCGGGTCCACCAGATAGGCCAGCACGTGCACGCTGATCCCACGACTCTGGCAGGACAGCTCGACGCCCGGGATCACGCTCACCCCCGCCTCGCGACCAGCGAGGTCGGCCTCCGCCCAACCCTCCACGGTGTCGTGGTCGGTCAGGGCGAGCGCACCCAGGCCGGCGGCGGCACCGGCTCGAACCACCTCTGCCGGGGTTTCGGTTCCGTCGCTGCGGTTGGAGTGGGTGTGCAGATCGATGAGCATGCTGCCAACCTACTGAGCCAACTGCCTGAGTCGGTCACCGTGCCGGCGACCGTGCCGTCGCGGACTCCCCGGGCAGACTTCATGGGTCACCTTCCTGGGCCAACCCACGGCATACTGGATCGGGTGAGAAACCTGCGACTTGACCGAGCACACCCCCGGCGACGTGCCACCTCGCTGCGCGCGCTGGCCGCGACCGTGACCGCGAGCGCCCTGCTGCTCAGCTCCTGCAGCAGCGACGACCCGGAGGTGGAGGACCCCACCACCTCCGAGGCCACCACGGACGAGGCCACCACGGACGACGGCGAGGCCACCACGGACGACGGCGAGACCACCGACGCCGCGGAGACCACCGAGGCTCCTGGCACCGACGACCAGGAGGAGACCGCGACGGAGGCGCCGAGCGACGACGCCGAGGAGACGGCGGTGCCCAGCGGCCCCATCACCTCCGACGACGGCGCGTTCGAGGTCACGGCGCCGGACGGGTGGGTTGACGTGCGCGAGCAGGTCGAGCAGCAGGTCGAGATTGCCGTGCGCGACGACGAGATGACCGATGACTTCTTCACCAACATCGTGGTCGCCAGCGAGGAGCCGATCGGGGACCTGGAGGACTCCATCGAGGCAGCCGCAGAGCAGGTCGCCGGTGCCGACGGGGACTACGAGATGCTCGACCCGATCCAGATCGCCGGCACGGATGCCTATGGCTTTGTGCTGACCCGCGTCACGGGCGGCGTCGAGGTCGCCCAGACCCAGTGGTGGGTCGAGCACGGCGAGCGACTCTATGTCACGACCTTCAGCACCGCCAAGACCCAGGAGGAGGCCAGCCGGCCCATCATGGAGGAGATCCTGTCCACCTGGACCTGGCAGGACTGACACCAAACCAAGCCCCCGTATGCCGTGGGCTGGGTGAGTCACCCAGCCCCACGGCATACGGTGTGGCAGAACAGATCTCAGCGCATTGCGCCTCGCGCGCGCATCCGGGCCCGCTGGGCAGCGGCGTCCAGGCCGAACTTGCGGCGGGCCAGGTACTGACCCACCCAGACGCCTCCGGCCAGGGCGAGACCGATCGAGATTGCCAGGACCACCTCGGCCGCAGCCTGGGGCAGCAGCACCGAGTTGTCCATGCCCAGGAAGATCGCGCGATAGACCGCCATGCCTGGCAGCAGGGGCACGATCCCGGCCATGACCATGGCCAGCTCCGGGACGCGCAGCAGCCGGTGTGCGGCATAGGCGACGGCGCCGACCACGATGGCCGGCACGACCACGGACTCGGCCGGACCGAGCCCCAACAGGATCATCAACTCATAGACGACCCAGGACCCGGCCGCGATCGCCGTCGCCAACAGGACGGCCCGGAAGCCGGTGTAGGTGGCCCACGCAAAGCCCGCGCCGATCGCGGCCGCGGCCAGGGTGGACTGCAGGGGCATGCCGCCCACGGAGATGAACGGTGAGATCTCCATCGGGATGCCCAGACGCCAGGCGATGCCGAGGACCGTGGCAACACCGACGGCCAGGCCCAGGGTCAGGATCCCGACCTCCAGGCCGCGTGCTGCCGCGGTGACGTAGTAACCGTCGATCGCGTCCTGCGCCGCCCCCATCACGCTGAGTCCAGACAGCAGCAGGATGATGCCGGAGATGACCACCAGCGAGGGTGAGTCCACCCCGGGGATCTCCCAACCCTCGTCGCGCATCCAGAAGATCACGACCGCGACCGCGGTGGGGATCGCCGCGCTCACCGCCTGGTTGAGGAAGTCGGCGACCGCGGCCCGCGCCAGTCTGCGCTGGACGCTGACCACCACGACAGTCGTCAGGGCGGCGATGAGCCACATCATCGGGCCGGCGCCGAACAGGGCGACGACGCCGACCGCCAGCAGGGCGTCACCGGCGGTGACCAGCCAGCGGCGATAGGGGTGCGGTGCGGCGAGGACCCGGGCCAGCTCGTCGCGGGCGACCTCCGGCTCGGGGACGTCCTCCCCTGGCTGTGGCTGGGCGATCTCGTCGACGAGCAGCTGCAGGTTCTGCAGGCGGGTGTAGTCGCGGGTGCGCACCCGGATCACCCGCATGACCGCCAGGGGGTCCTCGTCCAGGCCCCGGTGGATCGAGACGGTGATGGAGGTGAAGGTGATGTCGATGTGCGCGGACTTGATGCCATAGGCACCGACCAACCGCAGCACGGTGGCGACCACCTCAGAGGCGGAGGCACCGGTGGACAGCATGGCCTCACCGACCCGCAGGGCCAGGTCGATCACCGCCCGCGCGTGCCGTTGGGACACCTCGTCGTCGCTGCCCGGGACGGCGATCGCGATGGTGGGCGGACCGACGCCCTTCATCGCCCACTGGGCACGGGTTCGCCAGGCACGGCCGACCCGGGGCACGGGGCGCACCTGTCGTCCGGAGATCACTTGGGGGCCAGTGACATCACCTCCCAGCGGCAGGTCGGGGAAGTTCAGCTCGTCGCTCACAGGTCCAGCGTAGGGACTCCGTCGGACCAGTGCGCAGCGAGACATGCAAGGATGGTCGGGTGAGTGAAAAGCAGCACAAGGCCGAGCACCGCAGCCGTCCCAACAGCCCCGAGTTCCGGGCGTTTATCGCCAAGGGTTGGGCGGACCACGGCGCAGATCTCCCGTCAACGACCGAGGCCGCGCAGCATGCCGAGGCGCGCCGAGAGGCGGTCTCCGCCGCCTTCCCCGGGGAGCGGCTCGTCGTCCCCGCCGGTGGGCTGAAGGTCCGCAGCAACGACACCGACTACGTCTTCCGACCGCACACCGCGTTTGCGCACCTGACTGGTCTGGGGTCCGACCGTGAGCCGGACGCTGTTCTGGTCCTGGACCCGCGTGAGGACGGCGGCCACGACGCCGTGCTCTATTTCCGCCCGCTCGCCGGTCGCGACACCGAGGAGTTCTTCGCCGACTCCCGCGTTGGTGAGTTCTGGGTCGGGCGCCGGCCCACCCTGGCAGGCATGGCCGCCGAGCTGGGCATCGAGACCCGCGACCTGTCCGAGCTGTCGGACGCCGTCGCCAAGGACGCCGGGGCGATCACCGTGCGGGTGGTTGGCGAGGCCGACGCCGCGGTGGCCGAGCTCGTCGAGACGGCGCGCTCCCAGGCCGCCGAGCACAATGTCGAGACCGCCGCCGAGGCCGACGTCGAGCTCTCCCGCTTCCTGTCCACGCTGCGGCTGGTCAAGGACGAGTGGGAGGTCGGGCAGATGCAGGAGGCCTGCGACGCCACCGCCGACGCTTTCGACGCCGTCGTCTCCGAGCTGCCCGAGGCGGTCAAGCGCGGTCGGGGCGAGCGCTGGGTGGAGGGCGTCTTCGGTTTGCACGCCCGGCACTCCGGCAACGGGGTCGGCTATGACTCGATCTGTGCGTCGGGCGACCACGCCACGACGCTGCACTGGATCCGCAACACCGGTGAGGTGCGCGACGGTGACCTGCTGCTGCTTGATGCCGGTGTCGAGGTCGACTCCCTCTTCACCGCCGATGTCACGCGCACGGTCCCCGTCAACGGCACCTTCACGGACACGCAGCGCACGATCTATGAGGCGGTCCTGGAGGCCCAGGAGGCCGGCCTGGCCGCGGCGAAGCCGGGCAACAAGTTCAGCGACGTCCACGCCGCCGCGATCAAGGTCATCGCCACCAAGCTCTTCGAGTGGGGCCTGCTGCCCGACGGAGTCACCGTCGAGGCGACCCTCGACCCCGAGCACGGTCAGCAGCACCGACGCTGGATGGTCCACGGCACCAGCCACCACCTCGGCCTGGACGTGCACGACTGCGCCCTGGCGCTGCGCGAGGACTATCTGGACGCAGAGCTGCTCCCGGGCATGGTCATCACCGTCGAGCCGGGTCTGTACTTCAAGGCCGACGACCTGCTGGTGCCCGAGGAGTTCCGCGGCACCGGCGTGCGCATCGAGGACGACATCGTCATCACCGAGGACGGCAACCGCAACCTCTCCGTGGCGCTGCCCCGCACGGCCGACGAGGTCGAGGCCTGGGTGCAGTCCGGAGGCCAGCGCTAGCCCCCCGCAAAAAGATAAAGGTTTCGTACACCGACCCCGCCTTTTCATAGCGGTCTCGTACAGGTTAGGCGTGCGAGACCTCTACGAAGATCCGGGAGAACCGTGCGAAACCTTTATCTTTTTGCGGGGGAACCGGTCCGCTGCCCTCAGCGCCAGCCGAGCCCCGGCGCCACGTGCCGCACGACGCTGTCGAGGATGTGGGCGTTGTAGTCGACGCCCAGCTGGTTGGGCACCGTCAGCAGCAGCGTGTCCGCCGCCGCGATCGCCTCGTCCTGCGCGAGCTGAGCGATCAGGGAGTCCGGCTCCGCGGCATACGTCTTGCCAAACCGAGCCAGCCCACCCTCGAGGCGACCGACCTGGTCCTGGCTGCGGGTCTGCAAACCGAAGAACTGGTGATCCATCTCGTTGACCAGCGGGAAGATGCTGCGGCTCACGGACACCTGCGGAGTCCAGTCGTGCCCGGCGCCGGCCCAGGCATCACGGAAGACCTGGATCTGCTCGGCCTGGAGCTGGTGGAAAGGCACCCCGGTGTCCTCCGTGAGCAGGGTGGAGCTCATCAGGTTCATCCCCTGCTGCGCCGTCCGCTGCGCGGTCGCGCGCGACCCGGCACCCCACCAGATGCGGCGCCGCAGGCCGGGTGAGTGCGGCTCGATGCGCAGCAGCCCGGGCGGGTTGGGGAACATCGGACTGGGGTTGGGCTCGGCGAAGCCCTCCCCGTCGAGCACGTCGAGGAAGCGGGCCGTGTGCCGACGGGCCAGGTCCGCGTCGGTCTCCCCGTCCGCGGGCACATGGCCGAGGTGCTCATAGCCCTTGATCACCTGCTCGGGCGATCCGCGGCTGATGCCCAACTGCAGTCGGCCACCAGAGATCAGGTCGGCAGCGCCGGCGTCCTCGGCCATGTAGAGGGGGTTCTCGTAGCGCATGTCGATCACGCCGGTGCCGATCTCGATGCGGCTCGTCCGCGCACCGACGGCCGCGAGCAGCGGGAAGGGCGAGGCGAGCTGCTGGGCAAAGTGGTGCACCCGGAAGTAGGCACCGTCGGCGCCGATCTCCTCGGCCGCGACGGCCAGCTCGATCGACTGCAGCAGCGCGTCGGAGGCGCTGCGCACAGCCGAGTGCGGGGAGTCGGTCCAGTGACCGAAGGACAGGAACCCGATCTTCTTCACAGTCGGGTCAACACCCAGAGAGCCGATCGTATGCCGTGGCTCACCTCGGCCCGCGGCCGTGGTCGCCTCGGTCGAAAGGCCCATGACTCAGCCCGTGCACCGCTGTTAGCCTTGGTGTCATGTCAGCCGCATCGTGCTCGGCCGCCTGCGCGGCAGTGACCAAGGTGTCCCGCTAGCGGCGGGACGCGTCACAGCACCACTCCTGAATCGTCCTGCCGCTTCGTGACCAGACCGGGGCGGCACCTTCTCGTGCTGCTCGGAAACCTCTCTGAGCAACGGAGCACCACTGATGCGTTCAGGCAGTTCCCCCTCCCCCGGGCACAGCCCGACCTCGACCCGCGCGCTGCTGTTGCTGTGCGCGATGTCGATGCTGCAGTTCTTCATCGCGGTCGACGTGACCGTGGTCAACATCGCCCTGCCCTCGATCGGCACGACCTTCGGGGTCAGCGGCAACGCCCTGACCTGGGTCGTGGTCGGCTACACCATCACTGGCGGTGGTCTGCTGATGCTCGGTGGGCGCCTCGGCGACCTGTGGGGGCGCCGGCGCACCCTGCTGGTCGGCACGACGGTGTTCGGTGCGGCCTCCCTGTTGGCCGGGCTGGCACCCTCGTTCGAGATCCTCGTGGTCGCCCGCCTCCTGCAGGGGGTGGGTGAGGCCATCGCGTTGCCGGCCGCGATGGCCACGATCGTGTTGCTGTTCCCCGAGGGTCCGCAACGATCACGTGCCCTGAGCGTGTGGGCCGCGGTCGCCAGCTGCGGGCTGGTCGTCGGGTTCGCGATGTCAGGCATCATCACCGCCTATCTGGGCTGGCGATGGATCTTTCTGATCTCCGTGCCGTTCATCCTGGTCGTGGTCATCGCGGCCCTCTTCCTGCTCGACAACGATCGGCCCGCGAGGCGCCGTCCGGGCCGGTTGGACCTGCCCGGCGCGGCCCTGCTCACCGCCTGCCCGCTGTTGTTCACCTTCGGCGTGGTCGAGGCCGGTGAGGCCGGCGCGAGCCTGTGGCTGAGCGCGGCGGCTCTGGTGGGCGCAGTGTTGGCCGGCGTCGGGTTCGTGCGGGTCGAGGCAGCCTCGGCAAACCCGCTGGTGCCCCTGGGCTTCTTCGCCGATCGCGCTCGCGTGAGCGCGAACCTGACGACGGTGCTGCTCAGTGCCGCACTGTCGACCTCGTTCCTGCTGTTCACGTTCTATCTGCAGGACCACCTGGGCATCGGACCGCTCGGCTCCGGCCTCCTCATGCTGCCGCTGGCCGCCGCCCTGATCCTTGCGTCCGTCCTGGTCCCTCGGTTCCTGTCGAGGTGGGGAGCGCGCACCTGCGTGCTGACCGGTCTGGGCTCTGCCGCCTGCGCCATGGTGGTGGTGGCCCTGGTGGCCTTCCTCGATGCAGGGGCACTGTGGCTGCTCCCAGCGATGCTGCTGATCGCTGCCGGGATGGGCTTCGGCATCGTCGGGCTGCAATACGTCGCGGTCGGTGGCACGACCGACGAGGACGCGGGGATCGCGTCCGGCGTGCAACGCGCCGCGGACCAACTCGGTGGCGCCAGCGGGGTGGCCCTGTATGTCGGGATCGGGTTCGCTCCCGCCCTGCACTCGGGCGACCCGTTCATCATCGCCGCTCTGCTCGCGGTCGCCGGCCTCGGTGTGGGTGCGCTGATCGCCCAGCGCGTGCCGGGACGCGACGTCCCGCAGGAGGCACCTGTCTAACGGTGCTCAGCTCTGCGTGTCGCGCGGGGGTTGCTCGGTGGCCTCTGGCTGCTGGGCGCCCTGCGGCGCGGGCTGCTCGGCGGTCGGTGGCTGCTGCGGAGCGCCTTGCGGCGGAGACTGCGGGGCCCCCTGCGGCGGGGACTGAAAGGGCGGCTGCTGGGTCGGCGGGCGATAGCCGAGCGTGCCCGGACCACCCGGCATCTCAACGAGCAGGTCGCGGGCCTGTTGGGCGAACTTGTGCTCGGTCAGCACCTCATAGCGGGTCGCGATGACCTGCGAGACCGAGGTGAAGTCACGCTGTCCACGGGTGAGGGCGTGGCCCAGCAGAGCCCACACGAGGGCGAAGACCGCACCGAAGAGCATCGACCACAGGACGGTCGTGAAGGCGTCTCCACTCGGCGCGAAGAGGGCGAAGATCAGACCGACGAACAGGCCCATCCAGATGCCGGTGACCAGCCCGGCGAGCGCGACGCGCCCCATCGTGAGGCGACCGGTGACCCGCTCGACCTGACGCAGATCGGTCCCCACGATCATGCAGTTTTCCACCGGGAACGAGCGGTCTGACAGGAAGTCGACCGCCTTTTGCGCGTCCTCGTATTTCTCGAAGACCCCCAGGGACATCGGGTAGTCGAGCGTGAGGCCGGTGATGCGGCCACGTCCGGTGCTGGGCATGCTGGTCACAAGGCCATCCTGACACTAATGTGGCCCGGCACGCTCGCTGAGCGTCCGGGCCACGGGTCTGCGGTGCTGATGGTGATCAGCGGAGTCCGAAGAGTCGCTTGCGCGGCTTGAGGGCCTTGCGTGCGATGTCGGACGGAGTCCGATGACGATAGGCGCGAAGCGTGGCGTAGTCGTAGGTGCTGCCGGTCTGGAAACCCATCAGGGTGTTCGTGCTCCTTCATTGCATAGTTGAACCGTCACCTGTGACAGCGAGTGGCCCACTCAGAAGATTCCCACCCTTCTCGTGAGGTCGGTCACACGGGTGGCTAGTCGCTATCCTGCCCGAGTGAGCAGCAACCCCCGAGTCTTCGTTGCCCGGTTGATCGGGCTGAGCGTCTTCGACCCCCTCGGAGACGAGGTCGGACGCGTCCGCGACGTGGTGCTGACCATGCCGACTCGGGTGCGCGTCCGCGGCCCTCGGGCCATCGGCCTGGTCGTCGAGGTGCCGGGCCGCAAACGCGTCTTCCTGCCGATCACTCGCGTGACCACGATCGACGCCGGGCAGGTGATCACCACCGGCCTGGTCAACATGCGCCGGTTTGAGCAGCGCGCCGGCGAGACCAGCGTCGTCGCCGAGGTGTTCGACCGGAGCGTGCAGATCGTCGTGGACCGGGACAGCGGTCCCGAGCCGGCGGTGGTGGAGGACCTCGCGCTCGAGCTGCAGCCCAGTCGCGACTGGCTGGTCACCCGGGTGTTCTGTCGGCGCGGTGCCCCGACCCGCTCGCGGCCCGGCCTCCGGCTGCGCCGGCCCCGCGGGGAGACCGTCCTGGTGCCGGTGGAGGACGTGCAGGGCCTGCACCTGGCAGGCGGCGAACAGGGCGCCCACGCCCTGCTGGAGAGCCTGGAGGACCGCAAGCCCGCCGACCTCGCCGACGCGATCCATGACCTGACTCCCAAGCGCCGGGCCGAGGTGACCGACGCGATGGACGACGAGATGCTCGCCGACGTCCTCGAGGAGCTGCCCGACGACGACCGGATCGAGATCCTGACCGGTCTGACCGCCGAGCGGGCGGCGGACGTCCTCGAGGTCATGGAGCCCGATGACGCGACCGACCTGCTGGCCGAGTTGCCGGCCGACACGGTCGAGGAGTTGCTCCAGATGATGGAGCCGGACGAGGCCGAGCCCCTGCGCCGCCTGCTCGCCTATGACCAGGACACGGCCGGCGGCATGATGACGCCGGAGCCGGTGATCCTCGGCCCGCAGGCCAGCATCGCCGAGGCCCTGGCCATGGTGCGGCGCGTGGAGCTCTCCCCCGCCGTTGCCTCGCTGGTCTATGTGTGCCGCCCGCCCCTGGAGACGCCGACCGGGCGCCTCATCGGCATCGTGCACCTCCAGCGCCTGCTGCGCGAGCCGCCGCACCAGGCGATCGGTGGCATCGTGGATCGCGACTTCGAGCCGGTCCCCGCCGATGCCTCGCTGGAGACGATCACCCGCCTGATGGCGAACTACAACATGGTCGCTGTGCCGGTGACCGATGAGGAGGGCCGGTTGCTCGGTGCGGTGACCGTGGACGACGTGCTCGACCACATGCTGCCCGAGGACTGGCGCGAGGAGCGCCACGACGAGACCGGCGCGATCCCGGTCGCCTCCCCGCCGTCGAGCAGCCGACCGTCGAGCCGCGGACCGTCGAGCAGCGGACCGTCCAGCACAGCCGAGGGAGCAGCGCGTGTCTGAGCCGAACCCGACCACACCGCCTCGACGCGACCGGCTCGCCGACCGGGCCGTCGAGCGTCAGGTGGAGCGACGCACCGACCGCCTCGACCAGCCGCTGGCCAGTCGTCGACAGCTCATCGTCAGGCCCAAGATGGACCCCGACGCCTTCGGCCAGTTCGCCGAGGGGTTCGCACGGTTCATGGGCACCGCCCGGTTCCTGGGCTACATGACCGTCTTCGTCGCCGTCTGGCTCGTCTGGAACTTCCTGGCCCCCGAGCACCTGCGATTCGACCCCTATGCCTTCATCTTCCTGACGCTGATGCTGAGCCTGCAGGCGTCCTATGCCGCGCCCCTGATCCTGCTCGCGCAGAACCGGCAGGCCGACCGCGACAAGGTGGTCATCGAGCAGGACCGCACCCGCGACGAGCGCAACCTGGCCGACACGGAGTTCCTCACCCGCGAGGTGGTCTCGCTGCGGATTGCCATGCGTGACGCCGCGACCCGTGACTTCGTGCGCAGCGAGCTGCGCAGCCTGCTGGACGAGATGGAGGAGCGCGGGCTGGAGATGCGGGCCAGGGCCCCCGAGGCCGACCCGGATCAGCACACTGACGAGCGATCCCTGCCGTAGCGCAGATCACCCCACCCGCGGCATCGTTCGTTCGGGCGAGCAGCCTACGATGGAGGCATGTCTGCACCCTCCCTTGATGCCATCCACGCCGCGCTGGCGACGGTCGATGACCCCGAGATCCGCAAGCCCATCACCGAGCTCGGCATGGTCGAGGGAGTCGACATCGACGAGGCAGGGCTGGTCAACACCACCATCCTGCTGACGGTGCCCGGATGTCCCATGAAGGAGACCATCACCAAGAACGTCACGGCGGCCGTGGCCTCGGTCGCTGGCGTCACGGACGTGCGCGTCCAGCTCGGCGTGATGAGCGATGAGCAGCGGGGCAACCTGCGCTCGCAGCTGCGTGGTGGCGCCCCGGAGAAGGAGATCCCCTTCGCCCGACCAGACACCCTGACACGGGTGTATGCCGTGGCCTCCGGCAAGGGTGGCGTCGGCAAGTCCTCGGTCACCGTCAACCTGGCGGCCGCGATGGCGGCCGAGGGTCTGCGGGTCGGCGTGGTCGACTCGGACATCTATGGCTTCTCCGTGCCGCGCATGCTCGGCGTCGAGCAGCAGCCGACCCAGGTCGACGACATGATCCTGCCGCCCCTGGCGCACGACGTGAAGGTCATCTCGATCGGCATGTTCGTGCCGGGCAACCAGCCGGTCGTCTGGCGGGGCCCGATGCTGCACCGCGCGATGCAGCAGTTCCTCTCCGACGTCTTCTGGGGCGACATCGACGTCCTGCTGCTCGACCTGCCGCCGGGCACCGGCGACATCGCCATCACCACCGCCCAGTTGCTGCCCAACTCCGAGCTCCTCGTGGTGACCACCCCGCAGCAGGCTGCGGCCGAGGTGGCCGAGCGGGCCGGTGCGATCGCCCTGCAGACCCACCAGCGCGTCGTCGGTGTCATCGAGAACATGTCCTGGCTCGAGCTGCCCGACGGCACCCGCCAGGAGATCTTTGGCTCCGGCGGTGGCCAGGCCGTCGCCGAGAGCCTCACCCGCTCGATCGGCGCCGAGGTCCCGCTGCTGGGTCAGATCCCGCTGGACACCACCCTGCGCGAGGGCGGCGACTCCGGCGTCCCCGCCGTGATCGGCACCCCGGACTCCCCCGCGGCGACCGCCCTGCGCGGCATCGCCCGCCAGCTGGCGCACCGGGGTCGCGGTTTGGCTGGCCGCAAGCTCGGCATCACTCCGACGAGCCGCTGACCTCAGGAGGGCACGACCCTCAGGTGGCGTCGACGTCCCACGGGACCGGGGCACTGGGGTCGAAGCCCTGGAACGAGCGGCGCGGCACACCTCCGCCGGCGATCGCGGCCTCGTTCGCGGCCCGACCAGCAGCGGTCTCCTGAGCCCCACCCCCGCCCAGGTCACCCCCACTGACGGCACCGCCTGCTGCCGCACCCGCCGCCGGGGCGGACAGGGCATCGCGCACGATGCGCCGCGGGTCATACTGCCGCGGGTCCAGAGCGCTCCAGTCGACGTCGTCGAACCCGGGACCCATCTCATCGCGCAGGTGAGTCTTGGCTCCCTCAGCCATGTCCCGGGCCGAGCGGACAAACTGACCCAGCTTCGCGGCATACCCAGGCAGTTTGTCCGGCCCCAGGATGATCAGCGCCAGGACGATCAGCAGGACCAGCTCACCACCACCGAGGTTGAGCATCGTGGCCTACTCCGAGCCCTGGAGGGTCATCGTCACGGTCCGCTCGTCGCCGTCCGGGTTCTGCAGCAGCAACTCGACCTCGTCGCCGATCTCGTGGCTGCGCAGGATGATGATCAGGTGGCTGCCGTGGTCGACCTCCTCGCCGTCGACGGCGAGGATCAGGTCGCCCGGCTCCACGCCGGCATCGTCTGCCGGGCCGCCCTCCACGATCGAGGGGCCCTCACCCTGCCCGTCCTCGAGCACCTTGGCTCCGGCCCCGGTGTGGGTCATGTCCAGCATCACACCGATGATCGGGTGGTTGCTGGTGCCGGTCTCGATCAGCTGGTTGGCCGTGTGCTCGACCTGCCGTGCCGGGATCGAGAAGCCCAGGCCGATGCTGCCGGACTGGCCGCCGAGGTCACCCGGGATCTGCGCGATGGCGGAGTTGACGCCGACGACCTGGCCGTTCAGGTCGAGCAGGGGGCCACCAGAGTTGCCGGGGTTGATCGCCGCGTCGGTCTGGATGGCGTTGATATAGGACATCGGCCCGGCCCCGCCACCGGCCATCACGGGCCGGTTCAGCGCCGAGACGATGCCCGCCGTCACCGTGTTGTCCAGACCGAGCGGAGCCCCGACCGCGACCACCGTGGCACCCACCGCCAGCGCGTCGGAGTCGCCAAACTCCAGCGCCTGCAGCCCGGTCTCGTCGACCTTGATCACGGCGATGTCATATTCGGGGTCCGCGCCGACCAGCTCCGCCGTGGTCTCCCGCCCGTCGGCGAAGGTGACCCCGATCGCGCCGTCAGAGGCGCCCTCGATGACGTGGTTGTTGGTGACGATGTAGCCGTCGTCGCGCACGACGAAGCCCGAGCCGACGCCCTCGCCGGCGGTGGAGCCCACGGAGATGAACACCACGCTGGGCAGAGCGTGCTGGGCGATCGCGGTGATGGCGGTCGGCGGCGTGGTGCCCACCGGTGCCGCCTCGACGATGCTCGGTGCCGGCTCCTGCTCGTCCTGGGCGAACTGCGCCCCCAGATAGCCGGCCGCGCCGCCCCCGATCAGGCCCAACAGCAGGGCACCGGTGAGCAGTCCCAGGCCCGGTCCCCTGCGCGTGCGGGGGTGGGTGGCGGTCGCTCCGCTCCCCTGCCGGTATGCCGTGTGGTCGGCTGGCGCGGACGGGCTCAGGTAGGCAGGGTGGCTGCCCTGGGGCGACGGGTGGGCATAGGCCGCGTGGCCGACGGAACGATCGTGAGCCTCAGCGGTGCCGCCGCCGGGCCTCGACCAGGACCCGCCTGTCGTGCCTGCGCCGTCGCCGCCCGGATAGGGCGGGAAGGATGTCGTGTGCTCCACCGGGATCGCCGAGGTGTGGTCGATCGAGGCGGCCGTTGTGTCGTCATAGCCGGTGGGGCTGGCGGGGCGCTCGTCCGGGGACAGGCCGGGACGGTCCGCGTCCTCGGGGTCTCGCTCGTCAGCCATGCGCCTGATTCTGCCTGATCAGCCCGCCGGGGCCGAACGGGACCCTCACCCCAGGACGGGGATGGGCTGGCTGTGCGAGACGTTGCCCCGCTTGGCCTGGGGCGCACGGTGGGCGAGCGCCTCGCGCAACTGGGCGCGCCCGCGGTGGATGCGGGAGCGGACCGTGCCGAGCTTGATCTCCAGGGTCTGGGCGACCTCTTCATAGGAGTAGCCCTCAATGTCACTGAGCACGACCGCCGCACGGAACTGTGGCGAGAGGGCGGCCAGGGCTCGCTGGACGTCATCGTCGAGGTGCGTCGCGTCATACGCCTCCTCCGGGCCACGCAGCCGGCTGGGCAGGCGCGCGGCAGCCTCGTCGCTCAGGGCGTCGAAGCGGATGCGCTGCTTGCGCCGGACGCGGTCCAGGAAGAGGTTGGTGGTGATCCGGTGCAACCAGCCCTCGAAGGTCCCGGGGCGGTAGGTGTGCAGGGACCGGAAGACGCGGATGAAGACGTCGTGGGTCAGGTCCTCGGCATCGTGCTGGTTGCCGGTGAGGCGATAGGCGAGGCGGTAGACCCTGGCCGAGTGCTCGCGGACGATCTCGTCCCACGTGGGGACCTGCCAGTCCTGCTGCTCCGGAGCGTCCATGGTGTCCTCCATCTCGAGGCAAGGCGACCGCACCCCTGCTGCGCAGTTCGCCGTCCACCAATAGTGGCAGTCCAGGCTGGGAGGTTCCTGAGCGTCCGCGGCGCATTAGTGTGGGGGCCATGAGCACCCAGAGACTGGCGACATGGGCCTACACCGAGGCCTTCATCGAGCCGAGCGAGCTGATGGAACGAGCCGGGGCCGAGGGCGAGGCGCTGGGCGCCACTCCCGTCCACCCGGCCGTCGGCACCGTGTTGCGCCTGCTGGCCGCGTCGCTGCAGGCCAGGACGGTCGTCGAGGTCGGCACCGGGGCCGGCACGTCCGGGCTCTGGTTGCTGCAGGGCATGGCCCCTGACGGCATCCTCACCTCGATCGACGTGGAGCCTGAGCACCAGCGGATGGCCAAGAAGGCTTTCGCCGAGGCCGGGGTCCCCTCCCAGCGCACCCGCGTCATCGCCGGCGACGCCGGGCAGGTGCTGCCCCGCCTCAACGACGCGACCTACGACATGGTGCTCATCGACGCCGACAAGCCCAACTACCCGTTGTATGCCGAGCACGGCATCCGGGTGCTGCGCAGCGGCGGAATCCTGGTGTTGGACAACATGTTGTGGCACGACAGGGTCGCCGACCCCGCGGCCCGTGACGAGGCCACGACGGTGCTGCGCGACCTCGGGAAAACACTGCGGGAGGACGACCGGCTCGTGCCGGCCCTCCTCCCGGTGGGCGACGGACTGTTCGCCGCCGTCAAGCGCTGAGGGGTCTTAGCCCACACAACCCTTGATGGCCTCGCCCAGGGCGGTGGCCTCGTCAGCGTTCATCTCCACGACCAGGCGGCCGCCGCCTTCCAGCGGCATCCGCAGGACGATCCCCCGGCCCTCCTTGGTGACCTCGAGCGGGCCGTCGCCGGTGCGGGGCTTCATGGCTGCCATGTCTGATCTCCTCCTGAAGCGGCCGCCGGCCGCAAGTTCCCTGCCGCGAGGCCGCGACGGTCAGTGCTTGGAGACCTATTATCCCCCGTGACCATCGTCACCCGAAATCTGGGTGCGGCAGACTAGGACGGTGCACGCTCGGTCCGCCGTTTTCGACCTCTACGGGGACCACCTTGCGCTGCGCGGCTACTGGGCGCCGATCTCTGGCGTGATCACCCTGCTCGGCTCCTGTGGCATCGCGGCCCCCGCGACCCGCACGGCCGTCTCGCGGATCACCTCCCAGGGGTGGCTGGAGCCGTTGCCCCGCAACAACATTCGAGGGTATGCCGCAACACCGGCCGGTCGGGACAGGCTGGGTGAGGCGTGGGAACGGATCTATCGCCCCACCACCGCGGCCTGGGACGGTCGCTGGCAGGTGGTGGTCACCGCGCGGCCCCAGGATCGGGCCCAGCGCGACAAGGTGGTCGGGACGCTCGGCTTCCTCGGTTATGGACGGATTGCCCCGCAGACCTGGCTGGCCGCACGACCGGCCCCAGAGCTGGCCTCCTCACTGGAGGCCCTGGGGATCGAGTTCTCCGCCTTCACCACCGGCGACCTGCCCGATGCTCCCGCCGTTGTGGCCCGGACCTGGGACCTGACCGAGCTGGCCGAGGACTACCGCGCCTTCATGGCCGACGCCGCGCCGCTGCGGGAACGCCTGGCCGGGTCGATGACACCGGAGGCGGCCTATCCGGTCCGGGCCGAGCTCGTCCACCGCTGGCGCAAGTTCCTCTTCGTCGACCCGGCCCTGCCGGATGAGGTGCTGCCCGACGGGTGGCCGGGACAGGCGGCACGGGACCTGTTCCTGGAGGTGGCTGACCGCCTGTTGCCGCCAGCCCGTATCTTCGTCTCAGAAGCCCTGGCCGCGGCTGGGGCGCCCACCGAGCCCGACCGACCTGTGAAGGACCCAGCCCGATGAGTCAGACCGACACCACCACGCCTGTCCTGATCGAGCGCGACGGGGGCGTCGCCGTCGTGCGCCTCAATCGCCCCGAGGCGATGAACTCCCTCAACACCGCCACCAAGGAGGCCCTGCTCGCCGCGCTGCGAGAGGTCGCCGAGGACGAGTCGGTGCGGGCGGTGGTGCTGACCGGCACCGGGCGGGCGTTCTGTGTCGGTCAGGACATCAACGACCTGCAGGCCCCCACGGACGCGGACGCCTCTGCTGAGGGCAACGCAGCGCTCTCTGGCACGGTTCGGGCCCACTACAACCCCATCGTCCAGCTGCTGGCCACGATGGACAAGCCGGTGATCGCAGCAGTCAACGGGATCGCGGCTGGTGCCGGCGCATCGTTCACCTTCGCGGCCGACCTGCGCATCGTGGCGGCGTCCGCGGGATTCAACACGGCCTTCACGGGGATCGCGCTGTCGTGCGACTCCGGCGCGTCCTATCACCTGCCCCGGCTGATCGGCGCGGCCAAGGCCAAGGAGCTGCTCCTGCTGCCGCGCACGGTCAAGGCCGACGAGGCCCTCGAGCTGGGCCTGGCCACCCAGGTCGTCGCGGACGAGGACTTCGAGGCGCACGTGCGTGAGCTCGCCCAGACCCTCGCGGCCGGGCCCACCAAGGCCTACGGTGCCGTGCGGCGGGCCGTCGCCTTCTCCGCGACCCACGAGTTGGCCGAGTCCCTGGAGCACGAGGCCGAGCTGATGGCCAGCACCGGCGCCTCCGCGGACCACAAGACCGCTGTGGCCGCCTTCCTCGCCAAGGAGAAGCCCGTCTTCGAGGGCCGCTGACCCCCCGCAAAAAGATAAAGGTCTCGCACGCCCTCCCCGTCTTTTGATAGAGGTTTCGTACGCCCCCAACCTTCTGCGCCCGAGGTGCCCGAGCGCAGAGGTTCCTCGCGAGTGCGTCCACCGCCCCCGGAGGGGCGCTGCACGCACTCACCAGAGCGAGCGAGCGCCCTCAAAGCGCTGGTGCACAGGACGTGCTGCCGCACCCGTGCTCTGGCCCTAGACACGCCGCCACGATGTCGGCACGGTGTAGGACACGCGTCGAAGGAGGGTGCGCGCGTCACTCACAGCAGCGGCGCACAGTCACCCGGCCGCCGCGACCAGCGAAGCGCCGGCAACCCGGTGTTTCAGACCGGCGACGCCCCGGGAAAAGTGGTCACGGCGGGTTGTCGCGCGGCGGCTCAAACCGGAACAACTCCCAGGACCACCACACCTGCCACCCGAGGAAGAGCGCCACGAGCACGACGGTGCGCAGCACGATCAGCCAGGTGGGGTTGGCGCGTTTGTCCGAGGGCGCCCAGCCTCCGCCGATCATCACCACGAAGACTGGGAACAGCATGATCAAATAGCGATAGATGCTGGTCCACGGGTCCAGGGCCGCGGCGAGATAGAACGGATAGCCCAGGCTCCAGGTCTTCAGGACCGGCCCCAGGCCACGGGCCCACGGACCGAGCATCATGACCGCCAGCAGCACGAAGAACCCGAGCAGCAGCCACACGCCGCGCGGGTCCCCGAACTGCCACTTCACCATCTCCAGGGTGGGACCAAACGGGGTGACCGGCTCCCCCTGACGCCAGGCTGACATCGTCTCGGTGTAGCCCGCCGGGACACCGGTCCCCCGCCAGACCAGGGCCGGCCAGATGAGCCCCGACAAACCGCAGCCGACAAGGGCACCCAGCATGCCGGCATACTCCCCTCGGGGCACCGGCTCCTCGCGGCGCCGACGCCAGCGCAGCACCACGGCCACCAGCGCGACCAGCCCCAGGGGCAGCGCGATCGGACGGGCCAGGCCGGTCAGCAGCGCCACCGCGCCCGCCGCCCACCACTGCCGCCGCATGAGCAGCCACAGCACGATGCACAACAGCAGCGTGGCCAGCGACTCGGTGTAGGCAACCTGCAGCACCGGCGCCGTCGGGAACGCGGCGAACAGGGCAACGCCCCCGAGCGCGGCCACAGCACCAACCCGCTCGCGCAGCAGCAGACCCATGACCACGGCCGCCGCATAGCCCACGACGAGCGCCACGACGGGCCCGGCCACGGCAAACGGCCACCCGGTGAGCGCCATCAGCCACTTGGCCAGCGTCGGGAACATCGGATAGAAGGCCCACTCGTTCTGCCGGGCCATGCCGTGCTCGTCGCGGGGGATCTCGTCGGGATAGCCGGTGGTGGCGATCGACTCATACCAGGCGCCGTCCCAGAGGGTGGCCAGGTCGAAATAGCGATGCACCTCACCGCTGAAGATCACCGGGTCCTGGTGGACGTCGGTGATCCACAGCAGCACGGCCGTGGTGAACAGGCGAAAGACGGTGTAGAGCCCCAGCAGGACCAGCAGGAACCGTCCCGTCGAGCGGGTCACCGCTCCCCGACCCGGGCGGCCATCTGGTCCAGCGAGCGGCCCAGGAACCAGCGCATCGGCGGGTCCGTCAGCAGCGCCGTGCGACGCCCGATCCAGCCGGGTCGCGGCACGATCTCCTCGCGCCACACGACCCGCGTGCCGTCACCCTCGGGTGTCAGGTGCACCTCGGCGCCGCCGTCCAGCACCGGCCCGATCTTGACGATCGTGAAGTGCTCACCGGGGTCCCACTGCGTGACGACCATCCGGTCGGTGATCGACAGCGGGCCGATGCCGGTGTGCGCGACAAAGGACCAGCCGGGTCCGATGGGACCCGGACTGGGCGAGATCCGGGTCAGTGGCTGGAACTGACCGTATGCCGCGAGGTCGCCTAAGACCCTGAAGGTCGCCTCCGGGTCGGCCGGCAGGGTGCGGGCGATCTCAAAGGTCCCCACGGTCACGCTCCGGCATCGGGCTCCCCCCGGTGAAGTCCACGGGCATCTCGGCCAGCTCCCCGCGCAGCCGGTCGATCTCGGCGTCGCGCTCCCGCAGCTCGTCAGCGAGTCGGTCCAGCACGGTGTCAACCTGCGACATCCGATAGCCGCGCACGGCCTGGTCGAACTGCACGTCGGTCACCTGCTCGGCGCTCACCCCGCCGCGCGGCAGCGGCTCGAACGACTCGGTCGTCACCGGGTCCGGCACTCCGGGCACGCCCGAGCGCAGCACCAGGGCTGCGGCGACCGCGCCGAGAGCCACGACACCGACGATGACCAGGATCAGGATCACGGGCGTGCCTCGCGGATGATCCGGACCGCCTCGTCGGGGTCATCGGTCAGGTGAAACAGGTCGACATCAGCCTCGGACACCGTGCCCTGGGCGATCAGGGTGGTGCGCAGCCAGTCCAACAGGGGCTCCCAGAACGTTGCCCCCATCAAGACGATCGGAAAGTTGGTCACCTTGCCGGTCTGCACGAGGGTGACGGCCTCGAACAGCTCGTCGAGGGTGCCGAAGCCGCCAGGGAGCACGATGAACCCCTGGGCATACTTGACGAACATCGTCTTGCGGGCAAAGAAGTAGCGGAAGTTGATGCCGAGATTCACGTGCGCGTTGAGCCCGGTCTCGAAGGGCAGCTCGATGCCCAGCCCGACTGACGTGCCGCCGGCCCGGCTGGCGCCGAGGTTGGCCCCCTCCATCGTGCCCGGTCCCCCGCCGGTGATGACGGCATAGCCCGCCTCGACGAGGACCTCACCGACCCTGGTGGACAGCTCGTAGATGGGGTGGTCCGGCCCGATGCGGGCCGAGCCGAAGACGCTCACGGCTGGGCCGAGCTCGGACAGTGCCCCGAAGCCCTCGACAAACTCGGACTGGATCCGCAGCACGCGCCACGGGTCGGTGTGCACCCAGTCGGCGGGGCCACTGTTGTCCAGCAGTCGCTGATCCGTCGTGCTGGTGGGCACCTTGCGGCCCCGCAGGGTCACGGGGCCCTTGCGGTATTCGTTGGACTGGCTCACACGACGAACCTAAACCGTCGCACCCACAGGTGCCCAACCGGCATACGGTCTGTGCTGCTCAGGCCAGCCAGCGGCGCAGTGACGCCTCGGCTGCGACGATCTGGTCGACGCGGCACCGCTCATCGTCGGCATGGGCAAACTGGGCCTCCCCCGGACCAAAGTTGACCGCCGGGATCCCGAGGGCGGAAAACCGGGCCACATCGGTCCACCCCAGCTTGGCACGCACCGGCAGCCCCAGGGCCTCGATGAACGCGGCAGCGGCTGGACGGTCCAGGCCCGGTCGGGCACCGGCGGAGCGGTCGATGACCTCCGTCTCGAGGCCGGCAAAGACGTCGTCGACCAGATAGGACACCGCCTGGTCCTGCGTCCACTGCGGCGCGAAGCGGAGGTTGACGGTCACCACGGCGTGGTCGGGGATCACGTTGTCCGCGATGCCGCCGCTGATCCCGACCGCGCTGAGCGACTGGCGATAGGTCAGCCCGTCGACATCGGCGTCCGGGAGCTGCCCCCGCTCGATCCGCGCGAGCACGTCGGCGACGTCGTGGATCGCGTTGTGCCCCATCCAGGGCCGTGCGGAGTGGGCGGCGGTCCCGCGGGTGTGGACCAGGACCGTGACATAGCCGTTGCACCCGCCCTCGATCGCGTCGTCGGTCGGCTCCAACAGCACCGCGAAGTCGGCGGCCAGCAGGTCCGGGTGGGTCCGCGCCAACCGGGCCAGACCGTTGTGCTCGTCGGCGATCTCCTCTGCGTCATAGAAGACGAAGGTGATGTCCCGGCTCGGAGCCGTGAGCTCGGCAGCCAGTCGGAGCTGGACCGCCACGCCACCCTTCATGTCGGTGGTGCCACGACCCACCAGATAGTCCCCCTCCCGGTGGACCGGCAGGTTGGCGGGCTCGGTCAGCGGCACCGTGTCCAGGTGCCCGGCGAGCACCACCCGCTCGGAGCGGCCGAGGTCTGTGCGGGCCACGACGGTGTTGCCGTCGCGCGTGACCGACAGGTGCGACAGGCCGCGCAGGGCGGCCTCCACCGCATCGGCAAGGGGCCCCTCTTCCAGACTCACGGAGGGGATGTTGCACAGGCTGGCGGTCAGGGCCACCGCGTCCTGGGTAAGGTCCAGGATGTTCTCGCTCGACATGTCCTCGACCTTAGCCAGCGGACCGTAGACTTCAGGCATGACCCCGGCCGGCCAGGATGACCCGGCCGCCGAGGCCCGTCGGCCACGGCGGCGCGCATGGCTGACCCTGGCTGCCGTCACCGCTGTGGCCATCCTCGGCGGGGCCTATGGCGCGCGCTGGCTGATCGACGAGTTCCGCAGCCCGACCTGTGAGTTCACGGTCGGCGACGCCAGCGAGTCACTCACACCTGAGCAGGCGGCCAACGCAGCGACCATCAGCATGATCACCCTGGAGCGTGGCCTGCCGCCCAAGGCCGCCACGGTCGCCCTGGCCACCGCGATCCAGGAGTCCAAGCTCCGCAACCTCAATTATGGGGACGCCGACTCCCTCGGTCTGTTCCAGCAGCGGCCGAGCCAGGGTTGGGGCACTCCCGAGGAGGTGACCGACCCCGTCTATGCCACCAACACCTTCCTGGACGCCCTGGAGGCGATCCCGGACTGGTCGGAGTGGGTGGTCACCGAGATCGCGCAGGAGGTCCAGCGCAGCCGCTATCCGGACGCCTATGCCGATCACGAGGGCGAGGCCCGGGTGATGGCCTCAGCTCTGGTCGGTCAGACCCACGCCGGTCTCGCCTGCCGCCTGGACGCGGTGGAGGGCGCCGGCTCGGCCCAGGACGTGCTCGCCAAGGCGGAGCGGACCTTCTCCGGGCAGGGCAGCGCCGACGACGACACCGTCACGCTGCAGGCCTCGGGCGCCGACCAGGCATGGGCGGTGGCCAGTTGGGCGGTGGCCCACGCGGAGGTGCAGGACATCGTGGGGGTGCAGGTCGCTGACCGCGCCTGGGACCGGCACGACGACCCGCTCACCTGGCGATCCACCGATACCCCGGCCGACGGCACCACAGTGACGATCACCGTCGCGACCAGCTGACCCCCCTCCCCCCGCAAAAAGATAAAGGTTTCGCACGCCTCCCCCGGAAATTGATAGAGGTCTCGTACGGCCTGCCCGTGCGAGACCTGTATCAAGATCCGGGTCCGACGTACGAGACCTTTATGAAAATTGGGGGGAGATCGCACAAACCCCCGCTCCGGCGAACCGGAACGGGGGCGTGTGGGGTGAGCTCAGGTCAGCGAGCGTCCGAGGCGACGTAGTCGCGGGCCGGGCTGCCGACATATAGCTGACGCGGGCGGCCGATCTTGGTGGCCGGGTCCTCGATCATCTCGCGCCACTGGGCGATCCAGCCGGGCAGGCGGCCGATCGAGAACAGCACGGTGAACATGTTGGACGGGAAGCCCATCGACTCGTAGATCAGACCGGTGTAGAAGTCGACATTGGGGTAGAGCTTGCGCTCGACAAAGTAGTCGTCCTCGAGGGCGGTCTGCTCGAGCTCCATGGCCAGGTCCAGCAGCGGGTTGCCGCCACCGACCTTGGAGAAGATCTCGTGGGCGGACTTCTTGACGAGGGCGGCGCGCGGGTCGTAGTTCTTGTAGACCCGGTGGCCGAAGCCCATCAGCTTGACGCCCTCCTCCTTGTTCTTGACCTTCTTGACGAAGTCCTTGACGTCGCCGCCGTTCTCCTTGATCTCCTCGAGCATGGCCAGCACCGCGGAGTTGGCGCCACCGTGCAGCGGGCCGGAGAGGGCGTGGATGCCGGCGGAGATGGAGGAGAACAGGTTGGCCTCGGAGGAGCCCACCAGGCGCACCGTGGAGGTCGAGCAGTTCTGCTCGTGGTCGGCGTGCAGGATGAACAGCAGGTCGAGGGCCTTGGCGACCACGGGGTCCAGCTGGTATTCCTCGGTCGGCTGCCCGAAGGTCATCCACAGGAAGTTCTCGACCAGGTTGTAGTCGTTGTTGGGGTAGAGGAAGGGCTGACCCTGGCTCTTGCGGAAGGCGTAGGCCGCGATCGTGGGCAGCTTGGCCATCAGGCGGATCGTGGAGATCTCCACGGCCTCGGGGTCAAACGGGTCCAGGCTGTCCTGATAGAAGGTGCCCAGCGCGGAGACCGCGGAGGACAGCACCGGCATCGGGTGCGCGTCACGCGGGAAGCCGTTGAAGAAGCCCTTCATGTCCTCGACCAGCAGGGTGTGCCGGCGGATGCGCTGGTCAAACTCCTCCAGCTGGGTGGCGGTCGGCAGCTCGCCGTAGATCAGCAGGTAGCTGGTCTCCAGGAAGTTGGACTTCTCGGCCAGCTGCTCGATCGGGTAGCCGCGGTAGCGCAGGATGCCCTCGTCACCGTCGATGTAGGTGATCTCCGACTTGCAGGAGGCGGTGTTGACGAAGCCCACGTCCAGGGTGACGTCGCCCGTCGTCTTCAGCAGTGAGGAGACGTCGAGGCCGTTGTTGCCCTCCACCGCGGGCACGACGGGGAACTCGAGCTCAGAGCCCTTGTGGGTGAGTTTTGCGGTGTCGGTCATATGTCCTCCTGCTCGGGGTCGGCACGCCCTAGGGCCGGGAGCGCCGCTTGTCGTTGACCGAGCAGAGGCCCTCTAGCGCCTGCCCGAATCCGGGGATGCTTACTCGTCGTGCTCCTGCGGCGGCAGCGCCGCGACGATTGGGTGGTCCTTGGCGATCAGACCCAGCTTGGCGGCGCCGCCGGGGCTGCCCAGGTCGTCGAAGAACTCGACGTTGGCCTTGTAGTAGTCGGCCCACTCCTCGGGGGTGTCGTCCTCGTAGTAGATGGCCTCCACGGGGCACACCGGCTCGCAGGCGCCGCAGTCCACGCACTCGTCAGGGTGGATATACAGCATCCGCTCGCCCTCGTAGATGCAGTCGACCGGGCACTCCTCGATGCAGGCGAGGTCCTTCAGGTCGACACACGGTTGGGCGATGACGTAGGTCATGAACTGCTCCTGATCCTGCTATTGGTGACGTGGCGTTCCGGGCACGGGACAGGCCACTGCCTAGTATGCCGCGCGGCAGGGCAGAGCGGTAAGCCGCCCCCGGCTTCTGTGGCCGGTATCACGCCGGTCATCCGGTGCACGTGACCTGGTCCGAGGGGTGGTATGTCGTGGTGTAGGACTGCCGGTCAGCCTCACTGCCCGACTGGGACAGGATGCGCGTCACCGTGATGGTGAAGCCCTGCTGGGGGCTCTGCGGCAGGCAGTTCTCGCTGTCATCGGTCTTGACGTCAGGCTGCACGTAGTTGGTGCGCTGGCCGGTGACCGTGTCGACGTCGTACTTCTTGTCACCCCAGAAGGTCATCACGATGTCGCTGCCCTCGATCCAGGTCTGGATCACGACCGGGGTGTCGGTGTCATTGGTCCACCGGTTGTCCAGCTGACCGACCGCGATCGTGGCCTCCTTGCCGACCGGATAGCGCTCGATGTAGTAGGAGTGCGGGTGGAACTCATCGAGTTGGACACCGGCGTTCCAGGCGGTGTTGAGCACCGTGGTGGAGACCTGCGAGAGGCCACCTCCGATTCCCTTGACCAGGCGGCCACCGCTGATCACACCGGCGTCGACGTATCCACGCTCATGCGTGATGGGAGCCAGCTCGTTGGACAGGCTGAAGGAGTCCCCGGGCATGACGACAGTGCCGTTGAGGTGCCCCAGTCCGACCCGGATGTTCTCGGTGCGGTCGGCGTTGGACGCTCCACCCGGGAAGGTGCTGCGGAAGGTCGCCATCTGCGAGAAGTCCCACGCCGCCGCGTCCTTGTCCGTGATGTCGGGCTCCACCTCGGTGGTGCCAACCTTGGCGACGCGGTGCTCGCCCTCCTTCTTGATGGCCTTGTTGACCTCCTCGAGCAGCGCCTTTTCGTCGACGACCTGTCCCACGCGAGCGCTGGTGACAACGGGGCTCCCGCCGTCGAGGACCACGCCCGCGTTCTGCGGCGAGACGGTGGCCTCCTCCAGCTGACCGCTGACGATCTCGAGCACGCCCTCGGCGTCGAAGTCCAGCGACAGGGTGTGGTCGTCACCCTCGGTGATGGTGAGCAGGCGGGCGATCTGCTTGGTGCTGATCTCCGACTTCTCGCCGTCCACCTCGACGGTGATCGGGCCGGCGACGGCGGGGCCGGCGACCTCCCCGACGAAGCGGTCGATCTCGGCCTGGGCCAGTTGCGGCTTGGTGGCCGTCACCACGCCGTCCACCTTGGTCGTCTGCGGCCACACAGCCTCCACCGCGTCGCTGGTGGCAGGCACGTCGAGCTCGCGGCCGTCCGCGGACTCGGTGGACTTGACCTCGCCCATGTTGAGCCAGACCTCACCCTCGGTGGGCTCGATGGCCACGTCCTGGGCCACCCCCTGCACGGCCTTCTCGAGGTCGGCGCGGTCCACGGTGACCTCGAGTGGCAGGTCCTGCCCCTCGTTGACGACTCGGTCCCAGAGCACCGACGGGTCATAGCTGACGCCCGTGATGCCTGCCAGCGTGGTGTCCAGATCGAGGGCGAGCCCCGCGTCCTCTGGTGCGATCTGCACGGTGTCGCCCTCGACATCAATCGTCACCGGTTCGGTGGCCATGTCGTCCAGGCGATCGTCCAGCGTGGCCCGCGCATCCTCGGGGCTCAGGCCACCGATGTCGATCCCTTCGACCTGCGTGCCGTTGGGCACGCGTCCCCCGAGATACTGCGCTGCGAAGTAATAGCCTCCGCCCAGCACCAACACGGCGACCAACGTGCGCACGAGGATGGCGACCCACTCGTTGCGCTGCGGCTCCTCCGGCAGGCTCTGTCGTTCGTCCACGGGGCTTCCCTTGCTGGTCGTCTGGTGTCGGTCTGGCGTGCTCACGGTGCGCTGGCACGGGTGTCAGGACGCTCGCGCGTCTGTGGCAGTATGCCGTGCCCTCCTAACGCAAACGCGTCACCTGAGCGTGTGGTTGGCACTCCTGACCGGATCGATGCCGAGTTGTTATCTCCCCACGCCTGCCCGCCAGGTGCCTCGCTGATCCTACGCCGCCGGTCGCGATCACCCCTGCGTGTCGTGCACCGTGCGCCCATCGTTGCGGCGTGTCCTGCACTCCAGCGCGGCATCGGTCACGCCGGTTCAGCACCACCGCACGGGGCGCTCCGGCTCAGTCCGGGCTCGCCGTCAGCGCCGCAGCGACCTCATCCAGGTCCTGCCTGGTGCGCGGTGTCCCCGGCAGGTCGAGCACCACCTGGTCACCGGCGTGCCGGGGGATGACGTGCAGGTGCACGTGCGGCACCTCCTGATCGGCCTCAGCCCCATCGGACAGGTGCAGGTTGACTGCTGGAGCGAGGCGTTCGCGCACCCTCCCGGCAAGACGCCGGGCCGAGGCAAACAGGGCAGCGCCCTCCTCGACCGTCAGCTCGCTCAGTGACTCGACGTGCCGCCGCGGACTCACCAGCACGTGGCCCGGTCCCACCGGGAAGGCGTCCAGGAAGGCCACGACATGCTCGTCGCTCTCGACGATGCTCACCGGTGCGCGACCGGCGATCAGGGTGCAGAAGATGCAGTCGGGCGCGCTCATCCCGACACGCTATCCGCGCCACCGGCCGCTCATCCGCGAAGGTCCGCCGGCGAGTCCATCGCAGCGGCAGGTGCGGCATCGAGCTGCAGCGTGCCCACCAGCGCGGCCGCGACACTGATCGCGATCACCGCTGGTTGCTTGCCCGGCAGGTCGGGCAGCCCGATCGGGCTGGTCAGCGTCGAGATGGCGGCCTCGGTGTGACCAGCCTCGAGCAGCCGCTTGCGGAAGCGCTGCCACTTGGCCGACGAGCCGATCACCCCGACCGAGCCGAGGTCGCCGCGGCGCAGTGCGGCCTCACAGAGCACGAGGTCCTCGGCGTGGTCATGGGTCATCACCAGCACGTGGGCATGCGCCGGGAGGTCCGCGAGCACCACCTCCGGGACGGGCGCATGGGTGATCTGAACGTCGGCGAGACCATCACGCACGCCCAGGGCGTTCAGGGCCTCGACCTGACCCCGGCGGCTGTCCACCAGGTGCACCACGAGCGGCAACCTCGACAGGATCCGCCCCAGCTCCGCGCCGACGTGTCCCAGCCCGAAGACCGCCACCACCGGACGGGCAGGCAACGGCTCGAACAGCAGGCTGACCTCACCGCCGCAGCACTGCCGGCCATAGGTCGTGGGAGCGTGCTCGTGCAACGACAGATCAGTGCGCTCCGGCCCGGTGGTCCCGGCCGCGAGCAGCTCTCTGGCTCGGGCCACGGCGCTGGCCTCCAGATTGCCGCCGCCGATGCTGTCCCACGTCTCCTCAGCGGCGACCACCATCTTGGCGCCGGCCTCTCGCGGAGCATGCCCGCGCACGGCCGTGACAGTGACCAGCACCGCGGAGCGTCCGTCCTCGCGCAGGTGCGCCAGTGCCCGCAACCAGTCCATCAGTCCGCCAACCCTCCGGTGACCACGGACTCGCCCGCGGTCGGCGCGGGAGCCGACCCCTCGGCATACGCCGGGTCTGTCTTGGCGCTCTCTGTCCGGGCGCCAACTGTCCGCGCAGGAGCCGCGGCGCCCGAGCCGTCGCGCTGCGCGGCCTCGCGCGCCGCGTCCACGGCCCAAAAGACTGCCTCGGGTGTCGACGGGCAGCCCAGCTCCACGCTGTGGCCGGTCGGACCAAAGGCCGCCACCGCCTGTCGCAGGGCCTCCCGGACGCTGAAGGCCAGCATGAGCGGGGGCTCCCCCACGGCTTTGGAGCCATAGACGGCGCCGTCCTCGCTCGCCTGCTCGAGCAGGTGCACGTTGAGCTCTCGTGGCAACTCGGAGAAGGACGGCAACTTGTAGGTGCTGGCGGCCGAGGTGGTGACCCTGCCGCGCCCGTCACCGTCAGAGGTGTCCCACCGCAGGTCCTCGAGCGTCAACCACCCCACGCCCTGGAGGAAGCCGCCCTCGATCTGCCCGAGGTCCACCAACGGCGAGAGACTGTCCCCGACGTCATGGACGATGTCCGTGCGCAGCACGGTGTGGGCACCGGTGAAGCCGTCCACCTCGACCTCGGAGACGGCGGCCCCGTAGGCGAAGTATTTGAACGGCTCGCCCTGCATCCGGACCCCGTCCCAGTGCAGCCCCTCGGTGCGGTAGTAGCCGGCGGCGAACAGCTGCACGCGCTCGAGGTAGGCGTGCTTGACCAGGTCCGACCAGGGCAGGCTCGTGTCACCGGCGCTGACGGTCCCGTCGCTGAACCGGACGTCGTCGATCGGTGCACCGAGCCGGTCCGCCGCCACCGCGGTCAGCCGCTCCCGGATCTGCTCACAGGCGTCCTTGACCGCGCCACCGTTGAGGTCCGAGCCCGAACTTGCCGCTGTCGCAGAGGTGTTGGGCACCTTGTCGGTGCGCGTTGGAGCCAGCCGGATGGCGCTCAACCGCAACCCCAGGGCGGTCGCGGCCACCTGGCGCATCTTGGTGTGCAGCCCCTGGCCCATCTCGGTGCCGCCGTGGTTGATCAGCACCGACCCGTCCTTGTAGACGTGGACCAGGGCACCGGCCTGGTTGAACGCCGTGAAGTTGAAGGAGATGCCGAATTTGACCGGGGTGCAGGCGATCCCGCGCTTGCGGTGCGGGCTGGTGGCGTTGAAACTTGCAATCTGCGTATGCCGCGTGGTCAGGTCCGCGCGGGCGCTCACCTCCTCCAGGACGGCCTCGAGGCGCTCGGCGTGCCGGACCGGTTGGCCGTAGGGCGTGCTCTGGCCGGGCTGGTAGAGGTTGCGGCGCCGCAGCTCGGTCGGGTCGATCCCGAGGGCGGGCGCGCAACGGCCGAGGATGTCCTCCAGCACGAGCATCCCCTGCGGGCCGCCGAACCCGCGGAAGGCGGTCTGGGATGTCTTGTGCGTCTGGGCGATCCGGCCGTGGAACTCCGCGTCGGGCACGTAGTAGGCGTTGTCCACGTGGCACAGGGCCCGCCCGAGGACGGCCTCGGACAGGTCGAGGGACCACCCGCCGTCGGAGGTCAGCGTCGTGCGGAGCGCCTCGAGGTGGCCCTCCTGATCGAAGCCGACCTCCCAGGAGGCGTGGAAGGGGTGTCGCTTGCCGGTCATGGTGATGTCCTGGGTCCGGTTGAGTCGCAACCGGACCGGGCGTCCCGTGAGCACGGCACCCAGAGCGGCGACGGCCGCGAGCCCGTGTGGCTGCATCTCCTTGCCGCCGAAGCCGCCGCCCATCCGCAGGCACTGGACGGTGACCTCATGGCTGCGCAGGCCCAGGACGTGCGCGATGATCTCCTGCGTCTCCGTCGGGTGTTGGGTGCTGCTCTGCACGAAGACCTGACCGGCCTCGTCGACGCTGGCGAGCGCCGCGTGGGTCTCGAGGTAGAAGTGCTCCTGGCCGCCAAACTCAAACTCGCCGCTGAACCGGTGGGCCGCCCGCTCGAGTCCGGCGGCGGCATCCCCACGGGTCACGGTGCGCTGCCCGCCCTGGAAGGACTCCTGCTCGATGGCCTCGGTGAGGGTGATGACGGACGGCAGCGGCTCATAGGCCACCTCCACCGCCTCTGCTCCCAGCCGGGCGGCCTCCACCGTCTCGGCGAGCACCCAGCAGACGGCGTGCCCGTGATACATCACCTCGTCGGGGAAGAGCGGCTCGTCCTGCTTGACCCCGGAGTCGTTGACGCCCGGGACGTCGGCGGCGGTGAGGACCCGCACCACGCCCTCCACCTGCAGGGCGGGGTCAGTCTGCAGCCCGGTCACGCGGGCGTGGGCGTGCGGTGCCTGCACCGGCCAGGCGTGCAGCACGTTGGTGGTCCGCCCCACCAGGTCGTCGGTGTAGAGCGCGGCGCCCGTGACGTGCGGGTCCGCACTCTCGTGCGCGACGCTCAGCCCGACGACCGGCTGCGGCGGCCGCTGCGACAGTGGCGTGCTCATCGCTCCTCCCCCGCATTTTCGTAAAGGTCTCGCACGCCTTCCCCGTCTTTTGGTAGAGGTTTCGCACGGGCGCGCCCCTGCTCGTCAAAGAACCGCAGCAACGACTGCTCGAGCATGGCGCTGCGATAGCGAGCACTGGCGCGGTGGTCGTCCAGTGGTGTTCCCTCCTGCGCGAGCACCCCGGCGGCGCGGGCGACCGTGTCCGCGTCCCACGCGTGCCCGGTCAGGGCCTCCTCGGTGGCCAGTGCGCGGACCGGTGTCGCGGCCACCCCGCCCAGACCGATCCGCACGGAGGCGACCGTGTCGCCCTCCAGCCGCAGGGCGATGGCGATCGCGACGGAGGAGATGTCGTCGAAACGGCGCTTGGCGATCTTGTGGAAGGCCGTGTGCGGTGCCAGCGGCAGGGGGATGCGCACCGCCTTGATGAGCTCCCCGGGTTGGCGCACGCTCTGGCGATAGCCGGTGAAATAGTCGGCCAGCGCCACCTCACGCTCACCGTCGACCGAGGCGAGCACCAGGGCGGCCTCCAGCGCCAGCAGCACAGGGGCCGCGTCCCCGATCGGGGAGCCGGTGCCCAGGTTGCCGCCGAGCGTGGCGCCGTTGCGGATCAGGCGCGAGGCGAACTGCGGGAACAGTTGATCGAGCAGGCGCACGCGCCCGCCCAACCCTCGCTCGATCTCGCTGAGGGTGAGTGCCGCACCGATCTCGACGGTCTCGTCGGTCAGCTGCAGCTCGCGCAACTCCTCGACCCGGTCGATGCCCAGCACCACGGGTGGCCTGGTGTGTCGCAGGTTGCGCTCGACCCCGGCGTCCGTGGCACCCGCCACCAGGACGGCGTCGGGGGTCGCGGCGAGCCGGGTCAGCAGGTCCGGCAGGTCTGCAGGACGCACGAAGGTGCTGCCTGCGCCGGAGATCTCTGTCGCGCGGGCCGGCGGCGCCGCGCTGTCGCGACGTCCGGCGATGGGGTCGGCCGGGTCAGGGTCGCCGAGGGCATAGGCAGCATCCCGGATCGGCCGATAGCCGGTGCAGCGGCACAGGTTGCCGCTCAGGGCGTGCAGGTCGAAGCCGTTGGGTCCGCACTCGTGGTCGTGCTCTGTGGGGTCCTGGGGTGTCTGGCCGTCGCGCTCCGGACGATAGAACTCGGCCGCCATCGCGCACACGAATCCTGGTGTGCAATAGCCACACTGGGATCCTCCGCGGTCCGCCATCTCGCGTTGCACGGGGTGCAGGGCTGCCTGCTGCCCAGGGGCGGTCGGGGTGCCCAGGCCCTCGGCGGTGATGACCTCCTGGCCGTCATAGGACAGCGCCGGTGGCAGGCACGCGTTGACCGAGACCCACCGGGTCCGCTCGGGTCCGTCCGGGCGGGCGACCAGCACCGCACAGGCGCCGCACTCCCCCTCGGCACACCCTTCCTTGGCGCCGGTCCACCCCTGGCCACGCAGCCAGTCGAGCAGGCTGGTGTGTGGGCCGGCCTCGCACGGGCGCGTGGTGCCGTTGACGGTGATCTCGGTCGGGCTCATCGAGCGCTCCCTCCGGCCGTGGCCGCACGCTCCGTCGCGCGCGGTGCATGGTTCGTGCACCGGTGGGCCGCCGGTTGTCCATGCGAACGACGACCCGTGCTGTGCTTTCGAGCATAGACCGGCCGCTGGCCCGGGCACCTCAGGACGGGCGTGCCGGTTTCGTGGCCGTGATCAGGTGGCGGGTCGAGTGCGCCACGAACGGTCGGCCGGCCCGCAGCCCGGCATCCAGGTCGAGGAGCACGTCGCGATAGCGCTCGACGGTGAAGTCCGGCACCCACCAGACGCACTTGCGCAGGATCCACACTATCGCGCCGATGTCGTGGAGCTCCATGCGGCACCGCGCCGTGCGCACGTCCTCGACGCTCAGCCCGGCGTCCTGCGCAGCCGCAACCTCGCGCTCCGGGTCGCGCCCGTCCCCGTCCGGCAGTGGCCCGAGGAAGGCCTCGCTCAACTCACGGGCCGACTCCGGGCCAACGTGCTGGGCGACATAGCGTCCGCCCGGCACGAGCACCCGGTGGATCTGCGTCCAGTCCGGACGCACCGGGTGCCTGGAGGTCACCAGATCAAAAGCGTTGTCCGGCAGCGGGAACGGCTCCCCGGCGACGGTCTCCACGACGTGCACCCCGCGCGGCCCGAGTCGAGCACGCGCCCGCTCCACGTTGGGTGACCCGCTCTCGGTGACCACCATCCGCGGCGGCAGGACCGGCGCCTCGTCGACCACCTCGCCACCGCCGGTGTCCACGTCGAGGGCCGACGGCACCCGCGCCAAGTGCTCGGCCAGCAGGCGGGCATAACCCCAGGGCGGGCGCTCCTCGGTGGCCCTGCCCGCGAGCCATCCGAAGCCCCACCCCGAGACGTCGGCCGCCGTCGCCTCGGCAACCAGGTCCTCGAAAGCGCGCACCCGGCCACCCTGCCCTGCGCGACCGGCCCTGCACAACAACAAAACCCAGCCGTATGCCGTGGGCCGGCTGAGCGTTGCCGGCCCGCCCCAGGATCAGCGTGCAGCCAAACAGGCAATGTCAGGGGCCCTCGAGCAAAGCCGCAGGTCAGCGACCTGGTCACGCCGGGAGATCGTCACCTTGCCTGTTTGGCTGCACGCTGCGGTCGCTTCAGGTCTCAAACTGCCGTGCACGCGCGGATCGCGTGCGCGAGTCGCCAACGCAGGCGTGCGAAACCTCTATCAAAAGGCGCTGAGGGCGTGCGAAACCTTTATCATTTTGCGGGGGGCGGGTCAGTCCAGGTGGCCGTAGCGGCCGCGGAAGTGCACCAGCGCGGGGTCGATGCGCGGCGGGATCTCCAGGCCGACGACCTCACCGACCACCAGGCTGTGGTCCCCGGCGACGTGGATGTCGGTGGTGCGGCACTCGAAGCCGGCGAGCGCGCCGTCGATCAGCGCGACACCTGTGGCGGCGCCGCGGTGGTGGGCCACCCGGTCGAGCTGCCCGTGCAGCGGACGACCGTGGGTGCTCAGCCAGGAGGCGGTCGCCTTGGCATGCTGCCCCAGGACGCTGATGCCCCACACCCCGGACTCGACCACCGCGTCGTGCCAGCGGGCAGCGCGCTCGACCGAGATGAGCATCAGGATCGGGTCCAACGACACGCTGGTGATCGAGTTGGCGGTCATGGCGTGGTCGTGCTGCCCGGCAAAGGTGGTGGCGACGGTGACGCCGGTCGCGAAGCGGCCGACAGCCCGGCGATAGGCCTGGGGGTCGACAGGCACCGGCTCGGCGCCTGCATCCTCGACCACTCCAGCTCCTCTCAGTCCGCTCCGCCCATCGTGCCTCACCGGATCAGATCGCCGGTGTCCGGGTCGACCTCGGCATAGCCCTCCCGCCCCGGGAGCCGAGCGGCAATGTCATTGGAGAGCGCGAAGTAGGGCGCCGCGGCATCGTCACGGACGCTGACCTGCGTCGCGTGCTCGCGCAGCGCGCGGACCTGGTCGGGCACCACGGCCGGGTCCACGACCGCGTGCGTGACCAGCGCATCATCGACCACCGACGGCGGGAACGGGTCATCCGGTGTCGGCACGGTCAGCCCCGTGCCCGCAGGCACCTGCTCGGCCAGCCACGCGCGGTCCTCGCGCGCCCAGGATGAGGGGGTCAGCACGGCATACAGCCGGGGTCGCAGCCGCTCGGGCAGGGAGGCGACCGCGGCCACGGTGACCCGGTGGGTCTGGATGTGGTCGGGGTGCCCATAGCCGCCCTGGGCGTCATAGGTGAGGACCAGGTCAGGCAGCAGTATGCCGAGGCGCTCGGCCAGCAGGTCAGCCGCCACAGCGATGGGGGCACCGGCGAAGGCTCGCGGGTGCGCCGCAGCCTCCGAGCCGGCCATGCCGCTGTCGCGCCACCGTGGTTTGGACAGTCGGCTGGACCCCGCCGCCAGATAGTCGTGCTCGACACCGAGGGCAGCCATCGCGCGGTGCAACTCGCCAGCCCGGTGCGGACCGAGGGCAGGGTCACCCTCCAGGTGCCGCAGGTCCTGCGGGATGACCTCGCCCTCCTCGCCCAGGGTGGCGGTGATGACATGCACCAGGTCGCCCCGCGCCGCGTGATGTGCCAGGGCGACACCGGTGGCCAGCGTCTCGTCGTCGGGGTGCGCGTGGACCGCGACCACCTTGAGCCGGCGGTCCTCACCCCCGGTGAGCGCCTGGCTCAGAGAGGGACGCTCTCCCTGAGGCGGGGCGTCGATCGGCGGCGTCTGCTCAGTCATGGTGCTCTGTCGTCCTCCTCAGTCGTCCACGGCTGTCGCTCCCCAGCCGTGCTCCTCAGTCGTGGTGCTTGGCACGCGCCGCGGCACGGGCCCGCAGCGAGTGGTCCAGCACGACCTTGCGGATGCGCACGGCCTCCGGGGTCACCTCGACGCACTCGTCCTCGCGGCAGAACTCCAGGGACTGCTCGAGCGAGAGCCGACGTGGCGGGATCAGCCGCTCCAGCACGTCCGCACCCGCGGAGCGCACGTTGGTGAGCTTGCGCTCCTTGGTGATGTTGACGTCCATGTCGTCGGCGCGGGAGTTCTCGCCGACGATCATGCCCTCATAGACCTCGGTGGTCGGCTCGAGGAACATCGAGCCGCGCTCCTGCAGGTTGAACATCGCATAGGTCGTGGCCACACCGGTGCGGTCGGAGACCAGCGAGCCGGTCTGGCGGGTGCGGATCTCGCCGAACCACGGGGCATAGTCGTCAAAGACGTGGTTGGCGATGCCGGTGCCGCGGGTCTCGGTCATGAACTCGGTGCGGAAGCCGATCAGGCCACGGGCGGGGACGATGAACTCCATCCGGATCCAGCCGGTGCCGTGGTTGGACATCTGCTCCATGCGGCCCTTGCGGGCGGCCATCACCTGGGTGATCGTGCCCAGGTGCTCCTCGGGCGCATCGATGGTGAGGCGCTCGACGGGCTCGTGGACCTTGCCGTTGATCTCCTTGGTGACCACCTGGGGCTTGCCGACGGTCAGCTCATAGCCCTCGCGGCGCATCTGCTCCACCAGGATCGCCAGCGCCAGCTCACCACGGCCCTGCACCTCCCAGGCGTCGGGGCGCTCGGTGGGCAGGACCCGCAGCGAGACGTTGCCGACCAGCTCCTTGTCCAGCCGGTCCTTGACCAGGCGGGCGGTGACCTTGGCGCCCTTGGTCCGCCCTGCCAGCGGCGAGGTGTTGGTGCCGATCGTCATGCTGATCGCCGGCTCGTCCACGGTGATCAGGGGCAGCGGGCGGGGGTCGTCGGCATCGGCCAGGGTCTCCCCGATCGTGATCTCCGGGATGCCCGCGATCGCGATGATGTCACCGGGACCGGCGCTGGTGGCGGGCACCCGCTCCAGGGCCTCGGTGAGCAGCAGCTCGGTGATCTTGACCTTCTGCATGCTGCCGTCGCTGCGGCACCAGGTCACCTGCTGGCCCTTGGAGATCGTGCCGGAGCGCACGCGGCACAGCGCCAGGCGACCCAGGAACGGGGAGGAGTCAAGGTTGGTGACGTGCGCCTGCAGGGGCACCTCGGGGTCATAGACCGGCGCCGGGATGGTGCCCAGGACCGTCTGGAACAGCGCCTCCAGGGTCTCGTCCTCGGGCAGCGTGCCGTCGGCGGGCCGGGTCAGGCTGGCCCGACCATTCTTGGCGGAGGCATAGACGATGGGGAACTCGAGGGCAGCGTCATTGTCCTCGGCGTCGTCGATCAGGTCCATGAACAGCTCATAGACCTCCTCGGTCACCGCCTCGATGCGTGCGTCCGGACGGTCCACCTTGTTGATGCACAGGATGACCGGCATGCGCGCGGCGAGCGCCTTGCGCAGCACGAAGCGCGTCTGCGGCAGCGGCCCCTCTGAGGCGTCGACCACCAACACGACCCCGTCGACCATCGACAGCCCGCGCTCGACCTCGCCACCGAAGTCGGCGTGGCCGGGGGTGTCGATGATGTTGATCGTGACGCCACCGTCGATGTCCAGCTCCTGCGCGGCCGGACCCTTGTAGTGCACGGCCGTGTTCTTGGCCAGGATCGTGATGCCCTTCTCGCGCTCCAGGTCGCCGCTGTCCATCACTCGTTCGACGGTGTCGCGCTCGGCGTCGTGGCCGGAGAACGCGCCAGCCTGCCACAGCATGGCGTCCACCAGCGTGGTCTTGCCGTGATCGACGTGGGCAACGATGGCGACATTCCGGATGTCGTCGCGATTCTTCAAAGGCATGGCACGATTTTCTCATCCTTTGCGCCCTGTTCATGACACGGCGGCCAGCGACCCCCTGATGGAACGCACCATCGGGGCGTTGCTGGGCAGCCACGGCACGTCCCCGAGGTCCTCTCTGCGGAGCCACCGCAGCTGGTCGTGATCCTCCAGTGGAGCAGGGTCACCCACCGGCACGGCAAACCACAGGGCGAGGGTCCAGCCGGGCACGGTCAGCGGCCACTGCCCGTCCAGCGGGCCTGGGATCACTTCCCCCAGCCGTATGCCGACGCCCAGCTCCTCGCGCAACTCGCGGTTGAGTGCGGCGAGGGGTTCCTCTCCCGGCTCGACCTTGCCGCCGGGGAACTCCCACTGACCCGCGAGGTCGGCAGGTGCCGAGCGGCGGGCCGCCAGGAGCCGGGTGGGACGGGCCAGGTCGTCCACGAGCGCCGCGGCCACGACGAGTCGGTCTGTCACGGCACCAGGGTAGGTGGGACGAGCGTGCTGAGAACTGATGTGCCGGATACCGATTAGGTCAAGATCCGGCATCGATCAGCGCCGCGTGCTTCCCCTGGGGGCTGCGGACGCCTACCTTTGGCGCATTGCGACCAGCCGTCCGGTCTTCTGCCGGCGGCCCCATGAGGAGGCAGAATGACTATCCGCAAGGTTGCGGCCATCGCCGGGACGGCCGCGTTGGCGCTCGTCCTGAGCTCGTGCGCCGAGTCCGACCGCGACGACGGTGGTGGAGACAACGGCGGCGACAACGCCGCTGGGGACAACGCCGACGCCAGCGATTCGACCGGTGGTGAAGACGCTGGGTCCGCTGCGTCCGACGCCACGTTCATCTTCGGTGCCGCTGGTGCCCCGACGACATTCGACCCGTTCTATGCCAGTGACGGTGAGACCTTCCGCGTCACCCGTCAGATCTTCCAGAACCTGATCGGCATCGAGCCCGGCGGCACCGAGGGTGTGCCCGAGCTCGCCACCGAGTGGACGAGCAGCGACGACGGCCTGGTGTGGGACTTCGCCATCCAGGAGGGTGTGACCTTCCACGACGGCACCGACCTCAACGCCGAGGCCGTGTGCGCGAACTTCGAGCGCTGGGCCGACCAGAACGAGGCGGGTCAGGCCCCCTCGGGTGCCTACTACTACGGCAATGACTTCGGCTTCGGCGACGACACCCTCTACGGCGGCTGCGAGGCCACCGAGGAGTACAACGCCCAGGTCACGGTCACCCGCGCCACCGGCAAGTTCCCGATGGTGCTCTCGCAGTCGTCCTACGCGATCCAGTCGCCGACGGCGATGGAGGAGTACGACGCCAACGGCATCGCCCTGGAGGGTGAGGCCTTCGTCTTCCCGGAATACGCCCAGGAGCACCCGACCGGCACCGGACCGTTCATGTTCGAGGAGTACGACAACTCCGCGGGCACGGTGACCCTGACCCGCAACGACGACTTCTGGGGCGAGACCGCTGGCGTGGGCAGCATCGTCTTCAAGATCATCGCCGACGAGAACGCGCGTCGCCAGGAGCTTGAGGCCGGCACCATCCACGGTTACGACCTGCCGAACCCGGTCGACTGGCAGGCGCTGGAGGACGCTGGCAACCAGGTCCTGATCCGGGACCCGTTCAACATCCTCTACCTGGCGCTGAACCCGGTGGCCGACCCGCAACTGGAGGACCCGCTGGTCCGCCAGGCGCTCTACCACGCCCTGAACCGCGAGCAGCTGGTCACCTCCCAGCTGCCCGAGGGTGCCACCGTGGCCACGCAGTTCATCCCGGACACGGTCAGTGGCTGGAACGAGGACATCGCGGCCTACGAATACGACCCCGAGAAGGCTCAGCAGCTGCTTGAGGAGGCCGGCAAGTCCGACCTGACGATCGAGCTGTGGTACCCGAGCGAGGTGACCCGCCCCTACATGCCAGACCCGCAGCGCATCTACGACGCGGTCAAGGCTGACTGGGAGGCGGCCGGCATCACGGTTGAGACCGTGACCAAGCCCTGGTCCGGTGGCTACATCGACGACACGCAGGCAAGCCGTGCCCCGGCGTTCTTCCTGGGCTGGACCGGTGACCTGAACTCGGCGGACAACTTCCTGTGCGCCTTCTTCTGTGGCGAGGACAACCAGTTCGGCACCTCGCCCTACCCGTTCCACGGCGAGATGCAGGAGGCACTGCAGGCAGCGGACGCGGAGCCGGACGAGGCGACTCGTGAGCAGCTCTACAAGGATCTGAACGAGAAGATCATGAGCCCGGAGTGGCTGCCTGGCCTGCCGCTCTCGCACAGCCCGCCGGCGATCGTCGTGGGCGCGAACGTCGAGGGTCTGGTCCCCAGCCCCCTGACGGCCGAGGACTTCTCGACCATCACGATCACCGAGTGACGCGACACCACCCGTTCTCGCGTCTATCCTGACGCGGACACGTTCAGACGACGGGCTGGGCTGCACGCTGGCCCAGCCCGTCGTCATGTGCGGCAGCCGATCCTGACCTGGAGGACAAGTGCTGAAGTTCATCATCCGCCGGCTGATACAGGCCGTGCTGGCACTCTTCGTGCTGAGCATCCTGCTCTTCGCGTGGCTGCGCTCGCTGCCCGGCGGCGTTGTCAGCGCCCTGCTCGGAGAGCGGGGAACCCCCGAGACCGCCGCCCAGCTGCGCGAACAGCTCGGCCTCAACGACCCCATCTTCGTGCAGTACTGGCGTTTCCTGGAGCGCGCGGTCCAGGGCGACTTCGGCATCTCCAACGGCGTCTACCGCGGGGAGCCCGCGCTCGACGTCTTCCTCCAGCGCTTCCCGGCCACCTTGGAGCTGAGCCTGTTCGCCATCACCTTGGCCCTGCTCCTGGCCATCCCGCTGGGCTACATCGCCGCACGCCGCCACGGCGGACCGCTGGACACCGGCAGCGTGATCTTCTCGCTGGTCGGGGTGGCCGTCCCCGTCTTCTTCCTGGCCTACGTCCTGAAGTACATCTTCGCGGTGCAGTTGGGCTGGCTGCCCCCGTCGGGACGACAGACCGTGGGCATCAACGCCACGCACATCACCAACATGTATGTCCTGGACGGCATCATCACCCGCGAGTGGGACGCCGCCTGGGACGCCTTCAAGCACCTGATCCTGCCGACTCTCGCGTTGGCATCGATCCCCTTCGCCATCATCTTCCGCATCACCCGGGCCGCGGTCATCGACGTGCTGGACGAGGACTACGTGCGCACCGCTCGCGCCAAGGGGTTGCACGGTCGGACGATCCGGGTCAGGCACATCATGCGCAACGCCCTGATCCCTGTCGTGACCATCGTCGGCCTGCAGATCGGCGCCCTGCTGGCCGGGGCAGTGCTGACGGAGAAGGTCTTCGCCTTCCAGGGCATCGGGCAGGCCCTGGCGATCGGCTTCGAGTTGCGCGACTACCCCGTGCTGCAGGTGCTGATCATGATGGCTGCGCTGATCTACATCATCGTCAACCTCCTGGTCGATATCGCCTACGCGGTGATCGATCCGCGCGTCCGGACCAAGTGAGGAGCCACCCGTGAGTGATGACCTACCTGTGACTGAACGCAGCACGTCCCACACCGCCGGTGGCGGCGAGTCCTCCCGGCACGGCCTCGGCGGTCGCAAGAAGGCCCGCATCGATTCCCTCGCCGAGGCTGGTGCGCTCTCCGAGGAGCAGGGTGTCAGCCTGTGGCGCAGCGCCTGGCGCCGGCTCCGCCGCGACCCGGTCTTCCTGATGGGGCTGGTGGTCACCGGCCTCTTCGTGATCGTCGCGATCATCGCGCCGTGGATCACCCCCCACGACCCCACGGCTCGTCTCCTCATCGACCAGGTGACACCGGCCACCCCGATCCCCGAACCGCAGCCCGGTCACCCGCTCGGCGGCGACAATGCCGGCCGTGACCTGCTGTCCCGTCTCGTCGCCGGCTCCCGCCAGACCCTGATCGTCGGGGTGCTGGCCACCCTGGGCGGCCTGACCGGTGGCATGATCCTGGGCACCATCGCCGGTGGACTCGGTGGCTGGGCCGACACCGCCGTGATGCGCGTCGTCGACGTGATGCTGTCCATCCCCTCCCTGCTGATGGCCTTCTCGATCGCCGCCCTGTTCGCCCGGCCCAGCCAGTGGACGGTCATCCTCGCCATCGCGATCATCCAGGTGCCGATCTTTGCCAGACTCTTGCGCGGGTCCATGATGGCGCAGCGACACAGCGATCACGTGCTGGCGGCGCGCGCCCTGGGAGTGCGCCGCCCGGCGATCGTCTTCCGGCACATGCTGCCCAACTCGATCGGCCCCGTCATCGTGCAGGGCACCCTGGTGCTGGCGGTCTCCATCATCGACGCCGCCGCCCTGTCCTTCCTTGGCCTGGGCAACCCCAACGACGCAGTGCCGGAGTGGGGTCAGATGCTCGGCAAGGCCCAGGTCTTCTTCGACTCCTACCCGCACATCGCGGTGTATCCGGCGCTGTGCATCATCGTCGTCGCTCTCGGCTTCACCCTGATGGGTGAGTCGTTGCGCGAGGCCCTCGACCCCAAGTCACGGAGGTGATTGCGGTGCCAACATCCACCACTGCACCGCTCCTGGAAGTGGAGGACCTACGGGTCACTTTCGGAGCCAAGGGAAAGAAGCAGTTCGCCGCCGTCGACGGCGTGTCCTTCGGCGTCGCGCCGGGCCAGACGGTCGGCCTGGTCGGAGAGTCCGGCTGCGGCAAGTCGGTGACTTCCCTGGCGATCATGCAGCTCCTCCCCCAGCGCGGCAACACCGTCACCGGGTCCGTGCGGTTTGCGGGGGAGGACCTGCTGACCCTGTCGGACGCGCAGATGCGTGACCGACGAGGCGCCGAGTTGGCCATGATCTTCCAGGACCCTCTCAGCTCGCTGAACCCCGTCGTCTCGCTGGGCCTGCAGGTCACCGAAGTGCTCAAGCGCCACAAGGGCATGAAGGGCAAGGCCGCCTCCACGCGGGCCGCCGATCTGCTCGACAAGGTTGGCATTCCCGACCCGACCCGACGCCTGACGGACTATCCGCACCAGCTCTCCGGCGGCATGCGGCAGCGCGCCCTGATCGCGATGGCCCTGGCCTGCGAGCCGCGCCTGCTGATCGCCGACGAGCCCACCACGGCGCTCGACGTGACGATCCAGGCGCAGATCCTCGCCCTGCTGCGTGAGCTCGTCGAGGAGTCCGGCACCGCCCTGATCATGATCACCCACGACCTGGGCGTCGTCGCCGGGCTCTGCGACGAGGTCAATGTGCTGTATGCCGGTCGGATCGTCGAGCACGCCGACCGACACCCCCTCTTCGAGACCCCGCGCCACCCCTACACAGGGGGGCTGCTGGCCTCGATCCCCCGGTTGGACGACCCGAGGGATCGGCGGCTCACCCCCGTGCCGGGATCGGTGGCCGACAACATCCCCTGGGACGGCGCGTGCGCCTTCGCACCCCGCTGCTCCAGTGAGATCGCCGCCTGCCGGTCCCAGACCCCCGACCTCGTGCCGGACGACGAGGTCAAGGGTGGGCGCCTGCTGCGCTGCCACAACCCATTGCCCGCGGACGGTTCGATCCTGGTCCGCCCGGACGCAGCCGTCGAGACGGAGGCAAGCTGATGAGTGACACCACATCTGAACAACCGGCTCGCTCCGGGGACACGACCCCTGGTGCTCTTGCTGATGAGCAGGGCGGTGCCCTGGCCACGACCACCCGTGATCGCGAGGTGCTGGTGGACGCCCAGGGCGTGAAGGTGCACTTCCCCATCAAGCGGGGAGTGATCTTCGACAAGACGGTGGGCCACGTCTATGCCGTCGACGGCATGGACCTGCAGATCCGCCAGGGTGAGACGTACGGCCTGGTCGGTGAGTCCGGCTGTGGCAAGTCGACCTTCGGACGGGCTCTGCTGCAGCTCGAGGAGCTCACCGCTGGCAAGGTGCACTTCGACGGGGTCGACCTCGCCAGCCTGAAGGGCGAGAAGCTGCGGCGTGAGCGCAAGAACATGCAGATGGTCTTCCAGGACCCGCTGGGCAGCCTCGACCCGCGGCAGACCGTGGAGCAGCTCCTTCTGGAGGGCATGCGTGCCCACAACCTGGTCAAGGGCGGTGCGGCCACCGAGCGGCTGGCCGAGTTACTGAAGGCCGTCGGCCTGCCCCGGTCCGCGCTCAACAAGTATCCGCACGAGTTCTCCGGCGGCCAGCGACAGCGCGTCGGCATCGCCCGCGCACTGTCGGTCGACCCGAAACTGATTGTCGCCGACGAGCCGGTCAGCGCCCTGGACGTCTCGGTGCAGGCGCAGGTGATCAACCTGCTCAAGGACCTGCAGGACGAGTTTGACCTCACCTACCTGGTCATCGCCCACGATCTGGCTGTCGTCCGACACATCAGCGACCGGGTCGGTGTGATGTATCTCGGGTCCCTCGTCGAGGAGGCCGACGCGGACGACCTCTACGATCGCCCCCTGCACCCCTACACCAGGGCGCTGATGTCGGCCGTCCCCGTGCCCGACCCGAAGATCGAGGACACCCGGGAGCAGATCCTGCTCGCGGGCGACCTGCCGAGCCCGGCCAACCCGCCCTCGGGCTGTCGGTTCCACACCCGGTGCCCGTGGCGCCAGGAGACGCTGTGCGACACCGAGCGGCCCCAGCTGCGCGTCGTGCAGATCGACGGGGTGCCCGCCTCCCAACGGGTGGCCTGCCACTGGGCCGAGCAGATCGCCAGCGGCGAGCTGCAGCCGCACAAGGTGGAGATCGAGCTCACCGACCCGTCGGCGCAACAGTCCGTCACGGCGGACGCCACCGAACCTCCCACCTCGGCGGCCGACCTCACCTGAGCCAGCATTCGTCATTGTCAGCGGTGGGGCGCTAGATTGCCGAAATGAAGCCCACCGTGCTCGTGGTGCAACACGAGGACAACTGCCCCCCAGGCTGGTTCGGCGACTGGCTCACAGCGGCCGGACTCGAGCTCAACGTCCTGGAAGCCCACGGCGGCTGCGCCATCCCGTCATCCCTGACAGATCACGCCGGCCTGCTGGTGCTCGGAGGTGAGATGGGCGCCAACGACGACGACACGACCAGGTGGCTCGCCCCGACCCGTGCGCTGATCGCCACCGTCGTGGCCAGCGGGGAGCCGTTCCTGGGGATCTGTCTGGGCCACCAGTTGGCAGCCGTGGCCCTCGGCGGCACGGTCGCGCCCAACCCCAACGGGCACGGCACCGGGCTCACGCCCTACGGCCCCACACCACAGGCCGCAGACGACCCGCTCTTTCGGGGCCTGATGCCCGGGCTGCCGGCCGTCCAGTGGAACAACGATGTGGTCACCACCATCCCGGAGCGCGCGAGCGTCCTGGCCCACTCCCCCGACGGGACCGTGCAGGCTGCCCGGTTCGGTCCCCTGGCGTGGGGTGTGCAGTTCCACCCCGAGACCAGCCCGGCCATCTTCCGCAGCTGGACGACAGACAAGCCGTCGGCGCGCGAGGCACGGGCCGACGGGATCGACGTCTTTGCCGCCGCCGATGCCGTGCAGGAGGCCGGGCCCGCCCTCCGCAGGGCCTGGGAGCCGCTCGCCAAGCGGTGGGCAAAGATCGTCAAGGACGCTGCCCAGGGCTGACCCTCGTCAGCGGTTCGCTGCAGGGCTGACCCTCGTCAGCGGTCCGCGGCCTTGACGACGATCACGGGACACGCCGACCCGCGCAGCACCCGCTGACTCACCGAGCCGAGCAGCTTGCCGGCGAAGCCACCGAGCCCGCGGCTGCCCAGAACCAACACGTCGGCGTTCTGCGAGGCGCCCAGCAGCGTGGGGACCGCGCGCGCGTGCACCACCTGCACCTCGATGTCCACGTCGGGATAGTCCCGACGTGCCGACACCAGTGCCCGCTCGGTCAGCTCGCGCTGCCGCTCCTGGATGGCGCCGAACTCCTCCTGGTCGGACTCGGTCACAACGAATCCGTCCACGACCTCCAACGCCCAGGTGTTGATGGCGAGCACTCGGGCGCCGCGGGTCCTGGCCTCGTAGCAGGCGACCCGGGCGGCCAGCGCACTGTCGGCGCTGCCGTCCACGGCGACGGCGAGCACCCCGTGCGCCTCCTCGTCCCGGCGGCTGCCCGGAGGCACAACGGCCACCGGACTGGAGGCGTGCATGGCCACTCCGAGCGAGGTCGACCCGAGCACCATCTCGGAGAGGGTGCTGCGGTGGCCGGTCCCGACGACCAGCAGCGCGTCCTCCTCGTGGGCCAGCAGCGACTTGACGTTGTCACCGACGACCTCCAGTGGCACCAGCTCCAGCTCGGGGAACTCCTCGTGCACCGCCGCGACGGCCTGCTCGAGCGTCGACAGCGCGTCGGTGTTGTCCCGCAGCACGTCCCGGGTGGAGTTGTCGTCGGCCTGCACGACACCGCTGGGCAGCCCCGCAACACCCTCGACAGCGTGGACCAACTTCAGGGCTCGACCGTGGAGACTGGCGGTCTGCGCGGCCCACCGGACCGCATCGCCACTGGTCTCCGGCACATCAACACCGACGACGACGAAACCTTTGCTCATCACGCACCTCCACTGGGCCGGGCCTGCCACCCCAGTATCTCCCACGCAGAAGGCGCTGACCACAGCCGCACCACGACGAGGCAGGTCTCCAGCGGAACTCTCCAGCGGAACAACTCAGTGGCGCAGGAGCCGTGCAGGCGGGACAGTGGACGGATGGGGCAACGACCACAGGGTTTCGACTACACGATCAGCTCGGACGGTGCGGTCCGCATCCGTCACCACGGGAAGGTCGCCACGACCCTGCGCGGGCGCCGCGCCGCGGACTTCCTTGAGGATGTGGACGGCGAGGACGACCAGTTGCTGATGGCACGCGTGACCGGCAACTACAAGCACGGCAACGAGCGGGTCGCCCGCAATCACCCGCGCAACCGCTGAGCAGGCTGCGGCCAACTGATGGTGGCTGAGTGGCGGCGGGGAACCTGCTCAGGACTGCGCCGCCAGGGCGGCCCGCTCGGCCGGCGACTTCAGGACACAGAAGAGGTTGCCCTCAGGGTCGGCCAGAGTGACCCAGCCGGTGCCCGGGCCGTAGAGCCCCCGGTGATCCGTGGAGAGCCTGGCGCCGTGGGCGAGGAGGCGGTCGACCTCCTCCTGCTGGGTCAGGTCACGCGGGCGCAGGTCGAGGTGGATCTTGTTCTTGCCCGGGGTCGGGTCCGGCACCTCGATGAACAGCAACGTGTGCCCGGTCTCGGGGTCGAAGATGGGGCACTCCTCGTGACCCGGCTCGTTGGGATCGTCGGCGTCCTCGACATAACCCAGCACCCCCTGCCACCACACTGACTGGGTGTAGGCGTCGGTGGAGTCGATCGTGGTGTGAGACACAAAGGAAGTCATGCTCCTCACCCTCAGGGACCGGTCGCCGGGCACGCAACCGAGTTCCTCAGCCAGCGGCAGCCACGAGGCGCTCTCCCAGCTCACGCACGACGGCACGCAGCTCGGGGCCATCCACCACCGTGAACGGAACCGGCAGGGTGACGAGACGCTCGGCATACCCATAGGGGTTGCTGGTGCTCCCGGTGAGGCGCGTGCTCCGGTCATCGATGGCGCTCAGCGTGCCCAGCGCGTGGCCCAGCACCCGCTCACACCGCTCGAGAGGGGCTTGGATGACGACCTTGGTGGGATAGTCCCAACCGGCGCCGAGGTTTTCCTCGAGCACCGTCACCGCATCCAGGTCTTCCGGTGGCACGAACGTCTCGTCCCGGACGGAGACGGCCCGGACGCGGTCCACCCGATAGGTCCGCACGGCGTCACGGTCGACCGCTCGGCACAGCAGATACCACCGCCCATAACGCACGACGACGGTCCAGGGCTCGACGGTGGCGATCCACTCGTTGCCGGACTCCGAGCGATAGTCCAGGTCCACCACCTGACGCTCGGCGCACACGCGCACCAGGGTGGCCGTGGTGTCCGGGTCGGGCCGCGCCGCACCTCGATCAGGGGCCGCAGCCGCGGTCTTGCGCACCGACTCGGCCTGTGCCGCAATGCGACTGGGCATCGCACGCAGGATCTTGCCCAACGCCGCACCGACCGGATCTGCGGGGTCGGCGGCCGCGTGGTGCCCGTCGAGAACCGCCATCACCAACGCGAGCGCCTCGCCCTGACTGAACAGCACCGCCGGCAGCCGCAGGCCCCGCCCCGGGCTGTAGCCACCCGCCGGGCCACTCGTGGACACGATCGGGATCGCGGCCTCGCGCAGGATCGCGACATAGCGCCGAGCCGCCCGAGAGGTCACCCCGAGCCGGGCAGCGAGCTGGTCGGCGGTGATGCCCGGCTGCCCCTGGATCAACTCCAGTGCCAGCAGGGCCCGAGCGGTCGGACTGGTCTGTGATCGCATGATCTCTCCATCCCTGCCGTGGATCGTCCGGGTTCGATCCTACGGTGGTGACAGGCCCGACGGCCGGGCCCAGGAGAGGACACCATGACTGACCTGATCGGCGACCCCGTCCCCGGCTCAGCGGCCACACCCTGGGAGCCACCACTGGCTGGCACCGAGCTGGAGCATCTCCTCGGCATGCTCGAGCGACAGCGCGCCACCTTCCGCTGGAAGGCCGACGGCCTGGACCACGCCGGGCTGACCACACGCATCGGTTCCTCGGCCCTGACGATCGGTGGGCTGCTCAAGCACCTGGCACTGGTGGAGGACCAGACGTTCTTCCTCAAGATGACCGGCGACTCCCCGGGCGGCCCGTGGGACCCGGAGGTCTGGGACGCCGACCCCGAGTGGGAGTTCACCACGGCCGCCGGGGACTCGCCCGACTGGCTCTATGGCCTCTATGACAGCAAGGTGGCCCGGGCACGGCAGCGCCTGGCCGAGACGATCGCCGACGGCGGCATCGATCAACCGTCCGCGACCGCCGACGACAAGGGCACCCGGGCGAGCGTGCGACGGCTGGTGTGCGACCTGATCGAGGAGTATGGCCGCCACACCGGTCACGCAGACCTGTTGCGGGAGGCCGTGGACGGCCGGGTCGGCGAGGACCCACCGCCCGGGTGGCGGCCCGTTTCCTGAGTCCGCCTACGCTGAGACCCCCCTCCACGCCGCCCTCTGGGAGTCAGTCATCAGCACCTCCACCGTCCCCGCACCGTCAGCCACTGCCCGGGACCGGGCACAGCAGCGACTCGCGGCGTTGGCCACACCCCCCGGGGCCCTGGGCCGGCTCGGCGACCTCGCGGTGTGGCTCAGCGCGACGCAGGACAGCGTGCCGCCTCGAGCTCTGGACAACGTGCGCCTGGTGATCTTTGCCGGCGACCACGGAGTGGCCCAGCACGGCGTCTCCGCCTTCCCGCCCGAGATCACCGGGGCGATGGTGCGGACTTTCCTCGCGGGTCGGGCGGGCGTCAGCGCGCTGGCCCGCACCCACGGCGTGCACGTGCGGGTGCTCGACCTGGGCTGCACCGACGACTTCGCCGACCTGGAGCCCGGGGCCCGGACCGACCTGCAACGGCACAAGGTGCGACAGGCCAGCGCGCCGATCCACCTGGCAGATGCCCTCACCGACCAGGAGTATGCCGAGGCCTGGCGTGCCGGAGAGACCGTCGCCCGGGAGGAGCTCGGGTCGGGCGCGGACCTGCTGATCAGCGGGGACATGGGCATCGGCAACACCACCCCGACCGCAGCACTGGTGGCCGCGGCCCTGGGCCTGCCGGGCAGCGCGGTGGCCGGGCGCGGGACCGGCGTCGACGACACGGCCCTGGCCCACAAGGCCGCCCTCGTCGACCAGGCCCTGGCCCGCCTCGGCGACCGAGCCGCCGATCCCGCGGAGGTGCTGCGGGTGCTGGGCAGTGCCGACCTGGTCGCCACCACCGCCTTCCTGGTGACGACCGCACGGGCCGGGGTCCCTGCCCTGCTGGACGGGCTCATCGGGGTCGCGTGCGGCCTGCTCGCCGACCGCATCGCCCCCGGTGCCGCCGCCTGGTTCGCTGCAGGGCACCGCTCCCCCGAGCCTGGCCAGTCCCTGGCACTGGAGGCGCTGGGCCTGACGCCCCTGCTGGACCTGGGGATGCGCCTCGGCGAGGGATCCGGCGCCGTCGCGGCGGTGCCGCTGCTGCACAGCGCCATCGCGCTGCTGCGCGACGTGGCGCTCCTCGAGGACCTCGGGTGAGCCTGCCCGACAGTTGGCGCCTCGCCGTCGGCACGCTCACCCGCATCCCCGTCAAGCCCCCGGAGACCATCGACCGCCCCACCGCCGGTCTGGCCATGGCCCTGGCACCCCTGACCGCGGTGCCGGCGGCCGGCGGCGTCGCCCTGCTGGTCTGGCTCAGCCAGGAGGGGCACCTCGCCCCGTTGGCCATGGGCCTGGTGGCCGTCGGGTTCCTGGCGTGGCTCAGCCGTCTGCTGCACCTGGACGGTCTCTCCGACACGGTCGACGGGCTGACCGCCTCGACCGACCGGGCGCGCTCGCTGGAGGTGATGCGGTCGGGCACTGCTGGCCCCGCCGGGGTCGTGGCCCTCGTGGTGGTGATCGGGATCCAGGCAGTCAGCCTGGCCGCGCTCACCACCCATGACCTCGGCCCGCTCCTGGCTGCGGCGTGCGTCGTCACCTCGCGCAGCGCGCTCGCGGTTGCGTGCGTCCGGGGCGTTCCCGCGGCCCGGCCTGATGGTCTGGGAGCCACGGTGGCCGGCACCGTCCACCCGGTGACTGCTCTGCTGGTCTTCCTGGCGACCGCGGGCCTGGTCTGGGTGGCCGCGTTGCTGCCCGGGTTCGACCTCGGTGGGCTGCTGGCGCCAGCGCTGGCCCTCGTCGCGCTGGCCGGTGTCCTGGTGGTCGCGCGTCGCCGGCTCGGCGGAGTGACCGGAGACGTCCTGGGAGCCTGCGTCGAGGTGACGCTGGTCGTCCTGCTGCTCTGCGTCGCCTGAGCCTGCCTGAATCTCCGTCGCTGAGTCTGCGTCGCCTGAGCCCCGCAGCGGCGGCGCTATCTCCCCCGCCGACGACCGTCAGCACGGAACCGCTAGAGGACCAGGACCCGCCCGGCAATCACCAGGTGCACCTCGTCACACGCGGCGGCCACCTGCCGATTGGCCTCGCCCAGCAGGTCGCGGAACAGTCGCCCGGACCGGTGGGCGGGCACGACGCCGAGCCCGACCTCGTTGGTCACCAGCACGATCGGCTGCGGCCGCTCCAGCGCCGCCACCAGGCGCGCGATCTCCCCACGCACGACATCGGTGACCTCGTCCACCGGCGCCTCCCACAGGCCGCGCAGGTCGATGGTCCGCGTCAGCCAGGTGCCCAGGCAGTCCACCAGGACGGGCCCCGCACTGTCGGCGATCGCCGTGGCCACGTCGGCCGTCTCGACCGTGGTCCAGCTCGCGGGGCGTCGGTCGCGGTGGGCCGCCAGGCGCAGTGCCCAGTCGGGGTCCGGCTCCTCGCTCTCATCCGGCCCCGGCGCGACATAGGTCACCGCCGCCTCCCCCCGCACCAGGGTCTCCGCGTGGTGCGACTTGCCCGAGCGGACCCCACCGGTGACCAGGACCTTCATGCCATTCCTCCAGATGTCTCGCCCAGGTGCCAGCTCGCCTGCACGTGGCAGTGCCCAGCCTGCCACCACTGCAGCTGCAGCAGTTCAGCGCGGCAGCTCACCGGGATCAGGTCGCCCAGCATCTCCTCCACCGCCTGCTCGTCCAGGCCCGCCCCGGCGGCGTCCAGCGTCACGTGCGGGGTGACGTCCGGGAACAGCCCGCCGTATGCCGGGTGGCTGGGGAAGCGCTCGACCACCGCCCCGGTGAGGGCGCGGAAGGGCCCGGCCGGCTCCGGGAGCAGGTGGATGATCCCGTTGGGGAAGGTGCCCAGTCGGGCCAGTCGGTAGGCGAACGGGCGAGCGACCGAGGCGATCTGCGCCACGGCGGCCAGGTCCGCGGGCGTCGGCGAGCGCACCCAGGGGCCGAGGACGGTCACGTGGGCCTGCCCAAAGGTCGGGTCCGCAGCGAGATAGTCGGCGTCGTAGTGCGCGGTCCGCTCACGCACGAACGCATCGAGCTCGGGCACGGGGATCGCCAGCACCGTGTGTCCGGGATCCACGGGGCCGTCGATCACGTCCTCGGGTTGCGAAGTGGCGGGCACGGACAGATTCTGCCTGCTGCGCCTAGCGGGTCAGGGGTCGGGCTCCTACGCTGCACAGATGGCAGAACTGCAGATCCGACCCGCCAACGAGGCCAGCTGGGATGATCTGCAGGCGATCTTCGGCACACGGGGATCGGGCGCCCGGTGCCAGTGCCAGCGTTACAAGCTGCTGCCGCGCGAGAGTTTCGCGGACCAGCCGGTCGAGGAGCGCCAGTTCCGGCTGCGGGAGCAGACCGAGTGCGGCACCCCGGGTGCTGCGACCACGAGCGGCCTGGTCGCCTACCTCGATGATCAGCCGGTCGGTTGGTGCGCGGTGCAACCACGGCCGGAGTTCCCCGGCCTGCGGCACAGTTCGGTGCCGTGGGCCGGGCGGGACGAGGACCGGTCAGACCCCACGGTCTGGGCAATCACCTGCGTGTTCGCGCGAGCACACTTCCGCAAGCGGGGGGTGTCCGCCGCCCTCATCGTCGCCGCCGTCGACTTCGCCCGCGCCCGCGGAGCGGACGCCCTCGAGGCCTACCCGATGACCACCCGGGCGGCCATCGACGAGGAGCTGCACCACGGCATACTCAGCAGCTATCTGGACGCCGGCTTCACTGAGCTGACGCGCCCGACCCAGCGCCGCGCGGTGGTGCGGGTCGACTTCTAGGATGCTGCCATGCCGAGACGCAGCGCAGCCCGGGTCACCCTGCGGATCTTCCTGGCCCTGGCCGCCGTGCACCTGGTGTGGCAGCTGACCGACCAGAGCGCCTATGCCCGTGTCTCGCAGTGGTTCCTCATGCCGGTCCTGGCGGTCTTCCTGCTGGTCCGCACGCGCGGTGTCGAGCGCACCCGGCTGGTCCGCCTCACCCTGGTCGCGCTCGGGTTCTCCTGGTTGGGCGACACGGCACCGAGTCTGGTCGAGGGTGACACGGCCTTCCTGGTGATGGTGGGGTTCTTCCTGGTGGCGCAGGTGGTCTACATCGTGGCCTTCTGGCCGCACCGCGACCAGAGCGTGCTGCGGCAGCGGCGGGCACTGCTCCTGCCGTATGCCGTGGCGATCGTTGCCCTCGTGCTCGCCTGTGCGCCGCACGCCGGGACGCTGCTGGTGCCGGTCCTGGCCTATGGCCTGCTGCTCGGGGCGATGGCCGTCCTGGCCACCGGCCTGAACTCACTGGTCTGGGCCGGTGGCGCGCTCTTCCTGGTCTCGGACGGGCTGATCGCGATGAACGCCTTCGCGCCCTGGTGGGACCTACCTGGCCAGGGTTTCTGGGTGATGCTGACCTATATCGCGGCGCAGCTGCTCATCGTGCTGGGGGTGCTGCGCACACACGATCCGATCGATCGGGTGCCTGGATCAACAGTGCTCGGCACGCAGCGTCGTTGAGGCGGTCGTCACCTGCTCCGGCCTCGGTGGACACATCGCGGTCAGACGATACGCGCGGTGGTCTCCAGGTGGGCAAGGATCTCGGCCACCGTGCCCTCGAGGCTCAGGTCCGAGGTGTCGAGCCAGTGGCCGATCCGCGGGGTGCTCGTTCGAAGCGCTTGATCGAGCAACTCGATGCTCTCGTCACCCGGCTGATAGGCCACCTTGCCCCGTTGCTCCCTGCGCTGCGCATCCCGCTCCATCACCGCAGCGGCGCTCGGGGCAAGCACCACCACCGACAGGGGCCGGCTCGTGATGTGGTTGACGACGTCAAGCAGGTGCTCGCCCAGGATGATGTCCTGCAGGACCACCGTGAAGCCAGCCTGGGCATACCGATCGGCTGTCTCGGCCGCCAGCTGATATCTCAGCCGCAACTGCTCCAACGCCCCAGGCTCCGGCACAGCCGGCCCCATCTCGACCCGCCCGTTGACAATCATCCGACGGAACAGGTCGCCGCGAACGTGGACGCTGGTTGGCAGGCTCTCGGCCAGAGCCTGCGCGACGGTCGACTTGCCGGCAGCCTGGATGCCGGTGATCACGATGATGGACACGTGGCCATGCTGCATGACCCGGCTGTCACGCTGCGAGGCATTTAGTCCTGGCGCGGTGCCGCACTCCCATTAGGCTGCTCCGGTGACCCAGCCACTGACTCTTCCATCGCAGGTGCGCTGCAATCGCGGCTTCGGCTGGCCCTTCTGGATGGTCATGGGCATCGTCGCCCCCATGACGGTGGTCACGGTGATCGGCATTTGGGACCGTGAGCCGGGAGGTGGGCTGGTCGGCCTCGGCATCGGCGCCGCAGTGGCCCTCCTGTTCTGCGTCGTGCGTGCCGTGTTCCTGCCCCGGCTGACGATTGACCTGGCACAAGGAGTTCTCCGCGCCCGCACCCGCACGGCGCCCTTCTCCGCAATCGCCGTCATCGAGTTTGTCAGCGAGAAGGCCGGCGTCTGGGCGACGTTCATCGACGACGACGGACGCAAACTGGCCCGCATGTCGGTGGCCAACACGATGTTTGCCCCACCGACCAGCGAGCAGTGGGCTGCGTTGGGCCAGGTGATCCACCTGGCAGCGATCGCCCGGGGCGCCTCGCTGGCACAGCAGCCGCCAGCACCGGGCATCTGGGTGTCCCCCGCCCGTGCCATCGACATCCTGCAGGCCCAGACTGCCTGGTGCTCAGCGGGACACCGATCCAGTGGCAGACAGGCACCGGCAGCCGAGCTGACGCACGCCTCGGTCGCCCTGGCTGGTCAGGAGAAGCGCACTCACGCAGCACGATCCCCGCGCTGACCTTGTGCGCCGGTGAGCGTCAGGTCTTCACGGCAGCGCGAGGAAGTCCCGCAACCAGCCGTCCACCTCACGCATAGTTGCAGCGTCGACCGCTCCAATGTCGCCGACGAAGCGGTCCCGGGTCACGGTCCGCGGTTGTTCTGTCATCGCGAAGGTCGGCTTCGTCAGACCGAGGCGCGGACCACGCAGCGGGACATGGTTCGGCCATCCTCGATCGGTCGTCGTTGCCGGCAGGACGATCGCGAGAGTATTCGCCTGCTCGAGATACAAGTCGCTCGCCACCACGAGTGCTGGTCGGCGTCCAGACTGCTCACGCCCCCGCACCGGATCGAGCTCTGCCCAGACGATGTCTCCGCGACGAGGCTCACTCACCGGGTTGGCTGTCGTCGAGGGTCACGTCCCAGGATCGGAACTCATCCCAGTACGTCGCGTCGGCGCCCCTGAAGGCACGCCCGAAGGCTTCCATGCGCTGCCGCCGCTCGTGCGCATCGAGAAGTCGTTCGATCAGTCCTGCTGCAGTGACGCCGCGCTCCTGCGCATCGCGGTTGATCCGGTCGCGCAGTTCTGCACTCACCTTGATCGTCGTGGCCATGTTGTGACTATACCAATCGGGATACCACGAGGTTTACCGGTTCCGAGCAACCCGCTCATCCAAACCACCCGACAGACGCAGAAGGCCTCCTTGCGCTCGGTGAACTGTCACCTGCCGGAGCCAACTGCCCGATCGGCATACAGTCACAGCATGAGCAGGCCACACGTGCTTCAGATCGGGATGGACCCCGACGTGATCGACTTCGCCCCCTGGCCCGGCCAGTCGGCCGAGGCACTGCGGGGTCGCATCCACAAGGCCCACGACGAGCTGCGTGATGCGGGCTTCGACGTCACCTCCTGCCTGCTGTCCGATGACGCGGCCTCTGCTGAGACGAGCGTGCGGAAGACCCTCGCAAGTCAGTCCTTCGACGTCATCGAGATCGGTTCCGGCCTGCGGACTTCTCACGACTACACCCTGATCTTCGAACTCGTGGTCAACACGGTCATGGCCTGCCAGACCGGCGTCCGGCTCTGCTTCAACGATTCACCCGAGACGACCCTCGACGCCGTGCGCCGCGGCGTCAGACGTTGAACCCAAGACAGTCGCGAAGCGCCTTGATCCACTCATCGAAGGCGTCAAGATGCGCGTCATGGCTGCCGGCCGTGAGGTCGATCCGGGCGGTGGCGGGCTGGCGCTCGATCAGCTCGTCCTTGTCGTCTGCAGAGAACATGCCGCGCTCGGCGAAGATGGCGACGGTCGGGACCTCCAGCGCCTCCCACTCGGCCCAGCGCGGCTGATGGACCGCCGCGATCGTGCGCTCCATGACGTCGGCGTCGAAGCGCGGCACCAAACCGCCCGGAGTGACCTCCAGATCGGCGACCCAGGCGTCCACGATCGAATCGTCACCCAGGAAGTCGCGGGCGGCCGCCTCATCTGCGAAGGGCGTCGGCCAGGACGCGAAGAACCTGCCCAGACTCTGTGCTACGCCCGCATCCTCGCTCCCGGCAACGTGTCCCTCCAACATCACCAGGCGCTCGACAAGGTCCGGTCGCGCCGCTGCCGTCAGGAACGCCGTGTGCGCCCCCATCGATTGACCGATGAGAGTGCAACGCTGCCCTGGAGTGAGCTCCTCCATCACGTGGACGATGTCCAGCACGAACGCGTCGCGCGACAGGTCCGCCGGTCGACGAGTGCTCTGGCCGTGGCCTCTCTGATCGATGAGCAGCACCCGACAGGAGTCTCTGAGTGCCTCCGCCGTGGGCATCAGCTCTCGCGAACTTCCTGCGAGGCCGTGGAGCAGGAGCACTGGCGGCCCCTCGCCGCCCAGATCAGTGACGGCGATCGAGACGCCGCCCCGGCTCAGGACGAAGGCGCTGTCTTCCTCGGTCATACGAGCAACACTAGAAGACTCCGCGCGCACGGCCGAGCCTGCGCGCACGTCCACACGGCACGACGACGGCACCGAAGCAGTGACGACAGCCGCAAGGCTCGGTAGCGTACGAAGCATGACAACGTGGAGGTATGTCGCGAGCCGGGGCCGCGACCAAGCATCCGGCGAGGAGGCATGGGAGGTCCGGGAGCTTTACCTGGAGGACGACGGCAACTTCTCGTTCACCGAGCAGGCCGTCACTCCCGTAGGCAACACACTCGAGGAACTACAGCGTGACCTCGAGATGATGCGCCGTGATAGCCAGGAGGAACCGCACCTCGATCTCACCGGCGATGAGCCGCGACTCACAGGTGCCGGAGACGGGTCCGTCCGCTGATTCAGGCCCTGAACAGCGACATCGGTCGCCTCCGTGCAGGAAGCCTCATGAAGAGGCGAGCGAGGTGACGGCCGCCGAGGTGCTCATCGATGAGACCGGCGACTCCGACCTGGTCGGCAAGGCGCACTCCACCCGTCGGCGCGTACAGATCTCGACAACGTTCCTCCACGACCCGAGTTACCGCACGCCGGCGACGTGCGTCGCGCGGCCAGCGTCGCCTGCGTCCACCGCGCCACCTTCTATCAACGCCTCCGACGCATCGAGGACGTGACGGGTTGTGACCTCGGGTCAGGGTCGGACCGGCTCATCCTGCACCTCACCTTGAAGATCCGCGCCCTGAACCCGGCTCGGTGACTTACGGATGGTGAGTCCGTGGTTCGACCACCACTGACGCCCCGCGCCCGCGAGCCCCTCACGAGCGAGGAGCCGGGGAGAACCTCCGCGTCCTGATCATGGGTTGGATCGTCAAACGCAACCTGATCCTGGCGACAACTTGCTGAGCTGGCTCGGGCTCCTGCACATACTCGGGGTCGACTGACCCAAGCGCAGGTGACGCCGACTCGACCCACAGGTTTGCGAGTCCGACGGTCCAACCGCGCCTAGGTCACCACGCCATGACTTCACGCATGCCAGCATCGAAAGTCCACGGGTTCAGAACCCGAACACCTGTCTCCGCAAAGTCCTTTTCGTTGCGGGTGGCGCACATCGCACCATGTGCTCGACAGAGGGACTCGAGCCACTCGATCGCACCAGGATCAGGCGTCGGCCGGAAAACCTCCGAGATGACGTTCGTATCGAGAACGATCATGCGAATCCACCGAACGCGCGGCGTCCGACCGTTCAGGGATCCGCAGCCCCTCAGCGCCACCGGTCTCGCGGGCGACACGCATGAGCGCGATGCCGATGTGCGGCCTCAACGATGCACGCGTCAAGATGTCGCGCACCTCTGCTTCCATAGAGCGGCCATGTTCCTTTGCCTGCGCAGCCAGCTGATCTTTCACAGACTCATCAAGACCGCGGACGATGATCGACGCCATCAGAACCGCCTCCTGGATTCGATAGCACTCACGCTATCCCTCCGCCTGAGTGGAATCGAGACCTTCACAGGCCGGTGCTCGGCGACGGCCGACTGAGCTCTGGAAGCGGAGCAAGTATCCGTCCGGATCAGTCACGAGGAACTGCCTCACCCCTGCTTCTTCGGTGCCGCTCACGCGGTACCACTTCGTCTCTGGCTGCATGAACAGCGACCACTTCGCGTTCGCAAGTGCGGCGAGGATCGGCTCGAGGTCACGCACGCCGATCTGGAAGTTGACTCCTCGCCCGAATGGTGGGTCGAGCTCCTGGGTCAGCCAGTTCCGACCGGCTCCACGTTGCTCGAGCATGACGTGTGCGCGTCCGCGGGTGACGTACGCGAAGCCCTCGTCGGGACGATCGTAGGAGATCTCGAAACCACAGGCGTTGCACCAGAAGTCGACACTCGTCGCCACGTCGCTGACGAGAAGTTCAGGAACGAGATCGGGTTCGCAGTCAGGTCGGGTCATCCGGCCACTCTCTCAGCCGTTGGTGTGCCGCCCACGTCCACCAGCGAGAAGTCGACGCGATCCAGTTGAGAGGTTGAACCGCAATGCGACTAGCCGTTGAACCGGAATCCCACCGAGTTCCGGGACGAACAGCCCTCACATGCACGCAGCCGGACACAACGCCGTTAGTCGGAGTGGCCGAACTCCGGCCCGTTCCACCAAGAACGGCGCGCGAGTTCGAGCAATGCTTCCCTCTGGCCGGAACGATGGTGCTCCGTGGAATGACCCGGCCGTCATCTGCGTTCGACGCAACCATGAATAGCACTGGCACCGACCGGCCCGTGATCGTGTTTGACATTCTGGGCACACTCGTCGACCAGGCAGGCAGCCTGCGTCGACAGGTCAGTGCCGTCACAGGGTGGGACGAGGTCTCCGCGACCCGCGTCGTCACGACCTGGCTGGACCTCGTCGCCAAACGGGAACGCGAGATCATCTCGGGCAGTTCCGCCTTCGCGCCCAGTCACGTCCTCGATGCCGAGGCGCTCGAACGAATTGCGGCAGAAGGTGAGTTGCCAATGACGGCTGTCCAGCCACTGAGCGACGCCGCGCAACGCCTGGAGCCGTGGCCCGACGCCGTCGAAGGCTTGACTCGGCTCGCCGCCGACGTGACGTTGATGGGCCTTTCCAATGCCAGCCGCCGGGTGCTGACCGGATTGAGTGGACGGTCAGGGTTGCGCTGGCACCAAGTGCTTTCGGCCGAGGATGCGAACACGTATAAACCTGACCCGGCGATTTACCGTGTCGCGCTGTCGGCTGCGCCGGTTGACGCCCCACCGCCGTACTTCGTCGCGGCTCACGCCTGGGACCTGCGCGCCGCGGCAAAAGCCGGCCTGCGCACCGCGTACGTGCCGCGGCCCAACGGTGACCCACCCGGCGATAACGACACCTTCGAACTGTACGCCGAGAATCTCATCGAACTGCACGCCAAATTGCGAAACTGACCCTTAGCCCTCGGGGCGTCGCAGGAGAGGGCGACCGGTCCCTGGAGCGCCGGCGCGGCACGCTTGCCCACACTTCGCACTGATATGGAGTGGCCTGTTGTCAAGTGGCAGGGTGAGGCGCCCGTCCCGGTTTGGCGTGGTTGGGGCGGGCGCCTCGTTGCTGTCTGCTGGGTTGCCGACGTTCGCTGGTGAGCGTGTCGTTGGCGACGCGCGGTCTGACTGATATGCGCGGGTTGGGTACCGCAAGACGATGTTTCGGCAGGAGCGGGACCGCGTGTCTAACATCGAGCGTCACAAAGGCCCACGGGGGGTCTTTGCTGCTCATAGTGCGGGCGCGGGTCCGCTCCACGCGCTGCTACCAGCGGTTCGGTATTAGCAGATCAGCAGTTCGTGGGGGCTATTCGTCGAGCACCGCCAGGGACCAGCACCAGCCGGCGAGCTCGCGGGCGATGGCGACGTTGGCGATGGTGGGCTTCTTCTTCCGCTCGATGAAGGTCACCCATCGGGCGTGCAGCCGCCGGTTCCCGGCGTCACCGCGGGCCCGCGCAGCTGGGGGCCAGGTCCCACCGGTCCAGCATGGTCTTGCCGATCCGGTACCTGGGCTGGTGGTGCCAGGCAGCCTCGACCAGCATCCGCCGCACGTGGGTGTTGCCGGTCTTGGTGATCGGCCCCTGGGAGCGGGAGTTGCCCGAGGAGTGCTCGGAAGGTACCAGTCCGACGAAGGAGCCGATGGTCTTGCCGGTGAACCGGTGCCAGTCACCGATCTCGACGGCCAGGGCGAACCCGGTCAGCGTGGCGATGCCCCGCAGGCAACACAGTCGTCGCACCACGGGGGTGAACTCACTGTCGGCGGCTAACTCCTCGATGTGGACATTGAGGCGGTCCCGGCGGGCCAAGGTGGTCAGGACGTTGTCGTAGTTGGCGTCGAACGTCAGCCGGGTCGCCCGGGTGCTCAGCCCAGCGAAGGCCTCGGTGCGTAGCCAGGCGTCGTGCTTGCCGGTCCACGCGGACCCGCCGGAGTAGACGATGCCGTAGCGCAGGAGCAGTTTGGACAGCCGGTGCCGGGCCGTCATCAGGTCACCACGGGCGTCTTCGCGGGCCCGGGTCAGGTCCCGGGCCGCTTCCTGGTCCACCGTCGGGATCGCCACCGAGCTGATCTCATCCAGGCGTAGCAACCTGGCCAGGTGGACCGCGTCCCTGGCGTCGGTCTTGACCCGGTCGCCAGAAGGCCTCTGCAACCTTGACGGGGCAGCGACCTCGCACCGGATCCCGGCCGAGCTCAACGCACGGTACAGGTCGAACCCGGTCGGGCCGGCCTCATACGTCACCGCGACCGGGCCAGGCAACGCCTTGAGCCAGTCGGTGATCTGCTTCTTACCAGGGGAGAGTCTCGCCTGGATCAGCTCGCCCGTCTCGCCGTCGATCGCCGCTGCAGCGACAGATCTGGCGTGCACGTCGAGCCCAACACTCGTACGCTCGGTAAACACCGGGGCCTCCCACAATTGTCGGATAGGCCGAGCAAGCAGTCCTTGCTCGGTAACCCACGAATCTTGTGCGTGGGGCCCCGGCCCGCAACCCCGCCTTGAGGAACAGCTCCTCGATACCCGGCCCTGGCGCCGTCGCGTAGGAGAGTGTCAACGTGGAGCACGCGCAGCGCAGCGAGCATGAACGACGTTGACACCGACCAGCGACGACGCACGATCAAGGCCATCGAGGAACGAGGTACGGTTCCCGAACAGGGCTTAGTTCGGTACGGCGCCCAACAAAAAGTGGGTCACTCCATACCGTCTAATTCGACACCAGGATGCTCGCCGTCTGCGAACGGTTTGGACCTGCTCTACTCAAGCAGTGAGTCTCGGTGCCCTGACCCGGGCCGCTCGTGTTTCGCGCGAGCGGTCATACCTCGCGCATACGGCCATCTGCGTGGCGTCGAGTCACCACGCTCTTGTTGCACGAACGGTGGCTCCCTGGCCAGACACCCTCACAGCAGGTGTGGCTTCTCGCCCCTGACGTATCCAGCCTGCAAGTGGCCTCCCACCGAATCGAGCAGTGAGCGACAACTCTTCAGAAGAGCGTCCGTGTCGCGACCACCCTGGTCCACCCAAACCGCCAAGTCGAACGGGTCGCCGTGCGCGCGCAACTCACGCAGCAGCCACTTCCCCGTCCCTACCCAGCGTCCCGTCCACAGCTGGGCCAACTCAGCCGCTTCCTTCCAAGCCGCCCACGACACCACGTTGCGGACGCCCAGATCCGCTGCATCCGCGACATCGTCGACCAGTGCCGACAGCGAGTACCGCCGTCGGTTCAGTTGTTCCGCATCGATGGGTGCGGGACCTGCATCAAGAACCCTCCGCGAGGAGGCAACCAGATCCTCCGCGATCTCGCCCTCAACGAGGGACACACCGTGCGCAATAAGTCGGTCCAGCACAGGGCGGGACTCGTCACGCCCCTTCTCAAGCCACGACCGGAGCGCACCACGTCCGTACACGAAGGCCTCCACGAGCTGGCCCTCATACGTGGTGGTCTCCACGAAGGAGGTGGACGACCACTCATCTGGGAGCAAGACCAAGATGTCCAGGTCTGACGACTCGGTCGACTCTCCTGATGCTGCGCTCCCTCCGAGGAACGCCGCATCTGCCTGCGGATAGTTCGCCGCGACAAACGAATGCGCACGGCCCACGAAGTCAGTCACATCGAGGAGCCTGCCGCACCGTCAATCACGCCACAAGCCCACGACGAGTCGCAACTCGACTACACGTTGAAGCGGAACTCCACCGAGTTCCGGCACGTACAGCCATCAAAATGCGCTCAGCCTGACTCAACGCCACTGGTCGGAGTGGATCAGTCGGCAGCGAGATGGCCGCGCAATGCTTCGGCGAGAGGCGGGAGATGGGTCTCGACGACGTCGCGGACGATGTCAACATCGACGCCGACGTACTCATGGACGAGGATGTTGCGGAAGCCTCGGATCTGCGGCCAGGCGATCTCCGGATGTACATCCGTGATCTCTGCGGGGAGATGGTTCACGGCTTCGCCGATGATCTGCAGGTTTCGCTCGATCGCGTCCTCTGCCATCTCCAGCAGGCCTGCATCGCCATCAAGAGCAGCGACATACCGCCGGCACCGCTCAATGGCCTCGAGAACATCAGCGATCCGCTGGGCCGGGTCACGACTCACAATGCCACGGCATCCTCGAGCGCCGCGGCCGAGACCGGCCGCTTGAGCAGTTGCACAGGGAACACGTCGATGTCATCGCGGCCGAACAGGGCTCGAGTCTCTTCCAACAGGCCGGAGGCTCGCATCAGGAGATTGCCATCGGCAGGATCCATCTCGACGAGGATGTCGATATCCGACCCCGGAGATGCGGTGCCCCGAGCGACGGACCCGAACAGCTTCGGGTTGGTCGCGACGTACCGGTCGAGGAGGACTTGGAACTCATCACGACGCACGTCGATGAGCTCGCGAAGAGCGAGCGTCTCCGTTGTCATGATCTCAGCCATGCCCTCAGGATACCGGCCACGGTCCCCTCCGACACGAGCGCGCTAGACGTTGAAGCGGAACTCCACGACGTCACCGTCGGTCATCACGTAGTCCTTGCCCTCCATGCGCACCTTGCCGGCCGCGCGGGCATCGGCCATCGAGCCGGCAGCGTCGAGGTCCTCGAACGAGACGACCTCGGCCTTGATGAAGCCGCGCTGGAAGTCGGTGTGGATGACACCGGCTGCCTGTGGCGCGGTCGAGCCCTTGCGGATGGTCCAGGCGCGGGACTCCTTGGGGCCAGCGGTCAGATAGGTCTGCAGGCCCAGGTTCTGGAAGCCGACACGGGCGAGCTGGAGCATGCCCGGCTCGGTGACACCGACGGACTCGAGCAGCTCGGCGGCCTCCTCCTCGTCGAGCTCGGCCAGGTCGGCCTCGAGCTTGGCGTTGAGATAGATCGCCTCGGCGGGCGCCACCAGAGCGGCGAGCTCGTCGTGCAGGGCGGTGTCGGTCAGGCCGTCCTCGTCCAGGTTGAAGACATACAGGAAGGGCTTGGTGGTCAGCAGGCCCAGGCCGCGGGCCAGGTCCATGTCCACGCCGCCCTCGACGCCCTTGGCGAACAGGGTGTCGCCGGCCTCGAGCACCTTCTGTGCCGCGAGCGCGGTGTCCAGGACAGCCTTGTCGGTCTTCTTGCCCTTGACCTCCTTCTCAAGACGCGGGATCGCGGTCTCGAGGGTCTGCATGTCGGCCAGCACCAGCTCGGTGTTGATGGTCTCGATGTCGTCCTGCGGGCTGACCTTGCCGTCGACGTGCACGACGTCGTCGTCGACGAACGCACGCACCACCTGACAGATCGCGTCGGCCTCGCGGATGTTGGCCAGGAACTTGTTGCCCAGCCCCTCCCCCTCGGAGGCGCCGCGCACGATGCCGGCGATGTCCACGAAGCTGACGGGTGCCGGCAGGATCCGCTGGCTGCCGAAGATCTCGGCGAGCCGATCGAGACGTTTGTCCGCGAGCGGGACCACCCCGACATTGGGCTCGATCGTCGCGAACGGATAGTTCGCGGCGAGCACCGTGTTCTTGGTAAGTGCGTTGAAGAGGGTCGACTTGCCGACGTTGGGCAGGCCAACGATTCCGATAGAGAGTGCCACGGGGTCAGGAGTCTACCGGCCCCACTGCATACGTCCTGCCGCCGTCCTCAGAGTCAAGATTCGTTCAAGTTTCCAACAGCATGGAACCGGCCCCGGGCTGGCCCCGTCGGTTCCATGGCGGTTCGAGACCCCCTGACCGCCGGGGGAGACACTGAGGAGCACCACCATGAAGCACACCACCCGCACCACCCGACGCAGCGCCGGCCTGATCAGCGTGGCGGCCGCCGCCGCCCTGGTCCTGACCGCGTGCGGTGGCGAGGACGAGGCCCCCGCGGACGAGACCTCAGCGGAGGAGACGGTCGAGGAGACCACCGAGGAGACGGAGGAGACCGCCGACGACGCGGTCGAGACCGAGGCTCCCGCCGAGGACGACCCGGCCACGGAGACCGAGGCTCCCGCCGAGGACGACGCTGCCACCGAGACGCAGGCCCCCGCCGACGACGCTGCGGAGGAGACTGCCGGGGACGAGGCTGGAGCGACCGAGGCCCCGGCTGCCGGGGGCGCCGCGGGCGACTTCGAGACGACCGCCCCGGGCACTGAGTTCGCCTTCGGTGAGCCCGCCGTGCTGCACGCCCAGGAGCGCGAGGAGGGCGAGGAGTACTACGCCTTCGGCTACATCGAGTCCTCCGTCACCGAGATCGTGGCCGGCGACGCCTCCTTCTTTGAGCAGTTCGACGACGTCGAGGAGTACGAGGGCATGACGCCGTACTTCATCATGTCCGAGCACGAGGTCCTCTCCGCCGAGGGCGACGAGGGCGCCACCAACATCGAGCCCGGTTTCGAGGGCGTCCTGGACGACGGCAGCCCCGCGCAGGGTCTGATCGTGATCAGCACCGGCATCGCCGAGTGCCCGAACGAATACTTCGAGGACTTCGTCGCCGGCGCCACCGCCACCACCTGCAACGTCGCGCTGGCCCCCGAGGGTCAGGAGGTCACCGGCGCCGCGTGGACCGGCGTCCGCGAGATCGACGGCGGCTACGACGAGAACGCCTACCTCGAGGCCCCGGTCATGTGGCAGTGACCCACTGAGTGAGCGGTCGCGCAGCGACCGACCTCCCGCAAGCCAACCAAAGCCCCCGTCCAGCCGTATGCCGGACGGGGGCTTCGGCATACCCCCGGCAGTTGGTCCCTGGTCGGGGTCGGCGGTGGGGCACCTGTTAAGGTCGCCGCGTCCTTCATCCCCGACCCGGGGCCGTTCTGGCCCGACCGCGGTTGGCGAGGTGAACCCATCCCGGGACGAGTCGGCGCCCTGACGGCCAGCCACCACCCGGAGCGAACGATGCGACGCTGCGCAGCCCTCGGGCTCGCGGCGTCCTGCTGCGCCTGCAGCGGCACTCGACGAAACGAGGTGATGAGCGCTACGACCTGCGGCTCCGCCCTGCCCTGGCGCAGAGGAGCGGTTCAGACACAGACCTGATCACAACTGCACAAGGACGGACTCTCTTGGACGCCTCAACGTTCCAGTTCGGCACCCTCACCCTGGTTGCCCTCCTGCTGCTCTTCTACGGCGGCACCTTCTATATCTCCACCCGGATCGGCAAGCGTGAGGAGAACGCCGACGGCTATATGACAGCCGGCAACAACGTCGGCTTCGGCATCTCCGCGGCGAGCATGACGGCCACCTGGATCTGGGCCTCGTCGATGTATGCGTCGGCGACCTCCGGCTACACCTACGGCATCTCCGGCCCCATTCACTACGGCTTGTGGGGCGCCCTGATGATCCTGTTCATCTATCCCTTCGGCAAGCGGATCCGGGCCGTCGCGCCGCGAGCGCACACCCTCGCCGAGGTGATGCACGCCCGGCACGGTCGCTCCAGCCAGCTGATGCTCGCCGGGTCCAACGTCGTGGGCTCCGTGATCAGCCTGATGTCCAACTTCATCGCCGGTGGCGTGCTGATCTCGATGCTGTCGCCCTTCACCTTCATCCAGGGCGTGCTGATGGTTGCTGGAGGGGTGCTGCTCTACACCCTGTGGTCGGGCTTCCGCGCCTCGGTGCTGACCGACTTCGTCCAGGTCGTGGGCATGCTGGGGGCCGTCGCGATCCTCGTCCCGGTGATCTTCTTTGCAGCCGGCTTCCCCGCCGCCTTTGAGACCGGTGCCATCAACGTCACCGCGCAGCAGGAGAGCTTCTTCTCCAGCGACGCCTTCATGAACCAGGGTGCGCCCTACATCGCGGCGGTGCTGGCCTATGCGATCGGCAACCAGACCATCGCGCAGCGCCTGTTCGCGGTCCGCGAGGACCTGATCAAGCCCACCTTCGTCACCGCGACCTTCGGTTATGGCGCCATGGTGATCGGCGTCGGCATGCTGGGGGTCCTGGCGCTCTATCTGGGGATCACGCCGGAGGGCGGGGACGTGAACAACCTGATCCCGCAGATGGCCGCGGAATATCTCCCGCCCGTGCTGATCGCCGTCTTCTTCATCATGATCATCGGGGCCCTGTCCTCGACCGCTGACTCCGACCTGTCGGCGCTGTCCTCGATCGCGATGGCCGACATCTATGGCCAGAACGTTGCGGGCAAGGAGGCGGCCAACCCCAAGGTGATGCTCCTGATCGGCCGCGGCACCATGGTGCTCGCCTCGGCGGCGGCCGTCGCCTTTGCCAGTCTGCAGCTGAACATCCTGGACCTGCTGGTCTTCGTCGGTGCCCTGTGGGGCGCCCTGGTCTTCCCCGTGATCGCCAGCTTCTATTGGGACAAGGTCACCAACCGGGCCTTCACGACCGCGGTCATTGCCGCCCTGGCTCTCTTCATCCCGGTCCGGTTCGGCTGGATCCCGATGGAGGGGATCATCGCGATCGCAATCGACATCATCGCCGTCATCGGTGTCGGTGTGGTCCTGGGCCTGATGAGCTTTGGCTTCTTCGGGCTGCGGGTGGCGCGCGTCGTCGCCGTGGTCGCCACGCTCGCGGTGGCGCCGTTCGCGATCGGCAGCCTGCACGAATATGCCACCCTCACCGCCTCGCTCGTCGCCTATGCCGTCAGCACCCTGGTCTGTTGGGGCATGTCGGTCGGCAACAAGGAGCGGTTCGACTTTGCCGTCATCAAACAGCGCACCGGTGACTTCGATGAGGGCGAGGAGTCCGCTGACGTGCGCGTCGCCGTCAGCCGCGACGACCGCGATGACCGCGACGACGACCTTGACCCGACCACTGCAAGGAGCACCCGATGAGCACGACCGTCCTGACCGCGTATGTCCTGATGTGGCCCGTCATCGTGGCGATCGTGCTGTTCGTCATCAGCCGGGCGTTCTTCGCCGAGTGGCGCGAGGCCCGCCGCAAGGGCGAAGACATCATCTGACCCCACCCACCCCCGGCCGAGCGCGCCACGGCCCGAGATCCACGGCCACCGAGCGCGCCATGACCCGATGTCAGTGCCGTCTGTCACGGTGTCCACCATGGAGATCTCGATGGTGCTCATCGCCCTGGCCGCGGCTGCGCTCGGTCTGCTCACCGGCTGGCTCGTGGCGCGGGCCGCCGGCTCTGCCGTGCTGGCTCGCGTCCGGGCCGAGCGCGACCTGCTCGGTGAGCGGCTGGCGGCGCGCGAGACCCTGGAGGACGAGGATCGGCAGACCGCTGCCGAGCTGGCCCCCCTCCGGCTAGCGCTCGGCCGGGTCGAGAGCCAGGTGCGCGAGCTGGAGCGTGATCGGCAGGAGCAGTTCGGCTCCGTCGGCGAGCGCCTCGGCGAGGTCGCCCGACAGACCGCGCAACTCCGCGAGCAGACAGCTGGCCTGTCGGGAGCACTGAACTCCTCCGGCGTGCGGGGCGCCTGGGGCGAGTCCCAACTGCGACGCATCCTGGAGCACTCCGGCATGCTCGCGCGCTGTGACTTCGACGAGCAGGTGAGCGCGGTCAGTCAGCACGATGTGACGGTGCGTCCGGACGTCGTGGTGCGGCTGCCGGACGAGAAGGTGCTGGTGCTGGACAGCAAGGCACCGCTCAGCGCGTTCCTGCGTGCCCAGGCCGACGGCATCTCCGCCGAGGAGCGCACCGGCCTGCTCCGCCAGCACGCACGGTCGATGCGCGGACACGTCGACGCCCTCGCCGGCAAGGCCTACTGGAGTGCGTTCAGCACCACGCCTGAGATGGTGATCTGCTTCGTGCCCAGCGATGCGGTGCTCGCTGCTGCCCTGCAGGCCGCGCCGGACCTCTATGACCATGCGCAGTCACGCAAGGTCGTCCTGGCCTCCCCCGCGACACTGCTGGCACTGTTGCGCGCCCTGGCTTTCGCCTGGCAGCAGGACACGCTGGCCGACAACGCCCGCGAGCTGGTCCGTCTGGGCACCGAACTGCACCAGCGGATCGGCACCCTGGGCAAGCACGTCACCGCGATGGGCTCATCGCTGCGCCGCTCGGTCGAGACCTACAACGCCATGATCGGCACCTTGGAGTCGCGGGTCATGGTGACCAGCCGGAGCCTGGCCGAGGTCGGGGTGACCGAGTCCGCCCACCCCGCCTTGGAGCCGCTGGCGGCAACGCCACGTCCCCTGACCGCCCCTGAGCTGCTCGCCGACGAACTGGCCGAGGTGGCCAACACACGGGACGAGATCGACCCGGCGCTGACGACCTCGGCAGCAACTGACGAGGACCTGACCTACTCCTCAGAGAGCTGGCGCAAGAAGGCCTGACCACGCTCGCTGGTGGGGTGGTCAAGCACCTGCTCGGGTGGCCCCTCCTCGACGATCTGCTTGTCCGCCATGAGCACGACCCGATCGGCGGCCCGGCGGGCGAAGCGCATCTCGTGTGTCACCACGATCATCGTCATGCCCTCGTCGGCGAGCTCGCGCATCACGTGCAAGACCTCACCGACGAGCTCCGGGTCCAGCGCCGAGGTCGGCTCGTCAAAGAGCATGACGGCCGGGTCCATCGCCAGGGCACGGGCGATGGCGACACGCTGCTGCTGGCCGCCGGACAGCGAGTCCGGATAGGCATCGGCCTTCTCAGCCAGGCCGACCCTGTCGAGCAGCTCCACGGCCCGGCTGCGGGCGTCTTGGGCCGAACGGCCCAGGACGTCGCGCTGCGCCATGGTGATGTTCTGCGCGACGGTCATGTGTGGGAACAGGTTGAAGGACTGGAAGACCATGCCGATCCTGGACCGGATCTTGTTGATCGCCGACTCCTGATAGCTGAGCTGGTGACCATCGACCTCGATCGTGCCTCCGCTGATCCGCTCCAGTCCGTTGATGCAGCGCAGCAGGGTGCTCTTGCCAGCACCGGAGGGTCCGATGAGGACGACCACCTCGCCGGGAAAGACATCCAAGTCCACCCCATCGAGGACGACGTTGTCGCCGAATCTCTTGACGATGCCACGCATGCTGACCAGGGGCTGGCCCTGCGGGGAGTTGGTCATCCCTTGCCCTCCGATGTCTGGTTGCGCACCCGCAGGCGCAGTCGCAGTCCGCCTTCACTGTTCCCATCACTGCCGGTGGCGGTGCTGTCCACCGGCCGGCGGTGCTTGCTGAGCGAGCGCTCGATCCGATTCACCACGAAGGTGAGGATCAGGACGATGACCAGGTAGTAGATGGACACCATGAGATACATCTGCAACGGTTCATAGTTGCGTGCCGCCAGGTTCTGGGACGTCTTGAACAGCTCACCCATCCCGATGAAGGCGACCAGCGAGGAGTCCTTGACCGCGATGATGTATTGATTGCCCAGCACGGGCAGCGTGGTCCGCAGAGCGAGCGGAGCCTGCACCCGTCGCAGCGTCTTGCGCTTGCTCATCCCCAGTGAGCGGGATGCCTCAACCAGCCCCCTGGGCACAGCCTGGAATCCGGACCGGAAGATCTCGGCTATGTAGGCCGAGTTGTGCAGGGCCAGGGCTATCGCGCCCGCCCAAAACATGTCGAGACGGATGACCTGTGCAATACCGAAGTACAGCAGGAAGATCTGGGCGATCAATGGCGTGCCGCGGATCACCCCGATATAGGCCGTGGCAAGCCACCGCAGAGGCCAGACCCGACTCATCGCCATCCAAGCGATCACCGCCCCGAGCACCATGGCGATGACGAGCGCGACCGCCGTCAGGCGCAGCGTGAGTAGGCTGGCCTCAAGGAAGAGCGGCGCATACTCGACGAAGTTGTCGAAGAAATTCATCGCCCTGGCTCAGTCACCGCTAGTCTGCTCGGCGTCGTCTGCTGGCGCGCCGGCGTCGGACTCGAGGATGTTCTGCCCGAACCACTTCTCAGAGACCTCGGCATACGTGCCGTCCTCGATGATCGTGGCCAAGGCCTCGTTGAGCTCGTCGCGAAGATCGGTGTTTCCCTCGCGCACCGCGAAGGCCGGCTCCTCGGTGTACAGCGGGTCGCCGCAGGGTCGCAGGTCACGGTCGGCCTGGTCGATCTGATAGAGCCCCACGAGCCGATCGGTCATGCCGCCGTCGAGACGGCCGACCTCGGTGTCCTCCAGTGCGGTGATGTCGGAGGAGAAGGTGCGGATCTCCCCGACCCAGTCCTGCTCGCTGAGGAACGTCTCGTAGGTCGTTCCGGACGCCACCCCGATGTTGGGGCTGTCCATCTGGGTTGGGTCCTGACAGTCATTGTCGGTGGGCACGAAAACCGTGGCGCCGGACAGGTAGTAGGGGTCGGTGAAGTCGACCTGCTTGTCCCGCTCCTCCGTCGGAGTCATCGAGGCGATGAGCACGTCGTAACGCTCGCTCTTGACCCCCTGGATCAGGCTGTCGAATGCGCCTGTCTCGGTCTTGAGCTCCAGACCCATCTCCTCGGCGATAGCGGCGCCGATGTCATAGTCGAAGCCGGTGAGCTGGTCACCCTCAAAGTGGCTGAACGGTTGGAACTCACCACTCATAGCAACCACGAGGGTGCCGTCGGTGAGCAATTTCCCCTCGCTGCCGTCGGACGATTCCTCCTCGCTGCTGCCACAGGCCGTCAGAGCTAGAGAGGCTGCAGTCAGCGCGACAAGGGCATTTGCGCGTCGGCCATTCGTGGATGGGGTCTTCATCAGGATTTCCTTCTTCCGTGGAGAGCGTCCTTGCGAACCTAGAAAGGTCCGACAGGCAGGTCAAACCGGCTCGCACGGGTTGGACAGATCGATACCGATCCGATATCACGCGCCCGCGTCAGAATCGCGCGCCCGACGGGTGAACACATTCGCGATGAGGCGGCACGCAGTCGTTACTGTTCTGTGACCTCAACCTGCAAGTCAGGCTGATCTCCGTTACGGTCGGGGGCGCGGAAGGCAGCCGCTTTCCGCGATGCAGACGGCCCAAGGAGAGACAACCATGGACGACTTCTGGAGCGACTACGACTGGGGCGGGATGGTGCAGAAGATCGTCATCGCGCTCATCATCCTGCTCGCGACATGGATTCTGGCCCGTGTCGTGAAGTGGGCAATCGGCAAACTGGTGAGCAAGATCGGAGCACTGCAGCGCCAGGGCAGTGATGGCCAATCAGTGGGTGAATCCATCGGGCAGATCGCCTCGCTCCTGGTGTGGCTCTTCGGCCTCGTGGCCGTGCTCCAGGTGTTTGCCCTCCGCGAGGTGCTGACGCCAATCCAGGGAATGCTGGACAGCATTCTGAGTTATCTCCCGAACATCATCGGTGCGGGATTTGTCTTCTTCATCGGCTTCGTCATCGCCAAGATCGTGCGCCAACTCGTGGTGACCGCACTGAACGCCGTGGACATCGACTCGCTCGTCTCACGCGTGTCCCCCAGCAAGGCTGCTGACTCCATCACCGGCACGGGCAGGCCCGCGACCACAACTGCTTCTGCGGAGGGCACGCCCACCGGCGCGACAGCAGTGCAGGAGAGCACCGGCGCCAAGGTCACCTCGATCGTGGGCAACCTGGTCTTCGCGGTCATCCTGATCGTCGTCTCGATCGCCGCCCTGCAGATCCTGGGCATCTCGGCCATCTCCGACCCGGCCGTCTCGATGCTCGACCAGATCCTGGCCGCCATCCCGATGATCATCGCCGCCGCCATCATCCTGGCCATCGGCTATGTCATCGCCAAGTTCATCGGCGACCTGCTGGAGAGCACGCTGCAGGGCATGGGCACCGACCGGGCCATCGCCAGCATGGGGATCGTCCCGGAGGGCAAGAGCGCCTCGAGCATCATCACCACGATCGTCCGGATCGGCATCATGCTGTTCTTCGGCATCATGGCCGCCCGCGCGCTCAATTTCCCGGAGATCACCAACATCCTCAACGAGGTCCTCGAGCTGGGTGGCCGCGTGCTGTTCGGTGGCGCGATCATTGCCGCCGGCTTCCTGGTCGCCAAGCTGGTGTCCAACGCGATCGGCGACGGCACCGCGAGCACGGTGATCCGTTACGCCATCCTGGTGCTGTTTGCCGCGATGGGTCTGCAATACATGGGCATCGCTGACTCCATCATCCAGTTGGCCTTCGGTGCCGTCGTCGTCGGCGGTGCCCTGGCTGCCGCCCTCGCCTATGGCCTGGGTGGTCGCGACGCTGCGGCCAGGTCGCTGGACAAGATGCAGGCGAAGGCAGAGTCCTCCTCGGACACGCCGACGGTCTGATCCAACCTGACGGACGAGGGCGCCCACGGCTGCTGCCGTGGGCGCCCTTCGCTGTGTGTGCGAGACCGCTACGAAGTTGCGGGCCGGGTGTACGAAACCTCTACTAAAATGCGGGGTGGGTGTACGAAACCTCTATCAAATTAGTGGAGGGAGCCGGCGTCGTGGCGGATCTTGGCGGCCTCGACACCGTCGCGGGCCTTGAGGTCGCGGCGGATCTCGTGGGGCAGCGCGAACAGCACCGACTCCTCGGCTGCGGTGATCGCCTTGACGTCCTCAAAGCCTCGGTCAGCTAGCCACTGCAACACGTCGCGGACCAGCACCTCGGGCACGCTGGCGCCGCTGGTGACGCCGACGGTCTGCACGCCCTCCAGCCAGGCCTCGTCGATCTCGTCGGCATAGTCCACCAGGTGCCCGTCGCGGGAGCCGTGCTCGATCGCGACCTCGACGAGGCGGACCGAGTTCGAGGAGTTCTGCGAGCCCACCACGATCATCAGGTCGCAGTCGGGCGCCATCTGCTTGACCGCCACCTGACGGTTCTGGGTCGCATAGCAGATGTCGTCGCTCGGCGGGTCCTGCAGCTTGGGGAACTTCTCGCGCAACCGGCGGACGGTCTCCATGGTCTCGTCGACCGACAGCGTGGTCTGGGAGAGCCAGACCACCTTGTCCGGGTCGCGCACCTCGACGTCGTCGACCTCGTCGGGACTCTGCACCAGCACGATGTGGTCAGGAGCCTCCCCCGCGGTGCCCTCGACCTCCTCGTGCCCCTCGTGCCCGATCAGCAGGATGTCGTAGTCGTCCTTGGCGAATCGCACTGCCTCCCGGTGCACCTTGGTCACCAGCGGGCAGGTCGCATCGATCGTCTTCAGCTGCAGTGCGGCAGCCTCCTGGTGGACGACGGGGGCGACGCCGTGGGCGGAGAAGATCACCGTGGCGCCCTCCGGCACCTGGTCGGTCTCGTCCACGAAGATGGCACCGCGCTTCTCCAGCGTGCGCACGACGTGCTTGTTGTGCACGATCTGCTTGCGGACGTAGATCGGCGGGCCGTAGAGGTCGAGGGCCTTCTCGACGGTCACGACGGCCCGATCGACACCGGCGCAGTAGCCGCGCGGCGCGGCCAGCAGCACGCGCTTGGACACCTGGTCAGTGGGGTGAGCAGTCACCCCTCCATGGTAGGTGACGTCCCCCGAACGACCGCTTCGGCCGGGTGCCCGTCGACCCCACCCGGTTGCGGGGCCCCGGGGTCGCCGCGCAAAGATGGGTGGTATGCCGACACTCACCACTCCCCGCCAGCTCGCCGACCGCTTCGTGCACGACCTGGCGGCCCTGGACCCCTCGGTCGCCACCGGTCTGGGGCTCAACCCGCAGGACGACCGGCTCCCCGACCTCTCCCCCGCCGGGCACCAGGCCAAGGTCGACCTGGCGGCGTCAGTCCTCGCTGAGCTGGACGGTCTGGAGGAGGCTGCGGGGGCCGACGGGTGGGATGACCTGGAGCGTCGCTGCGCCACCTTGCTGCGCGACCGGCTCGGGGTGCAGGTCGAGGCCTTCGAGGCCGGCGAGCACCTGCGCGAGATCCGCAACATCTTCGGTCCGCCGCAGGCGATCCGGCAGATCTTCTCGATGATGCCGTCGGCGACCGAGGAGGACTGGGCGGTCATCGCCAAGCGCATGGCGCGCGTGCCCCAGGCCTACCGGTCCTGGACGAAGACCCTTGACGAGGGCATCGCCCGCGGGCTGTTCGCCGCACCGCTGCAGGTGGGCACCAACGTCGACCAGTTGACCGAGTGGGTGGACACCCAGTGGTGGCACAGTTTCATCTCCGGGGCCCCGGAGGCACTGCAGGGCGAGCTGGTGGCGGCCGCCGACACGGCGACCGCGGGCACCGTCGAGCTGCGCGACTATCTGCGTGATGTCTACCTCCCGGCGTCTGCCGGGACCCCGGACGCGGTCGGCGCCGAGCGCTACCGCCTGAACGCACGGCGCTGGATGGGCGCTGACCTGGACCTGCAGGAAGCCTATGCCTGGGGCTGGGCTGAGTATCAGCGGATCAACGCCGAGATGCAGGAGGTCGCCGAGCAGATCCTGCCCGGCTCGAGCCCTGTGGAGGCGATGCGGCACCTGGACGAGCACGGCGAGATCATCCACGGCGTCGAGGAGGTGCGCGAGAAGCTGCAGCAGATGATGGACCAGGCGATCGAGGACCTGGACGGCACCCACTTCGACATCGCCGAGCCGATCAAGCGGGTCGAGGCCATGATCGCTCCGGCCGGCAGCGCGGCTGCGCCCTACTACAGCCGCCCGTCGATCGACTTCTCCCGCCCGGGCCGGACCTGGCTGCCCACGATGGGCCGCACTGAGTTCCCGATGTATGACCTGGTCAGCACCTGGTATCACGAGGGCGTCCCCGGCCACCACCTGCAACTCGCCCAGTGGGTGCACGTCGCCCCGCAGCTGTCGATCTATCAGACCAGCCTCGGCTCCTCCAGCGGCGCCACCGAGGGCTGGGCCCTCTACGCCGAGCGCCTCATGGAGGAGCTCGGTTATCTGGACACCGAGGCCCGCATGGGCTATCTCGACTGCCAGATCATGCGTGCCATCCGGGTGGTCATCGACATCGGCATGCACCTGCAGCTGCCGATCCCGGCAGACTCCCCGCTCGCCCCGGGCGAGACCTGGACGCCGGAGCTGGCCAACGAGTTCTTCGCGACCCACTCCGGTCGATCGCAGGACTTCATCGACTCCGAGATCATCCGTTACCTCGGCTGGCCGGGGCAGGCCATCAGTTACAAACTCGGCGAGCGTGCCTGGCTGGCAGGTCGCGAGGCCGCTCAGCGTGCTCACGAGGAGCGTGGCGAGGAGTTCGACCTCAAGGAGTGGCACATGGCGGCGCTGTCGCTCGGCGCCCTGGGCCTGGACGACCTGACCCGGGAACTGAGCGCCCTCTGACCGCAACCGTTGCTCGTGGGGAAGATCTGCGCACCACAACAACACCTACCTTCCCCGCGAGTTGACCGTCGGCCGACCAGGGGTGTCCTGCGTGGTGAGTGGTGCCACGAGTTGACCGTCGGCCGCCCAGACGTGCCGGGCGACCTTCGCGCGTGGTTGGTGGCGCTCCCCACGACTGACCCCGGCGGCGCCTATCGTGGCACCGTGACCGAGCCACCCGCCAAGCGCTCCCTGCCTGCCACGGCCCGGGACACGACGGCTGAGACCCCCTGGCCAGTGCGCACCCTGTCGATGAAGATCTCCGACTATGTCGACAAGATGTCACCACTGTGGGTCGAGGGGCAGATCGTGCAGCTCAACCGCCGGGCCGGCATGTCGTGGGCCTATCTGACCCTGCGCGACACGGACGTCGACATGTCCCTGTCGGTGTCCATCCCTGTCCCCGCGCTGAACGCCCTCCCCGCCCCTCCGGACGCGGGTGCACGGGTGGTGGTGCACGCCAAGCCCACCTTCTGGACCAAGCGCGGCGCCCTGCAACTGGAGGCCCGCCAGATCCGCCACGTCGGGGTCGGTGAGTTGCTCGCCCGTCTCGAGCACCTCAAGTCGGTGATGCGCTCCGAGGGCCTGTTCGAGCCGGGACGCAAGACGCCGCTGCCGTTCCTGCCCGCCACGATCGGGCTGATCTGTGGGCGCAACACGGCCGCCGAGCGCGACGTGGTGATGAATGCCCGGAGGCGCTGGCCTGCGGTCCGTTTCGAGATCCGCAACGTCTCCGTGCAGGGCCCGACAACGGTGGCCGGGGTGAGTGAGGCGCTGGCCGAGCTGGACGGCCTGCCGCAGGTCCAGGTCATCGTGATCGCGCGCGGGGGCGGGTCGTTCGAGGACCTGCTGCCGTTCAGCAACGAGGCGCTGGTGCGGGCTGTGGCGGGCGCTCGCACGCCCGTGGTCAGTGCGATCGGGCACGAGACTGACACCCCGCTGCTGGACTACGTCGCGGACTATCGCGCCTCGACCCCCACGCATGCCGCGACCCGGATCGTGCCGGACCAGCAGGAGGAGCTGCGCGGCCTGAGCGCCACCCACGGACGCGCCCGGGCAGCCCTCCAGCGCCGGATCACCGAGCAGCGGCGGGCCCTGGAGGCCACCATGAGCCGGCCGGTCATGGCCGACCGGCAGGCGATCATCACCGCCTATCGCCGCGACATCGACACCAGCGCTGAGCGGGGACGTCACCGGGTGACCACGCTGGTGTCCCGGGAGAGCGACCGCGTGGCGGGGCTGGCGCGGCACCTGCGTGCCGTGTCACCGCAACACACTCTGGAACGGGGGTATGCCGTGGTGCGGCACAGCGACGGCGCCATCGTCCGCGACATCGCCGAGGTCGAGGCAGACGAGCTCTTGCGCGTCACCGTCGCCCGTGGCGACTTCGGAGTGCGCACCGTGGCCGCGCCTACGCTGGAGGACGAGACCCCCTCGGAGAGGACCACCCGATGACGGAGCGTGACCACCCCGACCAGGACGCGGTCGACCTAGCCCATCAGCTGTTCGACCTGGCCCGCCAGGGCGCCGCTGACCAGTTGGGGGCCTATCTGGACGCCGGAGCGCCGGTCGACCTGACGGACCCCAAGGGCAACACCCTGCTCATGCTGGCTGCCTATCACGGTCACGCCGGTCTGGTGGCCGACCTCGGCCGGCGCGGAGCCGACGTCAACCGGCTCAACGACCGCGGCCAGTCACCCCTGGCCGGCGCCATCTTCAAGGGTGAGCCCGACGTCGTCGCAGCCCTGCTCGAGCACGGCGCCGATCCTGACGCGGGTGAGCCCACGGCACGGGCCACCGCCCAGATGTTTGGCAGGTCCGACCTGCTGCCCGGTTAGAGTCGGTCTATGAGCACGGAGAGCACCGCGAGCCCTCGGGACACCGCAAACACTCAGGCCCCGGCAAGCACTGACGGCATCGCCGACCTCAGTTATGAGCAGGCCCGCGACGAACTCGTTGCGATCGTGTCGCGGATCGAGGGCGGCAGCGCCTCGCTTGAGGAGTCGATGGAGTTGTGGGAGCGCGGTGAGGCCCTGGCCGCCCACTGCCAGGCCAAGCTCGACCAGGCGCAGGACCAGTTGGACCGCGGTGCGGCCGGTGCCGCCGACCCGGCCGAGACTGCTGGGAGCGCTGCGGCCGCCGACGAGACCGCGAGTGACGATGAGGCGGAGAGCGACGACGCCGATGCCTGACGGGCGGCCACACCTGCAACTCGTCGAGGACATGCCGCGGTTGCGCATCATCGAGGAGCGTGACGCCCCCGCAGTGCTCGACGCCTTCGACGACGACGCGATGCGGCGGCAAGGCACGATCCGCACGCTCGAGGAGGCCCGCAACTGGGTCAGCTTCATGGGCGGGCGCGGCGAGCGCCTGGCCCTGGCCATCGACTTGAACGGCCAGATGGTCGGTGCGGTCGTGGTCAGCTCCATCGACCAGGAGAACGAGACCGGCTGGTTTTGGTATTGGATGCATCGGGAGCACCGCGGCAAGGGCTGGATGTCCCGTGCGGCCGTCACCCTGGCCGATCACGCCCTCACCATCATGCTGCTGCACCGCCTCGAGCTCGGGCACCGGGCCAACAACCCCGCCTCTGGTGGCGTCGCCCGCGCTGCTGGTTTCCTCATGGAGGGTGTCGAGCGGGAAAAGTTCCTGGTCGACGGTGTCCGCGTGGACGTGCACACCTACTCCCGCCTGGCCACCGACCCGTGGCCGGAGACCCAGCGACTCCCCCTCGACCTCTGACGCGCTGCCCCACCAGCGCCCCGCTCAGCAGCCTCGCCAGCAGCGCCCACCAGCACGGCCAGCAGCGCCGCCCACTCACCGCTCCTCGAGGCCGCCCCACCTGTGCATTCAAACAGGTGACGTCAACGGCCAGATCACAAACATGCAGGTCAGCTGCCTGACGGTTCGTGTGGGTGCTCACGTTGCCGGTCTGAATGCACGGGCAGGAGCCGACATCGGGCCGGCGAGAGGTGCGGGCCGTCCGCCGGCGAGAGGCGGGCGCGGTGCGTCAGTCGGCCTCGACCGGCTCCAGCAGCCCGATGAACTCCTCGATCTCGTCCCACTGGGCGGTGCCGCGCACCACCGTCGTGTTCTCGCGGCCCTCACCCGGACCGAGCACCACCGCCCGCTCCTCGCCCTCATAGGCGGTCCACTCCTGCGGGCCGTCGGGGCCGGTGATGGTGCGGGTGCCGACCTCGTCTCCAGCCTTGTCGGTGAGTTCCCCGACCCAGCTGTCAGTGGCCTCGTCGGCCTGGGAGATCTCGACATACTCGGTCGACGGCGTGACCAGGCCGACCCGCCAGCTCAGCACGTCGTCGAACAGCTCGAAGTTCGCGAAGTTTGCGCTCCAGTCCTCCCCCAGCGCCTGCGTGGACCACACCGGTCCAGCAGATTCCTGCGCGGCATAGGAGGCCACCATGCCCACCTCGACCGGCCGCCGCTGCTGCTCCTCGGAGTTGGGCATCAGCGCCCACACCACGAAGACCAGGGCAAAGACCGCCACGAGCGAATAGATCATGTTGCGCATCGAATAGTTCTGCAGGCGCTTCAGGCTCTTGTTCTCTGCCGGTGGCGCGCCGTCAGCAGCCGAGGCCTCAGCACCGGCCGTGGCCCCAGCAGCAGCCGAGGCCTCAGGGTCGGGCCCGGGCGGGCCGGACACGCCGTCCAGGTGATGGCGCGGGCGCTCTCCGGGCGAGTTCGGCTCGGTGTTGGTCGTGCTGGTCACGTCCCTATCGTCGCACTCCTTGCTGGACGGTAGTGTCTGGGAAGCAACGACGCCCACACCAGCGAGGAGCCGAGCATGCCCACCGAGGACGCCCGCAGCACGTCACACGAGTCGGTTCTGCCTGACCGCAACCTTGCCCTGGAGCTGGTGCGGGTGACGGAGGCGGCTGCCCTGGCTGCCGCACGTTGGGTGGGCATGGGCGACAAGAACCGTGCCGACGGGGCCGCCGTGGCCGCCATGCGCAAGGTCATCTCCAACGTCGCCATGGACGGCATCGTCGTCATCGGCGAGGGCGAGAAGGACGAGGCGCCGATGCTCTTCAACGGCGAGAAGGTCGGCGACGGCACCGGCCCCAAGGTGGACGTGGCGGTCGACCCGATCGACGGCACGACGCTGACCGCCAAGGGCATGGACAACGCCATCGCCGTGATGGCCGTGTCCGAGGCCGGGACCATGTATGACCCCAGCGCCGTGTTCTATATGGACAAGCTGGTGGTCGGCCCCGAGGCCGCCGACGTCGTCGACATCCGCCTGCCGGTCAAGGAAAACGTCCGGCGCGTGGCCAAGGCCAAGAAGCGCGGCGTCGAGGACGTCACGGTCGTCATGCTGGACCGCCCCCGCCACGACGGCCTGGCCCAGCAGGTCCGAGAGGCCGGCGCCCGCCTGAAGCTCATCACCGACGGTGACGTGGCCGGTGGCATCGCCGCCGCCCGAGAGGAGTCCGGCATCGACCTGCTCCTCGGCATCGGCGGCACCCCAGAGGGCATCATCACCGCCGCCGCCGTCAAGGCTCTGGGCGGCGTCATCCAGGGCAAGTTGTGGCCCAAGGACGATGAGGAGCGCCAGGGCGCCATCGACGCCGGGCACGACCTCGACGCGGTCCTGGCGACGGACGACCTGGTCACCGGCGACAACTGCTTCTTCGTGGCGACGGGCATCACCAACGGCGAGCTGCTCCGTGGCGTGCGCTTCGCTGGCTCCGGCTCGGCCATCACCTATTCGCTGGTCATGCGATCCAAATCCGGCACGATCCGCGAGATCGAGGCCCACCACCGGCTCAACAAGGTCGCCAACCTGCTCGGGCGCAGCACGGACAGCTGACGGTCATGACGAGGCAGCCCCACCGGACCCTGGTGGTCGGCGAGGCCCTGATCGACATCGTGGTCGAGGGGCAGCAGCGGCAGGAGCACGTGGGCGGCTCCCCCGCCAACGTCGCGATCGGCCTGGCCCAGCTCGGCCACGCCGCGGACCTGCTGACCCACATTGGGCGCGAGGCGCGCGGGCAGCGGATCACCGAGCACCTGGCTGCGGCCGGCGTTCACCTGGTGACCGGCAGCGACACAGCGCACCGCACCCCGACGGCCACCGCCCACGTCGACCCGGCGGGCGTGGCGACCTACGACTTCGACCTCGCCTGGGACATTTCTGGGGCCATCCCGTCGGCCGACACGACCGGCCCCGCACACGTGCACACCGGCTCGATCGCGGCGACCCTCGAGCCTGGGGCCAGCCAGGTCCTGGAGTTGGTGCAACAAGCCCGGCCACTGGCCACGATCAGTTATGACCCCAACCTGCGACCCACCATCATGGGCGCGCCGCACGACGTGCGCTCGCGGGTGGAGGAGCTGGTCGGCCTCGCCGACGTGGTCAAGGTCAGCGACGAGGACCTGCAGTGGCTGTATGCCGACACGCCCGTCTCGCAGGTCGCTCACCTGTGGGGGCAGCTGGGTCCGTCGGTGGTGGTGCTCACGCAGGGGCCGCAGGGCGCGCTCGTGGTGCTCTCGGGCACCAACGAGGAGGCCGTGCTGCCCGCCGCCCCCGCCCAGGTGGTGGACACCGTCGGAGCCGGGGACTCCTTCATGGCCGGGCTGCTCTCCGGCCTGCTGGACGCCGGGCTCCTCGGTGGCCACGGCGCCAGGGAGGCGCTGCGCGCGAGCCGGCTGGACGGCATACGGCCCGCTGTGGAGCGTGCCCTGGCCACCGCCCACTGGACGATCGAGCGGGCCGGTGCCGCAGCACCGACCCGCTCAGACCTGACGATCTGACCCACGCTCGCGGAGGCCCTCAGGCGCTGGCCTCGGCCTCCAACCGCTTGGCCCGCTCCAGGGCGCGCTTGCGGTCCTCCTCGCTCTCGGCGGCGATCTGAGCGGCCGCCTCGTCGTTGCGGGTGAGGTTCTCACCGGACTCCGGGTCGAAGACGTGCATCAGCATCGGGTCGAAGAAGAAGCTCGAGCGCTGCCCCTCCTTGACCCGCGACCGGGCCTCGAGGTTGACGACCATCTGGGTGCGCATGCCCTCACCGTCGAGGTCACGGTCCAGCTCGTCGAGCTTGTGCTGGGCGGCCTCGTCTGCCTCGAACGGGATGTAGGCGTAGAGCTCGTTGCCCAACCACTCGGTGACGTCCACGTCGGCGTCGAAGTGGATCGCGTTGGGCCCCGGCTCCTGGATGGCGGCGTCCTTGACGAACTCCGGACGCAGCCCGACGATCACCAGCTCCTTGCCGGCGATCTTGGCCGCGAACTCCTCGCCGAAGCTGACCTCGCAGAACGGCAGCTTGAGCACGTTGCCCTCGACGCGGGCGGGCAGGAAGTTCATCGGCGGGGAGCCGATGAAGCCGGCCACGAACAGGTTGACCGGCTGTTCGTAGAGCTCACGCGGGGACGCGATCTGCTGCACGATGCCCTTCTTGAGGACGGTGACCCGGTCGCCCAGGGTCATCGCCTCCGTCTGGTCGTGCGTGACATAGATCGTGGTCTGTCCCAGCCGTCGCTGCATCCGGGCGATCTCCGTGCGCATCTGACCGCGCAGCTTGGCGTCCAGGTTGGACAGCGGCTCGTCAAACAGGAAGGCGTCGGCGTCCCGCACGATCGCACGGCCCATCGCCACCCGCTGGCGCTGCCCACCGGAGAGGTTGGCCGGCTTGCGGTCCAGGTGGTCGTTGAGCTCGAGCACGTCCGCCGCCTCGCCCACGCGGCGCTTGATCTCGTCCTCGCTGACCGCTCCCTTGGTCAGGCGCAGGGGGAAGGCGATGTTCTCGTAGACGGTCAGGTGCGGATAGAGCGCATAGTTCTGGAAGACCATCGACAGGTTGCGATCGCGCGGTGCCAGATCGTTGACCTTCTTGCCGTCGATCAGCAGGTCCCCCGAGGTGATGTCCTCCAGGCCGACGACCATCCGCAGCAGCGTGGACTTGCCGCAGCCCGACGGGCCGACCAGGATCATGAACTCGCCGTCGGCGATGCTCATGCTGACGTCATTCACAGCCGGGAAGCCATCGCCGTAGCGCTTGACGATGTTCTTCATTTCAATGGAAGTCATGACAAATCAACCCTTCACTGCGCCGGAGGTCAGACCGGCGACGATCTTGCGCTGGAACAGCAGGATGATGATGATGATGGGAATGGTCGAGACGACTGCGCCCGCCGCCAACAGCGAGGCGGGACGGTTGAACGGGTCGCTCCCGACAAAGAAGGACAGCGCCGCAGGGATCGGCCGCGCTGCCTCGGTCGAGGTCAGCGAGATGCCGAAAACGAAGTCGTTCCACGCAAAGAAGAATGTCAGGATCGCCGCCGTGAAAACACCTGGTGCGGCGAGCGGGACGATCACCTTGCGGAAGGCCTGCCACGAGGTGGCACCGTCGACCTGGGCCGCCTGCTCCATCTCCCACGGGATCTCCCGGAAGAAGGCGGACAGCGTCCAGATCGCCAACGGCAGGGTGAACGACATGTAGGGGATGATCAGCCCCAGCCACGTGTCGTAGATCCCCAGCGTGCGCCACATGTCGAACAGTGGCCCCACGAGGGAGACCACCGGGAACATGGCGATCACCAGCGCCGTGGTCAGCACAAACTTCTTGCCCTTGAACTCCAGGCGGGCGATCGCGTAGGCCGCCAGGGTCGCCAGAGCGACCGAGAGCAGGGTGGCGATCAGCGAGATGCCGATCGAGTTGAAGATCGCCCGGCGGAACTGATCGTCGGCGAGGACGTCGATGTAGTTCTGCCACCCGGCGCCGCCACCGGCGGCCGGCAGGAAACCGGGGCTTCCGGTGGTGATCGCATCCTGCGACTTGAACGACAACGAGATGATCCAGGCGACGGGGAGGAGGCACCAGGTCAGGATGAGCAACGCTCCGATGACGATGCCGATGCGGTTCTTGAGGGACATATCAGGACTCCTGCCTTGCTGCGCCGAGGTCCACCCGGAAGATTTTGACGATGAGGAAGGCCACGACCAGCACTGAGAGGAACAACAGGACTGAGAGCGCGGACCCGATGCCGAGCTGGAACTGCTCGATCACCTGCCGATAGGTCAGGAACGACACGGACTCGGTGCCCTGGGCGCCGGCGGTCATGACGAAGATGTTGTCGAAGATCCGGTAAGCGTCCAGCGCCCGGAACAGGATCGCCACCATGATCGCACCGCGCATGTTGGGCAGGATGACCCGGAACAGCCGCTGCCACCAGCTGGCTCCGTCCACCTTGGCGGCCTCGAGCATGTCCTCGGAGATGGTGGCCAGACCGGCCAGCAGCAGCAGCGACATGAAGGGCGTGGTCTTCCAGATCTCGGAGACCATGATCGCCGAGATCGCCGAGCCATACTGCTCGAACCAGTTGAAGCTGTCGTCGAGGAAGGGCAGCCAGGCGTTGACGAATCCGTTGTTGTTGCTGAACGCGAACTGCCAGGCAAATCCTGAGACCACCGTGATGATGCCGTAGGGGATCAGGATGGACGTGCGGATGATGCCGCGGGCGAAGATCACCCGGTGCATCACCATGGCGAACGCGAAGCCGACCACCAGCTCGACAGCAACGGTCACGATCATGATGAACACCGTGTTGCCGGTCACCTGCCAGAACAGCGGGTCGGTCAGTGCCGTCACGTAGTTGGAGGCTCCGACGAACTCGCTGCTGTCCGGTGCGGTCATGCTGTAGTTGGTGAACGACAGATAGAGCGCCCGCAACATCGGGAAGGCCGTGACGATCAGCATCAGCACGACGGCCGGCGCTACCAGACGCATGCCCAACCGATTCTCTGCACGGGCCCGATCGGACAGCACGACGGGCTCCTTCCTGTGCTTGGTCGCCGCCGGGGCGGTTGAGACACTCACAGCAACCTCCTTCCGTCGAGGACATCGCGCAGGAACTCAGATGATTCCTGCGGGGTGACGGCTGGGTCGACCGCCGCCGGGGAGTGCCAGACCGACTGAACAGCCGACGAGATCTGGCTGTAGAACGCGCTCTTGGGGCGCGGGCCACCTTCCTCGATGCTGACCCGGAACAACTCCAGCAGGCTGGGGTCGTAGGCCTCCTGCAACTCATCCGAGTCGTAGGCCGACTCCCTGGCCGGCATCAGTCCGTCGTTGACGGCCAGGGCGGTCTGCGCCTCGACGTCGGTCATGCACACTGCCGCCTCCATGGCGAGGTCGGTGTTCTGGGAGTAGGCCCCGACGCCGATGTCGATGCCACCGATGGGCGGCCGCGAGTCCTCTCCCTCGATGGTCTGGGGATAGCGGGCCCACCCCAGGTCGGCGAACTCTTCCTCGCTGACGGAGTCCTCGTAGTTCTTGTAGACGAAGGTCCAGTTGAGCATGAACTCGCCCGCGCCACCTGCCGCCTCGGGATCTTCGGGGAACATGCGTCCCAGGCTGGTGCCCTCGTTGGACACGGTGAAGTCCGGCTGTCGGGCCTCCGAGCTGGCGAGCTTGGCAATGACCTCGGCTGCGGCGCGACCGGCGTCGGAGTCGATGTCGACCTGCGCATCACGCCCCGCCTCGGTGTTGGACACGATGTCGCCGCCAGCACCGAGCACCATGGCGTTGATCCACACGGTGTAGGCCTCGTAGCGGTTGGCCTGCACACCGACCGTGCCGTTGTTGTCTGCTGCGGCGTCGATGATGGCGTCCCAGGTGACCGGCTGCTCCATGTCGAGGCCTGCAGCCTCGGCCAGGGACTTGCGATACCAGACCACCTGGGTGTTGGCCCACTGCGGCGCGGCGAAGACGCCATCCTCCCAGGTGACGGTGTCGGCCGCGCCCTGGAGCACATCGTCGTCGACCACCTGGCTGGCCACGTCGTCCGGGAACTCCTCGAGCCACCCGGCGTTGGCAAACTCGGCCACGAACACCGGGTCCAGGCTCATCAGGTCCGTCGACCCGTCCTGGGCGGCGAGGCGCCGCGCCAGCTGAGTGCGCTGGTCAGTGGCACTCGCGGGGAGCAGCTGGATGTTGATGTCGTAGGCGTCCGTGCTGCATCGTTCGGCGATCGCAGCGAGCGTGTCCTGTCCATCTGGGTTGATATACCAATTCAGTTGCGGCTTGTCCGAGTCGCTGCCGCAGGCGGCCAAGCCGGTCAACATTGCTGCGGCGCACAGCGCCGCAGTCGCCCTGGAGCGTTGTCTGGCTCTGCTCACTCTGGCTCCTTTGTCAGATCTCTCCAGTTGTGCGGGAGACGATTTCGTGTCGGGGAACCACAAAAATCGCCCGCCACTCAACCGGCGTGCATCCATGCGCTCCCCATAGAACACCCTCGGTGCAGGCTTCGCCACCCTGCGGGCGCGTTTCGGGCAAGGTTTAGGCTTCGCTCATGCCCGAGTTCCGCTATTCCGACCTCCTGCCAACCGGCCCGGACGAGACGACCTACCGCCTGCTCACCCGTGAGGGTGTGCGTGTTGTGGAGGGTCCCGGTGGCCGCAGCTTCCTCGAGGTCGACCCTGAGGCGCTGCGCCTGCTCACCGAGACGGCGATGCATGACATCGCGCACTACCTGCGCCCCGGCCACCTGCAGCAGCTCCGGAACATCCTTGAGGACCCCGAGGCCAGCAACAACGACAAGTTCGTGGCGCTCGACCTGCTCAAGAACGCCAACATCGCCGCCGGCGGTGTCCTGCCCATGTGCCAGGACACCGGCACTGCGATCGTGATGGGCAAGCGCGGCCAACAGGTGCTCACGGCGCCCGGTCCGGAGGGGCCGGTCGCCGACGAGGAGGCGATCTCACGCGGGATCTATGACGCCTACACCACCCTTAACCTGCGCTACTCCATGATGGCCCCCATCACCACCTGGGAAGAGAAGAACACCGGGTCCAACCTGCCGGCTCAGGTCGAGCTGTATGCCGACACCACACCCGGACACGAGCTCTCCTACAAGTTCTTGTTCATGGCTAAGGGTGGGGGCTCGGCCAACAAGTCCTTCCTCTATCAGGAGACCAAGGCCCTGCTGAACCCAGAGCGCCTGATGGAGTTCCTCGACGAGAAGCTGCGCTCCCTCGGCACGGCGGCCTGTCCGCCCTACCACCTGGCCGTCGTGCTGGGCGGCACGTCCGCGGAGTTCGCGATGAAGACCGCCAAGTACGCCTCGGCACGCTACCTGGACGGGATGCCGACGGAGGGGACGATGGCCGCGCACGGCATACGGGATCCTGAGTTGGAGGAGCAGATCCACGAGTTGACCCGCAACTTCGGGATCGGCGCCCAGTTCGGCGGCAAATACTTCTGCCATGACGTGCGCGTGATCCGCCTCCCCCGCCACGGTGCGAGCCTGCCCGTCGCGATCTCGGTGTCCTGCTCGGCCGACCGCCAGGCGGTCGCCAAGATCACGCCCGAGGGGATCTTCATCGAGCAGTTGGAGACCGATCCCGCGAGGTTCCTGCCGGAGGACGTCGACGAGCAGCTGGACTCCGAGACCGACGGGGTGTCCGGCACCGGCAAGCAGTCCTCCATCCCGATCAACCTGAACCGGCCCATGGAGGAGATCCTCGCCGAGCTGAGCAAGCACCCGGTCAAGACCCGCGTCTCGCTCAGCGGTTCGCTGGTGGTGGCCCGCGACCTGGCCCACGCCAAGATCAAGGAGCGCCTGGACGCAGGGGAGGAGATGCCGGACTACCTGCGCAACCACCCCGTCTACTACGCCGGGCCGGCCAAGACCCCGGAGGGGATGGCGTCCGGCAGTTTCGGTCCCACGACCGCCGGGCGGATGGACAGCTATGTCGAGCAGTTCCAGGCGGCCGGCGGCTCGAAGGTGATGCTGGCCAAGGGCAACCGCAGCCAGCAGGTCACCGACTCGTGCCAGGCGCACGGCGGGTTCTATCTCGGCTCGATCGGTGGCCCGGCGGCGCGCCTGGCCCAGGACTGCATCAAATCCGTCGAGGTCATCGAATACGAGGAGTTGGGCATGGAGGCAATCTGGAAGATCGAGGTCGAGGACTTCCCGGCCTTCATCGTTGTGGACGACAAGGGCAACGACTTTTTCGCCGCGGTCAGCAAGCCGCTCGCGATGTCGATCCCGCTGCGTCCCGGCCTGCAGGGCGTGAAGCCGTGAGCGGCTTCCAGTGGCAGCGCACGCTGCGCGGCGCCCAGCAGGTGACGTCTGGTTCCGCGACGCCCGCGGGCGGCAGGCATCCGGACGCCGGAGGGTTTGCGGACCTGCTGGGGCACAACCGGACCTATAGCGAGGCCTTCAGCCTGGGTGGGTTCGACGGCATCGCCCAGCAGGGCGTGGCCATCGTGACCTGCATGGACTCCCGCATCGAGCCCCTCGCGATGGTCGGGCTGACGCATGGAGACGCGAAGATCTTCCGCAATCCCGGCGGCCGCGTCACCGACGCCGCCCTGGAAGCCCTGGTCCTTGGCGTGCACCTGCTCAACGTCAACCGGATCATGATCGTCCCGCACACCCGGTGCGCCATGTCGCAGATGTCCGAGAATGAGTTGCGGGAGAAGATCACCGCGGTCTCCGGCCAGGACGCCTGGTGGCAACACTTCCACGTCGTCGCCGACCAGCACGCTGCCTTGATGGAGGACGTCCACCGGGTGACCAGCCACCCTCTGATCGGCGAGCGCGCCCAGGTCGGCGGCTTCCTCTACGACGTGGACACCGGCCTGCTCAACCACCTCGTCTGAGCGCCTCCCATCCCTCACCCCTCGACAGAGCGCGTGGGCGCCTGATCCTCTCCCCCACCGAGCGCGTGGGCCGGGTGGTCAGCGCCTGTATGCCGTGGGCCGGGCCCGGCGTGATCTCGCCAGCGGCGCGCTCGGTTGGGTGGTGGAGAGCAACACGGCGCGCTCGGTCGGGTGAAATCTCGCCACCCGACGCGCTCGGTCAGGTGAAATCTCGCCACCCGACGCGCTCGGTCAGGAGGAATCTCGCCACCCGACGCGCTCGGTCAGGAGACGAGGGAGAGGCGCTCCTTGACGACAGCAGCCAGCCGCTCGGCATACTCCTTGGCTCGCTCGGCCGTGTCGGCCTCGACCATGACCCGCACGAGCGGCTCGGTGCCGGACTTGCGCAACAGCACCCGGCCGGTGCCGTCCAGCTCGGCCGAGGCTGCGGCAACGGCGGCCTGGACTCCCTCGTCGTCGCCCACGCGGTCCTTGTCGACGCCCTTGACGTTGATCAGGGTCTGCGGGAGACGAGTCATGATGCTGGCCAACTCCGAGAGCGGCTTCTCGGCGGCCCGGACGCGGCGAGCAATCGCCAGCGCGGTGAGGACCCCGTCGCCGGTCGTGCCGTGGGCGAGCATGATCACGTGACCGGACTGCTCTCCCCCGAGGGTGTAACTCTGCGCTCGCATCTCCTCCAGGACATAACGGTCGCCCACCCCGGTCTGCACGACCTTGATGCCCTCGCGCTCCATCGCCTGGAGCAGCCCGAGGTTGCTCATGACGGTGGCCACGAGCGTGTCGTTGGTCAGCGTGCCGCGCTCGCGCATGTCGACCGCGAGGACAGCCATGATCTGGTCGCCATCGACGATGTTGCCGTCGGCGTCGACCGCCAGGCAACGGTCCGCGTCACCGTCGAAGGCGAAGCCGATGTCAGCGCCACGGTCCGTGACGGCCTGCTGCAGACGCTCCAGGTGGGTCGAGCCATAACCATCGTTGATGTTGAGGCCGTTGGGGTCACCACCGATCACGTCGACGGTGGCTCCGGCCCGGCGGAACACCTCGGGGCCGACGTGGCTCGCGGCGCCGTGGGCCGCGTCGATCACCACGTGCAGACCGTCCAGACGGCCGGGCACGGACTCCAGCAGGTGCTCCATATAGAAGTCGGCGCCCTGCGGGAACGGTCGGATCCGTCCGACCTGGGCTCCGGTGGGCCGCTCCCACTCCGCGTCGAGACGGCCGGCGATGGCGTCCTCGATGTCGTCGGCGAGCTTGTGACCGCCCTCAGCGAAGAACTTGATGCCGTTGTCGGGCATGGCGTTGTGCGAGGCGGACAGGACGGCACCCATCTCGGCGTCCATGCGCGCGGTGAGATAGGCGATGGCAGGCGTCGGCAGCACTCCCGCGTTGAGCACGTCGACCCCGGCCGAGGCGAACCCGGCCATGACCGCAGAGCTCAGGAACTCGCCGGAGGCGCGGGGGTCACGACCGACCACGGCGGCAGCTCGGCGGCCGCCATAACTCGTGCCGCTGGAGCCCAGTTCGTGCGCGACGGCCACGGACAGCTTCAGCGCCAGCTCGGCGGTGACATCCTCGTTGGCCAGTCCGCGCACCCCATCGGTGCCGAAAAGTCGCGCCATGTCCTGCTCCTTCATGTCGTCACTCGGGGTGCCGGGGGCACCGACCCAACAGCCTAGGACACAGCCGAGGGCTTGGACACGACCGAGGGCCCCGACCGGCGAGTGCAGGTCGGGACCCTCGGTGTGTTCGCCCCTGGGGGCGAGGGCTCGCTCCTGGCGGAGCGTGCCGGATCAGCGCTTGCTGTATTGCGGAGCCTTGCGAGCCTTCTTGAGACCAGCCTTCTTGCGCTCGGGCACGCGGGCGTCGCGGCTGAGCAGACCGGCCTTCTTCAGCGCCGGGCGGTTCAGCTCCTCGTCCACGCCGTTGAGCGAGCGGGCCACGCCCAGGCGGACGGCACCGGCCTGGCCGGAGGGGCCACCGCCGTGGACGCGCACCAGCACGTCATAGGCGCCGTCGAGCTCCAGGACGGTCAGCGGCTCGTTGACGATCTGCTGGTGGACCTTGTTCGGGAAGTACTCGTCCAGGGTCTTGCCGTTGATCTTCCACTCGCCGGTGCCCGGCACGATGCGGACGCGGGCGATGGCCTGCTTGCGACGGCCGGTCGCGGCGCCGGGAGCGGAGGCGGTCGGGCGGGGTGCCGCGGCGGCCTCGCCGACCGGGCCCTCAGACTCAGAGGTGTATTCGGTCAGCTCGACCTCGTCGGCCTCGACCTCGGTGTTCTCGGTGTTCACAGTCATGTCTGTCACGGTTTCCTTACTGCGCAACCTGCGAGATTTCGAACGGGACGGGCTGCTGCGCGGCGTGCGGGTGGCTGTCGCCGGCGTAGACCTTGAGCTTGGAGAGCTGCTGGCGGCCCAGGGAGTTCTTCGGGATCATGCCCTGGATCGCCTTCTCGACCGCGCGGGTCGGGTGCTGCTCGAGCAGCTGGGCGTAGTTCTTCGAGCTCAGACCACCCGGGAAGCCCGAGTGACGGTAGGCCAGCTTCTTCTCCAGCTTGGCGCCGGTCAGCGCGACCTTCTCGGCGTTGATGATGATGACGAAGTCACCGGTGTCAACGTGGGCCGCGTAGGTGGCCTTGTGCTTGCCGCGGAGCAGGATCGCGGTCTGGGACGCGAGGCGGCCCAGCACGACGTCCGTGGCGTCGATAACATGCCAGGCGCGGGTGATCTCGCTGGCTTTCGGTGTGTAGGTGCGCACGTGTAAACCCTCGTGTTCGTGGGAATGGCTTGAGCCGGACCCACGGATCAGTGGATCGGCAACAGTCATCCAGTTTACGGGACCACGCGGGGGCGGTTCAAATCTGCCATCGGCGCAGGTCAACGCACACTTCGCAGCACGTTCGACCGGTCATGCACACTGTCTGTGCACAGAGATTGTGCATACTGGTCGTATGCCGACACTCCCCTCCTCCTCCGGCCGCACCGCCCTGCGGGTGCTGGCCCATCCCCTCCGCAGTCGGTTGTTGGCCCAGCTGCGGGTGCACGGCTCCGCGACCGCGACCGAGCTCGCCGCCGCCCTGGAGACCAACACCGGGGCGACCAGCTATCACCTGCGGCAGTTGGCCGAGGTGGGGCTCATCGAGGATTCCGGTGAGGGCACCGGGCGCCGCCGGGTCTGGCGGGCCGTGGCCGCCGCCGGTGCACCCGAGGCGAGCGTCGGCATACTCGACCCCGAGGACACCGACGACCCGGACGACGCCGCTGCCGCCGACTGGCTGGCCCGTGACTATCTCGAGCACTTCACCGGGCGGGCCACCGACTGGCTGGACACCCGCAACCAGTGGCCCGGTCCGTGGTCGCCGGTGCTCGGCCTCGAGGACCACCTCGTGCTGGTCAGCGCCGAGCAGATGACCGCACTGCGCGAGGAGCTCGTCGAGGTGCTGGAGCGCTATCGCCGTCTGGGACAGGGGAACCCGCGTGCCAAGCGCGTCTCGGTCTATACCTGCGCGCTGCCGGTCGACCGGGCACCGTAGGGCGGGTCTGGTTGCGCAGCAGCCGCATCGCGTTGACGATCACGACCAGCACCGAGACCTCGTGGACCAGCATGCCGATCGACATCGTGACCCCGCCGGCGAAGACGCCCGCCAGCAGGACCACCACCGTGATCAGGGCGATCGCGATGTTCTGTCGCATGACGCGGGCGGTGCGCCGGGCCAGGCTGATCGCCTCCGGGAGCTTGAGCAGGTTGTCTCCCATCAGGGCGATGTCTGCGGTCTCGACCGCGACGGCCGATCCCGCGGCGCCCATGGCCACTCCGATGTCGGCGGTGGCCAGGGCCGGGGCGTCGTTGACGCCGTCGCCCACCATCGCCACGGTGTGCCCGTCGCGCTGCAGTCGTGCCACCGCGTCGAGCTTGTCCTCGGGCAGCAGCGAGGCGTGGATCTCATCGATCCCGGTCGCGCCACCGATCGCCTCGGCCACCAACCGGGTGTCACCGGTGAGCATGACGACCTTGTCGACGCCTGCCTCGTGCAGCCTGCGGACCATCTCCGGTGCGTCCTCGCGGATGCGGTCGGCGACCGCCACCAGACCGATCACCGTGTCGTCCACGGCCACGATCATCGGGGTCCGGCCCACGGCGGCAAGCTCTGTGGCGGCCCTGCCTGCGCCGTTGTCCTCGGTGATGCCGTGCTCCTCCAGCAGCGGCGGGTTGCCGATCCGGACCCGGCGCCCCTCGACCTCGGCGACGATGCCCTTGCCCGGCACGGGCGTGACTCCCTCGGGGATGCCCTCGGTGGCCACTCCCTCCGCACGGGCGGCGTCGATGATGGGGCGCGCGAGCGGGTGCTCGGAGCCTGCCTCGGCCGCGGCGGCCCAGCGCAGCACGCTGGCCCGGTCGTGCCCCGGGGCCAGGACCACGACGTCGGTCAGCTCCGGCCGGCCCTCGGTGAGGGTGCCCGTCTTGTCCACAGCGACGGCCGAGATCCGGGCCGAGGTCTCGAGGAACTCGCCACCCTTGATCAGGATGCCGTTGCGCGCCGCCCGGCCGATGCCGGCGACGATGGCGACCGGGATGGAGATGACCAGTGCGCCGGGGCAACCGATGACCAACAGCGTCAGGGCCAGCACGACGTCCCCCGAGATCAGCCCCGCCACGACGGCCAGGACCATGACTGCGGGGGTGTACCAGGCGGAGAACCGGTCGATGAAGGCCTGCGTCTTGGCCTTGGCGTCCTGCGCCTCCTCGACGCGGTGGATGATGCGGGCCAGCGTGGTGTCCGCCCCGATGCCGGTGGCCAGGACCTGCAGGAAGCCACCGCGCGACACGGTGCCGGCGAAGACCTGGTCGGCCTTGGCCTTCTCCACCGGGATGGACTCACCGGTGATCGAGGCCTCGTCGATGGCACCGGTCCCGGCGACCACCTGACCGTCGACCGGCACCTTCGCGCCGTTCTTGACCAGGACGATCTCCCCCATGGCGACCTGCCCCGCGGGGACCTCCACCTGCTCCCCGTCGCGCAGGACGATGGCGAAGTCGGGGGCGACCGCCACGAGCTCGGCGAGCGCGGAGCGGGTCTTGTTGAGCGTCGCAGCCTCCAGGGCGTGACCGATCGCGAACAGGAAGGTGACCGCTGCCGCCTCCCAGAAGTTGCCGATCAGGACCGCGCCGATCGCAGCCACCGAGACGAGCAGGTCGATGCCGATCACGCGGGTCAGCAGGGCGTTGACCGCCTTGACCACGATCTGGTGGCCGGCCACGACCGCTGCCAGGAGCATCAACAGGTCGGCCAGGGTGAAGACGTCGGACCCGGTGGCGTGGGCGCCGGCGTCGATCCACCACCTGGCGGTGAGCTCACCGCCGATCGTGCGGTCGACGAGGAGGGAGGCCAGGATGAGCAGGCCGGAGAGGCCGGGAATGAACCACTTCCCGCGCACGACCTTCTGGACCGGGTTCACGGCGATGTCCTTTCACATGATGTGGGTGCAGAGCCACTTGCGGTCCGCACGTGGAGTGCCCGCCGCGGCGCGAGGGCCGCGGCGGGCGGGTGGAGTCAGAACGCCGACGGGCGGGCGGTGTAGCCAGCCTTGGCGACAGCGGCGACGAGGTCGTCGACCGTCGTGACGCTCGCGTCGTGGTGGACCTCGATCCGGGCCGAGGCGAAGTGGACCTGCACGCTCTCCACGCCCGGCAACCGGCCAACCTGCTTCTCGATCTTGGCCACGCAGGAGGGGCAGGAGAAGCCCTCAGCGCGCAGGATCGTGTGGGTCGTGGTGGCGGTGCTCATGGTGCGTCCCTCTCGGTGTGGGCGCCTTGCTCAGGCGCCGGCTCTTTTGCCTGACACCCTCAAGGTAGGCGAATTGCACCCCCCGTTCCTTGACCCAGGTCAAGCCCTGAGGACACCGTTTCCCCAGGTCAGAGCCGCAGCTGCCAACCGCCCTCGAAGCCCGCGGTGCGGAAGCCGAGCTCGACGTTGATCGCCAGCATGTGGGCGTTCTCGTCGGCATTCCAGGTGTGGATCCGCGCCACCTGCGGGGCGAGTCGCTCCAGCGCCGCCAGGTTGCTCGCCTTGACCAGCATCCCCAACCGGTGCCCACGGTGGCCGCCGTGCACCAGCGTGTCGTCCTGGAAGGCCACGGACGGCAGATCGAGTCGCTGGGTCAGCAGGGTGTAGGCGACCAGGGCACCGCTGGGCACGTGCTCGGCGGCCGTGACCACCTGGTGCCGCCCGACCGCGGCGACCCGTTCGTCGGTGTGCAGCACCCGGTCGGCGTCCCACACCTCCAGCTCCCCGTCCAGGTCTGCCATCGGAGCATCGACACTCATCCGGCTGCGCAGCACCGCCAGGCGCTCCCTCAGCTCCGGCGGAGTCACCCCGGCCCAGGTGATGGTGCGGTATGCCGACCCAGCGGCCTGTGCGGCCGCCTCGGTGAGTGCGGTGGCCCGGTGAGCGACAGTGTCGACATCTAGCACGCTGTAGCGGTCGACCTGTTCCAACACGAACCCCAGGTCGGTCAGCAGCGTGGCAAGGTCGTCCGCCGGGAGCTCGCCGGCCCCCGTGGCCGGGAGCAGCCGCGGCGTCCCCGCGGCGGCCGGCGCGTGCGCGGACCACGGCTGCACGCTCTTTCGGCCATCGGCCACCAGCTCAGGCCGCAGCACGGACCACAGTGTTCGCCCGACCGTGCTGATGTCGGCCTCGGGATCGAGCCCGAGCTCCAGCTCAGCCAGTTGCCGGTTGTCCGTCAGCGGCAGAGTGGCCGAGACCCACCCGAGCACGCGGTCCGGGTCAGTGACTGTGCTGGCGACGAGGGCGGTCCGCCGCCGATAGGGAGTCTCGGCCAGGGCCGTCGCCCACGTGGCGCCGGAGTCGACCAGGTCGTCATCGCCATAGATGGCCGCCATCGAGCGGCGCCCCACCTCGGCCATCGCTTCGGTGAGGCTCGCCTGCTCCGGCCCGGGCTCGTTCGGGACGCGGGTCACCAGGAGCTGGCCCACCTGCAACTGCTTCACGGATCCAGTATCGCCAGGGTCCGCAACTGCCTTGCCGGCCAGCACTGCTGCGTCGGGACCGAGCAGGGGACGGACGGGTTGAGGCGCCAGACAGGTCGAGGGCCGTCCGGACGGATCCGGACGGCCCTCGATGGGTCCTGGGGGTTGGGGTGGCTCAGGCCAGGGTGGCGTCCAGGGTGATGTCGACAGCCTTGAGCGCCTGGCTGATCGGGCAGCCCTCCTTGGCGCCGTCCGCGATCTTCTGGAAGGTCGCGTCATCGATGCCCTCAACCGTGGCGCTCATCGTCAGGGCGATGCCGGTGATCCCGGTGCCGGCGACGAAGGTGACCTCAGCCGTGGTGCGGACCTCGGTGGGCGGGGTGTCGTTCTTCTTGAGCTCGTTGGAGAAGGCCATCGAATAGCAGGTGGCGTGCGCCGCCGCGAGCAACTCCTCGGGCGTGGTCGTGGTGTCAGATCCCTCGGCGCGAGCGTTCCACTCCACGGGGAAGGTCGCGGCACCGGAGCTGTCCAGGGACGTGTTGCCCTTGCCGGTGAAGAGGTCGCCGGTCCAGGTGGTGCTGGCCTTGCTGACAACGGGGTTAGGCATGGGAGGCTCCTAGTCTCGAGACGGCCGCTCCTACGGCCTGAGGGGCTCCGCGGGCAGCGGGCCCGTCTCATTCACCGTAGCGCCCCTGCTCGTCGGCCTCACCCGCGGGGGCCAGCCCCTGGCAGTGCACCGGGTGCCGCACCGCCGGGTCGAGCCGGAGCGGATAATGACTGCCCGTGGTGGCTGTCCTGCAGGGATTCTGGCTGATCGCGGTGGTCATCGCGATCGGCTGGCTGCTCGCGCACACCAAGCTGTTTGATCGCGAGGGCCAGCAGCTGCTCGCCCGGTTGACCTTCTGGGTGGGGTCGCCGGCCCTGCTCTTCCTGGTCGTCGCCGACGCGGATGTCGGCACCCTGTTCTCCGGATTCCTGGTCGCCACGCTGGCTGGCGTGCTGGTGACTGCCACGGCCTATGTGCTGTTTGCCCGGCTCGTGCTGCACCGCCCGCTGTCACACGCCGTGATGGGCGGGATGAGCGTCAGCTATGTCAACTCCAACAACCTGGGCATCCCGATCGCGATCTATGTGCTCGGTGATGCCTCGTGGGCGGCCCCGATCCTGCTGCTGCAACTGTTGGTCCTGCAGCCGGGATGGCTCGCCGCCCTGGACGCCACCGGGCGTTCGCGGGTGTCCGTTCGACGGCTCGTGCTCTCGCCGCTGACCAACCCGCTGACGATCGGCAGCCTGCTCGGCCTGATCGTCGCGGTGACGGGGGTGGAGCTGCCCGATCCGGTCCGTGCCCCGATCGATCTGATCGGTGGTCTGGCCATCCCGTGCATGCTGCTGGCCTTCGGCATCTCCCTGCGGCTGTCCCCGGTGCCGCGGGGGCGGGGCAACCTCGCCGAGCTGGGCGCGATGGTGCTGCTCAAGCTGGCCGTGATGCCCTTGACCAGCTGGCTCGTCGCGGGCCCGGTGCTCGGGCTCTCGTCCGAGGAGGTGCTCGCAGCCGTGATCATGGCCAGCCTTCCCACGGCCCAGAACGTCTTCATCCTCGCGGTGGCCTATCGCCGCGGCGAGAACATCGCCCGGGACAGCGTCTTCCTCACGACCTTCCTGGCGATGCCGGCCATGCTCCTGCTGGTCCACCTGATGGGCGCGGGCTGATCCACCGTCAGCGCTCTCGGACCACGCGACCCTCGTCCCACACCGGCTCGTTGGTCTCGCGCACCTGGCCGTCCGCGCCGAACACCAGGAACCGGTCAAAGCCGCGAGTGAACCACCGGTCGTGGGTCACCGCCAGCACCGTCCCCTCGAAGGCGGCCAGTCCGGTCTCCAGCGCCTCGGCCGAGTGCAGGTCCAGGTTGTCTGTGGGCTCATCGAGCAGCAGCAGGGTCGCACCGGACAGCTCGAGCAGCAGGATCTGGAACCGTGCCTGCTGGCCACCCGAGAGCGAGTCGAAGGTCTGCTCCCCGGACCGCGCGAGCTCATAGCGGTCCAGGACACGAGCCGCCTCATCACGCGGGCGACCGCGACGGTGCTCATCGCCGCGGTGCAGGATCTCGAGCAGGGTCCGGCCGACCAGAGCCGGATGATCGTGGGTCTGGGCAAACCAGCCCGGTCGCACGCGGGAGCCCAGTCGTGCGACCCCCGTGTGCGACACAGCGGCCGGGACCACGTCACCGATAGGCCGGTGCTCCACATCTGGGTCGGAGCCGCCCGCCGCCAGGAGGCGCAGGAAGTGTGACTTGCCGGACCCGTTGCTGCCGAGCACCGCCACCCGCTCGCCGAACCAGACCTCGAGGTCGAATGGCTCCATCAGTCCGCTGAGTTCCAGACTCTCGCAGACCACGGCACGTTTGGCGGTGCGACCGCCCTGCAGCCGCATCGTGACCTGCTGCGGGATCGCGACAGCCTCCGGTGGGCCGGCCTCCTCAAACCTGCGGAGCCGGGTCTGGGCCGCGTGATACTGGCTGGCCATGTCGGCGTTGTAGGACGCCTTCTGCTTGTACATCAGCATCAGCTCGCGCAGCTTCGCGTGCTCCTCGTCCCAGCGTCGACGCTGCTCCTCCAGCCGCTCATTGCGCTGCAGCCGGGCCTCGTGCCAGGTGGCGAAACTGCCTGGGTGCACCCACAGGGCCGCACCGGCAGCACCGGGCTCCAGGGTGGCGACCCGCGTGGCCACGGTGGAGAGCAGCTCGCGGTCGTGGCTGACGAACAGCACGGTCTTGGGTGACTCCAGCAACTGGCCCTCGAGCCACTGCTTGCCTGGCACGTCCAGATAGTTGTCGGGCTCGTCCAGGAGCAGGACCTCGTCGGGGCCGCGCAGCAGTGCCTCCAGCGCGAGCCGTTTCTGTTCACCGCCGGAGAGGGTGTCGGTGGTGCGCCACTGTGCCTGCTCGAACGGCACGCCCAGGGCGCTGACGGTGCACACGTCCCACAGGGTCTCGGCGTCATAACCGCCGACGTCCGCCCAGTCCGAGAGCGCCTGGGCATAGGCCATCTGGGACGGCTCGTCGTCGACGGTCATCACGTCGTGCTCCGCCCGGTCCAGTGCCTCCGCTGCCTTGCGGATGTCCGGAGGCGAGACCGAGACCAGCAGGTCGCGCACGGACGGCTGCTCGTCGGTGCCGGTGCGGCCCATCGTGCCGATGAACTGACGCATCACGCCGAGTCCGCCCGTGCGGCTCAGCGAGCCGGAGGCGGCCTGCAGGTCGCCGGAGAGCAACCTGAGCAGGGTGGTCTTGCCCGTGCCGTTGGGGCCGACGAGCGCGACCTTGACGCCCTCCCCCACCCGCAGGGACACGTCATCGAGCAGCGGCCGCCCGTCCGGCAGGACAAAGCTGACTCCATTGACCTCAAGATGACCCACGGCCCCATTGTCGCTGCGGGCCGCGGGTCACCTCAACCGGGATTCGGGAGTGCTGAGGGCTTGCTCAGTTTCCGCCGCGATACATCGGCTGCGTCTGGACGTTCAGCTCGTCCATCTGGACGTCCGCTGCTGGATCGGTCAGCGGGTCGCTGATCGTCAGGACGTCAAACCCCTTGGTGATGTCCGAGGAGTAGATGTGACCGTTGTAGTAGTAGGCGGACCACGACCCACCCAGGATCAGCTCGCTGTCACTGATCGGTCCTCGCTCGAAGAACCCGATCTCCTGGGGGTTGCTGGAGTCGGTGAAGTCCCAGACGGACACGCCACCCTGATACCACGCCTGGACCATCAGGTCCTTGCCGTTGACCGGGATCAGCGAGCCGTTGTGCGCCACACAGTTCTCGGTGTCGAACTGGTGACGGTCGATCTTGTAGTAGGACTGGAAGTCCAGGCTGCGTCCTCGCAGGTCATAGATCGCGTTGGCACCTCGGTTCGGCCCGATCGCCTCGTTGCAGGTCGCGGCGCCACCGCCGCCGAGCTCATCGGTGAACACGACCTTCTTGGCCTGCTGGTTGAAGGTGGCCGAGTGCCAAAAGGCGAAGTTCTCGGTGTCGCGGACGCGCTCCACGACCTTGGGCTCCAGCGGCTTGGCGATGTCCAGGATGATGCCGTCACCCATGCACGCACCGGCCGCAATGTTGCGCTGTGGGAAGGCCGTGATGTCGTGGCACCCGCTGGTGTTGGTGTAGCCACCACCGTCCTCTGCGAAGAGGTTCGGGGTGGCCACGACGGCGGCCGCCTCCGGGTTGTCGACGGGCACGTCGATGATCGAGATCAGGTCGTGGGGCGGCTGGCAGTCCGGGTAGGCGTCCCGGGGGCCGTAACTGCTCACGTACAGGTAGACGTTCTTGCCGTTCTTGGCGGGGACCAGGGTGTGGGTGTGCGAGCCACAGTTGGTCTCGACGGCCGCGACATACTGCGGGTTCGCAGGGTCGCTGACGTCAAAGACCCGCATGCCCTCCCAGGCCTCCTTATTGGTCGCGCTGAGCGATTCGCTCTGACAGGAGTCGTCGGAGCGGGAGGAGTCCACGGACAGGAACAACAGGTCACCATGCACCGTCACGTCCGCCTGGCCTCCGGGGCAGAGCACCTGGCTCACCGTCTGCGGAGACTCCGGGTCGGAGATGTCATAGACGATGAAGCCGTTGTAGTTGCCCACGAAGGCCAGGTCTCCCTGGAAGGCCATGTCGGTCCCGAACGAGTCCGCGAAGGCACCCTGTGGGGGCACGTGGGCGGTGTGCTCGACGTTGTCGCTGGTGGCGACCTCGTCGACCTCCAGGTCTGTCCCCGAATCTGCCGCAACGGCGGCGATTGCTGGTCCCCCGACCAACGCGACGGCGAGCGCTGCAGCCTGCAGCCCCCTGGTCATTCCCTTGGTGAACATCATTGTCCTTCCTGGTGGGCGGCCGCCCGTGGCCTGGGCAGAACCGGCATGCACTGTTCAGACTAGGGACGCTGGGCCAGCGCGAACAGGGTCCGTCCGATTCCCAGACAGAACCTTTACCTCAGGCTTCCGACCAGCATGGTTGGCTAGGGGAATGCGTGCGCACCGGTTGGCCGTGAGCGGTCTCGTGATGCTGGCCCTGGTTGGGTGCTCAGCCGAGGAGACCTCACCGGACCAGGACACGGCCACGGGTGAGGCAGCTCCCACGACTCGGGTCCTGCAGCCCGGACATCCCGGCGAGGACAACGTCGTGGCGACGACTGCGGTCGAGGTGGCCACGCCCACGGCGTCCGCAGCCGACGTCACGTTCATGCAGGAGATGATCGTCCACCACGCGCAGGCGATCGAGATGGCCGATCTGGTCGAGGGAGACCTTGACGACGCCGAGGTGCAAGCGATCGCCGCGCGCATCCGCGATGCCCAGCGACCCGAGATCGAGGCGATGGCGACCTGGCTCACGCTGCACGGTCACCCGGTCCCGGCTGTCGCTGGCGAGGCGGGGGTGGACCTGGAGCGGTTGAGAGCACAGGAACTGCCGGCGGACCACGACGGCGAGCACGAGAGCCACGGCGGAGGGCACGAGATGCCGGGGATGGCAACAGCTGAGCAGATGCACTCTCTGGGGGAAGCCCAGGGCACCAAGGCCGACCTGCTGTTCCTGGAGTTGATGAGCGCGCACCACCAGGGTGCTCTCACCATGCTCGATGAGCATGCTGCCGGCGCCAGCGACTTGCGGGCCACCGAGATGGCCGACGAGATGGCAGCCGAGCAACAGGCCGAGATCGGTCGCATGGCCGACATCAGGGACCGCCTCCAGACCTCTGACTGAACTCCGCAGCGGGCCTGCGTCGGGTCTGGTGTGGGCGGCCTCTGTCCCGGCTCGCAGCTCCGGCGCGGGCTCACTACTGTCGGAGGCAAACGGCTCGACCCACCCTGAGCCGTCCCCGCACGTCCCATCCGATAGGAGCAGGTTCATGGCTGAGGCGAAGGACTACACGACCGCGACCGACCACGGCGATGGACCCTATGTCGTCGACATCGAGCAGGAGACGATCGACAACACGGAGTATCGGCGCACCCTCTGGACCGGCAAGCACCTGCAGTTGACGGTGATGAGCATCGAGGTGGGTGACGACGTCGGGCTGGAGGTCCACCCGGAGAACGACCAGTTCCTGCGGGTGGAGAAAGGCGTCGGCCGCACCGAGATGGGCCCGGCCGAGGACGACCTGCCCTTCACCCGCGACGTCAAGGATGATGACGTCATCCTGGTGCCGGCCGGCACCTGGCACAACGTCATCAACACCGGTGACGAGCCGTTGAAGCTCTACGCCCTCTATGGCCCGCCGGACCACGAGCCGGGCACTGAGCACCCGACCCACGAGGACGCCGAGCAGGACCCGAACGAGGAGTGAGGGGCGGCACGCCCCGCCAGGGGCGTGCCGCCTGTGTGCCAAGGATCAGCGTCTGGCCTCGATGACGAGGTTGAACGGCGTCTCCGCGACCACCCGCACGCGGTGGAAACCACCCGCGTTGAGCACAGCGGTCAGACGCTTGAGCCCGGCCTGGGCGCCGAGCACGAGCTGGCCACCATCGGCGATGGCGTGCGCGGTGCAGATCATGCTTGACGCCGCGTAGTAGCTCTGGCCGACAACATTCAGATTGTCTTCGAGCCGGTCACCGGCATTCGGCTCGACGAGCAACAGCGCGCCGTCGGGACTCAGCGCTGCCTCGGCGTGCCTGACGACACCGATCGGGTCGCCCATGTCGTGCAGTGCGTCGAAGAAGCAGATGAGCCCGAAACCGTTCTGTGGATACTCGTCTGCGCGCGCGACCGTGAATGTCACGTTGTCCTGGACGCCTGCCTCTGAGGCGTTGTGCCGTGCCTCGATCACGGACGCCGCGTGGGTGTCGAAGCCGTGGAAGCGCGATGTCGGATACGCCTCCGCCATGATGATCGTCGAGTGCCCGTGACCGGATCCGACGTCGGCAACGTCGATGCCCCGCGCGAGCGCCTCGTGGACACCGTCGAGGGCCGGCAACCACTGCGACGTGAGGTTCGCGCGGTACCCGTTGCGGTAGAAGGCGGCAGTGCCGTGTGCGAGCCGCGGGGCGTGGTCGCCCCACGCGATGCCTTCGCCGGTGCGGAAGGCCTGGAGCGCCTTCGTTTCATCCGCCCACATGGCTGCCGGTGTGCTCCACGCCGTCGGCAGATAGAACGGGCTGCTGTCGACCGCCAGCACCATCGCCTGCTCCGAGGTCATCGAGAACGTCCTCGCCTCGGCGTCGTACTGGAGGTATCCCGCGGCAGCCTGTGAGGCGAGCCAGTCGCGCACATACCGTTCGGCACAGTTGGTGCGCTCGGCGAGCTCGACTGAGGTGACGGGCCCGGCATCGGCGATCGCCGCATACAGCCCGAGCCGGGCGCCCAGACTGATCATGACGCCGAGGTAGCCCGCGGCCAGGTGGTCGACGGCGCGACCAGCAAACTCGATCAGGGCAGCCTCGTCGATGGCTGCCGTCGAGACGGAGGTGTCTGTTGACATGGTGCTTCTTTCGTGGGTCGGCCACCGGTGGATCCGGTGATCGCAGCGTGCTCTGAGTGCCGCCGCTGAGCCTGGTGGCGAGCGTTTGTCGCCATGAGTCAATGGTTGTGCGGCACGGGGTTGAGCGGCAGTGGCAGATCGACCCTGGTTCGGTTCATACGTGCCATGCTTGGGCGATGAGGTCGGCATGAGTCCACCTCGCACCCTGCGTGTGAGCATCGTCGCACTGCCCGAGAGTGGGGTCGCGACCATGTTCGGTGTCTACGACGTGCTGAACTCGATGGGCATTCTCGGCCTCATCGACGAGGCTGAAGCACCGCCGTTCCGCGCCGAGATCGTTGGCCTCAGCGAGGGTGCGCTCGCGGGAGTCAGCGGTGTCCCCGTGCCCGTCGCGCGGGCCGTCGCCGACATCGCCGAGACCGACATCATCATCGTGCCGTCGGTGGTGCTCGGCCGCGACGGTTGGCGCACCGGCCGGCATCCGGAACTGGTCGAGTGGACGGCTCGGATGCACGAGCGGGGTGTGCTGCTGTGCTCGGCATGCTCCGGCATCTTCCTGCTCGCCGAGACAGGGGCCTTCGACGGCCACGACGTCACGGTGCACTACGACTACGCACGACACCTGCGCGATGCCTATCCGAGCATCCGCGTCCACCCGGATCGGGCGCTGCTGGTCGCTGGTGCACACGACCAACTCATCACCTCGGGCGCCTCGACGTCGTGGCACGACCTGGTGCTCTACCTGATCGGGCGGTTCGCGGGGGCCGCCGTCGCGCAGGAGGTGGCCCGCACGTTTGCGCTGCAGTGGCACCAGGACGGGCTTGCGCCCTACATGGTGTTCGACGGGCGCTCGGATCACCATGACGCCGTCGTCTCGGACGCGCAGGCGTGGCTCCGCACGCATTCTTCCGCCGCAGCACCGGTCGAGCTCATGGTGGCGCGCTCGGGACTGGCCGAGCGCACCTTCAAGCGGCGGTTCACGACAGCGACTCAGATGAGTCCGCTCGCCTACGTCCAGCGCCTGCGCATCGAGGAGGCCAAGCGTCGACTCGAAGGCACCGAACAGTCGGTCGAGGCGATCAGCAGGCACGTCGGCTATGAGGACGCCGCCTTCTTCCGGAGGTTGTTCAAACGGACCACCGGGGTGCCTCCGGGGGCCTACCGCAGGCGTTACCGGGTGCCCACCATCGAGCGGTGAGGAGCGCAGCCCCCGTGGCGCCACTCCACCGGGCAGCGGCGGAATGGACGGTCAGCTGTGCTCGAGGCAGTGGGTCGACCAGGGGCGCACCTCGAGGCGGCCAGCGGGGATCTGCGTGCCACACTCGTCGCAGCGTCCGTAGCTGCCCTCGTCGAGCTTGGCCACCGCGCGCTGCACCTGGTCGAGGATGTCCTTGAGGTTGTCGTGGGCCCCGACGGCGGTGAGCCGGTCGACGGCCATGGCGGTGCCGTCACCGACCCGCTTGCCAAAGCTGATCGCGCCCTGGTCCTGCTCAGGGCGGGTCAACCGCGCCATCTGCTCGTGCAGGTCGGCCTCCTTGGCCTCCAGCTCGGCACGCATCTCCTGCTCGTCCATCGCCCTACCCTGCCACCCCGGGCGCCGAATCTCCCCCGAGGTCAGCACCCGCCCGCTCGATCGCGGCGAGGGTGCGCTGGACTGCGAGCCGCGCGGCCCGGTCCGGGCGCTGGATCGCCAGGACCACGCGCCCGGTGTCGACACCGACGAGCGGGCGCAGCACGACCCCCTCGCGCAGGCGGGTGGTGAACCGCGGCAGCATGGCCACCCCGCACCCGGCGGCCACCAGGGACTCCACCAGTCTGTTGTCCCGCACGCGCTGCACCACCTGCAGCTGGGCGCCAGTCGTTGCCTCGATGGCCTGCAGCACCGTGTCAAACGGGAACCCCAGTGGCACCCCGATCCACGGATCCTCCACCAGGTCCTCGGGCCGCACCGACTCGGCACCGGCCAGGCGGTGCTCGACCGGCAGGGCGACATCGAGCGGCTCGCGGACCAGACGGGTGACGCGCAACGCCTCGGTGCCGGGCGGTCGACGATCACTCAGCGAGTGGCCGATGACGATGTCGTGGTCCTTGGTCAGGTCGGCCCAGTCGGCCTCGGCGACGTCTGCGTCGTGGCAGGTGATCTCGATCCCGGAGCCGGCGAGTTCGAGGAGCGCCGCCGGCAGCAGATACTCCCCCGCACTGGGGAGCACCATGATCGACACGGTGCCCGTGGGGTGGTGCCGGAAGGCGTCCCAGTCCGCGGTGACCTGCGCCAACACTGTCGCCACGTCCACGGCGCGGCGGGCCAGCAGCTCACCTGCCTCCGTCAACCGCAGACCGCGCCCGAGGGGCTCCACCAGTTGGGCACCCAACTCACGCTGGGCGGTCTGCAGTTGCTGGGACACCGCGGACGGCGTGCGGTGGGTGGCACGCGCCACGGCGGTCACACTCCCCCGCTCGGCCAACTCACGCAGCAACTCCAGGTGGCGGACATCCATGAAGGAAGCCTACAGATATTCATCACGACATTTCGCTTGTCCTGAACAGTCAAAAGACGCATTCTTTTCCGTATGCCGATCCGTCACCGTCTCCTGGCCGTCTCGGTCGCGATCATGTGGGGGCTCAACTTCACCGCGATCCACGCCTCCCTGGAGCACTTCCCGCCGTTCTTCCTGGTGGCCCTGCGGTTCCTGGTCCTGGCGGTGCCCACGATCTTCCTCGTCCCCTGGCCGCGGGTGCCCGTGCGGTGGCTGGTCGGCTATGGCCTCGGGTTCGGCACACTGCAGTTCCTGTTCCTCTATTGGGGCATGTCCGCGGGGATGCCGGCGGGCCTGGCGTCCCTGGTGCTGCAGGCCTCGGCACCCTTCACCGTCGTCCTCGGCGCGCTGTTCCTGCGAGAGCGGCTGACCGGCCTGCAGGTGGTCGGGATCCTGATCGCCGTTGGCGGGCTCGCCCTGGTGGGGGCGCACCGGGCCCAGCTGGCCGCGGTCCTGCCCTTCCTGCTCACCCTCGCCGGGGCCCTGGGATGGGCCATCGGCAACATCTGCAACCGGCAGGCCCGCCCGCGCAACCCGCTGCACCTGGCGCTCTGGGTGTCGGTCGTCCCGCCCCTGCCGATGCTCGCCGTGTCCCTGGTGGTCGAGGGGCCCTCCCGGATCGGCACCTCCCTGAGCACAGCCTTCACCCCGCAGGCCCTGCCGGCCATGGTGGGGCTGGCCTACACGGTGGTCATTGGCACGGTGGTCGGCACGGGCATCTGGACCTGGTTGATGGCTCACCACCCGGCGGGCGTCGTGGCGCCCTACTCGCTGCTGGTGCCGGTCGCCGGGATGTTGTCCGCCTGGCTCGTCCTGGGCGAGACGGTCCGGGGCCCGGAGATCCTCGGCGGCGTGATCGTGGTCGCGGGGGTCCTGCTCGGATCCCTGCGCCGACGCCCCCGCGCCAACACCAGCACCCCTGCGGCAGTCTCGCCGGAGCCGCTGCCCGAACCCGTTCCGGTGACGTCTGGGCCACACCAACCGTCAGGAGCCGGTCCCACCTGGTGAGATAGGGGCATGACGATCCACGCACCTCGCCTCGCCGTTTTCGCCGTGGCCACCGGCCTGGCCCTGGGCGGTTGCTCGGCAGCCGATCCGGCCGCCGACCAACCCGAGGCAGTCGTCGCCGTCGAGTGGGCCGAGCACCTCTGCCACGGCCGCTACACCGACGCTCACGCCCTGATGGCCGAGCAGGCACGAATCAACCCCAGGACGAGTCCGGACAACCCACGGCTGATGGCTGCGGACCACTTGGCGGCCGACGACCTGGATCGCCTCAACAGTGCCGGCACCGAGACGTCCACCGAGATCGAGGTGGAGGAGGTCACGGCGGGCACTGGGTCCGACCCCTCGTCCGTCGCCCTGAGTGGCTCCTGCTGGGGTGAACCGTTCAGTCACACAGTGGAGGTCGCTGAGAGCGATGACGGGTGGCAGGTCTCCACCGAGCTGCCCCTGTGGTCGACCCCCACCCTGTTCGACTATCCCGGTCACAACGCCTTTGCCCAGCTCACCTTCGAGCGAGGAGTCGCTTTCAGCGGTTCCGGCCAGGGCAGCGACCGGTGGCTCCTGCTGCCAGGTCGACACAACGTCACGGTCCCGCCGCACTTTCTGACGGGGGACGCAGTCCAGAGCGAGATCACCGTCGACGCCTTCCGCATCGTGGAGCAGGGCTCCCTGCCGGCGGTCTCCACCGATCAGATCGACGCGGCGTTCACGGACTTCGCGACCACGTGCGGCGACCTCTGCCTGGTCACCCCGGGTGAGGCTGCGGGGTCAGACGCACCAGGTGAGGAGCCCGTGCCACTCACGCCCATGACCATTGAGCCCGTGACAGGGGCCGAGGCGCACCTCACGGCAGATGCCGTGCTGATCCGCCCCACCGGCGCAGCCCCGGGCTTCTATGACACCCGGCCCGAGTCGTGGGGTCAGGAGGACTCTCCCGACACCGGTGTGGCACTGCTCGAGAACGTCGCCCTGGAGCGCACCTACCTCAGCTGCCCCGCTGATGCCGCGCCCTGCACGGTCACGGTCGCTGAGAAGCTGGACGGACTGGAGCCCGTCTTCGCGCTGCTCTTCGTCGACGCTGGGGAAGAGGTCGCCGTCAGCGGCCTGACCTGAGCCGGCTCACTTGAGTCGGGGGCCCAGGCAGCGCGCTGCGGGGACCACCCCGCCTGCTCAGCCCAACCACCAGGTGTCCATGTCGATCAGCCAGTGACTGCGCAGCGTGAGGCCACGCTCCAGCGAGGCCGCGATGCCCGCCACCAGGAGGGTGGTGTTGAGCCAGGCAGGGAGCGAGATCGGTGAGGTGAACGTGCCGACCCGCTCGGCGACCACATCCAACCCGGTGATCAGCTCGAGCAGTTGCGGGACGAAGAGCACCAGCCCGACCAGCAGGATTACGATCGCCACGCGTCCGATCCACCGGCTGAGCCGCGGGTGGCGGTGGTCCAGCACGGCCCGCCAGTATTCGCCGCTGTGCCGGATCGGCCGCAGCACGCGCTCGGGTTCACCGGCGTCGGACACCAGGTGCATCCGGCTCACACCGAACGTGCCGACCGCAACCTCCACGGCTCCCCCGGGCACCGCGAAGGCCGCAGGCTGCTCGGCCACCAGGTGCTGACGCCCGTCCCGATAGAAGCGGACCTTGTCGTCCAGGTCGAAATAGTCGACGTCCACGCAATAGGCGTGCTGCACCCCGTCGTCGTCGGGCAGGTCAATCTGGAAGACCGACCGGCTCAGCACCTGCCACGGCCGGTGGGCCTTCAGCGTGCTCCCGTCACCGGGCTCGGCCTTCGCCAGCTGGCGCTGCCGTTTCCATCGATTCCACACGAGGTCCCCTGTTCGTCGTGCACTATTCTGCCCGCCCCGTCCCACCCCACGGACCTCCGATCCCTGCCATGATGGAAACCCCCGTGTAAGGAGCGTCCGATGACACCTGCTAACGGCATCGATGTCACTGTCCCGCCGAGCGGCACCGGCTGCGTTGAGTGCCTGGCCACTAAAGACAGCTGGTGGTTCAATCTGCGCAGGTGCGCCCAGTGCGGGCACGTCGGCTGTTGCAACAGCTCCCCGTCACAGCACGCAACGGCACACTTCACGGAGACCGGCCACCCGGTGATGCAGAGTTTCGAGCCCGGCGACGACTGGTTCTACTCCTACCCTGATGACCGGAAGGACCCGAGCGGCCCGGATCTGGCGCCACCCACGAGCCACCCTGCTGACCAGCCCAAGCCGGGACCGGCCGGCAGGGTCCCGGACAACTGGGAGTCACTCCTGCACAAGTAACCACCCCCTCAGCACGGTGCTGAGTCGAGTCTGCTAGTCCAGCGTGCGGACGGCTCTCGTCAGCTCCGCCTGTGCGGCGAGCTCCTCGTCGGGCGGATAGACGATTTCTTCCAGGCACAGACCGTGGGCCGGCATGACCCTCAACCACGGGACCCGCGCCCCACCGGCGCGGAGCTCGGTGGGCCAGCTCTCGGCATACCGCCGCTCTCCCACGGGGACCACAGATCCGACGAGGGAGCGGACCATGCTGCGGCAGAAGGCATCTGCCACAACCGTCCCGGTCAGTATGCCGTCTGGTCCCCTCTCCCAGGAGTAGTCCAGGAGCGTGCGCACCGTGGTCGCTCCCTCCCGGTGCTTGCAGAAGGCGGCGAAGTCGTGGAGCCCGATGAGGCCGCGCGCTGCCTCATCCATCGCCTCAACATCAAGGGGCCTCTTGTGCAGCACCGTGTCCCTGCGCCGCAGCGGGTCCAGCGTCGCCGCGGCGTCACAGATCCGGTAGGTGTAACGGCGCTGCAGGGCGGAGAAGCGGGCGTCGAAGCTGTCCGGGACCTCCCGGGCACTGCGCACCACGATGTCTGCGGGCAGCACCCCTGCCAACCGGACGACCGCGGCCGCGTGCGGTGAGCGACCGGCTCGTGGTGGCAGGCTCCGCCAGGCCTCCGGGTCGATGTCGGCGTGCGCGACCGAGCCGCGGGCGTGGACACCAGCGTCCGTGCGCCCGCCCACGGTCAGCCGGACGGGGTCGGTGCGCAGGATCGTCCCCAGCGCTCGGGAGAGCTCGTCCTCGACGGTGCGCAGCCCGGGCTGGGCCGCCCATCCAAAGAAGTCGGTGCCGTCATAGGCCAGGTCGATCCGGATGCGCACCCCGCAAATCTACCCGGCACAACGGCGAGCGCCCGCCTCCCCTGGGGGAGACGGGCGCTCGCGGTGTCAGTGACAGGCAGACTCAGGCGTCGTCCTTGTCGGTGCCGATCTCGGCACCGGCGTCGGCGGACTGCTTGGCAGCGCCACCGGCCGGCTCGAAGCCAGCAGCCTCGGCGGCCTCGGCCGTGCGGAACCACACCTCGGCCTCGGTGGCGTCATACCACTGCGAGCCCTCGACGTGATACTTCATCGAGTCCTTGTTGCCCTTGACGGTGAAGCCCTCGGGGGCCGAGCCGTCGTCGGTGACCGGCGCGGAGTCCGGGCCGAAGCCGCCGTCGGCGCCATCAGCGGTCTTGACCGTGTTGGCTGCCTCGGTGGTGTCCTCGGTGACGGTCTCGTTGACCTCGACGACCTCGGCCGGAGCCGCCACGGGGGCAACCTCGGTGGCCTCGGCGTCCTTGGCGGCACGCTTGGTCGCACCCTCGGCCTGCGTGACGACGGCCTTCTTGGCCACCGGCTCGCGGACCAGCTCGATCACGGCCATGGGGGCGTTGTCGCCCTTGCGCGGCGCGATCTTGGTGATGCGGGTGTAACCGCCCTGGCGCTCGGCCATGTCGGGAGCGATCTCGGTGAACAGGCGGTGCACCACGCCCTTGTCGCGGACGGTGGCCAGGACGCGGCGACGGTTGTGCAGGTCACCGCGCTTGGCGAAGGTCACCAGGCGCTCGGCCATCGGGCGCAGGCGCTTGGCCTTGGCCTCGGTGGTCGTGATGCGGTCGTGCTCGAACAGGGCGGTGGCGAGGTTGGACAGGATCAGGCGCTCGTGCGCCGGACCGCCGCCGAGGCGCGGGCCCTTCTTGGGGGTAGGCATAACTCAGGTCTCCTCTTACGGAATCAGTACTGCTCGTCCTCGGCGAAACTGGCGTCGCCCTCGTCTTCCAGGTCCTCCGACAGGTCAGCCTGGGCCGGGTCAAACCCGGGAGGGCTGTCCTTGAGTGCCAGGTTCATCTCGGAGAGCTTCTCCTTGACCTCGTCGATGGACTTCGCACCGAAGTTGCGGATGTCCAGCAGGTCGGCCTCGCTGCGGCTGACGAGCTCGCCCACGGTGTGGACGCCCTCGCGCTTGAGGCAGTTGTAGGACCGGACGGTCAGGTCCAGGTCCTCGATCGGCAGGGCCAGGTCGGAGGCCAGCGCGGCGTCGGTCGGCGACGGGCCGATCTCGATGCCCTCGGCCTCGACGTTGAGCTCACGGGCCAGACCGAACAGCTCGACCAGGGTCTTGCCGGCGGAGGCCATCGCGTCGCGCGGAGCCATCGAGTTCTTGGTCTCGACGTCCAGCACGAGGCGGTCGAAGTCGGTGCGCTGCTCGACACGGGTCGCCTCGACGTTGTAGGTCACGGCGAGCACCGGCGAGTAGATGGAGTCGACCGGGATGCGGCCGATCTCCTGGTCACCGGACTTGTTCTGCTGGGCGGAGACGTAGCCGCGACCGCGCTCGACCGTCAGCTCCATCTCGACCTTGCCGCTGTCGTTGAGCGTGGCGATGTGCAGGTCGGGGTTGTGGACCTCGACACCGGCCGGCGGCGCGATGTCCGCTGCGGTGACGGGGCCTGCACCTTGCTTGCGCAGATACATGATGACCGGCTCGTCGTGCTCGCTGGAGACGACCAGGGTCTTCAGGTTCAGGATGATCTCGGTGAGGTCCTCCTTCACCCCCGGGATGGTGGAGAACTCGTGCAGCACGCCGTCAACGCGGATGCTGGTGATCGAGGCACCGGGGATGCTGGACAGCAGGGTCCGGCGCAGGGAGTTGCCGAGCGTGTAGCCGAAACCCGGCTCCAACGGCTCGATGGAGAACCGCGACCGGGAGTCGGAGATGACTTCCTCGGACAGGGTGGGACGCTGTGCAATAAGCACGATGTTTCCTTTCCACGGGCGACCGCTATATGACGCCCGGTGAGGTTGCCGGCCAGGCCGGCGCATCGGGACCAACTCGGTCCTTGGTTCCGATGGTGAGACACAGGTAAACGGTGCGTGACGGCATACCTGCTGCTCGCAGAGCCCGGGGAAACCGGCGAGCGTGCGAGCCCTGGTTTCTCCGGAACAGCCAGGAACTCGCGAGCTTGCGAGCTCCTGGCCGTCGGGGGTCTGGGGGCAGAGCCCCCAGTGTTAGTTCTTGGAGTAGAGCTCCACGATGAGCTGCTCGGTGAGGATCGTGTCGATCTGCTCACGCACGGGCAGCTGGTGGATCAGGATCTGCAGCGAGCCCGGGACGACCTTCATCCAGGCCGGGATCGGGCGGTCACCGAAGGTCTGGCGAGCCAGCTCGATCGGGAACTTCTCGACGGACTGCTTGCGGACCGTGATGATGTCGAACTGCTCGACGCGGTAGGACGGGACGTCCACGCGCGTGCCGTTGACCTCAAAGTGACCGTGCGTGACGAGCTGGCGAGCCGCACGACGGGTGCGGGCCAGACCGGCGCGGTAGACCACGTTGTCGAGGCGGGACTCCAGGATGGTCAGCAGGTTTGAGCCGGTGCGGCCGGGGCGACGTGCGGCCTCGGCGTAGTAGCGGCGGAACTGCTTCTCCATGACGCCGTAGGTGAAGCGAGCCTTCTGCTTCTCCTGCAGCTGCGTCAGGTATTCCTTCTCCTGGCTGCGGCGACGACCGTGCTGCCCCGGGGGGAACGGACGGAGGTCGAAGTTCTTGTCTCCACCGACGAGGTCGACCTTGAGCCGGCGGGACTTCTTGGTGATGGGTCCGGTGTAACGGGCCATGTTGTTTCCTTACCTTCCCTTCCGGATCTCAGACGCGACGCTTCTTGGGGGGACGCACACCGTTGTGTGCCTGGGGGGTGACATCAGAGATGGCACCGACCTCGAGGCCAGCAGCGGTGAGCGAACGGATGGCGGTCTCGCGACCGGAACCCGGGCCCTTGACGAACACGTCGACCTTGCGCATGCCGTGGTCCATGGCGCGACGGGCCGCAGCCTCGGCAGCCATCTGGGCGGCATACGGGGTGGACTTGCGCGAGCCCTTGAATCCGACCTGGCCGGATGAGGCCCACGCGATCACCGCACCGGTGGGGTCAGTGATCGAGATGATGGTGTTGCTGAACGTGCTCTTGATGTGAGCCTGCCCGAAGGCAACGTTCTTCTTTTCCTTCTTGCGCACCTTGCGTGCGCCGGCCGTGCTACGGCTCTTGGGGGGCATTCAATTCTCCTGACGAATAAGCAAGTTAGGTGTCTCCCTGTCCACGACGCCCGCGAGTGAAGCGAGCGTTCGGGGTCTGGGGCGGAGCCCCAGCGGGGGAAGTTGGGGGCAGAGCCCCCGACCGACTGATTACCTGGCGGCCTTCTTCTTGCCGGCGACGGTCCGCTTGGGACCCTTGCGAGTGCGGGCATTGGTCTTGGTGCGCTGACCGTGCACGGGCAGACCGCGGCGGTGCCGCAGGCCCTGGTAGCTGCCGATCTCGACCTTGCGGCGAATGTCGGCTGCGACCTCACGGCGCAGGTCACCCTCGAGGCGGTACTCGCCCTCGAGGTGGTCGCGCAACTGCACCAGCTGCTCGTCCGTCAGGTCCTTCACGCGGGTGGACGGGTCAACGCCCGTGACCTCCAGCGTCTTGTTGGCGCGGGTGCGACCCACGCCAAAGATGTAGGTGAGAGCGACCTCGACGCGCTTTTCGCGCGGGAGGTCAACACCGATGAGACGTGCCATGTGGCTGTTCTCCTGGTTTCGTGTGGAGGTCGTGGGGCAGCACCGGTCCGCATCCTCTGTGGTGGGCCCAAGGGCCCGCGGTCCCCGGCCTCCACGCCGGGGGTGACGTCCCGCAAATCGGGGGTCGGGTGCTGCGTACTGCTTTCAGTTGTCGTCGTGGTCGGAGCCGCGACTCGTGCTGGACAGCGTGTGCTGCCCGGGCGATCAGCCCTGGCGCTGCTTGTGGCGCAGGTTCTCGCAGATCACCATGACCCGGCCGTTACGGCGGATCACCTTGCACTTGTCGCAGATCTTCTTGACGCTCGGCTGAACCTTCATGTTCTGGTGCCGTCTTTCGGATCTGGTGGGTGGATGCTGGCTGGTTCGGGCCGGGGCCCGCTCCGGTCAGCGGTAACGGAAGACGATGCGTCCGCGGGTCAGGTCGTACGGGCTGAGCTCCACAACGACCCGGTCCTCGGGGAGGATCCGGATGTAGTGCTGACGCATCTTGCCCGAGATGTGAGCCAGCACAACGTGACCGTTGGTCAGCTCGACTCGGAACATCGCGTTCGGGAGGGCCTCCACAATGGAGCCCTCAATCTCAATGACGCCTTCCTTCTTCGCCATGTCCTCCACATTTCTGAGTGACCACGGCCCACCCAGGGTTAACCTGGGCGAGATGCGATCACAAGGTTGGTTGCAACACTCGGTCCGCCCTCTGGGCACCCCTGAAGGAGTCCAGACGTGGACCGAGGATCGAGTCTACGCCACGAGGGTGCCTGAGCACGAATCGCCGCTGATCGACCTGGTAGGCCGACGCCTGGCTCAGCGGATCAGGTCAATCGCAGGTGTGATCAGTTGAGCGCAGCCGTGGCCGCGCCGAGCTCGGTCAGCTTGGCCTGGCCACCGTCCAGGGCCGTCAGCACCCACAGCCCTGCCTCCGTGACCGCCACGGTGTTCTCCCAGTGGGCCGCTCGGGAGCCATCGTTGGTGATGACGGTCCAGTCGTCCTCCAGCGTGGTGGTCTCGATCGTGCCGAGGGTGATCATCGGCTCGATGGCCAGCGTCGCACCGGACGGCACACTCGGCCCCTTGGAGGTGACGGAGTAGTTCGGGACCTGCGGGTCCATGTGCATCTCCGTCCCGATGCCGTGGCCGACATAGTCCTCGAGGATGCCGTAGGTCAGCTCCTGCCCTGCCGCGCGACGCCGCTCGAGGCTCGCCTCGGCATACTCCTCCACCGCGTCACCAATGGCGAACAGCCGCCCACCGGTCTGCAGGGCGGCGATGCCGGCCCACATGGCAGCCTCGGTGTCCTCGACCAGGGCCACGTCCTCGGGGCGCCCGGCCGCGGGGCCACCGACGATCAGCGAGATCGCGGCGTCGCCGTGCCAACCCTGATAGATCGCGCCACAGTCGATCGAGACCAGGTCGCCGTCGCGCAGGACCCGCTCCCCCGGTATGCCGTGCACCACCTCTTCGTTGACGCTCACACAGAGTGACCCGGGGAAGCCGTGGTAACCCTGGAAGGACGGGATCGAGTCCAGGCTGCGGATGTGCTCCTCTGCCACCGCGTCCAGTTGCCCGGTGGTGACCCCGGCAACGGCACGCTCGCGCATCAGCTCCAGCGTGCGACCGACGACCAGGCCGGCCTCGCGCATCAGCAGAATCTGCTCAGTGCTCTTGGCCTCGATCTTGGGACGCCTCAGAAAGGACATCGGCTCAGAGCGGGGTGGAGCTGGCGCCGTTGGTGCGGGTGTCCAGCGCCTCCTGGATGCGTGCGGACACCTCGTCCACCGTGCCCATGCCGTCGACCTGGCGCAGCAGTCCGCGCTCCCGGTAGACCTGGGCGAGTGGGGCGGTCTCCTCGGCGTACTTGTCCATGCGGGCCCTGATGATCTCCTCGGTGTCGTCCGAGCGGCCCTGGGACTGGGCGCGCGACAGCAGCCGGCCGATGACCTCCTCGGTCTCCACGACGAGCTCGAGCACCGAGTCGAGCTCGGCGCCCTGGTCGGCGAGCATCTCATCGAGAGCCTCAACCTGGACCAGCGTGCGCGGATAACCGTCCAGCAGGAAGCCGGTGGAGGCGTCGGGCTCGGTGAGGCGGTCGCGCACGATGGCGTTGGTGACCTCGTCGGTGACATAGCCGCCGCTGGCCAGGATCTCCTTGACCTGCAGGCCCAGCTCGGTCTCGTTCTTGATGTTGGCGCGGAAGATGTCGCCGGTGGAGATGGCGGGGATCGCGCGGTGCTCCGCGATGTGTGCTGCCTGTGTGCCCTTGCCCGCACCGGGGGGGCCGAGGATGATCATGCGCATCAGCGGAGGAACCCTTCGTAGTCGTGCTGCTGGAGCTGGGACTCAATCTGCTTGACGGTCTGGAGACCGACACCCACGATGATGATGATGGATGCGCCGCCGAAGGGGAAGTCCTGGCTGGTGCCGAGGACGTTGAACGCGATGAGCGGGATCAGCGACAGGATCGCCAGGTAGATCGCACCCGGGGTGGTGATCCGGTTGACGACGTAGGCGAGGTACTCAGCCGTGGGGCGCCCCGCGCGGATGTTGGGGATGAAGCCGCCGTACTTCTTCATGTTGTCCGCGACGTCGGTCGGGTTGAAGGTGACCGAGGTGTAGAAGAACGCGAAGAAGATGATCATCGTGACGTAGAGAACCATGTAGACCCAGTGGGTGTCCTGACCGCTAACGCCCATGCCGAGGTAGCGGTTGACCCAGGTGACCCACTCGGGCGGGGCCGAGCCGTCCGACGGGGTGTTGAACTGCCCGATCATCGTCGGGAGCATCAGGATCGAGCTGGCGAAGATGATCGGGATGACGTTGGCCATGTTCATCTTCAGGGGGATGTAGGTGGACGTGCCGCCGTACTGGCGACGTCCGATCATCCGCTTGGCGTATTGCACCGGGATGCGGCGCTGACACTGCTCGACGAAGACGACCAACGTCATGATGATCACGCCGAGGACGAGGACCAGGGCCAGGGTCGTCCAGGACTTCTGCTGGATGACCGCCAGGGAGCTCGGGAAGCCGGCCGCGATGGCGGTGAAGATCAGCAGCGACATGCCGTTGCCGACACCGCGCTCGGTGATCTGCTCACCCAGCCACATGATCAGGCCGGTGCCGGCGGTCATCGTCAGCACCATCATCACGATGACCGGGACCGACTCGTCCGGCATGACCGTCGAGCAGGTGGTGCCGAACAGGGAGGAGGGGTTGCGTGCAAAGGTGATCAGCGTGGAGGACTGCAGGACCGCCAGGCCGATGGTCAGATAACGCGTGTACTGCGTCATCTTGGTCTGACCGGCCTGTCCCTCCTTCTTCAGCTCCTCGAAGCGTGGGATGACCACGGTCAGCAGCTGCACGATGATCGCCGCGGTGATGTAGGGCATCACGCCGAGGGCGAAGATCGACAGCTGGAGCAGTGCCCCACCACTGAACAGGTTCACCATGCCCAGGGCGGCGTTCGTCGACGTCGCCATGTCCTGACAGCGCTGGACCAGCCCATAGTCGATCCCGGGTGCGGGGATGTGGCTGCCCAGGCGGAAGACCGCCAGGATGCCGAGCGTGAAGAGGATCTTGTTGCGCAGATCCGGCGTCTTGAACGCTCGCACGAATGCGGAAAGCACGAGGATTTTCCTCCCAAGGTCCCGCAGCGGCGGGCTCACACAATGATCCGGGTGACGATAACACCCGGAGGATGGAGCGAACGAAGCCCCGGGGTGCCAGTGTGGCACTCCGGGGCTTCGTCAGGTCAGGGCGATCTGGGCGCCATGAGGCGCGGCACGGAGACGGTCGTCACCGTGTCGCAGTCTCATCTCAGGCCTCGGTGACCGAACCGCCGGCTGCCTCGATCTTCTCCTTGGCAGAGCTGGAGAAGCGAACGCCGGTGATCTGGACGGCAGCGGTGACCTCACCGGTGCCGAGGACCTTGACGGGCTGGCCCTTGCGGACCGCACCCTTGGCGACCAGGTCCTCGACGCTGACTGCCCCACCCTGCGGGAAGAGCTCGGACAACTTGTCGAGGTTCACGACCTGGTAGGTGGTCTTGAACCGGTTCTTGAAGCCGCGGAGCTTGGGCAGCCGCATGTGCAGCGGAGTCTGTCCACCCTCGAAGGCCTCGGGCACCTGGTAACGAGCCTTGGTGCCCTTGGTGCCACGACCGGCGGTCTTGCCCTTGGAGGCCTCACCGCGACCCACACGGGTCTTGGCGGTCTTGGCTCCAGGAGCGGGACGCAGGTGGTGCACCTTCAGTGCGCTGGTGCGGTCGGCACCCTTGTTGACGGTGTCAGCCATCGTCAGTCAACCTCCTCGACGGTCACCAGGTGGGCAACCGTGCGGACCATGCCCCGGAACTCCGGGCGGTCCTCCTTGACGACCGAGTGGCCAATGCGCTTGAGCCCCAATGAACGCAGGGTCTCGCGGTGCATGTGCTTGCCACCGATCTCGGACTTGATCTGGGTCACCTTGAACGTTGCCATCACGCACCTGCCTCTGCGCGCGCCTTGAGCATCGCGGCCGGGGCCACGTGCTCCAGGGGCAGACCACGGCGAGCCGCGACCGCCTCCGGCGGCTCAAGCTCCTTGAGGGCCTGCACCGCGGCGTGCACCACGTTGATCGCGTTGTCCGAACCCAGGGACTTGCTGAGCACGTCGTGGATGCCGGCGCACTCCAAGACCGCACGCACGGGGCCACCGGCAATCACACCGGTACCCGGGCTGGCCGGACGCAGCATCACGACGCCCGCAGCGGTCTCACCCTGCACCGGGTGCGGGATGGTGCCGGCAATGCGGGGGACGCGGAAGAAGTTCTTCTTGGCCTCCTCGACACCCTTGGCGATCGCCGCGGGCACCTCCTTGGCCTTGCCGTAGCCGACGCCCACGGTGCCGTCGCCATCGCCCACCACGACGAGCGCGGTGAAGCTGAAGCGGCGGCCACCCTTGACGACCTTGGCCACACGGTTGATCGTGACGACGCGCTCCAGATACTGGTTGCGCTCCTCTTCACGGCCTCCGCGACGGTTGTCTCGGTTGTCCCGGCCGCCGCGTCCGCCGCGACGGTCCGAGTTGTTGTCGGTGCCGCCGGCGGCACCGGTGGCACCGGTCCCACGGCGCTGGTTGTCAGCCATCAGACGGTCCTCTTCTCATTGCTCTTCATCGCGGTCACAGGGACAGACCGCCCTCTCGTGCGCCATCGGCGATCGCGGCGACGCGACCGGCGTAGCGGTTGCCGCCACGGTCGAAGACGACGGACTCGACACCGGCAGCCTTGGCGCGCTCAGCGACGAGCTCGCCGACGCGCTTGGCCTTCGCGGTCTTGTCGCCGTCCATCGCGCGCAGGTCAGCCTCCATCGTCGACGCCGACGCGAGCGTGGTGCTCGCGGAGTCGTCGACGAGCTGGACGAAGACGTGCCGCGAGGAGCGGTTCACGACCAGGCGCGGACGCTCGGTGGTGCCCACAACCTTCTTGCGCAGCCGGGTGTGCCGGCGGATGCGCGCAGCGTGCTTGCTGCTAGAGCGCTTGATGATCATTGCCATGGCTTACTTACCAGCCTTTCCGACCTTGCGGCGGATGTGCTCACCCTCGTAGCGCACACCCTTGCCCTTGTAGGGGTCGGGCTTGCGCAGCTTGCGGATGTTCGCAGCCACCTCGCCGACCTGCTGCTTGTCGATGCCGGACACGGCGAACCGGGTCGGGTTCTCGACCTGGAAGGAGATGCCCTCCGGGGCCTTCACCGTGATCGAGTGGGAGTAACCGAGGGCGAACTCGAGGTCGCTGCCCTTGGCCACGACGCGGTAACCCGTGCCGTGGATCTCCAACTTCTTGGTGTAGCCGTTGGTCACGCCCTCAACCATGTTGGCGATGAGGGAGCGGGTCAGGCCGTGCAACGAGCGCGACTCACGCGCGTCGTTCGGGCGAGCCACCTGCAGGCTGCCGTCCTCACCGGTCGTGACGGAGATCGGCTCAGCAACGTTGTGCTCAAGCTGGCCCTTGGGGCCCTTGACCTTGACGTTGCTGCCGTCGACGGTCACCTCCACGCCAGTGGGCACGGTGACCGGAAGTCGTCCAATACGAGACATGTCTTAATCCTCCGTTCTCACCAGACGTAGGCGAGGACTTCCCCACCCACGCCCTTCTGTGCCGCCTGCCGGTCGGTCAACAGGCCGGAGGAAGTGGAAATGATGGCCACACCGAGGCCGCCGAGGACCCGGGGCATGCCCGTGGACTTGGCGTAGACGCGCAGTCCAGGCTTGGACACGCGCCGCACTCCGGCGATGGAACGCTCCCGGTTGGGGCCGTACTTGAGGTCGATCAGCAGGGTCTTGCCCACCTCGGCGTCCTCGACGGACCAGCCGCCGATGTAGCCCTCGGCCTGCAGGATCTCCGAGATGTGTGACTTGAGTTTGGAGAACGGCATGCTCACCTGATCCTTGTGCGCCGAGTTGGCGTTTCGGATGCGGGTCAGCATGTCCGCGATCGGGTCGGTCATTGTCATTGGGCTTCGTGCCCTTCCTCACCGCGGTTTCAGCAGCCGGATCGGCTGCCGACCTGCGCTGTAGCAGTGCGTGGATGTATGGGGTGCGGGATTACCAGCTGGACTTGGTGACGCCGGGCAGCTCGCCCGCGTGCGCCATCTCGCGCAGGCAGATCCGGCACAGGCCGAACTTGCGGTAGACCGAGTGGGGGCGGCCACAGCGCTGGCAGCGCGTGTAGCCACGGACCTTGAACTTCGGCTTGCGGTTGGCCTTGTTGACTAGTGCAGTCTTCGCCACGGGTCAGTTCTCCTTGAACGGGAAGCCGAGGTGACGCAGCAGAGCGCGACCCTCGTCGTCGTTGGTGGCGGTGGTCACCACAGTGATGTCCATACCACGCACGCGGTCGATCTTGTCCTGGTCGATCTCGTGGAACATCGACTGCTCGTTCAGACCGAAGGTGTAGTTGCCCCGACCATCGAACTGCTTCGGGGACAGGCCACGGAAGTCGCGGATGCGCGGCAGCGCCAGGGACAGCAGACGGTCCAGGAACTCCCACATGCGGTCACCGCGCAGTGTGACGTGCGCGCCGATCGGCATGCCCTCGCGCAGCTTGAACTGCGCGATCGACTTGCGTGCCTTGGTCACGGCCGGCTTCTGACCGGTGATCGTGGCCAGGTCGCGGATGGCACCCTCGATCAACTTGCTGTCGCGGGCCGCCTCGCCGACGCCCATGTTCACGGTGATCTTGACGACCCCGGGAACCTGCATCGCGTTGGCGAAACCGAACTCAGAGAGCAGGGTTGCCTTGATCTCGTCGTTGTAGCGCTCCTTCAGACGCGGCATGCCGCGCTCGTCCGCAACGGTCGTCTCGGTGGTGGTCTCGGTCGTCATCACAGGTCCTTACCCGAGCGCACCGACACGCGGGTGCGCTGCTGCTTGGTCCGGCCGTCGCGCTCGATGCTCTCGACGCGGGTGCGGGTGCGGGTCGGCTTCTTGGTCTCGGGGTCCACGACGGCCACGTTGCTCACGTGAATCGGGGCCTCGACGACCTGGATGCCGCCGGTGTTGACACCCTGGTTGTCACCAGCCTTGGTGTGCTTGGTGACGCGGTTGATGCCCTCGACGAGGACCCGGTTGGTCTCCGGGTAGACGCCGATGACACGCCCCTGCTTGCCACGGTCGCCGCCCTTGGCCTGGATCCGGCCACTGATGACCTGCACCAGGTCGTTCTTCTTGATGCGAATGCGCGCCATGGTCAGATCACCTCCGGTGCCAGCGACACGATCTTCATAAACTTCTTCTCGCGCAGCTCGCGGCCCACCGGGCCGAAGATGCGGGTGCCCCGGGGGTCACCATCAGTCTTGAGGATCACGGCGGCGTTCTCATCGAACTTGATGTAGGAACCGTCGGGACGACGGCGCTCCTTCTTCGTGCGAACGATGACGGCCTTGACGACGTCACCCTTCTTCACGTTTCCACCGGGGATGGCGTCCTTGACGGCGGCAACGATGGTGTCACCCACGCCCGCGTAACGACGGCCAGAGCCACCGAGCACGCGGATGCAGAGGATCTCCTTCGCACCGGTGTTGTCCGCGACACGCAGTCGCGACTCCTGCTGGATCACTGTCAAACTCCTGTCGTCGAGCCGGTTCTCCCCCGGTGCACCCGGGCAAGCCTTGCCGAACGTTGTGGATGAATGGTCTTACGGTCCCCTGCGCTTTTGCAGGGGGTCCACGGGGGGCGGAAGCCCCCCGTGTGGTTACTTAGCCTTCTCGAGGATCTCCACGACGCGCCACCGCTTGGTCGCGGACAGCGGACGGGTCTCCATGATGAGGACACGGTCACCGATGCCGGCAGCGTTCTCCTCGTCGTGCGCCTTCACCTTGCTGTTCTGGCGCATGACCTTGCCGTAGAGGGCGTGCTTGACACGGTCCTCCACGGACACGACCACGGTCTTGTCCATCTTGTCGCTCACGACCAGGCCCTGACGAACCTTACGGTCGTTGCGACCGGCCTCGGCGGCCTGGGTCTCGATGTTTTCGGTCATCGTCAGCCCACCTTCTCCTTCGTGGTCTCCTCAGCCTCGGCCTCGGGCTCGCGCCCGATGCCGAGCTTGCGCTCGTTCATCTCGGTGTAGATGCGCGCGATGTCCTTGCGGACCGCACGCAGCCGACCGTGGCTCTCCAGCTGGCCGGTGGCCGACTGGAACCGCAGGTTGAACAGCTCCTTCTTGGCCCCGGCGAGGGCGTCCGCGAGAGCGCTGGCCTCCAGGCCACGCAACTGCTCGGGAGTCAGGTCATTGCTTCCGACCGCCATCAGATGTCACCACCCTCACGCGCGACGAAGCGGCACTTCATCGGCAGTTTGTGCATTGCCAGGCGCATGGCCTCACGAGCGACCTCTTCGGACACACCGGAGAGCTCGAACATGATCCGGCCCGGCTTGACGTTGGCGACCCACCACTCGGGCGAGCCCTTGCCGGAACCCATGCGGGTCTCAGCCGGCTTCTTGGTCAGCGGACGGTCCGGATAGATGTTGATCCAGACCTTTCCGCCACGCTTGATGAAGCGCGTCATCGCGATACGAGCGGACTCGATCTGACGGTTGGTGACGTAGGCCGGCTCGAGGGCCTGGATGCCGTAGTCACCAAAGACGATTGCGTTGCCACCCTTGGACTTACCACTGCGACCGGGGTGGTGCTGCTTGCGGTGCTTGACTCGACGTGGAATCAACATCAGGACTGCTCTCCCTCTGAACTAGCCGGGGCCTGCGTGGCCGGAGCCTCTGCGGCGGGAGCCTCAGCTGCCGGAGCCTCTGCGGCCGGAGCCTCAGTTGCGCCCTGGCCACCGTCGCGACGGTCACCGCGGCGCGGGCCACGGCCCGGGCGGTCGTCCCGACGCGGACGACCCGGACGGGACGGTGCGGCCGCCTGCTCGCGAGCGAGCTCCTTGGCGGTCATGTCGCCCTTGTAGATCCACACCTTGACACCGATGCGACCGAACGTCGTGCGGGCCTCGTAGAAGCCGTAGTCGATGTTGGCGCGCAGCGTGTGCAGCGGGACGCGACCCTCGCGGTAGAACTCCGAGCGGGACATCTCAGCGCCGCCGAGACGACCGGAGCACTGGATCCGGATGCCCTTGGCACCGGCGCGCAGAGCGGTCTGCATGCCCTTGCGCATCGCACGCCGGAAGGTCACGCGGGCAGCGAGCTGCTCGGCAATGCCCTGGGCGACGAGCTGAGCGTCGGTCTCGGGGTTCTTCACCTCGAGGATGTTCAGCTGGACCTGCTTGCCGGTGAGCTTCTCGAGCTCGCCGCGGATGCGGTCGGCCTCGGCGCCACGGCGACCGATGACGATGCCCGGGCGTGCGGTGTGGATGTCAACGCGGACCCGGTCACGGGTGCGCTCGATCTCAACCTTGCTGATGCCGGCCCGGTCCATGCCGGTCGACATGAGGTTGCGGATCGCCACATCCTCCTTGACGTAGTCGCGGTAGCGCTGACCCGGCTTGGTCGAGTCTGCGAACCAGCGGCTGCGGTGATCGGTCGTGATCCCCAGGCGATAGCCGTTTGGGTTGATCTTCTGCCCCATTAGCGGGCACCTCCCTGCTTCTCGCCCACCAGCACGGTGATGTGGCTGGTGCGCTTGAGGATGCGGCTGGCGCGGCCCTGGGCACGCGGGCGGAACCGCTTCATGGTCGGGCCCTCGTCAACGAAGGCCGCGGTGACGACGAGCGTGCGCTCGTCGAACGGCTGCGCGGTCTGCTCGGCGGCGTAGCGTGCGTTGGCGATGGCGCTGTTCAGCACCTTCAGCACCGGCTCGCTGGCGCCCTGCGGGGCGAAGCGCAGGATCGCGATCGCCTGGTCGGCCGACTTGCCGCGGATCATGTCCACGACACGGCGAGCCTTCTGCGGGGTGACACGGACGAACCGCGCCTGGGCCCTGGCTTCCATGGTGGCTTCCTCAATGGTGTTGGTGTTCCCCTGAGTGCTCATCGACGCCGCCCCTTCCGGTCGTCCTTCTCGTGACCCTTGAACGTGCGGGTCGGAGCGAACTCACCGAGCTTGTGGCCAACCATCGACTCGGTCACGAAGACCGGGATGTGCTTGCGGCCGTCGTGCACTGCCAGCGTGTGGCCGAGCATGTCGGGGGTGATCATGGACCGCCGGGACCAGGTCTTGATGACGCTCTTGGTGCCGGCTTCGTTTTGGGCATCAACCTTCTTGACGAGGTGGTCGTCAACGAAGGGACCCTTTTTCAGACTACGAGGCATGTGTTCGCTTGCTCCCTACTCAGCGCTTCTTGCCGGTGCGGCGGCGACGAACGATGAGCTTGTCGCTGGGCTTGTTCGGACGACGGGTGCGGCCCTCAGGCTGACCCCACGGGCTGACCGGGTGACGGCCACCGGAGGTCTTGCCCTCACCACCACCGTGCGGGTGGTCGACGGGGTTCATCACGACACCACGGACGGTCGGGCGCTTGCCCTTCCACCGCATGCGGCCGGCCTTGCCCCAGTTGATGTTGCTCTGCTCGGCATTGCCGACCTCGCCGATGCTGGCGCGGCAGCGAGCGTCCACGTTGCGGATCTCACCGGAGGGCATACGCAGCTGGGCGTAGGCACCCTCCTTGGCGACGAGCTGAACGCGGGTCCCGGCGGAACGGGCGATCTTCGCACCGCCACCGGGCTTGAGCTCGATGGCGTGGATGACCGTACCGACCGGGATGTTGCGCAGCGGCAGGTTGTTGCCCGGCTTGATGTCAGCCGAGGGGCCCTGCTCGATCGCGTCGCCCTGACGGAGGCGGTTCGGCGCAATGATGTAGCGCTTCTCGCCGTCCGCGTAGTGCAGCAGCGCGATGCGCGCGGTGCGGTTGGGGTCGTACTCGATGTGAGCGACCTTGGCCGGGATGCCGTCCTTGTCGTGACGACGGAAGTCGATCACGCGGTAGGCACGCTTGTGGCCACCACCGATGTGACGGGTGGTGATGCGCCCGGAGTTGTTGCGTCCACCGGACTTGGTCAGCGGACGGACCAGCGACTTCTCCGGCGTGGAGCGCGTCACCTCGACGAAGTCGGACACGCTGGAGCCACGACGGCCCGGCGTTGTCGGCTTGTGCTTACGAATAGCCATGATTACTTAAAGTCCTCGGTTCTCGTCTCGACTACCCGGCTCAGAGCGTGCCGAAGATGTCGATGGTGCCTTCGCGAAGCGTGACGATCGCCCGCTTGGTGTCCTTGCGCTTGCCGGTGCCGAACCGGGTGCGGCGGGTCTTGCCGACGCGGTTCAGGGTGTGGACCGACTCGACCTTGACGCCGAAGACGGACTCGACAGCGCGCTTGATCTCGGACTTGTTGGCCCGGGGGTCCACCACGAAGGTGTACTTGCCCTGGTCCAGCAGCGTGTAGGCCTTCTCAGAGACAACCGGGGAGATCAGGATCTCGCGCGGGTCCTTGTTGGCCTCGAGTGCGGTGCTCACTTGGTGCCCTCCTCATCGGTGCCGATCTCGGCGCCCGTGTCAGCGGACTGCGCAGCAGCTCCACCAGCTGGCTCGAAACCAGCGGCCGTCGCGGCCTCGGCGGTGCTGAACCACACCTCGGCAACCGTCTGGTCATACCAGCGGGAGCCCTCGACGTGGAACTTCATCGAGTCCTTGTTGCCCTTGACGGTGAACCCTGCGGGGGCCGCGCCGTCCTCGGTGGCCGGCGCCGACTCGGGGCCGAAGCCACCGTCGGTCAGCGTCGCAGCCTCGGTCGCCGCCGGGGCCGGAGCCTCAGCAACCTCAACCTCGGCAGCAGGTGCCACTGCGGTCTCGGCCGGTGCGGCCTCGACCTTGCGGCCCTCGATGAACGAGGTGAGTGCCGCCTGGGTGAAGACCACATCGTCGGCGCACAGCACGTCATAGGTGTTGAGCTGGTCGACGAAGAGCACGTGCACGTCCGCGAGGTTGCGCAGGCTCTTCAGACCGACCTCGTCCGCGCGGTCAATGACGACCAGCAGGTTCGGACGCTCGGTGAGGCCACTCAGTGCCGCGAACGCGGTCTTGGTGGACGGGGTCTGACCCTCCACCAGGGCGCTCAGGCAGTGGATGCGGCCGTGACGGGCCCGGTCAGACAGGGCACCGCGCAGAGCGGCGGCCTTCATCTTCTTGGGGGTCCGCTGGCTGTAGTCGCGCGGCTGCGGGCCGTGGACGATGCCACCGCCGGTGAACTGCGGCGCACGGATCGAGCCCTGGCGGGCGCGGCCGGTGCCCTTCTGGCGGTAGGGCTTGCGGCCACCACCGCGCACGTCGGCGCGGGTCTTGGTGGCGTGCGTGCCCTGGCGGGCCGCGGCCTGCTGGGCCACGACGACCTGGTGGATCAGCGGCACGTTGGTCTGCACGTCGAAGATCTCGGCGGGCAGCTCAACCGTGCCGGCGTCGCCACCGGTCGGCTTGGTGATGGTGATGGTCGTCATCGCGTCACGCCCCCTTGGCTGCCGTGCGGACGAGGACAACGCTGCCGCGCGGGCCGGGAACGGCGCCCTTGATCAGCAGCAGGCCCTTGTCCGCATCCACGGCGTGGATGGTGAGGTTCTGAGTGGTCTGGCGCTCGCCACCCATGCGGCCGGCCATCTTCTGACCCCGGAAGACACGCCCGGGGGTCGAAGCGCCGCCGATGGAGCCCGGCTTGCGGTGGTTGCGGTGTGCACCGTGCGAAGCGCTGACACCGTGGAAGCCGTGGCGCTTCATGACGCCAGCGAAGCCCTTGCCCTTGGTCTTCCCGGTGATGTCGACGCTCTGGCCGCCCTCGAAGGTGTCGGCCGAGAACTCCTGGCCGATCTCGTAGTCAGCGGCATCGCTGGTGCGCAGCTCGGCAACGTAGCGGCGGGGGGTGACCCCGGCCTTCTCGAAGTGACCCTTGGTGGGCTGGTTGACCTTGCGGGGGTCAATGGCGCCAAAGGCGATCTGGATCGCGTTGTAGCCGTCGGTCTCGGCGTTGCGGACCTGCGTCACGACGCAGGGGCCGGCCTTGATGACGGTCACGGGCACCAGGCGGTTGTCGGCATCCCAAACCTGGGTCATGCCGAGCTTCTCGCCGAGGACGCCCTTGACGGCGCGTTCGGTAGTAGCAGTCATAGGTGGTGCCCTTACAGCTTGATCTCGATGTTGACATCTGCCGGCAGGTCGAGACGCATCAGCGAGTCAACCGCCTTGGGCGTCGGGTCGACGATGTCGATCAGACGCTTGTGCGTGCGCATCTCGAAGTGCTCGCGGCTGTCCTTGTACTTGTGGGGCGACCGGATGACGCAGAACACGTTCTTCTCCGTCGGCAGCGGCACAGGGCCCACCACGGTCGCGCCGGCACGGGTGACCGTGTCGACAATCTTGCGCGCCGAGCTGTCGATGACCTCGTGGTCATAGGACTTCAGCCGGATGCGGATCTTTTGTCCCGCCATCGCTTGTCTGACTCTCTCTCGTCGTACTACTGGCATTGGCCGTCCAGGTGGTCTCCGACCCCCGCGGTCGGGCGTGTCGCCCTCTTGCCGGGCACCAGAAGCTCAAATACGCTTCTGGTGATGGTGTTCGGAGCCCGATCTGGCCGGGGCTTGAGCTGCCATGCCCGCTCCCCAGCACCCGAGTGGGCGCCTTCCAAGCGTGCTAGATGGCTGACGGAACCAACGTGGGTCAGCGCCGTGCGTCAAGCAACCTGTCTATAGTGCCATGACTCGGCGGCACAGCCCAAATCGAGGCGATGAGATCCGCTGCACACTGGCTCCGCCGTGCTAGTGGCACCGCCCGCGCGAGTCAGCGACTCCAGCCAACGGCGTCGTGCCACGACGGTCATCCGTGCCCGGTTCTGCACGCCGTCGTGCCACATCAGTCATCCGCGCCCGGTCATGCACGCCGTCCCCCACCGAGGCACGTAGGCCGAGGTGTGACTCAGGCGGGGTCGTCGCCCTCAACCTTGATGGCGGAGATCTCAAACTCCAGCGTCACCTTCTCGGAGACCAGAACCCCGCCCGCGTCGAGGGGCATGTTCCACTCCAGGCCGTAGTCGCGGCGGTTCAACCGCCGGGTGGCCTCGAAGCCTGCGCGCAGGTTGCCCATCGGGTCGCGGTTGATGCCGAGCAGCTCGATGGGGATCGCCACCTGTTTGGTCGTGCCGCGGATCGTCAGGTCCCCCACCACCATGAAGTTGCCCTCCTCGACCTCGTCGATCGTGCTGCTGACGAAGGTGATCTCGGGGTGGTTGTCGACATCAAAGAAGTCGGCGCTGCGCAGATGGGCGTCGCGCTTGTCGTTGCGGGTGTCGACGCTGCCCGCCCCCAGGTGCACCCGGACGCTCGAGGCGCTGAGGTCGTCCACGTTCAGGTCGATGACGCCCTTGACGTCATTGAAGGCGCCGCGCACCGTGGTGATCATCGCGTGCCTGGCCGAGAAGCCGACCCGGGTGTGCTCGGGGTCAAAGTGCCACTGGCCGCTCATCGAGGCGTCAAGGTCTGCCACGGGTTCTCCTTCGATCGGTCCGGGCGCCGATCAGGGGACAGCGCCTCCGGCAACCTACCGCGTGTCGCGCACGGTGCCGTCATCGTTGCTGCGTGTCCGGTGCTGGAGCCCCATTGTTGCCGCGCCGATCCCGCACCAGCGCCAGAGAGCGGTCCGTGCTGGACGGAACCCCATTGTTGCCGCGCCAATCCCGCACCGGTGCCAGAGATAGCGAAAGGGCCCGCAACCTCAACAGGTTGCGGGCCCTTCCTTGTGCTGTTCAGCTCAGGCTGTTCTGCTCGTGCAGGTCAGCTCGTGCTGAGCGGCTGTTGCCGGTCGCCCGGCGTGAGATCACTTGATGATCTTGGTGACCCGGCCGGCGCCGACGGTGCGGCCGCCCTCGCGGATCGCGAACTCGAGGCCTTCCTCCATCGCGATCGACTGGATCAGGTCAACGGTCATCTCGGTGTTGTCACCGGGCATGACCATCTCGGTGCCCTCGGGCAGGTGCACGACACCGGTGACGTCCGTGGTCCGGAAGTAGAACTGCGGACGGTAGTTGTCGTAGAACGGCGTGTGACGGCCACCCTCGTCCTTGCCCAGGATGTAGACGTTGGCCTCGAACTCGGTGTGCGGGGTGATCGAGCCCGGCTTGCAGATGACCTGCCCGCGCTCGACGTCCTCACGCTTGGTGCCGCGCAGCAGCAGACCGACGTTCTCGCCCGCACGACCCTCGTCGAGCAGCTTGCGGAACATCTCGATGCCGGTGACGGTGGTCTTCTGGGGCGGGCCCTCCTGGATGCCAACGATCTCGATCTCCTCGTTGACGTTGAGGATGCCGCGCTCGATGCGACCGGTGACGACGGTGCCACGACCGGTGATCGTGAAGACGTCCTCAACGGGCATCAGGAACGGCTTGTCGGTCTCGCGGACCGGCTCCGGGATGAACTCGTCGATGGCGTCCATGAGGCCCAGGAGCTTTGCGCCCCACTCGGCGTCGCCCTCCAGCGCCTTCAGCGCGGAGACCTGAACGACCGGCAGGTCGTCGCCCGGGAAGTCGTAGGAGGACAGCAGTTCGCGGACCTCCATCTCGACGAGCTCCATGATCTCCTCGTCGTCGACCATGTCGGACTTGTTCAGCGCGACGACGATGTAGGGAACGCCGACCTGGCGGGCCAGGAGGACGTGCTCCTTGGTCTGCGGCATCGGGCCGTCGGTGGCGGCGACGACCAGGATCGCACCGTCCATCTGGGCCGCACCGGTGATCATGTTCTTCACGTAGTCGGCGTGACCCGGGCAGTCGACGTGCGCGTAGTGGCGCTTCTCGGTCTGGTACTCGATGTGCGAGATCGAGATCGTGATGCCGCGCTGCTTCTCCTCGGGCGCCTTGTCGATCGTGTCGAACGCCGAGGACTCGTTGAGGTCCGGGTACTTGTCGTGCAGGACCTTGGAGATGGCAGCCGTCAGCGTCGTCTTGCCGTGGTCGATGTGCCCGATCGTACCGATGTTGACGTGCGGCTTGCTCCGCTCGAACTTGGCCTTAGCCACTTGGGTCCTCCTCAGGACTGTGTTGTGTCATCGCCACTGTCTCTAGTCATGGTGGCGACATCTTGCAAGTTGTGGTGAAACTCCGGTGGGGAGTCTACTGCTCACTCACCACGGATTTTCTTAATGATCTCCTCCGCGACGTTCCGGGGAACCTCGGCGTAGGAGTCGAACTGCATCGTGTAGTTGGCACGACCCTGGGTCTTGGACCGAAGGTCACCAACGTACCCGAACATCTCGGACAGAGGAACCACGGCCTTGACGACCTTGGCACCACTGATGTCCTCCATGGCCTGGATCTGGCCACGGCGGGAGTTCAAGTCACCGATCACGTCACCCATGTAGTCCTCGGGGGTGCGCACCTCGACGGCCATCACGGGCTCAAGCAGGACCGGGTCCGCCTTGCGGACGGCCTCCTTGAGGATCATGGAGCCGGCGATCTTGAACGCCATCTCCGAGGAGTCGACGTCGTGATAGGCGCCGTCGAGCAGGGTGGCCTTGATCCCGACGAGCGGGTAGCCAGCCAGGACGCCGAGCTGCATGGCCTCCTGGATGCCCTGGTCGATGCTGGGGATGTACTCCCGCGGGATGCGCCCACCGGTGACGGAGTTGTCGAAGGTGTACAGCTCGCCCTCGGACGTGTCCAACGGCTCGAAGGTCATCTGCACCTTGGCGAACTGGCCCGAGCCACCCGTCTGCTTCTTGTGGGTGTAGTCGTACTTCACCACGGGGCGACGGATCGTCTCGCGGTAGGCCACCTGCGGCGCACCGACGTTGGCCTCGACCTTGAACTCCCGCTTCATGCGGTCGACCAGGATGTCGAGGTGGAGCTCACCCATGCCACCGATGATGGTCTGGCCGGTTTCGTCGTCGAGGCGAACGGTGAAGGTGGGGTCCTCCTGGGCCAGCTTCTGGATCGCGACGCCGAGCTTTTCCTGGTCACCCTTGGTCTTGGGCTCGATGGCCACGTGGATGACCGGCTCCGGGAAGGTCATCGACTCAAGGATGATCTGCTCACTCATGTCGCACAGGGTGTCACCAGTGGTGGTGTCCTTCAGGCCAATGACTGCGTAGATGTGCCCTGCCGAAACCTTATCGACGGGGTTTTCCTTGTTGGCGTGCATCTGGAACAGCTTGCCCAGACGCTCCTTCTTGCCCTTGGTCGAGTTCATGACCGGCTGTCCGGCGACGATCTCACCCGAGTAGACCCGGATGTAGGTCAGCGTCCCGAAGAACGGGTGGGTCGCGATCTTGAAGGCCAGCGCCGCGAAGGGCTCGTCGGTGCTCGGCTTCCGTGAGATCACGGTCTCCTCGTCACCGGGCTTGTGGCCCTCGGTCGGCGGCAGGTCAACCGGGCTGGGCAGGTAGTCGACGACCGCGTCGAGCAGGGGCTGGACGCCCTTGTTCTTGAAGGCCGTGCCACAGAAGACCGGGTTGACCTCGCTGGCCAGCGTCAGCTTGCGCACGCCGGCCTTGATCTCGTCCTCGGTCAGCTCCTCGCCACCGAGGAACTTCTCCAGCAGCTCGTCATCGGACTCGGCGACCCGCTCGACCAGCAGGGCGCGGTATTCGTCCGCCTTGGCCTGCAGGTCGGCCGGGATGTCCTCCACGTCGTAGTCCTCGCCCAGCGCGGTCTCGCCGTGCCAGGTCAGGGCCTTCATGCGCACCAGGTCGACGACGCCGACGAAGTCAGCCTCGGCACCGATCGGCAGCTGCATGACCAACGGGGTGGCACCGAGCCGGTCCACGATGGTCTTCACCGAGAAGTAGAAGTCCGCGCCCATCTTGTCCATCTTGTTGATGAAGCACATGCGCGGGACGCCGTAGTTGTCGGCCTGACGCCACACGGTCTCGGACTGCGGCTCGACACCTTCCTTGCCGTCGAACACGGCAACGGCACCATCGAGGACGCGCAGGTTGCGCTCGACCTCAACGGTGAAGTCCACGTGGCCGGGCGTGTCGATCAGGTTGATCTGGTGGCCCTTCCAGAAGCTGGTGACGGCCGCGGAGGTGATGGTGATCCCCCGCTCCTTCTCCTGCTCCATCCAGTCGGTTGTCGACGCACCGTCGTGGGTCTCGCCCATCTTGTGCTTGACACCGGAGTAGAACAGGATCCGCTCGGTGGTCGTCGTCTTGCCGGCATCGATGTGGGCCATGATGCCGATGTTGCGGACCATCTTCAGGTCCGTCAGAACGTCGATTGCCACAGTTTCTCTTCTCTAGCTCGTTGCGTATGTCAGGTGGTTGCCGGTGGGGACCAGCGTCACCAGCGGTAGTGCGCGAAGGCCTTGTTGGCCTCGGCCATCTTGTGGGTGTCCTCGCGGCGCTTGACCGCGGCGCCCAGACCATTACTGGCGTCCAGGATCTCGTTCATCAGGCGCTCGGTCATCGTCTTCTCACGACGCTGACGGGAGTAGCCGACCAGCCAGCGCAGGGCCAGCGTGGTGGAACGGCCCGGCTTGACCTCGATCGGGACCTGGTAGGTCGCGCCACCAACGCGGCGGCTCTTGACCTCCAGCGCGGGGCGGATGTTGTCCAGACCACGCTTGAGCGTGGCGACGGGGTCCGTGCCGGTCTTGGCGCGGACGCCCTCCATCGCGCCATAGACGATGGTCTCGGCGACGGACTTCTTGCCGTCGACCAGGATCTTGTTGACGAGCTGGGTGACCAGGGTGGACCCGTAGACGGGGTCGGAGATCAGCGGACGCTTGGGAGCGGGGCCCTTACGAGGCATTACTTCTTCTCCTTCTTCGTCCCGTAACGGGAGCGGGACTGGTTGCGGCCCTTGACACCCTGGGTGTCGAGGGAGCCGCGGACGATCTTGTAACGGACACCCGGCAGGTCCTTCACACGGCCACCGCGCACGAGCACGATGGAGTGCTCCTGCAGGTTGTGACCGACACCCGGGATGTAGGCCGTGACCTCGATGCCGCTGGTCAGCTTCACGCGAGCGACCTTGCGCAGGGCAGAGTTCGGCTTCTTCGGGGTGGTGGTGTAGACGCGGGTGCAGACACCGCGCCGCTGCGGGTTGCCCTTCAGGGCAGGACTGTCACTCTTCTTGACCTTGTCCTGGCGTCCCTTGCGGACGAGCTGGTTAATAGTGGGCACTGATTCTCCGTCAGTCGATGTTGTCTGCGTGATCCGCCAGCACGACGGTTCACGCTCCTTGATCTGGCCGGCGCTCCACCCCCGAACCCGGGTGTGTCACGACGGTGCTCCCCCCTGCACTTCCCCAAACGGCCACGGCACCACCCATCATGGATGGGGATGGATGGCCGCGCAGAGCTGCCCGGCGAGAGGTGGTGGTCGTCGAGACCTAGCCCGACGACACGCGCGCAGGGAAGACCCTACGCACACAAGCCTCAAGACTACCGGCGGCCGTGGCATGCGCCAAATCACGCCGGGCTCTCACCTGCGGTCCTCTGCGAGCGGTGACCTACGGCATACGCGCAGGTGCACCCAGCCGGCTCCAGAGCTGATCGTCCCACCAACTCAACCCGTCCGGTGCGAGCACTGCCGCGCGGTCGCACCCGTCCTGGGTGAAGCCCAGTCGGGCGAGCAGCCTGGCCGACGCGGTCGCGGGCGCGAAGACCCGCGCCGTCACTCTCCGGACGCCACCGGGGCCGAGCACAAGCTCGAGCACGGTTCCCGCGCTCTCGGTCGCCAGTCCCTGCCCGTGCACGGCCGGGTGGAAGGCATAGCCGAGGCCGGCGTCCACGTGCCTGGTCGTCGCCGGCCGCATCGCCGCGCTGGGACGGCACCAGACTCGCACGTCGCCGACCACCTGGCCGTCCTGCTCACACACCACCGTCACGGCCGCTCGGTCTTTTCGCCATCCCGCAACGAGTTCGCCCACCTGCTCACGGCTCAACGGCGGGTGCCCCAGATAGCGGGTGACCTCTGGCAGCCCCCGATAGGCGTGGACGGCCTCGACGTCGCCCACCCGCACCTCGCGCAGCACGCACCGCCCGGTGGTCACTGGCAGCGCGCTCCGCAGCATCGACACGACTCGGTCGACGTCCTCGGACCGCTCTGCACCGTTCACGGGCGTTCACTCTGTCACGCTCGTGCGCCCTGTGAAGGATCCATGCACCTGCGCTCCGCATCAACGACTTCGGGCGAGAACCTGTGAACGATCCATGCACCTGCGCTCTGCATCACCGACTTCTGGCGAGAACCTGTGAAGGATCCATGCACCTGCGCTCTGCATCACCGACTTCTGGCGAGAACCTGTGAACGATCCATGCACCTGCACCGGGTCGCGCGACCCAACCAACGACCGGACCCGACCAACGACCAAGGGGCGGGTATGCCGAAGGTGAGCTTCGGCATACCCGCCCCTGGGCGGTGGTGCAGTCAGTCGATCAGAAGCGGTCGTCTCCGACAGACAGGTCGTCCAGTCGGACGGCCTCGCCCGAGCCCGGCCCGAAGGCGGGGTACTCGAACTGGTCGTAGTCCGGGACGGCGTAGGCCGCTGCCTTGGCCTCCTCCGTGGGCTCCACGGTGAGGTTGCGGTAACGCGGCAGACCCGTGCCAGCCGGGATCAACTTGCCGAGGATGACGTTCTCCTTCAGGCCCAGCAGCGGGTCGGACTTGGCCTGCATGGCCGCCTCCGTGAGCACCCGGGTGGTCTCCTGGAAGGACGCCGCGGACAGCCACGAGTCGGTGGCCAGCGAGGCCTTCGTGATGCCCATCAGCTCGGGACGACCCGAGGCCGGCTTGCCGGACTCGGACACGACGCGACGGTTCTCGGTCTCGAAGCGACCACGCTCGACCAGCTCACCCGGCAGCAGCTGGGCGTCACCGGCCTCGATGATCGTGATCCGGCGCAGCATCTGCCGCACGATGACCTCGATGTGCTTGTCGTGGATCGACACACCCTGCTGGCGGTAGACCTTCTGGACCTCATCGACCAGGTGCTGCTGGGCAGCACGCGGGCCGAGGATGCGCAGGACCTGCTTGGGGTCGATCGCACCCTGGACCAGCTGACGGCCGACCTCGACGTGCTCGCCGTCGGCAACCAGCAGACGCTGCCGCTTGGTGACCGGGTAGGCGTGCTCCTCGGAGCCGTCGTCGGGCACCAGCAGGATCCGACGGGACTTGTCGGTGTCCTCGATCTGGACGCGACCGGTGGCCTCGGCGATCGGGGCGACCGCCTTCGGCGTGCGGGCCTCGAACAGCTCGACCACACGCGGGAGACCCTGCGTGATGTCGTCACCGGCCACACCACCGGTGTGGAAGGTGCGCATCGTCAGCTGGGTGCCGGGCTCACCGATGGACTGGGCCGCGATGATGCCGACGGCCTCACCGATGTCGACCAGCTTGCCGGTGGCCAGCGAACGGCCGTAGCACTTGGCGCAGGTGCCGACCAGCGACTCACAGGTGAGCACCGACCGGACCTTGACCTCCGCGACGCCCGCAGCGACCAGAGCGTCGATGACCACGTCACCGAGATCGATGCCAGCCTCGGCCAGCACGGTGCCGTCGTGCTCGACGTCCTGTGCCAGGGTCCGGGCATAGACAGCAGTCTCGACGTCGTCGTGCTCGCGCAGGTCACCGCTCGGCGTCTGCACGCCGATCGGCATCAGGAAGCCACGGTCGGTGCCGCAGTCGTCCTCACGGATGATGACGTCCTGGCTGACATCCACCAGACGACGGGTCAGATAACCCGAGTCGGCGGTCCGCAGCGCGGTGTCGGCCAGCCCCTTGCGGGCACCGTGCGTGGAGATGAAGAACTCCAGCACCGACAGGCCCTCACGGAAGTTGGACTTGATCGGGCGCGGGATGATCTCACCCTTGGGGTTGGCCATCAGGCCACGCATGCCGGCGATCTGACGCAGCTGGAACCAGTTGCCTCGAGCACCCGAGGTCACCATCCGATAGATGGTGTTGTCCTTGGGCATCGTGGTCTCGAGCTCCTTGGCGACCTCGTTGGTCGCCTGGGTCCAGATCTCGATGAGCTCCTGACGGCGCTCGTCGTCGGTGATCAGACCACGCTCATACTGCGTCTGGACCTTGGCGGCCTTGGCGTCATAGGACTCCAGGATCTCGGCCTTGCGCGGCGGGGTCATCACATCGGAGATGGCCACCGTCGTGCCCGAGCGCGTCGCCCAGTGGAAGCCGGTGTCCTTGAGCGAGTCAAGGGACGCCGCGACCTGCACCTTGGTGTAGCGCTCGGCCAGGTCGTTGACGATCGAGGAGAGACGCTTCTTGTCGACCACGTCGTTGACGAACGGATAGTTCGGCGGCAGCGCGTTGTTGAAGATCGCGCGGCCCAGCGTGGTGTTGACGATGAACTCGGACGCGATCCCGTCCTCGGTCACCTCGTTGCCCTCGGGCAGCTCGTGACCCAGCGGTGCGGCGGTGTCCCGCACGCGCAGCCGGATCGGCGTGCCGATCTCGATGGCACCCGCGTCGTAGGCCATCCGGGCCTCGGCGATCGAGGTGAAGGACCGCACCGGCCCACCATCCTCGGCCACCTCTGGCGTGCCGAACGTCTCCGAGGTCAGGTGGAACAGACCGATGATCATGTCCTGGGTGGGCATGGTCACCGGGCGACCGTCGGCCGGCTTGAGGATGTTGTTGCTCGAGAGCATCAGGATCCGGGCCTCGGCCTGCGCCTCTGCCGACAGGGGCAGGTGCACGGCCATCTGGTCACCGTCGAAGTCCGCGTTGAAGGCGGTGCAGACGAGCGGGTGGATCTGGATGGCCTTGCCCTCGACCAGCTGCGGCTCGAAGGCCTGGATGCCCAGGCGGTGCAGCGTGGGCGCACGGTTCAGCAGCACGGGGTGGTCGGTGATGACCTCCTCGAGCACGTCCCACACCACGGAGCGGCCGCGCTCGACCATCCGCTTGGCGGACTTGATGTTCTGGGCGTGGTCCAGGTCGACCAGGCGCTTCATCACGAACGGCTTGAACAACTCCAGCGCCATCTGCTTGGGCAGACCGCACTGGTGCAGCTTCAGCTGCGGGCCGACGACGATGACCGAACGGCCGGAGTAGTCGACGCGCTTGCCGAGCAGGTTCTGACGGAAGCGACCCTGCTTGCCCTTGAGCATGTCGGACAGCGACTTCAGCGGCCGGTTGCCCGGGCCGGTGACGGCGCGACCGCGGCGACCGTTGTCGAACAGCGAGTCGACGGCCTCCTGCAGCATCCGCTTCTCGTTGTTGACGATGATCTCCGGCGCACCCAGGTCAAGCAGTCGCTTGAGCCGGTTGTTGCGGTTGATCACGCGACGGTAGAGGTCGTTGAGGTCGGAGGTCGCGAAGCGGCCACCGTCCAGCTGCACCATCGGACGCAGGTCCGGCGGGATGACCGGGACGCAGTCCAGGACCATGCCGTCGGGGTTGTTGTCCGTCGTCAGGAACGAGGTGACGACCTTGAGGCGCTTGATGGCGCGGGTCTTCTTCTGGCCCTTGCCGGTGGCGATGATCTCGCGGAGCAGCTCAACCTCGGCCTCGAGGTCGAAGTTCTGCAGGCGCTTCTGCAGCGCCGCAGCACCCATGCCGCCCTCGAAGTACATGCCGAACCGGTCACGCATCTCGCGGTAGAGGATCTCGTCACCCTCGAGGTCCTGGACCTTGAGGTTCTTGAACCGGTCCCAGACCTGGTCGAGGCGCTCGACCTGCTGGTCCGCGCGACGACGGATCTGGTTCATCTCCCGCTCGGCGCCGTCCTTGACCTTGCGCCGGGCGTCGGCCTTGGCACCCTCGGCCTCGAGCTCGGCCAGGTCGGCCTCGAGCTTGACGGCGCGGGTGTTGACGTCGGCGTCACGACGGTCCTCGAGCACCTTGCGCTCGGAGTCGATCTCGGCCTCGAGCGAGGGCAGCGCCTGGTGGCGGCCGTCCTCGTCCACGGACGTGATCATGTAGGCCGCGAAGTAGATGACCTTCTCGAGGTCCTTCGGGGCCAGGTCGAGCAGGTAGCCCAGACGGCTGGGGACACCCTTGAAGTACCAGATGTGGGTCACCGGAGCGGCGAGCTCGATGTGGCCCATCCGCTCGCGACGCACACCGGCGCGGGTCACCTCAACGCCGCAGCGCTCACAGATGATGCCCTTGAAACGGACGCGCTTGTACTTGCCGCAGTAGCACTCCCAGTCACGGGTCGGACCGAAGATCTTCTCGCAGAAGAGCCCGTCCTTCTCCGGCTTCAGGGTGCGGTAGTTAATGGTCTCGGGCTTCTTGACTTCGCCGTGGCTCCAGCGACGGATCTGCTCCGCCGTGGCCAGGCCAATCCGCAACTCGTCGAAAAAGTTGACGTCGAGCACGTGGGTCCTCTCGTGAGACTGAACTCGTCTCAGTTAGGTCGTACAACAGTTCTTAGTGGCGTATGCCGTGGAGCCGGTTGGTCCGACTCGTGACGTCCTGCCGTGGCGTCGCAGGTCGTATGCCGCGGTGCCGGCCCCGGCGCACCGGTGAGGGTGAGCGCGGGGCCGGCCATGCGTCATACCTCTTCGACGGAGCTGGGCTCGCGGCGCGAGAGGTCGATCCCGAGCTCCTCCGCTGCGCGGAAGACCTCCTGGTCGGACTCGCGCAGGTCGATCTGCGTGCCGTCTGAGGACAGGACCTCAACGTTCAGGCAGAGCGACTGCATCTCCTTGATGAGCACCTTGAAGGACTCGGGGATGCCCGGCTCCGGGACGTTGTCGCCCTTGACGATGGACTCGTAGACCTTCACGCGGCCCGTCACGTCATCGGACTTGATGGTGAGCAGCTCCTGCAGGGCGTAGGCGGCGCCATAGGCCTCCAGGGCCCAGACCTCCATCTCGCCGAAACGCTGACCACCGAACTGCGCCTTACCACCCAGCGGCTGCTGCGTGATCATGGAGTACGGACCAGTGCTGCGCGCGTGGATCTTGTCATCCACGAGGTGGTGCAGCTTCAGGATGTACATGTAGCCCACCGAGACCGGCTCGGGGTAGGGCTCGCCGGAACGACCGTCGAACAGACGGGCCTTGCCGGACTCACCGATCAGACGCTCGCCAGAAGCCGACGGGGTGGTCGACTCCAGCAGGCCGGCGATCTCGTGCTCGGTCGCACCGTCGAACACCGGGCTGGCCACGCGGCTGCGCGGCGGGGCAGTGTGCGCGTCGGCGGGGATGCCGTTGGCCCACTCGGCGCCCTCGGCGATCTCCCAGCCCTGCGCCGCGGCCCAGCCGAGGTGCAGCTCCAGGATCTGACCGACGTTCATCCGGCCGGGCACACCCAGCGGGTTGAGCACGATGTCGACGGGCGTGCCGTCCTCCATGAACGGCATGTCCTCGACGGGCAGGATCTTGGAGATGACGCCCTTGTTGCCGTGGCGGCCAGCGAGCTTGTCACCATCGGTGATCTTGCGCTTGTTGGCGACATAGACGCGCACCAGCTGGTTGACGCCCGGGGGGAGCTCGTCGCCCTCCTCGCGGTCGAAGACCTTGACGCCGATGATCGTGCCGGTCTCGCCGTGCGGGACCTTCATCGAGGTGTCGCGGACCTCACGGGCCTTCTCACCGAAGATGGCGCGCAGCAGGCGCTCCTCCGGGGTCAGCTCGGTCTCACCCTTGGGCGTGACCTTGCCGACCAGCAGGTCGCCGTCGCGGACCTCGGCACCGATGCGGATGATGCCGCGCTCGTCCAGGTCGGCCAGCACCTCGTCGGAGACGTTCGGGATGTCCCGGGTGATCTCCTCCGGCCCCAGCTTGGTGTCGCGGGCGTCGATCTCGTGCTCCTCGATGTGGATCGAGGAGAGGACATCGTCCTGCACCAGACGCTGGGAGAGGATGATCGCGTCCTCGTAGTTGTGGCCCTCCCACGGCATGAACGCCACGAGCAGGTTGCGCCCCAGTGCCATCTCGCCGCCGTCGGTCGCGGGACCGTCGGCCAGCAGGTCGCCGGCCTCGACGCGGTCACCCTGGTTGACCTTGGCCTGCTGGTTGTAGCAGTTGCCCTGGTTGGACCGGGTGAACTTGGAGATCTTGTAGGACTGGTAGGTGCCGTCGTCGTGGGCGACGGTGACCAGGTCGGCCGAGACCTCCTGGACCACGCCCGCCTTGGCGGCACGCACCACGTCACCGGAGTCGAGCGCCGCGCGGTGCTCCATGCCGGTGCCGACCAACGGCGCCTCGGCGCGCACCAGCGGCACGGCCTGACGCTGCATGTTGGCGCCCATGAGCGCACGGTTGGCGTCGTCGTGCTCCAGGAACGGGATCATCGCGGTGGCCGCGGACACCATCTGACGTGCGGACACGTCCATGTAGTCCACGTCGCCGGCCGGGACGTCAGTGGCCTCCCCGCCCTTGGTGCGGACCAGGATCCGCTCCTCGGCGAAGGTGCCGTCCTCGGTGAGCTCGGCGTTGGCCTGCGCGATGACGAAGTGGTCCTCCTCGTCCGCGGACAGGTAGTCGATGTCGTCGGTGACCCGACCCTCGATGACCTTGCGGTAGGGGGTCTCCACGAAGCCGAACGGGTTGATCCGGCCGTAGGAGGCCAGCGAACCGATCAGACCAATGTTGGGACCCTCAGGGGTCTCAATCGGGCACATGCGGCCGTAGTGCGACGGGTGGACGTCACGGACCTCCATGCCGGCGCGGTCACGGGACAGACCGCCGGGGCCCAGCGCCGACAGGCGACGCTTGTGGGTCAGACCCGACAGCGGGTTGTTCTGGTCCATGAACTGCGACAGCTGGCTGGTGCCGAAGAACTCCTTGATGGAGGCGACGACCGGCCGGATGTTGATCAGGGTCTGCGGCGTGATGGCCTCGACGTCCTGGGTGGTCATCCGCTCGCGGACGACGCGCTCCATGCGCGAGAGCCCGGTGCGGACCTGGTTCATGATCAGCTCGCCGACCGAGCGCAGACGGCGGTTGCCGAAGTGGTCGATGTCGTCGACCTCAACGCGCAGCTCCTCGGTCTGACCGTTGCGGACGATCTCCATCGAGTCCTCGCCGGCGTGCAGCGCGACGAGGTACTTGATGGTGGCGACGATGTCGTCGACGCCCAGGACGGACTCGTTCAGCGGAGCCTCGACACCCAGCTTCTTGTTGATCTTGTAGCGACCAACCTTGGCCAAGTCATAGCGCTTGGGGTTGAAGTAGAGGTTGTCGAGCAGGGTCTGCGCGGCCTCCTTGGTCGGGGGCTCGCCCGGACGCAGCTTGCGGTAGATGTCCAGCAGCGCCTCGTCCTGGTCGGCCGTGTGGTCCTTCTCCAGGGTGGCGCGGATCGACTCGTAGTCGCCGAACTCCTCGAGGATCTGGGCCTCGGTCCAGCCCAGGGCCTTCAGGAGCACCGTGACCGACTGCTTGCGCTTGCGGTCGACGCGCACGCCGACCTGGTCACGCTTGTCGATCTCGAACTCCAACCAGGCACCCCGGCTCGGGATGATCTTGGTGGAGTAGATGTCCTTGTCGGCCGTCTTGTCGAGCGAGCGCTCGAAGTAGACGCCCGGGCTGCGGACGAGCTGGGACACCACGACACGCTCGGTGCCGTTGATGATGAACGTGCCCCGGTCGGTCATGAGCGGGAAGTCGCCCATGAAGACCGTCTGGGACTTGATCTCACCGGTGGTGTTGTTGATGAACTCCGCGGTGACGAACAGCGGAGCGGAATAGGTCATATCCCGCTCCTTGCACTCCTCGATGGAGTACTTCTGCTCCTCGAAGCGGTGGTCCCGGAATGACAGGGACATGGAGCCGGAGAAGTCCTCGATCGGGGAGATCTCCTCAAAGATGTCCTCGAGACCGGAGCGGTCGGGGACGTCATACTTGCCGCCGTCCTTCGCGGCAGCGACGCGAGCCTGCCAGTCCTCGTTTCCGAGCAACCAGTCAAAACTCTCCGTCTGGAGCGCCAAGAGATCCGGAACCTCCAGCGGCTCCCGGATCTTGGCGAAGCTCAAACGGCCAGAAGCCGTCCGAGCGGTGGACACAGTCGTCTTCGCAGTGCGCGAGGCAGCCAAGGATTGGTCCTTCCACAGGCCTAACATGAGCAGCGGGTCAGCAACTGCTCCGGCCCACGACCACACTCAAGTTGGACCAGACGCAACGATGCGGGGGTCTGGACCTCAGATAGTGGGTGCGGCACGGGACAAGGGCAGCGCAAAGAGATAGCATACACGAAAGGCCGGTCGGGTCCAACCGCCCCCTCGCGGTGACCCACGCCGGCGCGTGATGACGGCACTGAGGATGCCCTCGAACGCCCCTGTTCGTCAAGCCATCCCCCGGCGTGTCCAGTGAAATCGCCGTGCACCAGCACTCTTTCCCTGCCCCACGCCCCGGTGCGGCACAGAGCGAGCCAGCCCTCGGCATACGTCCCCTCTTCGCCGCCGATGGCGTGCATTCAAACAGGTGACGTGGGAGTCCGCGAGCAGGGGCAGCTCGCTGACCTGCAGAAACGCGCAGGGCCCTGTGACTTCGCCTGTTTGAATGTCCGCCCTGGCGGCAAGCGACGCAGAACGGGCGGGTCTGGGACGTGGCAACGCAGAACGGGCGGGACCGACCAGTGGTCAGTCCCGCCCGCTTCGCAAGGCGTCACCGGGTCATCGACCCGGCACGTGTCACTTGAGGGTGACGGTGGCTCCGGCGCCCTCGAGCGCCTCCTTGGCCTTCTCGGCGGCGTCCTTGTCGACACCCTCCAGGATCGGCTTCGGGGCGCCATCGACGAGGTCCTTGGCCTCCTTCAGGCCCAGGGAGGTCAGCGAACGGACCTCCTTGATGACCTGGATCTTCTTGTCGCCAGCGGACTCGAGGACGACGTCGAACTCGCTCTGCTCCTCGACAGCAGCGGCCTCGCCGCCGCCTCCGGCGGGAGCAGCGCCCGCGACGGCAACCGGGGCCGCTGCGGTGACGTTGAAGGTCTCCTCGAACTGCTTCACGAACTCGGAGAGCTCGATCAGGGACATCTCCTTGAAGCTCTCCAGGAGCTCCTCGGTGGTCAGCTTCGCCATGGTGGCGTTCCTTCCTAGTGGTGCCGTGAGTGGCGGTGTGTGGTTAATGCCTTGACGGGTTCCGGGCTGTGACACCCGAAGGCTCGTCTCAGCTGTCGTCGCCACCCTCGGCGACGTCGGTGGTGGTCTCCTCCGCAGCGGCCGGGGCCTCCGCGGTCTCGACCGGTGCCTCGTCCGCAGCGGCCGGCTCGGCCTCTGCGGTCTCGGCGGCAGCGGAATCCGCCGCAGATCCTCCCTGGGGACCTTCCTGCTCGACCTTCGCGCGGAGCGCGTCGACCACGCGAGCCGTCTGAGACAGCGGCGCGGCGAACAGGTAGACGGCGTTCGTCAGCGAGGCGTTCATGGCCCCGGCCAACTTGGCCAGCAGGGTCTCGCGCGACTCAAGGTCGGCGAGTTTGGTGATCTCCTCGGAGCTCAACGGCTTGCCGTCGAGCACACCCGCCTTGATCACCAGGTCAGGGTTGGCCTTGGCAAAGTCACGCAGGCCCTTGGCAGCCTCGACCGGGTCACCGGTGACGAAGGCGATCGCAGTGGGGCCCTGCAGGTGCTCGTCAAGGTCGGTGACTCCGGCCTCGTTGGCAGCAAGCTTGGTGAGCGTGTTCTTCACCACGGCATAGGTCGCGTGCTCGCGGATCGAGCCTCGCAGCTCGGTCAGCTGGGCCACGGTCAGTCCGCGGTACTCAGTGAGCACGGCCGCACCCGAGTTGCGGAACAGGTCCGTCATCTCGGCAATGGCAGCAGCCTTCGCAGCAGTCGCCATGGGGCCTCCTTCATCGTGGTGCCGGCACCCTCCCGGTCCGACGACAAGAGCCCCGGCGCAGGCGCACGGGGCTCGTATGACAGCACGGATGCCGTCCAGCTCAGTTCACCTGCGCAGGTCGCCCGCATCGTGCGGATCCTTCGGTCGAGGCGCCCTCGCGGGCACGCCGACAACCGGCGGTCATTGGGTATGGCCCCACTCTAGCGGCAGCCGGGTCACCCGGACAAATCACCGCGACACATCACCGCCTCGACTCACCCAGGGTGTCACGGCCGGACAGTCGTTGACCCGTCCGCGTTGCCCGCTCGGCCACCCTGCGTTCACCGACCACGCCTAGTCTCACCCTGTGATCGGCCGCACGCGGGTCTCCAGGGCCCCCTCAGACCTCTCCGCCATCCGGGCCTGGCTCAAGAGCCTGGACGGAGAGGACTTCGTGGCGCTCGCGCCGGCGAGCGCCCGGGGCGGACCCTATGACGCCGACGACGTGCACGTGACGGCGGCTGAGGTCCTGCGCGACCGGGAGCTGCCAGCGGACACGCCCTACATCGGCTGGCACGCCCAGACGCAGGCCTGGGACCGCAAGGGGCGCCTCATCGACCTGCAGATGGTCTATTTCGGCGGCGACCGCGCCCGGGTGCGCGAGCGCCTGGAGACCATCCCCGACCCCTTCGAGATCGGTGGCGGCAGCACCGACGAGGAGGCCTTCCACATCGGGCCGCGCTTTGACGCGGCAGCGATTGATCGCACTCGTCCCGAGCAGGTGGCGGCCGCCCTGGAGCCGCTGCACCACGGGCACTGGCGCGACGGGGACCTGCGCTTCCGCCTCGACCGTCAGGTGGGAGCCTCGGCCCTCGAGTGGCTCCACAGCGTGGTCACCGATCCGGCGATCGAGGCCGAGCACCGGGGCACCGCCTTCGAGCTGCTCGCCGCCAGCGAGGCAGTGACGCCCCAGGAGTTGGTCGCCATCCACGCCGAGGTCGCGTCGGCCTATGCCCAGCCCGGCGAGGGACACCCACCCTGGTATGCCGCGGCCACCTCACTCATCCCCCTCCTGTTGGAGCATGGGCGAGCGAGGGAGGCGGGCCTGCTGGCTGCGCGTGCTGCGGCACGGCGGCCAGAGGGGTGGGAGGCCGAGCTCTTCGCGCTCGCCGCACCGTCGCCAGAGACCCTGGCGGTCGCCGGGGAGCTCGGGCTGCACCTGGCGGAGGCCCGGATCCGAGCAGCCCTGGCCGGCACCTCGCCCCGGGCTGAGGCGATCGCGGTGGCCGAGCGGGTCCGCGCCACCGCAGACTCGGCGACAACGGAGCTGGACGCACTGGTGAGCTCGCTCCCCCAGGTGGGCGGTGTTCCCGCGCCGGTGGGGACGGTGGCGCCCCTGGAGCAGAGCGCGCGGCGGTGCAGCGAGGTCCTCACCGACCCGGCTGTGCCTGCCTGGCTGCTCAACCGGGTGCGCCGCAAGGCGGCCCCCGACCTGGCGGACCTGCAGGCCGATGGTGAGTGGGCGGCATACTCCCGCAGTCCATTTCACGACGAGAGTCGTGACGACCTGCGAGGGCTGGCCGCGGCCCTGGCCGCGAGCGCGCAACGGCTGGCGGATGAGCTCGGCGACGCCGCCCTGGCCTGGGAACCCCCGGCGACCGACTCCAAGTATTCGCTCTGGAAGACCCTGGATGAGGTGCGGGACCTCACCAACAGCCAGGAGGCGTGGTTCCGTGCGACGCTGCTCGATCCGCCGCCCGGGGCCGCCGCTGAGCTGGACGCCTATCTGCTCGAGCCGCTGGTCGCGAGCAGGCGATTCACCCGGGAGGACGCCGACGCGCTGCTGCCGGGCTGGCGCAAGCGGCTGGCCCGCAAGCACGACACCTATCAGCCGGTCCAGCCCGCGCTGCTGAGTTTCGTGCTCGGGCTGCAGGCCGTCGACCACCCGAAGGCCGAGCACGTGCGGTCCACGGTCCTTGGGCTCAAGCCGGTCTGGGCCCGCGGGATCCAGCACGTGCTGCGAGCCTTCGCCGACGGCGATCCTCGCCCCGAGCTGCGGCGCCTGGTCGCCGCCACGCACCTGCAGGAGCAGCACGGAGCCGCCGTGGGGCTGGTGCTCAGCGAGGCCCGGATGACCGGGGTCACCCCGCTGGAGGCCCTCGCCCGCACCCACGCGGACCTGCCGCGCGGCGTCGATGTCCGGTCGCTGGGGCTGGAGCTGGCCTCTGCGCAGCCGCGCCTGCTCAACGACAACGTGCAGGACTCCCCCGGTCGCCGGGAGCTGGCCGAGCAGATCGTTGCCGACGTGTCGCTGCCGGAGAGTTTCCGAGCCCGCTTCGGCGGGTGACGGCGTTGCCTGGGCGGGTGACGCCGTTGTCTAGCCGAGCGTTGTCTAGCCGAGCGTGACGCTGCCCTCGTCCGTGGCGATCACCAGGGACATCCGCACGGGCTCGGCGACGCGGAGCTGGATCGGACCACGTGGCGCGTCGAGCGCCTCCAGGGCACTGCTGAGGCGCGCCGCCTGCGGGTGTCGCAGCCGCACTGTCACGAGCTTGACGGCCGGCAGTCCCTCGCTCGGGTGCGGCGTGCTCCCCCAGTCGATGAGGAAGGGCACCATCCCGTCCAGACTCGTGCCGAGCGAGGTGAGCTCCCACGACAACTCCTCGCCGTCCGGTCGCCTCCGGCTCATCGGACGGGGGTCGCCCGGGTCGAGGCCGCGCTCGCGGGCCCGCGCCACCCGCTCGGGCAGGCCCTGGGCCCGCAGCGCCCAGCCGGTCAGCGTCGGCTCGGTGACCTCGTCCACGCGGAACGGGCGCGGTTGGGCAGGGTCGGGTTGCTCGGGGTCTGGTGCGACCAGCTCAAGATAGCGCTGGCCACCGAGGCCGAGCAGCGAGTTGCGCGTGCCCACTCCCGGGTGGGCACCGCCTGGCTGAGGCCGTATGCCGAGGTGCGCCTCGGCATACTCCTCAAGCTCGGTGAGGTCCGGTCCGGCCAGGACGATGTGGTCAATCTGTGCCCGCATGACACTCCTGTCTGTTCACAACCCATTCTGCTCAATCACAGTCAACTCGAGCAGGACAACTCAGTCGAGTTTGGTGAGCCGCTCGCGCAACTGCTCCACGCGATGGTCGTTGCCGTGGAGGGTGATGTAGTCGCCACCGTAGACAGCCAGCAGGGCGTCATCGAGCCGGCGCACGGCTGCTGGCGGATAGCGATAGCCCATCCGGGCGGTGATCTGCTCGCTGTCTGTGCCCGCCAGCACCTGGGCCAGCTCCTCGAGCGAGGCGATGCCCAGCTCGAGGAGGAGCCCTGAGATCCAGGTGTAGTGCTCGGTGCGCGACCAGCCTGCATCCGGATAGGCACCCGCGAGGAACTTGGCAAGGTCCTGGGCGCTGAGGCGCGGGTCACTCTCGTCCGGCTCGTCCCCCGGGTGCTCGGGCATGGTGGCCTGCAACCGGTCGCGGATCGCGGAGAACTCCTTGTCTGCGAGCTCGAGCAGCCCCGCGGCCAGCGTGAAGCGCCGGTTCAGGTCGGGAGCGTGGGCCTCTGGGACCGTGCCCTTGTAACGGATGTCGTGCTCGAACTCGGCCCACGCGTGCTGCAGCACCGTGCGCACCTGCACCGACGCGGTGAACGTGCGCAGTGCCTCCTGCTCAGGGGTCAGCGTGCGGCTGGCGTCCACGGCGACCACCAGGTGCCGGCTCGAATAACCCCAACGCCCCTGATCGGCCGTCTCCTGCCCCATGTCCCGGTCATCGAGCACCGTCAGTTCCCCCGAGAGCAGCTGCGCGACCGCGTCCACGTCGTCGCGGACATAGGTGATCACCCGCAGCCCGATCTGGTCGGTGATCTGCTCGAGCGGATCGGGATAGAGCAGTCGGCCGTCCACCATGCGAGCGGCCTTGCCGGCGAAGCTCTCCACGGACTTGGTGCGCCCGGTGACGGTCAGATAGTTGATGCCAGCATCGTCCAGGGCCGAGGTGACCAGCACGATGAACCCCTCGGTGGCCCGCTCCAACGCGGGCTGCCGCTCGACATAGTGCCGGACCGCCTCGCGCACCCGCTCCGAGTCCGGCACGTCGGTCGTCGTCATGCCCTCATCCTGCCACCGCGGGCGCGCCCTCTTGTCGTCCCGCCCTGCCACGGCGCGCGCGCCGCTGCGCTGCCCCGAGCTGCCCCGGGCGGCCGGGCGGGTCTCAGGGCGTGCAGCCAAACAGGCGAAGTCACCACGCTCCCGACGTTTGCGCAGGTCAGCGCCATGCGGCCGAGAGCGCGAGGTGACGTTACCTGTCTGGGTGCACGGTTCGGCTGGGCAACGAGCAGTCCAAGCCAGACGAAGGACGGCCGCGGACAGCGCGGCGCCGGACACACGACAGGGGCGGCCCCGGACACACGACAGGGGCGGCCCCGGACAGACGACAGGGCCGGGTGAGCGTGTGCTCACCCGGCCCTGTCGGCGGTGTGGTCAGGTCACTCCGTGGTGGCAACCAGGGTGGACACGCGCGCGGGGTCGAGCGGGATGCCCGGGCCCATCGTGGTGCTCATCGTGGCCTTGGCGACATAGCGGCCCTTGGAGGAGGACGGCTTCAGTCGCATGACCTCGTCGATCGCTGCGCCGTAGTTCTCCGCCAGCTGCTCGGCACCGAACGACGTCTTGCCGATGATGAAGTGCAGGTTGGCGTGCTTGTCGACACGGAACTCGATCTTGCCGCCCTTGATGTCGGAGACAGCCTTGGCGGTGTCCATCGTGACGGTGCCGGTCTTGGGGTTCGGCATGAGACCACGCGGTCCCAGCACCTTGCCCAGACGGCCGACCTTGCCCATCAGGTCCGGGGTGGCCACGACGGCGTCGAAGTCGAGCCAGCCACCGCTGACCTTCTCCAGCAGGTCGTCGGAGCCGACATAGTCAGCGCCGGCCTCGCGGGCGGCGTCGGCCTTGTCGCCGTTGGCGAAGACCAGGACGCGGGCGGTCTTGCCCGTGCCGTTCGGCAGGTTGACGGTGCCTCGGACGAGCTGGTCGGCCTTGCGCGGGTCAACGCTCAGCCGCAGGGCGACCTCGACGGTTGCGTCGTACTTGGTGGTCGAGGTCTCCTTGGCCAGGGCGATGGCCTCGACGGGGGTGTAGAACTTGCCGTCCTCGATCTTCTCGGCGGCGGCGTTGTAGGCCTTGCTGCGCTTCATGCGTGCTCCTTGGTGTGAGGTGGAGTTGTGGTCTGCGGACCAGCGCTGGTCCTGCCACGCGAGGGAAACCCCTCTGGTATGCCGAGGCGCACCTCGGCGGTGAAGGTCGAGGGCGTCAGCCCTGGACCGTGATGCCCATCGACCGGGCGGTGCCGGCGATGATCTTGGCGGCCTGGTCGATGTCGTTGGCGTTGAGGTCAGCCATCTTGGACTCGGCGATCTCGCGCACCTGAGCCTGGGTCAGCTTGGCGACCTTGGTCTTGTTCGGCTCACCCGAGCCCTTGGCGACGCCGGCAGCCTTCTTGATCAGCTCGGCAGCCGGCGGGGTCTTGGTGATGAAGGTGAAGGAACGGTCCTCGTAGACCGTGATCTCGACCGGGATGACGTTGCCACGCTGGGACTCCGTCGCGGCGTTGTAGGCCTTGACGAACTCCATGATGTTGACGCCGTGCTGGCCAAGGGCCGGACCGACGGGCGGGGCCGGGGTGGCCGCACCGGCCTGGATCTGCAGCTTGATGAAGCCGGAGACCTTCTTCTTGGGGGGCATATCTCTTCCTCTTCGTTGTGGGCCTACGCCGTGGGCGATGACCCGGTTGCACTCCGAAAGACGGAGTCTTTCGGAGTCCGAGGCCGTCTGCGGCCTCGGAAGTCCTGTTCAATTGTGCGGCACGCGGAGCGTGCCTCCTAACCCGTGGACGAAGTCCGCGCCCCCGGGCGAAGCCCGGTCAGGGGGCAGTCGGGGGACGGAGTCCCCTGACCGTGGGGGCAGTCGGGGGACGGAGTCCCCTGACCATGGGGGGGAACTAGGGGGGCGGAGCCCTCCTAGAGTTTCGAGACCTGGTTGAACGACAGCTCGACCGGTGTCTCGCGGCCGAAGATGGAGACCAGCACCTTGAGCTTCTGGCTCTCGGGGATGATCTCGGAGATCGTGGCGGGCAGGGTCTCGAACGGACCCTCCATCACCGTGACGGACTCGCCGACCTCGAAGTCGACCTCCGGGGAGGCGGTGCGGGTGGCGGGGGTGGCGGAGCCGCCCGTGCTGCCCTCGCCCTGGTCGGTGGTCTCCGGGGTCTCGAACACCGGGGCCAGCATGGTGATGACCTCGTCGATGCTCAGCGGCACCGGCTGGTGCGCGTTGCCGACAAAGCCGGTCACGCCGGGGGTGTGCCGGACGGCGCCCCACGACTCGTCCGTCAGGTCCATGCGGACCAGGACGTAGCCAGGCATCCGCACGCGACGCACCTGCTTGCGGACACCGGACTTGATCTCGGTGACCTCCTCCATCGGCACCTCGACCTGGAAGATGTAGTCCTCCATGTTGAGGCTCGTGGACCGGGTCTCCAGGTTGACCTTCACGCGGTTCTCGTAGCCAGCGTAGGAGTGGACGACATACCAGTCACCGAACTGGGACTGCAGGCTCTCGCGGAACTCCTCCATCGGGTCACCGGCGGGCGCCTCGTCCGAGGACTCCTCGGCACCGTCGACGTCCTCAGCCTCTGCATCCTCAGCTTCTGCGTCGGCCTCGGTGGTGTCGGCCTCAGCCGCAGCGTCCTCCTCAGCCGCAACCTCAGCGGCGGGGGCCTGCTCGGCCTGCCCCTCGGCATACTCCGGGGCGTCTTCCTCCGGGGCGCCGCCCTCAGCGCCGTCGATCGCCGACTCGGTCGTCTCGTCGACCTCGGGCGTCTCGTCGACGTTGTCTGACTGCTCGGGCATGGCTACTTCCTTACTACTGACGGGAGCGGAGCGGTCGTCGCGGCGACCGTGGAGGGTCGGCTGGCCGACCACGAGGGTCGGTCAGCTGCCGAAGGTGAACTCGACGAGCCGGGTGAAGATCTGGTCAACACCGACAACGAACCCCATGATCACCAGCACGAACACGAACACGACGATGGTGTAGGTGATCAGCTCGCGCTGCGTCGGCCGGTGCACCTTGCGCAACTCGGCAATGACCTGGGCGACATAGGTGCTGGGGCTGGGCGACCCTCCGGACTGCGCATTGCCCCTGCCGACACCCTGGGTGTCGCGGGCGCTTGTCTCAGACACGGATAACCTTCCTTCGCCCCACGTGGTGGGCCTGTCGTTGTCGGCCGCGACCAGTGCGGTCGCGTCGCGCAGGGCACGAGGGACTCGAACCCCCAACCCCTGGTTTTGGAGACCAGTGCTCTACCAATTGAGCTAGTGCCCTTCGGTTGCCGGGCCTGGGTGGGCAGGCGCCAGCATGGGATGCGTCAACATCCGAGGGTCCATCCTACGCGATGAGGCGGGTCGGTGCTAACCAGGTGACCGGTGCAAGAATGGCCACGTGACTCAGAGGACCCCCAAGCCCCGCATCTCCACCCGCATCGGCTCGATCGCCGAGTCGGCCACCCTGGCGGTCGACGCCAAGGCCAAGGCCCTGAAGGCACAGGGCCGACCAGTGATCGGCTTCGGTGCCGGCGAGCCTGACTTCCCGACGCCGGACTACATCGTCGCCGCGGCGATCGCCGCCGCCCAGGACCCGGTGAACCACCGCTACTCCCCCGCCGGTGGCCTGCCGGACCTCAAGGCCGCCGTGGTCGACAAGACCCAGCGCGACAGTGGGTATGCCGTGGAGCCGGCCAACGTGCTCATCACCAACGGCGGCAAGCAGGCTGTCTACAACACCTTCGCCGCCCTGCTCGACCCGGGCGACGAGGTCCTGCTGCCCACGCCCTACTGGACCACCTATCCGGAGTCGATCCGGCTGGCTGGCGGCGTGCCCGTTGACGTCTTTGCCGGCGCAGACCAGGGCTATCTGGTGACCGTTGACCAGCTCGAGGCGGCCCGCACGGACCGGACCAAGGTGTTGTTGTTCTGCTCGCCGTCCAACCCGACCGGTGCGGTCTATCCGCCCGAGCAGGTCGAGGCGATCGGCCACTGGGCCCTGGAGCACGGCATCTGGGTGGTGACCGACGAGATCTATGAGCACCTGCTCTATGACGGCGCCGCCGCCCCGTCAGTGCCGGTGGCCGTGCCCGAGCTCGCCGACACCTGCGTCGTGCTCAACGGTGTGGCCAAGACCTATGCGATGACCGGCTGGCGGGTGGGCTGGATGATCGGCCCCAAGGACGTGGTCAAGGCCGCGACCAACCTGCAGTCCCACGCGACCTCCAACGTGGCCAACGTGTCCCAGCGGGCCGCGATCGCCGCCCTCCAGGGCTCGCTCGAGGCTGTCGACGAGATGCGCACAGCCTTTGATCGTCGCCGCCAGACCATCGTGTCGATGCTGAACGAGATCGACGGTGTCGAGTGCCCCACACCGCAGGGTGCCTTCTACGCCTACCCGAGCGTTGCGGGCGTGCTCGGGCGCACCATCCGGGGCCGCACCCCGCAGACGTCCGTCGAGCTGGCGGAGATCATCCTCGAGGAGGTCGAGGTCGCGGTGGTGCCCGGTGAGGCCTTTGGGCCGTCCGGCTATCTGCGGCTGTCCTACGCCCTGGGAGACACCGACCTCGCCGAGGGCGTCGGCCGGATCCAGGAGCTGCTGGGCGAGGCCCGCTAGTCGGCCGGAGCGGTGTGGGTGCTCGGCGGCGTCACTCGTCGCCGCCGAGCTGGAAGCGTGCGAGGCGTCGCCCAGCGACATAGCCGCCGGCCACGATCACCACGAGGCTGGCGATCCAGGCATAGGCCAGCGGCAGGTTGCCAGCAATCAGGTTGAGCGAGTCATCCAGGCCCTCGGCGATGCGGCGACCGAAGGCGGAGACGCTCACATAGCGCAACCCGGACAGCCACGAGGCAAGCAGGCCCTCGAAGACCAACACGTAGATCAGGCCGGAGATCATGCCGTGCCGGTTGATCGCCGAGAGCATCACGAAGGCGGCGCAGTAGGCCGTGCCCGCCACGGCGGACCCGACGCCCACCGCGAGCGCCTGCCCGGGTGCCGACGGGTCGAGGATCAGGCCCGAGATGAACAGGGACCCGGCTCCGAGGACCACCGTGACCACGACCGCGACGACCAGCTTGCTCAGGGCCACGACATAGCGGGAGATCGGCTTGGAGAGCAGATAGACGATCGAGCCGTCGTCGATCTCGGGTCCGAGCACCCCGGTGGTCACCAGCAGCGAGACCAGCGGCAGCACCAGGCCCAGACCGAAGACGACGATGACGGCCTCGAAGGATGTCGCGGCGGCGTCACCGCTGGTCAGCAGCTGCACCAGCAGGCACAGCCCCATCAGCAGCAGGGGCAGGGCGACCAGCACCCACCACCGCTTCTGGCCGAACAGTGACTGCAGGGCCAGTCGCGCGATCGTGGGGTTCATGCGGACACCAGGTAGGCGAAGACCGACTCCAGTGACTCGTCGGTGGGCGTGACCTCGCGCAGGGTGATGCCGTGCTCCTTGGCCAGCCGAGGGAGGGCGACAGCAAACGTCCCAAAGTCGGTCACCTGCACCTGCACTCCTCCTCGCGGCTCCAGCCGGACCCCGGCGACGCTCTCTCCCGCCATCAGCACAGCGGCCAGCTTGCGATCGTCACTGGTCCGGAGCAGATAGACGTTGGGTCGGTCGGTCATCAGGCGGCGGATCGCGCCGAAGTCGCCCGAGGCCGCGTGCCGCCCGGAGACCACGACCTCGATGTGCCGGGCGATCTGCTCGACCTCCTCGAGGATGTGCGAGCTGAACAGCACGGTCCGCCCCTCGGAGCCCATGCGGGTGAGCAGCTCCATCAGGTGCATGCGCTGGCGGGGGTCGACGCCGTTGAACGGCTCGTCGAGCAGCAGCACGGCGGGGTCGTGGACCAGGGCAGCGGCCAGCTTGATGCGCTGGCGCATGCCCTTGGAGTAGGTGCTGATCAGGCGGCCGGCCGGTTCACCCATCTCCACGATGCCCAGGGCACGCTCGGCGGCCTCCCCCGGCGAGGGGAGCTTGTGCAACTCAGCGTTGGCGCGCACGAACTGCCGTCCGCTCAGATAACCGAAACTGGCCTCCCGCTCGGGCACCAGCCCGATGGCGCGATAGATCGACACGTTGTTCCAGACCGGCGCCCCATCGAGGGTCACCATGCCCGCCGACGGCGCGAGGAACCCGGCCATCATCGCGATCAGCGTGGTCTTGCCCGCACCGTTGGGGCCGAGCAGACCCGTGACGCCCGGCCCGATCTGCATCGAGACGTCATTGACGGCCACGACGTTGCCGAACCAGCGCGAGGCGTTGGCCACCTCGAGGACACTCATCGCCCCGCCTGCTTCCGGTAGTAGCGCACCAGCAGCCAGAGACCACCGGCGATGACGGCGAGGGAGGCGAGCAGATAGATCAGGCCCCAGCCGGCTCCGTCGGGCGACACCTGGAACGAGCTCTGGCCGTCGAGGAGTCCGACCTGCACGCCGTCGACCAGGGAGAACGGTGAGAACAGACCAACGACGAGACCCATGGTCTCGTTGCCCTGCACGTCCGTGATCGCCTGCACGGCCGACACCACCCCGGTGCTGACCAGCAGCGCGATGATCGTCACGCCGACGGCCAGACCGCGCCGTCTGGTGTGGGAGGCGACCAGCCCGGACAGGGTGGCCAGCACCGCCGACAGCAGCACGATGCCGACCATGGCCGCCAGGAAGTCAGCCGTGTGCTCGCTGAAGTCTGCCTCGGCCGTCAGCGCCCCGACATACAGCACGATGACCGGCAGGGCGATGAAGATCAGGATCGCCACGAACAGGGAGGCCCACCGGACCAGGGCATAGGCCGTGGCGCTGAGCGGTCGGGCGAGATAGAGCGAGATGGCCCCCGAGCGCAGGTCCCGGGAGAAGAGCACCGGCGCCTGCGCGGCCACAAAGATGACGATGACCAGCATGAGCGTCACCGGGTAGGTGCCGTAGTCGAGGAAACCGTCGGTCAGACCGAGGGTGACCATCACCGCAACCATGATCGCCGCGGGCACGATCATCAGGGCCAGCAGTGTCATCGGCAGGCCCTTGGCCCTGCCCGAGCGACCGATGCCGTAGGCGTTGAGCAACCCGGTCACGAACAGGGAGCGACCAGCGTCGCGCGTGCCGAGGCGTGGGCCGGAGTAGGGCCGGTAGCCGATGTCGTGGATGACACCGCCCGGCCGGCCGTCAGACGGCTGAGCCATGACCTGCATCCTCTCGGAAGACGTCCTCGATGCGGCCGTGGTCGGCGGCGATGCGGACCAGTCCGACGCCGACGTCCACCGCCGTGTCGCGGATCAGGTCGTGCAGGTCGGCTCGCCCCGGTGCGTTGATCTCGATCAGCTGGCCGCGTGGCCGGCACGCGATGCCCTGGGCCGCGAGACGCTCACCCATCGTGGTCTGGGCGTCACCGGCACCGAGCACCTCGATGAGCAGCAGCCCTGTGTCGGAGGTGAACTCGGCTGTCGCCGACGAGCGGAGCAGGTGCCCCCCGTCCAGCACCACCACGTGGTCACTGACCCGCTCGAGCTCGCCGAGCAGGTGCGAGGTGACCAGCACGGAGATGCCGAACTCGCGACCGATCTTGCTGACCAGGGCGAGCATGTCGTCCCGTGCCGCGGGGTCCAGACCGTTGGTGGGCTCATCCAGGAAGACCAGCCTCGGGTCGTGTGCCAGGGCCTGCGCGAGCTTGGCCCGCTGCTTCATGCCGGTGGAATAGCCGCCCATCAGGCGATAGCGCTCCTCCGCGAGCCCGACGTGACGCAGCACGTCGGCGGCCCGCTCACGCGCAGCAGTCGGCGGCAGTCCGGACATCCGGGCCATGTGCACCACAAAGTCGATGGCGCGCACGTCGGGGGGCAGGCAGTCGTGCTCTGGCATGTAACCGACCAGGGTGCGGATCTGTTGGCCCTCGGCGCGGATGTCGTGACCCAGCACCTGGGCGCGGCCCTCCGTGGCGTCGATCAGGCCGAGCAGGATCTTGATCAGCGTCGACTTGCCGGCGCCGTTGGCGCCGACCAGCCCGGTGACGCCCTCGCCGATGCTCAGGTCCAGCCCCCCTAGCGCAGTGACCTGGCCGTAGCGCTTGGTCAGTCCCTGCGTGTCGATAATCCCCACGGGGACAATCTATCTCCTGCCAGAGCAGTCTCGGGCGCATTTGTTGCGGGACCCACCAATTTGTTGGCGGACCCACCGTGTTGCATCGGCCCCCGTGCGTCAGAGGGACCTGTCCCGGTCGACCCAGACTCCCTGCCGCATGACGTCCTGCACACCCAGCTGCTCGTCCAGCCCCACGAGGTCGGCACGTCGACCCGCCTCGAGCCGCCCGACGTCGGTCCAGCCCATGGCTGCGGCCGGAGCGGCCGTGGCGGCGTGGACCGCCTCGACCAGTGGCACCCCGCACTCGACGGCGTTGCGCACGGCCCGGGACAGACTCAGCGTGCTGCCGGCCATGACGCCACCTGCGGTCTCCGCACCCTCGGCCCTGCCCTGACGCACCCGGGCGATGCCGTCAACGACATCCACGCCCAGCGTGCCCAGCTGATAACTCCCATCGCCCATCAGGGCGGCGGCCATCGCGTCGGTGACCAGCACCCACCGCTCGCCCGCGGACCGTGCGGTGGCCCGCACGACGGCCGGGTGCAGGTGGGCGCCGTCGACGATGGACTCGATGAAGACCTGTGGGTCCTCCAGCAGCGCGACCGACGGCCCGGGCTCGCGGTGGTGCGGCGGACGCGCACCGTTGTAGAGGTGGGTGGCCACGCTCGCCCCAGCCTCGATCGCCGCCCGCGTCTGGTCGTAGGTCGCGTCGGTGTGCCCCACGGCCACTCGCACGCCACGTCCCGTGAGCCACCGGATCGCCTCCAGCGCACCCGCTCGCTCGGGGGCCAGGGTCACCATCACGAGCGCGTCCCCACCAGCGTCGGTCAGGGCACCGAGAGCAGCCGGGTCCGGGTCGGCAAGCAGGGCGACAGGATGGGCACCGCACCACTGCGGCGCCAGCCAGGGTCCCTCACAATGGATGCCGCCCAGCTCACCCGAGCGCACGAGCGGGCGCAGCGTGCGCACCTGTCGCTCCAGGACGTCGATCGTGTCGGTGACCAGGCTGGCCACGACCGTCGTGGTCCCCTGCCGCAGGTGCGCGTCGCGGGCCCGGAGGGCAGCATCGGGGCCGTCGGTGAAGGCGAAGCCACCACCACCGTGGTTGTGCAGGTCCACCAGTCCGGGGACGAGCACGGCATACGGCTGATCTGGGTCCGCGACGCCCGAGGGGAGCGGCCCCTGCCCCACCTCGGCGATGCGGTCGTCGCGCACGATGACCCAGCCGTCCGCGATCTCACGCTCGGGGGTGATGACGCGCGCCGCGCGCAGGGCCCGCGCGGGCTGCACTCAGAATCCCTGCCAGGACGGCTTGGCGGTGTAGGCCTCGCGGTAGTAGTCGCGCAGCTCCAGCCGGGACGCGGCCGCCCCGTCGAGCAGCACGGTGACGTGCTGGTGCAGCTGCAGGGCCGTGACCGGCCACCGGGCGCTGACCTGTCCCTCGACGAGCTCGCGGACCACCTGCGCCTTGGCCTCTCCCATCGCGATCAGCACCAGGTGCCGACCCGCCAGGATCGTGCCGACGCCCATGGTCAGGCAGTGTTGCGGCACGGCCTCCACATCACCGTCGAAGAAGCGGGCGTTGTCCTGCCTCGTGCGCAGGGTCAGCGACTTCAGGCGGGTGCGCGAGGCCAGGGACGAGCCCGGTTCGTTGAAGGCGATGTGCCCCTCGGTGCCCACGCCCAGCAGCTGCACGTCGATGCCACCGGCGTCGGCGATCAACTGCTCATAGGCCGGGCCCGCCGCCTTGAGGTCGTCGCCATGACCGTCGGGGCCGTGGACGTTGGCGGGGTCGATGTCGACGGCGTCCACGAACTCGCGGTCGATCACGGTGCGATAGCTCTCGGGGTGGCCGGCCGGCAGGCCGACGTATTCATCGAGCAGGAAGCCACGACACTGCGCCAGGCTCAGCTCACCGCGCTGCACCCGGGCGCCCAGCTCGCGGTAGACGTGCACCGGGCTGGAGCCGGTGGCCAGCCCGAGGACGGCCGCGGGCTTGGCGGCCACGTGCTCGGCGATCACATCGGCCCCGACACGACCGACCTGCTCGGCGTCGTCGAGAATCACGACCTCCATCAGCGCATCACGCTTCTTCCTGCCCCTGCGGGGCATGTTGGGGACAGACCAGAGGGTATGCCGTGGGCCGGGTCAGGTGCGTCAGGCGCCGGTCCCGGCGTCGCAGTGGACCTTATCTGGAGGGGACCAGGCTCAAGAGTTCCTCCCGGTGCTCGCGGGCCACCGCCTCCCCTGCGTCGATCGCGTGCTTGGCCCGGTGGAACTCCGCGATCTCCAGGCCCTCCATCGGCGCGTCCAGCAGGACGTCGGGTTTGTAGAACGACAGTCGCGCCATCGTGAGCTGGGCCTGCATCACGTCCACGGCCCGCATCAGCTCGTGCAGGGCCGTCATGCGGATCCGCCGGCGTGGCGCCCCCGCGTCGTCGACCGGGTGGTCGACCCGCACGAGCGGGGTCGCGTTGACGGCGAGCACCTTGTGGGCCCCCAGGAAGAGCGCCCCGTCGACCGGGATCTGGTTGAGCAGACCACCGTCGACGAGTCGGGCCCGCCCGAGCGTGACCGGCTCGAGGGCCCCCGGATAGGCGGTGGTGGCGAGCAGGGCGGTGATCAGGTCACCGCGCTGGCTGTAGTGGATGCGACCGTCGTTGAGGTCGGTGGCCGTCAGCACCAGCGGCAGCTCCAGCTCCTCGAAGGTCGCTGGAAGCAGCTCGACCAGCCAGCGCTCAAAACCCTTGGTGTTGAGCAGCCGCCCCGAGATCGGGCTCCAGTCGATCAGCTTGCTCCAGCGCAGGTCGGTGGCGATCTCGGCCATCTGCTCGGCGTTGTAGCCGGCCGCGATGAAGGCCCCGATCAGGCCACCCATGCTGGTCCCGGACACCACGTCGGGTCGGATCGCCAGCTCCTCCAGCACCCGCACGACGCCGATGTGGCACAACCCCCGGGCACCGCCTCCGCCCAGGGCGAGGCCGAGCACAGGGTCGGGTCCTTTCGGGGCCGGCCCGCCCTTGGCCGGTCCGGTGTCAGTGCTCCACGCCTCGAACATGCTCCCAGTCTGGGCCATGAGGTAGAACAGGGGATCATGACCCGCTCTCTCGCGGCGCTTCCCAAGGCGCACCTGCACCTGCACTTCACCGGGTCCATGCGGATCACGACGCTGCGCGAGCTCGCCGCCAAGCACGGGCTGCGGCTGCCCGCCTCGCTCCTGGCGGACTGGCCACCGACGCTGCGCGCCACCGACGAGCGTGGCTGGTTCCGGTTCCAGCGGCTCTATGACACGGCACGCGCCTGTGTCCAGGACGAGTCGGACATGCGCCGGATCGTGCGCGAGGCTGCCGAGGACGACGCCCGGGAGGGCTCGCGCTGGCTCGAGATCCAGGTGGACCCCACGTCCTATGCACCCTTCGTCGGTGGGATCACCCCGGCGATCGAGATCGTGCTCGACGAGGCCGCCTCCGCGACCCGAGACACGGGCACGTCCGTCGCCGTGGTCGTGGCGGCCAGCCGCACCCGCCACCCGTTCGACGCCCGCACCCTGGCCCGGCTCGCCGCGCAGTATGCCGGGGACGGGCCGGGCACGGTCGTCGGCTTCGGACTGTCCAACGACGAGCGGCGCGGGGACACCGCCGAGTTCGGTCCGGCCTTCCGGATCGCCGCCCGCGCCGGGCTGGCCTCGGTGCCGCACGCCGGTGAGCTGCTCGGGCCCTCCCACGTCGTCGAGGCGCTGGACCACCTGGGCCCGGACCGGCTCGGCCACGGCGTGCGCGCCAGCGAGGACGAGCCCCTGCTGGCTCGGCTCGTGCAGCGGGCCGTGACCCTGGAGGTGTGCCCTGCCAGCAATGTGGCGCTCGGCGTCTATGAGGAGATGTCGCAGGTGCCGCTGCGCCAGCTGCTGGACTCCGGCGTCAACATCGCCCTGGGCGCCGACGATCCGTTGCTGTTCGGCTCGCGCCTGCTGGCGCAATACGAGTCGGCCCGCACCGACCACGGCCTCGGCGACGACGAGCTGGCCGAGCTGGCCCGCGGCTCCGTGCGCGGGTCCCGGGCCCCAGACGATGTCCAGGCCGTGTTGCTGGCCGACATCGACACCTGGCTGGCCGCCACCCCCTGACCGAGCGCGCGGGCGCCCGGTTTTCCACCCCACCGAGCGCACGGGCGCCCGATTTTCCCGCCCACCGAGCGCACGAGGGCCTGGTTTTCCAGCCCACCGAGCGCACGAGCGCCCGATTTTCCCGCCCACCGAGCGCACGGAGAGGCAACCGCAACCTCCTCCCCCGCGTCCTAGGCTCGACATCGACCAACGAGGAGAGCCATGAACGGATTCGAGTGGCGCCACATCGCGGCCGGTCTCGGCTGGGGCACCGGCGTCGGGATGGGGACCGGCATCCTGCTGGGGTGGACGATCCTGGCGTGGGGTGGGGGCGCCGATGCCGTCAGCGATCCGTCGTTGCGTGCGCTCGGCGGACTCGTGGTCGGCATGCTCTGGATGGCCTTCTATGGCGCCTTGATCGGTGTCATCCCGGGGTCGATCGCCGGCACCCTGATCGGCATCGTGCTGAGCGTGCTCGTGGGCCGCCAACCCGACGAGCGGCCCGCGATGCGCACGACCGTGATTGCGACGCTCATCCTGATCCCAGGGCTGGCCACCATCGCGATCTGGCTGCTGGGTTGGTATGTCGAGGACCTGCGCAGCCCGTGGTTCTGGCTGGCCATCGGCTATCCGACGCTCCTCGGCGTTCCCGCGATGCGCTGGAGTGCGAGCCGGATCGCTCGCCGCAACGCCTCACCGGCCGTGCTCGCTGACGCGATCAGAGCCAAGGCCTGACCCACCGGCCGTGCTCGCTGACGCGATCGGAGCCACGACCTGAGGGACCGGCGGAAGCGGTCCTGCGGAGGTTGTCGCATGCCGTGACGCCCGCAGGACCATTTTCGCCTGGCCCTGAGCGAGGGCGCGGATGGCACCGCACGGCGCCGGGGCTGACGAAGTGGATCGTGCTCGCGTCCGGCACGTCAGAGGGTCAGGCCGACCAGCACCGGCTCGTTGACCAGCGTCACGCCAAAGGCCTCGCGGACGCCGTCGCGCACCTCACGCGCCAGGGCAAGCACGTCCGTGGCCCGCGCGCTGCCGCGGTTCGTCAGCGCCAGGGTGTGCTTGGTCGACAGCGCGGCCGGGCCGGGCATCCGGTGGCCCTTGGTGAACCCCGCTTTGTCGATCAGCCAGGCCGCCGAGGTCTTCACGTTCCCCTCCGTCGCTGGATACTGCGGCGGGACAGGACTGGTCGGTCCCAGTCGCTCGGCCGCTCGGGCGACAAGTTCGGCATACTGCTGCGCCGGGAGGATCGGGTTGGTGAAGAACGACCCGCAGGACCACGTGTCGTGATCGTCCGCGTCGAGCACCATGCCGCGGTTGCGCCGCTGGTGCAGGACCGCGTCCCGGGCCTCCGCGAGCGGCACCCGGGCCCCGAGCTCCACGCCCAGGCCGTCGGCCAGGGCCGCATAGCCGATCGGCTGGGACAGCTCGGTGGGTCGCAGCGAGAAGGTCACCGACAGCACGATGTGGCGCGGCGTCACCGCACCAGCGTGGGCGTCCGGGCCGACCATCGACTCCTTGAGCACGGAGTGGCGGTAGGAGAACGCCAGGTCTGCGGCGAACATCGTGCGCACCCGCTGCTCGGTCCGGTCCCAGACCCGCACTGAGGCGATCGTCTGGGCGACCTCCTGACCGTAGGCGCCGACGTTCTGCACCGGCGTGGCCCCGGTCGCTCCCGGGATGCCCGACAGCGACTCGATGCCCGACCACCCCTCGGCAACAGCCCGCGCCACGACGTCGTCCCACATCTCCCCCGCAGCGACGGTCACGGTGACGCCGCCGCAGGCCGAGGCGTCCGGCACCTGGATCCCCGTGGTGCGCACCAGCACGGCCGTGCCCGCGAAACCCTCGTCGGCCACCAACAGGTTGGACCCGCCACCGACGACCAGCAGCGGCTCACCAGCGTCGTCAACCGCGCGGACCGCCTCGATCAGCTCATCCTCGGTCGTCGCGGTGACCATCGACCGTGCCGGGCCACCGACCCGCATCGTGGTGAGATCGGCCAGCGAGGTCATGCCCGGACGACGGCCAGACAACGCCCCAGGACCTTCTCGCCGGCACAGGTCGCGGTCAGCTCGACGGTCTGGGTGCCGGCCTCCTCGTCGCTCTTCTTGATCACGCCTTCGACGAGCACCTCGACGGTCTCGCCCTCGGGCACAACGACCATGCCGGTGAAGCGGGTCGAGCAGGACAACACGCGGCCGGGGTCGCCGCCGACATAGGCGGTCACGACGTCGAGGGCGGCGCCCATCGTCCACATGCCGTGGGCGATGACGTCCTCCAGGCCGACGGAGCGGGCGAAGTCGGCGTCCTGGTGGATCGGGTTCTGGTCGCCGGAGGCGTTGGCATAGTCGACCAGGAGGGCCCGGTCGACGGTCACCGTGCGACTCAGCGCCGCAGGGTCGGTGGTGGTCTGGGTCATCAGCCCCCTCCTCTCACGACGATGGTGGACTTCACGGTCGTCACCGGCGCCCCACGGGCGTCGCTGAGCTCCACCCGGGTGGAGACCATCCCGTGGCCCCCCGCCTCGCGGATGCGGTCCACGTGCAGGACCCCGCTGAGGCTGTCGCCCGCCGTGATGGGGCGGTGGTGGGTGAAGCTCTCCTCACCGTGGACCACACGGGAGAAGTCGATGCCGGCATCCTCGTCGCGGATCAGCTGCGCCTCACACTGCTGCGCCAGGCGCACCGCAAAGGTCGGCGGTGCCACCACGTCGGCGTGGCCGAGGGCCTGAGCTGCTGCGGGGTCGCGGTGCGCCGCACTCGTGGAACCGATCGCGTCAGCGAAGGCCGCGATCTCCTCAGCGGTGACCGGGAAAGGGCCGACCGGCGGATACTCCCGGCCGGCGTAATCGGGGTTAACTGCCATGCCGGTCAGCCTACGTCGGGTCATCCACAGATGAACGCGACACCCGCTGAGATCTCATCCGCGAGCTGGCTGCCGAGACCAGCCTCCCTGTCTTCCTACACAGTGAGTGCCCGAAGAACTCCTCCCGAGCCGCCGGGTGCTCACTCCAGCGCAGGGTCACTTGTGGCGAACTGCGAGCCGAGCACGACCCATCCGGAGCGTTTCCTCGCCGCTGACCAGTTCGACCTTTCCGGTGATGATCTCCTCGACGCGGCTGTCTATCTCCGCATCCCACGCGGCGTCGACCTCTGCTCTCTCGGGATCATCGACCTGCTGGAGCGCGAGTGCGGCGATTTCACGCTGGTCGGGATCGAGTGCCTTGCCTGCCTCGATGTAGTCCCCCAGCGTGGAAGTCATGAGTCAAAGCCTACGGCGCCCCGCTGACATCGGTCGAGACCATGCTGTGTGTGCCCACGCGGGTCTGGCCTGGCTACACGTCCTCCTGCGGGACCACAGCACCACGCCGGGGCAGTCGCGCGGAGCTCACCCACGGCATACGGCCTCCGAACACAACGAAGGCCGCCACCCACTCAGGGTGACGGCCTCGCAGTGCTGACCGAGGTCAGCGGTTCCGGCAGGTGCCGGAGTGCGTCAGCGGGTCTCGCGGTGCGCGGTGTGCTTGCCGCAGCGCGTGCAGAACTTCGCCAGCTCGACCCGGTCGGGGGTGTTGCGACGGTTCTTCTTGGTGATGTAGTTGCGCTCCTTGCACTCCGTGCACGCCAGAGTGATCTTCGGGCGGACGTCGGCGCTCTTAGTAGCCACGGGGCAACCTGCTCTCGAAACGATGGTGGTGTGATGCGTGCGTCGCCCGCCGCATCTGGGCGGCGGGCAGCAGCACTCAAGGATACGCGAACTTCGGCTGTGGACCGAATCGCGACCAGTAGCGGGAGCGGGGCTCGATCCCGCGACCTCACGATTATGAGTCGTGCGCTCTAACCAGCTGAGCTATCCCGCCTTGGGCGGTGCCTCCCAGACTGGGCGGCTTCCCGGAGCCCCCCAACGGAATCGAACCGTTGACCTTCTCCTTACCATGGAGACGCTCTACCGACTGAGCTAGGGGGGCCTGCTTCTTCCGCCCTGGACCGTGGCCCGGGCGCGGAACGCTCCGCAGACTTTACACGGCCCACCCGGCGTCCACGAAATCGGGCGCCGGGAGGGGCCGCATCAGCTGACCGAACCGCTGAGGTGGTCCCTCTTGCCGTCCTTGGTGGCGATGCGGAACGCGAGGTCAGCATCGTCCTGGGCGAACGAGAAACCCACCGTGGAGGGCAGCAGGATCGGCTTGCGGAACTGCACAGACACCTCGTATGCCGAGGGGAGACGACCCTCCAAGGCCGCCAGTGCGCGGGCGTGGGCCCACATCCCGTGGGCGATGGCCCGCGGGAACCCGAACGCCTTGGCGGTGAGGCTGGACAGGTGGATCGGGTTGACGTCCCCGGACACGCCGGCATAGTCGCGACCCAGCCCGGCCGGCAGCTTCCACAGCGCGGACGGGATCTCCCCATTTTTGAGGGAGGTCTCGCCCGCTTGTCCCGCATTTTGGGGGAGGTTTCGCACGCCCTCTGCGCCGGCCACGGACTCGCTGCTGGGCTCCTGACTCTGCTCACTGACCGCGACGGGCTCCGGGCTGTCGCTGGGGCGCTTGCCGCGGGCCAGGTAGGTGCTGCGGCCGGTCCACACGACCTCGTCACCGACCCGGGCCTCGCCGAGCAGGTCGACCTGGGTGCCCGAGCGGTGGGCCCGCAGGTCCGCCGCGGAGGAGGACAGCGTCAGCGCCTCCCCCAGCTCGACGGGACGGTTCAGCTGCATCTGGTTGGACACGTGGACCAGCCCGGCCAGGCCGAGCGGGAAGTCCTGCGCGGCCATCAGGTGCACCTGCAGCGGGAAGGTCAGCACGTGCAGCCAGGTGGCCGGCACCTCGTCGCGCTGGGTGAAGCCGCAGACGCGGCTGTAGCCCGCATAGCGCTCGGCGTCCTGCTCCAGGGCGGTGACCATCACCTGCCGGTCCGGCAGGGTCCCGTCGGGGCCACCTCGGCGGACCGGCAACAGGGCACGGGCGATGCCCGCGCCGACGCTGGGCAAACCCTCGAGCAGCTCGACATCCAGGTCCCGTTGGCCGCTCGACTCCTGCTGGTCGCTCGACTCCTGCTGGTCGCTCGACATGGTCACGCTCCGATCTGGGACTGGCCGCAGACCCGGATCACCTGACCGGTGACGGCTCCGCTGTCGGGCGCCGCCAGATAGGCGATGGTCTCGGCAACATCGACCGGCTTGCCGCCCTGGCTCAGGCTGTTGAACCGACGCGCGAACTCACGGGTCGCGAACGGGATCTTGTCGGTCATCTCGGTCTCGATGAAACCGGGTGCGACCGCGTTGACCGTGGTGCCGCGATCTGCCAGCAGCGGCGCCTCCGCCCGCACCAGGCCGATCACGCCGGCCTTGCTCGCCGCATAGTTGCTCTGGCCCCTGTTGCCGGCGATGCCGGAGGTGGAGGCAACACCGACGATGCGCCCGCCCTCGGCCAGACCACCATCGATCGAGCTGTCCAGGAGCACCTCGTTGATGCGCAGCTCGGCGGCGAGGTTGACCTCGAGCACGCTGCCCCAGCGGTCCTCGTCGGTGTTGACGAGGAGTTTGTCGCGGGTGATGCCGGCGTTGTGGACGATCGCGTGGATCTTCGCGTCGTTGCCGTGCCGGGCCGCGACGTGGGCGGCGATCTTCTGACCCGCGTCGGGCGATGTGATGTCCAGCTGCAGGGCCGTGCCACCGAGGTTGTTGGCGACCTTGGTCAGCGCCTCACCAGCTGCGGGGATGTCCACGACGACCAGGCTCGCGCCGTCGCGGGCGAAGACCTCGGCGATGCCGGCGCCGATGCCGCGGGCCGCGCCGGTCACGACGACAACCTTGCCGGCAAACGGCGCGGTCGGGTCGGCGGGGACCTCCCCCGGCTGGGCGCCCAGGACGCGCCAGGGCTGACCGGAGACATAGGCCGAGCGCCCCTCGAGTAGGAAGGACAGGCTCGAGGCGAGCGCGGCACCTGTCGTGGCGGGCGAGACATAGACCAGGTTGGCCGTGCCGCCCTTGCGCAACTCCTTGCCGACGCTGCGGGTGATGCCCTCCAGTGCCTGCTGGACGGCCGCCCCCTCCGGCTGCTCAGTGAGCTCGGGGGCGGTGCCGACGATGATCACGCGGCCACTGGATCCCAGGGCACGCAGCGCGGGCCGGAGCACGGCCCGGACTCCCTCGAGGTCTCCGATGGTCGCCACCGAGGTCGCGTCCAGGACGAGCGCGCCGATCTTTCCCTCGTATGCCGGGGGGACGACTCTCCCGTCCTCTCCCGTCGTGCGGGCGGCCGGCTCATCGCGGATCGCCTCGGCGCCGGTGATCCCCAGCGTCGTCAGGGCCTCGCGGGTGGCCCCGCTGGACTCCCCGGCTCCCTCGAGCACGGCGAGCACCACGTCGCCGCTGGGCAGCACGCGCCCGCGGCGCAACTCGGTCGCCTGAGGCACCCCGAGCTGCTTGGTCACCGCCTTGGTCAGCGGGTTGCCGGTCAGCACGTCAAGCACCTTGGTCATCACACAGCCTCCAGGATCGCGACGACACCCTGGCCGCCAGCAGCACAGATCGAGATCAGGCCACGAGAGCCTGATCCCTTCTCGGACAGCATCTTTGCCAGCGAGGCGACGATCCGCCCACCGGTCGCGGCGAACGGGTGACCCGCCGCCAGCGAGGAGCCGTTGACGTTGAGTCGGCTCCGGTCGATCGAGCCGAGGGGGGCGTCCAGCCCGAGCCGCTCGGTCGCAAACTCCGGGCTCTCCCAGGCCGCGAGGGTGGAGAGCACGGTGGACGCGAAGGCCTCGTGGATCTCATAGAAGTCGAAGTCCTGCAGGGTCAGGCCCTGGCGGGCGAGCAGGCGCGGCACGGCATACGCCGGGGCCATCAACAGGCCCTCCTCGCCGCCCACATAGTCGACCGCGGCAACCTCGGCGTCCACGAAGCGGGCCAGGACGGGCAGGTTGCGCTCGGCGGCCCACTCCTCCGAGGCGACCAGCACGAGGGCTGCCCCGTCAGACAGCGGCGTGGAGTTGCCGGCCGTCATCGTGGCGCCCTCGCCCTTGCCGAACACCGGCGACAGCTTCGCCAGCTTCTCCACCGAGGTGTCCGCCCGCAGACCCTGGTCCTTGCTCTGCCGGCGATAGGGCGTCACCAGGTCGTCGAAGAAGCCCTCGTCCCACGCGCGTGCCATGTTGTGGTGGCTCGCGGCGGCCAGCTCGTCCTGGGCCTCGCGGGTGATGCCCCACTCCTTGGCGGTGCGCGCCTGGTGCTCACCCATCGACAGTCCGGTGCGCGGCTCGGAGTTGCGCGGCGTCTCGGGGGCCAGGTCACCGGGCCGGATCGAGGCGAAGGCCTGGGCACGCTGGAGGGCGGTCTTGGCGTGGTTGGCGCGCAGCAGGGCGCGGCGCAGCCCCTCACCCACCGCGATCGGGGCATCGCTGGCGCTGTCAACGCCACCGGCGATCGCGCTGTCAATCTGGCCGAGCTGGATCTTGTTCGCGACCTGGATCACGGCCTCCAGGCCGGTCCCGCAGGCCTGCTGCAGGTCATAGGCCGGAGTCGTGGGATCCAGGGCCGAGCCGAGCACGGTCTCGCGGACCAGGTTGAAGTCGCGGCTGTGCTTGAGCACGGCGCCACCAGCAACCTCACCGACGCGCTGACCGGCCAGGCCGAAGCGGGCGATCAGCCCGTCCAGGGCCGCGGTCAGCATGTCCTGGTTGGACACGGCTGCATAGGCGCCGCCGGCCTTGCCGAACGGGATGCGGTTGCCGCCGACGATCACGGCGTTGCGGACTTGAGCCATTGGGGCAACTCCTGTGTGGGAAACGATGGGGACAGGGTGGGACACAAAGTGAATATCCGATACCGACAGTAGCAGGTACGCCCGGTACTAGGTACTGTGTCGGTATGAGCAATCATGCCGACGGTCGCGACACCCGCTGGGTCGCCCACCGGGCCAAGCGGCGACGGGAGTTGGTCGAGGCCGCACTCCGAGCGATCCGCCGCCACGGCCCGACCGTCGGCATGGACGACATCTCGGCCGAGGCGGGCACCAGCAAGACGGTCGTCTATCGCCACTTTGGGGACCGCACCGGGCTGTATGCCGCAGTGGTCGAGGCCGTGGACCAGCGCATCCTGGACAGCCTCGGCGCCGCAACCGCTGGACGCGACGCAACCGCGGAGAACCCGCTGGCCATCGTTGCCTCCATGGTCGACGCCTTCCTCCTCCTGGTGGAGAAGGACCCCGACATCTATCGCTTCGTCGTCACCCGGCCGCTGGTCGACGGGCCCGTCGAGGACGACCCGGTCGCCGGCCTGTCCGATCGGATCGGCGACCAGATCGCGCGAGCGCTGGAGGCCCACCTGCGGCGACAGGGCCGGGACAGCGCCTGCGCGACCACGTGGGGCCACGGCCTCATCGGTTTCGTGCGCGCCGCCGCAGACCACTGGTTGAGCACGGACCTCGCCCGGTCGCGCAGCGACCTGGTCGCCGACGTGACCAGCCTCTTTGCCCCGGCGCTCGCCGGACCCAGCCCCTCGGCATACGCCACCCCCACCGACGCCAGACCCCAGACCGCCGACCCCAGGAAGGTAGACCAGTGACACACACCGATGCAGCCACGTCCCAGGAGACCCAGAACGACAACTCCACACCGGAGAGCACGCAACGCGTCGCGACCGGTCACGAATCGCTCACGCCGCTCGGTGCGGCGCTGCGGTCCGCCGCTGACGGCACCTATCGCGACGTGCGCGCGGAGATGCGGACCATGCTGATCGACGAGGGCCTGACCCGCGACCCCGCCATGTCCGTGTCGGAGGCTCGGGAGTGGACGCGCACCGCGATCCAGGGCATCGCGGACAAGGGCCGGGGAGGTGCCGGGTTCCCGACGTCGGTCGGTGGTGACGGGCTGCTGGCCAGCTCCGTCGTCAACTTCGAGTCGATCTCCCTGGCCGATCTGTCGCTGACCGTCAAGGTCGGGGTCCACTTCGGACTGTTCGGCGGCGCGATCGCCAGCCTGGGCACCGACGAGCAGCTGGCGCAGTTCGTCCCGTCCGTGATCAGCCTGGAGCTGCCTGGTGCCTACGCCATGACCGAGGTGGGCCACGGCAGCAACGTGCAGGCGCTGGAGACCACGATCACCTACGACCGGGAGAGCGACGAGCTGGTCGTGCACTCCCCCACCGAGTCCGCCACCAAGACCTATATCGGCAATGCCGCCGAGGACGCCCGCATGGCGGTGGTCTATGGCCAGCTCGAGGTCGCGGGTGAGTCGCACGGCATCCACGCCGTGCTGGTGCCCGTGCGCGACGACGCGGGCGCTGCGCTGCCCGGGGTGCTGATCGGCGACAACGGTGCCAAGGGCGGACTCGACGGCGTGGACAACGGCACGCTGCGCTTCGAGCAGGTGCGGGTGCGTCGCACGATGCTGCTCAGCCGCTATGGCGGCGTCGACGAGTCGGGCGCCTATGTCTCGCCCATCGAGAACCAGAACCGTCGCTTCTTCACCATGCTGGGCACCCTGGTCCGCGGCCGGATCTGTGTGTCCGGCGCCGGGGCCCAGGCTGGCCGCAAGGCCCTGAGCATCGCCACGCGCTATGCGCTGCAGCGTCGGCAGTTCGAGGCACCCGGTCGCGAGGACGAGGTGCGGCTGCTGGACTACCTGGCCCACCAGCGCAAACTGCTGCCAGCGATCGCCACCGCCTATGCGCTGGCCTTCGCCCAGGGCGACCTGGTCGACACCCTGCAGGAGGTGCAGTCCAAGCCGGTCGGTGAGCGCGACCAGAAGGCCCAGCGTGAGCTGGAGACCCGAGCTGCTGGGATGAAGGCAGTCAGCACCCGCTTCGCCAACGACATCATCCAGGTGTGCCGCGAGGCCTGTGGCGGGGCGGGCTACATGGCCGAGAACGGCCTGACCGAGCTGCGCCGCGACGCTGACGTGTTCGCCACCTTCGAGGGCGACAACACCGTCCTGCTGCAGCTGGTCGCCAAGGGACTGCTGACCAACTACAAGGAGATGTGGGGCGACCTGGACATGTTCGGCATGGTCCAGGCCGCGGTCCGCACCTTCACCGGGACCGTGATCGAGCGGGCTGCGGCCCGCCCGGCGATCGAGCGGATCATGTCCACGGCTCAGCGCCGCAGCGACAGCGATTCTGTGCTCGACCGCAGCTGGCACATCTCCATGTTCGAGGAGCGCGAGCGGCACGTGCTGGACAGCCTGGCCCAGCGCATGCGCACCGCGGGCAAGGACGAGGACAAGGCCTTCGAGGCGTTCAACAGCACGCAGGACCACCTGCTGCTCGCGGCCCGCACGCACATCGACCGCATGGTTCTGGAGTCCTTCGTCGCCGGCATCGACGCGTGCGAGGACGAGGATGCGGCCCAGGTCCTCGGCACGCTGTGCGACCTCTATGCCTTGGAGAACCTGGCCGGTGACCGCGGCTGGTTCCAGGAGCACAACCTGATGTCGACGTCCCGCGCCAAGGCGATCGTGCCTGCGATCAATCAGCTCTGCCAGGAGCTCCGCCCGCATGCACTGTCCCTCGTCGAGGGCATGGGTGTGCCGGAGCAGCTGCTGGGCTCGGCGATGCTGGAGGGCTGACACTCCCGCGCACAACGCCTCGGCCACCCCGCCACCCCGGGGCCATCACGTCGCCCCGGGCCACCCAGTCAGCGGGGCCATCGAGCCACCCCTGGGCCAGCCGCAGGCAACGTGCGGGCGGGCGTCAGGCGCGGAAAGGCACAAGAACGGGCGCCCCCGGTCTGGGGGCGCCCGTCCTGTCTCGTATGCGGAGTGGCTCAGTTGGCGTTGGCCTCGCCCACGACCTCGGTCAGCGCGTCGATGACCTGGCGCAGCTCCTCGTCGGTGATCGTCAGCGGCGGGGCCAGGCGGATTGTCGAGCCGTGGGTGTCCTTGGCCAGGACACCCTTCTTGGCCAGGGCCTTGCACGCCTCCTTGCCGGACATCAGCGAGGGGTTGATGTCGATGCCGGCCCAGAGGCCACGGACCCGCACGCTGTCCACGCCCTGACCGATCAGCGCCTCGAGCCCGTCACGGAAGGTCGACTCGAAGTCGGCGGCGCGCTGCTGCGGCTCGCCGGTCATCAGCATCTTGACCACCGCGTGGCCGACGGCTGCGGCCAACGGGTTGCCACCGAAGGTGGAGCCGTGCGTGCCGGGGGTGATGACGCCCATGACGGCCTCGTCGGCGGCGACGGCGGAGACCGGGATGATGCCGCCGCCGAGGGCCTTGCCCAGGGTGTAGATGTCGGCCTCAACGTTTTCATAACCACAGGCCAGCGTGGTGCCGGTGCGGCCGAGGCCGGACTGGATCTCGTCCGCGATCATCAGCACGTTGCGGTCGGTGCACAGCTCACGCAGCCCCGGCAGGAAGCCCTCCTTGGGGATCTGCACACCCTGCTCACCCTGGATCGGCTCGACGAGGACGGCCACCGTGTCATCGGTGATCGCAGCCTCGATCGCGGCCAGGTCGCCGTAAGGCACTGCGGTGAAGCCCGGGGTGTAGGGGCCGTAGTCGTCGTGGGCCTCCGGGTCGTCGGAGAAGCTGACGATCGTGGTGGTGCGGCCGTGGAAGTTGCCGTCCATCACGATGATGTTGGCCTTGCCCGACTCCACGCCCTTGACGCGATAGCCCCACTTGCGGGCGATCTTGATCGCGGTCTCGACGGCCTCGGCTCCGGTGTTCATCGGCAGGATCTGGTCCTTGCCGACCAGCGAGGCCAGGTCACGGCAGAAGGGACCCAGCTGGTCGTTGTGGAAGGCGCGGCTGGTCAGCGTGGAGCGATCCAGCTGGCTCTTGGCCGCCGCGACGAGGTCGGGGTGACGGTGGCCAAAGTTGAGCGCGGAATAGCCAGCGAGCGCGTCGATGTATCGGTTGCCCTCGACGTCGGTCACCCACACGCCCTCGGCCTCGGCCACGACGACCGGAAGCGGGGAGTAGTTGTGTGCCGCGACGCGGTCCTCGAGCTCGATGAACGCTGCGTTGGTCTGCGGGAGCGAGGTGGTGTCGGTCATGGACCAAGACTAGAGCCACACCTCGCCCCGGCGGCACCCAGTCCGGCACGGGCGTGCGTATGCCGAGTGGCCGGGTGGCCAGATCAGGTCACCTCAGCGGTGGGCCCACAGGTCGCGCAGCAGCGCGACCTCGGCCAGGTGATGGATGGCCTCCCGGTTGATGTGCAGCACCAACTCGGCCATCGGGTGCTCGGCAAACGGCCCCTCCGCCTCCCCCACCGCCCGCGCGAGCGCCGCAGCGTCGAGCCCACGCACCCCGGCCAGCCAGGCGGCATACGTCTCGTCCAGCTGAGCCAGCGCACCCTCGGCGGTGCCGGCGTAGTCCCACGTGAAGTAGTCGCACTGCCGGAACCCGAGGTGCGAGGCCGCCCGCGCCCCGAAGATGCCGACGATGATGTGCCCGAGTCGCCAGGCGATAGTGGTGACCGGGGCCGGGTCAGGCTCGGGAAGCGCGAAGTCGATCTCCCAGTCACCGCTCCCCGCTGCCTGCGGTGTCGCCGCCGTGCCGGTGGGCCGCACGCTCCAAGCGCCGGCGACCGGCTCCCAGAGATACTCCTCGTCGGTCAGCCCCTCGAGGCGTGGCCGGGCCAGGTGCTCCCAGTGCCAGGTCAGCTGCTCGATCGCCAGGCCGTGCCAGTCGGTGCCCTGCGTGTCACTCATGTCCGCCTCCGATGGTTGGGGCAGCAACGCTAGTGGGAGGCACTGACAGAGCCGGCCGTATGCCGTGTGGCCCGGTCAGCAGAGCCGGTTGGCCCCCTCAGCGAGAGGCAGCAACGCTGATAGCGACTGCCGCACTGGAGGCAGCAATGCCGGCCGCGGTCCGGGTCACCGCGGTCGAGACTGCCTGGGCGCCCCACTCTCCGCGCTCGATCTCCTTGGCCCGCGTCACGGTCTGGTTGGTCCAGGGCAGGGGCGGTCGCAGGGAGGGCATTGCACCGCTGGCCGAGAGCAGCGCAATGATGGCCGCGGTGCGGGGGTCCGGAGTCTCACCGTCCTCCAGGACGCGGCGGATCCTTGCCCGCAGCTCGGCCTCGTGGTGCGCGTCGGCGGCCGGCCACCTGGTGGTGCGGAAGACCCCCAGCACGCGTTTCTCCTCGCGGCGCAGGAGCCCACGGTCGACGAGCCGGTCACGCACAACCTTCCAGAGGTCGGCGCCGATCCCGATCAGCAGTGGTTGCACGCGCTGGGTCTTCTTCGCCACCAGGTCGAAGGCGGACTGCAACAGCGGGTCAGGGAGTGGCTCCCTGCCAACGGGCGTGACTCGGGGACCGTTGAGCACGCCGGAGTCGTCCACCTCCACCCGTCCGAGCAGTGCCAGCTCGGTGAGCACTGCACCGCCGAGGGTGTAGTAGAGGGTCCCCGCACCCTGCACGGAGGCGCCGTCATCGTCCATCAACAACAGCATGAGGTCATCGACGAGCAGCAGGTCCGAGTGGGCGGGAGTCGTGCTGGCCATGGCCTGATCCTTCCATGAGCGGGTGTGCGGACGGCGACTCTCTCGGCCGCTCAACGTCGTGGCTCCCACCGGAAGAGCGCCATGGCCAGGACGACCGCGACGACGACCCAGGCGAGGGTCGGGGCCAGCAGGAGCAGGGTGTCGCCTAGCCCCGTGCAGCCGTTCCAGGCGCTGACGACGAGCTCGGTGGCCGAGCCCCCAGGCAGCAGACGCTTGAGCAGCGTCAGGCTCTCGGTGCCCGTGATGCCGACCCAGCTCGCGACGGCGATGGTGCCCAGGCTGATCGGCAACGTCGTGATCTGGGCGTGCTCCGGTGAGTTCGTCACTCCCGCGGTGGCCATCCCGAGGGCGAGCATCATCACGAAGGTGGCGACGACGGCCACCAGCACGAGCAGCACGTCGGCAGGAGCGCTGCCGACCGTGGCGAACACGCCCAGGATGACAGCGACCTGCACCACGGAGATCGCGACAACCGGGAGGACCAGCCCCGTGAGGATCGCCGGGTCACTGGCCGCCGTGGACCGCAGTCGCTTGAGGAAGAGTGTCTGTCGTCGGGCAGCCAGGGTGGTCACGGTGGTCGCGTAGAGGCTGAACGAACCGATGGTGAAGACGAGCACGGCAGCGACATATCCGAGGCTGCCGATCTGCTCAAACTGGTCACGGAAATAGATGAAGAAGGCACTGGCGGCCACGGGCATCAGGAGGCTGGTGATCAGCACGGCCCGGTTGCGGAGCACCTGGACGAGTTCGCTGCGCGCGATGGCGAGCATGGGAAACCTCTGTTCTGGGAAGGGGTGGTGGACGTGGCGGGGACGGCTCAGGCCGTCGTGGGCTCGGTGGTGGGAGGCTCGGCGGTGGCCGACTCGGCACCGATGGCGCGGAAGACGTCATCGAGTCGAGTCGCGGCGGCGGACAGGCCGACGAGCTCGACGGTGTGGGCATCGGCCCAGTCGAGCAGTTGCTTGAGGTCTGCCTGCAGCTCGAACGTCTCGATCTCGTAGGACTGGCCGGACGGGGGCGCCGGGTGCATGGGAGGCACCGGGGCCCCCGGCAGCAACGAGAACTGGATCGAGGCGGGCAGGGTGCGGGTCAGCTCCGCCACGGTCCCCTCGTGCCGGAAGGTTCCTTTGTGCATGAGCCCGACCCGGTCGGCGCGCTGCTGCGCCTCCTCGAGGTAGTGCGTGGTCAGGATGATCGTCGACCCGTCCTCGCGGAGCTGCTCGACCACGTCCCACAGGGCGTCCCGGGACTGGATGTCCAGTCCGGTCGTGGGCTCGTCCAGGACGACCAGCTCAGGTCGGCCATAGATCGCCGTGGCGAAGTCAAGGCGGCGCTTCTCACCCCCTGACAGCTGGGAGACCAGCGTGCCGGCCTTGTGCCCGAGGTCGACCAGCCCGAGCACCCGGTCGACTGAGTCGGGCCGTTCGGTGAGGCGGCCGATGAGGGCGACGGTCTCGGTGACCGTGAGGTCTGGCGAGAATCCGCTCTCCTGGAGCATGATCCCCATGCGAGGGCGGACAGCGCGTCGATCGGTCGGGGTCGCACCAAAGACACGGACCGTGCCGGAGGTCCCCCTGCGGTGGCCCTCGAGGACCTCCAGCGTCGAGGTCTTGCCCGCCCCGTTCGTGCCGAGCAGGGCATAGAACTCTCCCCGCTCGACCTGGAAGGAGAGGTCGCGAACGGCCTGGAAGTCGCCGTAGCTCACGCTCAGTTCTGAGACATCAATGACAGGGTTGTGTGACATGACTCCAGCACACCGCGCCGAGCACCTTCCGCCCAGTGTGGCGACGTCACTGATCGGTGTGACGTTCCTGCTCGCTCCGGATGACACTGCGTCACTACCGGCTCGGACCAGCGGACCATAGGCTGACCAGACGTCAGCCGCCCCTCACCGAGAGCCCCGATGAGACTGCACCTCCGTCACAGCTCCGCGCCCAGGTCTGCGACGGAGCGCCGGTCGGACGAGGCCCGCAGGGCCTCGATTCAACGCTTCCGCGCGATCAACCTCACGACCGTGCTGCCGCTCCTGGCCTCGGTCGGGGTGTTCACCGTGGCGCTGCAGGCACAGACCTGGTCTCACGCGGTGGTGCTCGGGATCGGCGTCGTCGTGGCGATGATCGCCTTCGAGCGGTGGTCCGCCGGCGACCTGTCCCGGGTTGCGCTCCCCTGCCTTGTGATCGGCGCGGCGATCTGGCCCTACGGGGTCCTGGCGATCGACAGCGACCGCCAGAGCGCCTATCTCGCCATCGCCCTGGTGGGATCCCTCACGGTCCCACGGCTGCCCCGCCACCGGAGCGTGGCTGCGGTCGGTTTGGTCGCCTACGTGGCGGGCATCGGCGCTCTGGGAGTGATCCTCGATCCGGGAGCCGGGATGCCCGAGGTCATCAACCAGGTCATCTTCCCGACCGGCATCACCGCGACCCTGACCGGTCTGATGTTCCCCAACAAGGGCTTCTATGACGTGGTGGCCGATCTCGAAGAGGCCCGGGAGCGGGAGGCGGAGCTGGCGGTCGTGCGGGAGCGGATGCGCTTCGCCAGCGATCTGCACGACATCCAGGGCCACACCCTGCATGTGGTGAAGCTGAAGCTGGCGCTGGCACAAAAACTGGTGCACAGCGACCCCGACCGCTTGGAACAAGAGCTCCGCGAGAGCTACACACTGGTGGGAGACACGATCGCCCAGACCAAGGAGCTGGCCTACGGGCGCCGCAAGCTGAACATCGCCGCGGAGTTGGAGAACGCACGGAACCTCCTCGAGGCGACGGGGATCCGCGTGAGCATCGACCGATTGGACGTCGAGAGCGCTGGTGCCAACGACCTGCTCGGGCAGGTCCTGCGGGAGACGACGACCAACATCCTGCGGCATTCACAGGCCACCGTGGTCCGCATCGCACTGGCCGCTCACAGCATCACGATCGTCAACGACGGGTCGGCAGACGACACGCTGCCAGAGCTCCGCGGACTGGCGACCCTCAAGCGACGGGTGGCGGCCGAGAGCGGCGAGCTCACAGTCGCCTTGGATGACGGATGGTTCCGCACGTCCGCCACCTTTCCGCCCCTGCCCGCCGGAGACTCCCGCGCGGCCGCCGGACTGACCGGTCTATGACCACCGTGGTGCTGGCCGACGACGAGGCCCTCCTCAGGAAGGCGTTGGCCTCCCTGTTGCCCCTGGAGGGGGACATCACCATCCTGGCGGAGGCTTTCGACGGGAACGACGCCGTGCGTGCCACCTTGACGCACCGGCCGGACGTCCTCGTCATCGACCTGGAGATGCCGGGTCTCGACGGGCTCGGCGCCGTGGCCCAGATCCGGCAGGAACTGCCCGATCAGGTGGTCCTGATGTTGACCCGCCACGCCCGGCCGGGCATCTTGCGGAGCGCGCTGAAGCTCGGTGTCCAAGGGTTCGCCAGCAAGGCCGCCGAGCCACAGCACATCGCCTCGATCGTTGCCGCCCTCCATGCGGGCCGACGGTGGATCGACCAGGATGTCTCGGCCGCAGCGATCATGGACGACAGTCCGCTGACCGACCGCGAGGTCGACGTGCTGCGGGAGACCGGCGAGGGCTACTCCGCTGTCGAGATCGCCGGACGCCTCCACCTTGCGCCAGGGACCGTGCGCAATTATCTGTCCAGCGCGATGCAGAAGACCCAGACACAAACCCGCCACGGGGCGGCCCGCTATGCGCGCGAGCACGACTGGCTGTAGCCAGGGCGCCTCAGGCAGCCATCCGGCATACAAACTCACCAGGCCGGGTCGTTGGGCAGACCGCATTCTCCGACGTGGAGCAGGATAGGGAGATGGACACCACCACACGAGGCGTCGAGAAGCACTCCGTCTCGATGCCACCCGCAATCTCCCAAGAGGTGCTCGCACGGGTGGGAGCGCGCGGGTTCTCGGCCTACATCGCCGCCATCATGGATCGACTCGCTCAGTGATCGTCCGACCCACTCGGGCCCTGTGCGATCGCGTGAGTCGTGCGCACAGCCTCGTGCGGGGAGCGCCAGCCCCCACGCCTGAGAACCGAGCAGGGCCCTGACCGCGTGGTCAGGGCCCTACATGTGGTGGCAGGTGCAGGATTCGAACCTGCGTAGGCATACGCCGGCGGATTTACAGTCCGCTTCCATTGGCCGCTCGGACAACCTGCCGTGGAGCGCGGATGAAACAATAACAGGGAAGCACACCACGTCCGAACCAGACCCACGTCCCCACGGAGGATCAGCATCATGGCCGACTCGTCATTCGACATCGTCAGCAAGGTCGACAAGCAGGAGGTCGCCAACGCCGTCAACCAAGCGGCCAAGGAGATCAGCACGCGCTACGACTTTCGCAACATCGGTGCCTCGGTCGAGCTGTCCGGTGAGTCGATCACCATGAAGGCCAACAGCGAAGAGCGCTGCCTGGCCGTGCTCGACGTCCTGCAGACCAAGCTGGTCAAGCGCGGCGTCTCGCTGAAGTCGCTGGACTACTCCGACGACGGCGTCCCGCGCCCCTCCGGCAAGGAATACCGGCTGGACGCCGCCCTGTCCGAGGGCATCAGCAGTGAGAACGCCAAGAAGGTCTCCAAGCTGATCCGCGACGAGGGCCCCAAGTCGGTCAAGGCCCTGATCCAGGGCGACGAGCTGCGGGTGTCCTCCAAGTCGCGCGATGACCTGCAGGAGGTGCAGCGGCTGGTCAAGGCCGCCGACCTCGACTTTGCGGTGCAGTTCACGAACCGCCGCTGACGGCGGCTCAGTCGACATCGGCGATGATCTCGCGCAGCGCTGCGACATGGTGGCGCAGCACCTTCCGGCCGGTCGGGGAAAGCGCCACCCACGTCGTGCGTCGCCCCTCGTGCGTGCCCTTGCGGGCTCGCACGTAGCCCGCGTCGGCGAGCGTGGCGACGTGTTTGGACAGCACGGAGTCGCTCACGTCCAGACCGTCGCGAAGAACCGCGAACTCGGCCTCGGACACCGCCGTCAGCATCGTGGCCAGCTTGAGCCGAGCCGGGGCCAGCAGGTGCCGGTCCAACTCCGTCATCAGCGTGCACCCACCAGCAGCAGCACGGCTCCGGCAACCACCGCGACGGCCAGAACCACCAGCAGGAGGACCGACGCACCCTTGCCGTGGGCCGCCGGGTCACCGCGGTAGGACCGCATCCAGCGCACGCCGGACAGCGCATAGGCCACCCCACCAGCACACGCGGACAGGCCCACGAGCCACCAGCTCTCCTCGAAAGCGGCCCAGATCGCTGCAGCCATGCCCAGGAGATAGACCGTCGATGCCGTCGCATCGCCTCCGAAGACCACCTTGCTCGCCAGGCCACCGACCCGGACGCCGTTCAGCGCCCGGAACCGGGTGAGTTGCACCGCTGCGACGAGCAGGAACGGGACCAGACCGGCCAGCGCCAGGCCGATCCCTGCCGAGCTCTGGTCGGCCACTCCCACCGCCACCGTGGCAGTCTGGACGACGACCGCCAGGCCGATCGAGGTGTGGAACCAGGACGGCAACCGCAACTGGTGCGAGAGCCTGTCCCGCGCAGTGCCGGCGTCGAGCAACGCAGCGGCGGCATCGTCCGGCGTCGGACGGCTTCCTGAAGTTTCCATAGTGGAAAGTATGCGCCGAACTTTCCACTATGGCAAGTTGCGCCGTGCGTGCAACACCGCTCACCCTCGGGACACTGAACGGATAGACACCCCCAAACCCTGGCGGTGCGACCACATGACGGAGGCACCATGGTGCTGGGGACGAGCGTGGCGAGCGGCACAGCGCCGCCCGCGCGGGATGCCGCCTGGTTCGACCAGCTCTTCGCCGAGCACGCGGTCTCCGTGCACCGCTATTTCGTGCGCCGGGCACCGCGGCAGGAGGCCGAGGATCTCGCGGCCGAGGTGTTCACAGTGGCCTGGCGGCGCCGCGAGTCGATCCCCGAGGAGTTCGTGCTCCCGTGGCTCTACAAGACGGCCTCCTACGTGCTGTCCAACCACCGCCGTAAGCCGACGCTGACCCTGCTGGCCGACTACGGCGGCAGCGAGTCCCACGAACGGCGCGCCAGCATCGACCCGGCGGAGCTCGTGGTCGAGGACGATGACCTGCGGGCTGCCCTGGCCCGGCTCAGCCCGCGGGACCGCAAGGTCCTGATGCTGCACGCCTGGGAGGGCCTGGACGGCGAGGGGCTGGCCAAGGCCCTGGGCCTGACCCGCGGCGGGGCCGCAGCGGCCCTCTCTCGGGCCAGAGCCCGACTGCGGCAGGCCTGGGCGACATGAGCACGACCAGCAACACCAGCGCAGTCCGGCACACAGACCAGGGACAGAGCCGTCAGCTCGGCGGCTCCAGCAGGAGGGACACAGCATGAACGAATTCGAGGACGACGAGGTCCTGGCCCGGCTGCGAGCCGCGGACCCAGCCCAGGGGGCACACCCCGATCTGCACCGCCTCTCCGAGCGTCTGCGGGGGCGGACGCCGCTGGGCAGTCAGCAGCACGACGCAAGCGGACAGGGCCTGGATCACGCTGCGGGACACAGCTTCTCGCACACCAGCGACACGGCGGTGCGGGTGCAGGACCCGCACGCACGCACCGGGCGCGGGGGGCTGTTGGTCGCCGCCTCGGTCGCGGCACTGGCCCTGGCTGGCGGAGGCTATGCCGTGGGAGCTGGTGTCGCCGGAGACGACGATCCGCAGGGCACGGTCGCCTCCCAAGAGACTGACGGACCAGGAGACTCCCGCGCCGCGGCCGATGACGGAGCCATGGAGGACCACAGCTCCGCAGAGAGCTATTCCGCGAGCGAGGACAGCGGTGGTGGTGGGAGCTTCCTCGGGCCAGTCATCCCGGTGGCCGGCGAGGCCCTGTCCACCGAGCGCACCACGGGAGAGGCCTACGCACCGGCAGGTGGCGCCTCCTCCGGCGCCGCAGACCAGCTCAGACCGTATGCCGAGGGGCTGGGCATGGAGGGCGAGGTCCAGGACTACGGGTCCGGGGCAGACCTGACGGACTCAACGGACGGACGAGCCCTGAACGTCTACCAGCAGGGCGGCCTGACCTCCTTTGACTACAGCAACCCGGCCCTGGACTCCTGGTGCCAGGAGAGCATGGACCAGGCCAAGGATCTGGACTACAGCCCCTTCGGGGAGGGCGGACCCCAGGAGATCGAGTGCGTCACCCTGGGCGACCCGCCCACCGACGACCAGGCCATCGCCGAGGCCCAGGAACTGCTGGACCGGGCCGGCGTGGACTACGCCGGCTACGACTTCTCCGTCGACTCAGGGTTCGGCTGGTTCGGCACGGACCCTGCGCTCGGCGACGTGGCCAGCGCGACCGCAGAGCCGGACTCGCTCAACCTCGACGAGCACTACGCGATGATCGCCGACCAGCTGCTCGCCGATGGGGAGGGCACCGACGTGTCCGTGATCGCCAGTGACCCGGACTCGCCGGTCGGGGACTATCGCACCTGGCACTTCTCGGTCACCAGCGCCGGAGTCTCCTCTGCCAGTGTGCAACTGGGCGAGCTGGTCGCTCTGGGCGACTACGAGGTGATCTCTCCGACCGAGGCCGTCGAGCGCGCCAACGATGTCCGGTTCCAGCAGCTCGGCGTCTACATCCCCGACCTCGACTACGACGAGCTGTCCTACGACGAGGAGTGGGAGGAGCCCGAGCCGCTGCCGGCAGTGCAGCCGGGTGGGTCCATCCCCTTCCCGCTGGGCGAGGCGACCGTCACCGGGGCCGAGTTGCACACGGGGGTGCTGAGCTTGTGGGACGGCACTGAGTTCCTGGTGCCGGCCTGGAACCTGACCGACGCCGACGGCAACTCCTGGCAGGTGCTCGGGCTGACCGAGGACGCCCTCGACTTCACTCCCTGAGTCGGCGCTCAGCCACCGAAGGCGGCCCTGGACGCCAGCACCTCGCGCAACACCGACTGCTGGTCGACCAGGGCCCGTCGCACGGCGGGCGACAGGTCGCCACTGGCCAGTGCCTCCCGTGTGGCAGCGGCCGTCGCCTCCTCCACCACGGTGCGCGGATAGGCCAGGCTGGCCACCCGCGCGAGGGCATCCTGGCCGACCCGCCCCTCCAGGGCAGGGATGTCGCGGTGGAAAGCCACGACATACGGCCGGACCAGGTCGGTGTGCCGCCCGGCCCAGAAGCCGGTGGCCAGCGCGTTGCGCTCATAGTTGGAGCGGTCGTGGTCACCGACCAACTGGTCCCAGGCCCACTCCTTGTCGGCTTCCGTGGGCAGAGCGGCACGGGCGGCGAGAGCGCTCAGCTTGCCCTGCAGCGAGGAGTCCTGCGCAGCGGCTGCCTCGAGCTCATCAGCACTCACTGCGCCGGCGACTGCCAGAGCCCGCAGCACCAGCCACCGGAAATCCCGATCACCGAGCAGTCCCTCGGGCAGGTCGGTCCCCCCAGCCCAGCGCCCCAGCAGATCGGCGTCGGGGGTGGCGGCAGCGAGCACCCGGGCCGCGGTCAAAGCCTGTGACGAGCCGGGCTCCGCGGAGTCCAGCCTGGCACGGGCCGCAGCGGCCGACGTCTCAGCTGCGGCGGGGACGTCCGCGTCGGGCAGATACTCCCCCAGCACCCGTGAGGTGAGCAGCAGCCCGGCCCGCGACAGGATCGATGGGTTGTCCTCGACCGGCCAGGCCTGGGCAAAGGTCTCCACCACGAGGCGCGGGTCGACCTCGGCGAGGGCCAGGGCATCGGTGAGGGCGACCCACACGACCGCCCGGTGCTGCGGCTCACCGACCTGGCCGAGCTGGGTGGGCAGGACCGCCAGGCTGTCCTGCGACAGGGCGCTGCGGGCCCAGGTGAGGTCGCTGGCGTTGGGCAGCAGCAGCGCCGCCCGCCCTCCCGCGGAGACCGGGACCGTGACCTCGTCGGTGTCCAGGCTCGCCCGGACGTGGAGCACCTGCTCGCCGTCGGTCCAGCCCGCGACGTCCACGGCGTGGGGGCGGTCTGCCGGTGCCTGCTCCGAGCGCGTGCGGGTGATCCGCACGCCGTCCCCCATCTGGTGGGCACCGATCGTGTCGACCCCGGCCGTGGTCAGCCAGGCCTGCGCCCAGCTCGACAGATCGCGCCCGGAGGCGGTCTCCATGGCGCCGAGGAAGTCGGCCAGGGCGGCGTTGCCATAGGCGTGCTCCTTCAGGTATGCCGTCACACCGGTCACGAAGGCCTCGTCACCCAGGTGCGCCACCAGTTGGCCGAGGACGGCCGCGCCCTTGGCGTAGGAGATGCCGTCGAAGTTCTGCAGCGCCGAGTCGGCGTCGGGGGCCGGTGAGCCGGCCACCGGGTGGGTCGAGGGAGCTCGCTCTGCGGCATAGCCCCAGGCTTTGCGGGCCATGGTCGAGTCGACCCAGGCGTCGTCCGAGTCGGTGATCGCCGTGAGCGTGCGGTGCGCCATGTATTCGGCGAACGACTCGTTGAGCCACAGGTCGTCCCACCAGTCCATGGTGACCAGGTCGCCGAACCACATGTGTGCCATCTCGTGGGTGATCGTGGTGGCGCGGGTGAGGATCTCGTCCTGCGTCGCGGCACCGCGGAAGAGGTAGGTGTCGCGGAAGGTCACGCAGCCGGGGTTCTCCATCGCGCCGGCGTTGAACTCCGGAACGAAGACCTGGTGATAGGAGCCGAACGGATAACGGATGTCGAAGAGCTGGTGGTAGTGGTCGAAGGCGTCCTTGGTCACCCGCAGCATCCCCGGCGCCTGGTCGCTCAGCTCCTGGGCCAGCGAGGCCCGGGCGTGGATGCCCAGGGGGATGCCGTCGTGCTCGTCGGTCACGGAGGCATACGGGCCGGCGCAGATCGTGACGAAATAGGTGGCTAGCGGCTGAGTCGTTGCGAGTTCCCAACGGCCCGGGATCGCCTGTGTCGCAGCACCATTGCCCAGGACGATCCAGTGCTCGGGTGCGGTCACGACGATCGTATAGGGCGCCTTGAGGTCGGGCTGGTCGAAACAGGCGAAGACCTTCGGTGCCGCGTCCAGGAAGAGGTGTCCATAGACGTAGGCCTGGCTGTCAGCCGGGTCCACCGCCCGGTGCAGTCCCTGACCGTCGTTGCTGTAGCCCATCGTTGCCTCGACCACGACCGCGTTGTCAGCCGCCAGGTCTGGCAACGTCACCCGCCCGTCGGCCACGCTGGCGAGGTCCAGCAGCGTGCCATTCAGCTCGATCGAGCGCACCTCGGTGGCCTTGACGTCCAGGAAGGTGCTGGCCCCTGCTGTTGCCGTGAAGGTGATCGTGCTTCGCGACTCAAAGGTCGTGTGGTCGGGCAGGTCGCCGCGGCTCAGGTCGAGCTCGACCTGGTATGCCGTCACGTCGATGATCTGTGCGCGCCGCTCTGCATCGGCCCGGGTGAGAGAGGACATGGCCGCCACCCTGCCAGATGCCTAGCCTCCGTAGAGAACGGCCAGGGGAGGCATGTGGGGGCAGCCCTCCTGCACAGCGATCGGCACCCCACCCGACACACCCGCGTCTGGTGTCCAGAACCCGCTCTGCGGCGAGTAGCCCTGGCGGAACACCTCCAACGTGGGCACCTCCCCAACCTGATATCCAGCCGCAGCCAGGCAGGGAATGGTCTCCTGCTCGAACCAGTCATAGATCGTGGCCAACTGCTCCGGGGAGTAGGGCTGCAGGTAATCCATTCTCCGGGGGTACTTCGCCTCGCAGGTGTAGGTCGCCAGGTCGAAGGCGTCCACCTGCTCGGCGGGAACCTCCCAGTTCAGTCCCGCCGACTCGGAGTTGACCCGTGGCGGGAAACCCTCCTGGGTCATGCAGTCCGCTCGGACGACCCGCCACTCGTCATCGTCCACCTCTCGGACCAGCGGCACGTCCGGACGCTCACCGTCCATGCCCAACTCGTCCCAGTATCCCTCGAGATGGTCCTCGAGAGACACCGTGGGAAAGGCCGAGTTGACCTCGTCTGCACCCGGTGCCGTCGTCTCCCCCGAAGATGTGGTCTGCGTGTCGGGCCTCGTCGTGGCGGACTGATCGCCCTGCGACGTGGACTGCTCGCCCTGCGACACTGCCTCACCCTGGGATGCCGGAGAAGGCGAGTCGCTATCACCGCCCCGCTGGGCTCCACTGCAACCTGACAGCACGCACAGGCACCCCGCCAAGGCGATCGCTCGGACAATCCCCTGAACTGTCGACACGACGTCCTGCCTCCGTCAACGTGTCACACATCACACAACTACTTCAGGGTACAACATGCGTCACAATCAACAGCGCTTGGGCGCCGCCACGATCGTAGGAATCTTCGCTGTGGGAGCCTTGGCGCTGCCAACTATGGCGGGTCAGATCAGCGGATATCGGACGTGCAGCTCCAGTCAGACGGTTGGAGTCGCAAGCGGCACTCACTCCGTCCTCATCCACACTCACCGCTTCGAGTCCGATTCAGGCAGTGTCAGCGCGTGGAGTTCGCCAACGGCACGCACGTCATGGGCCACCATTGGCCCCTACAAGAACGCCCACTGGCGAGTCTCGAACGGAACATCCGCCGAGGCAATGAGGTCCGGATCTTCCTCGTGCATCTATCTGCCGTAGATGATGTTTCTTCGGCTCTAGCCCACTTCTGACTGTTGCTTGTCAGGCAAGCACGGCGTCGACTGGGACGGCGTCGATCCCGACGGCGTGCCCGACCGCGGCGTTGGTCAGCTGCCCGGCGTGCGTGCTCAGGCCGCGGGCCAGGCTCGGGTTGTCGCGCAGGGCCGGCGCCCAGCCACGATCAGCCAGCGCCACGGCATACGGCAGGGTGGCATTGGTCAGGGCGTAGGTCGAGGTGTGCGGCACCGCCCCCGGCATGTTGCCGACGCAGTAGAAGAGCGAGTTGTGCACCTCATAGGTGGGGTCGTCGTGGGTGGTCACGTGGCTGTCCTGGAAGCACCCGCCCTGGTCGATGGCGATGTCGACGAGCACAGACCCGGGCTTCATCTGCGCGACCAGGTCGTTGCTGATCAGTTTGGGGGCAGCCGCGCCGGGGAGCAGCACGGCGCCGATGACCAGGTCTGCCTCGCGCACGGTCTCCTGGAGCGTGAGCTCGGAGGAGGCCAGTCCCGTGACTCGGTTCTGGGTGCGCCAGAAGGCCGTCCGCAGCTTCTCGACGTCGGTGTCCAGCAGGGTGACGTCGGCGCCCATGCCGACGGCGATGTTGGCGGCATTCTGCCCGGAGACCCCGGCCCCGATGATCACGACCTTCGCGCTGGCCACCCCGCCGACGCCGCCCATCAGCACACCTCGGCCACCGTTGGCCCGCAGCAGGGAGTGGGCGCCGACCTGTGGTGCCAGGCACCCGGCGACCTCCGACATCGGATAGAGGAGCGGGAGTGCGCCTGAGGGCAGCTGCACGGTCTCATAGGCGATGGCCGTGACCTTGCGGTTGACCAGCTCGCGGGTGAGCTCCGCGTTGGCGGCGAGGTGCAGGTAGGTGAACAGCACCTGCCCTTCGTGCATCCGGTCATACTCTTCCGGGAGCGGCTCCTTGACCTTGAGGACCAGCTCGGCTGCCCACACGTCCTCGGCACGCTCGAGGATCTGCGCACCGGCTGCCGCATAGTCATCGTCGAGGATGTGGGAGTCCGCGCCGGCATCGCGCTCGATCAGCACCTCGTGCCCGTGCGAGACCAGCTCGTGGACGCCGATGGGCGTCAGCGCCACCCGGCCCTCGCGGTTCTTGATTTCCCTGGGCACACCGATTCTCATGCCCCGATCCTCGCGGTTGGTCGGTCCTGCGGCAAGGGGTGCCCCGGCGGCGGGCGAGGACGGCCGGGGTTCGGTCGTTCGGACCTGATGGCACGATGACGATGTGGCTACCCCTTCGACCCCCTCCGGACCGGAGCAGGTCCGCTCGCCCGAGCTTCGGCATACGCCCGCCTTGCGGTTGCGGGGACGGGCCTTCGACGCCGGCCGCCCTGCCGTGATGGCCATCATCAACCGCACCCCTGACTCGTTCTGGGGCGGCAACCGGCACGCCGGGTTGGACTCGGCCCTGGGTGCGTTGCGCGAGGCAGTCGAGGCTGGCGCGGACATCGTCGACGTCGGAGGCGTCCGGGCCGGACAGGAGGGGCCGGTGGTCGACGCAGACGAGGAACTGCGTCGGGTGATCCCGTTCCTGGAGGCCGCGCGGAGCGAGTTCCCCGAGCTGGTGCTGAGCCTGGACACGTGGCGCAGCGAGGTCGCGCGCGAGGCGGCTGGCGTCGGGCTCGACCTGATCAACGACACCTGGGCCGGGCACGATCCCGACCTGGTCGCGGTGGCCGCCGAGATCGGCGCGGGCGTGGTCGTCTCACACACCGGCGGGCTACCGCCGCGCACCGACCCGGTCGCGATGACCTATGCCGACGAGCACGGCGACGACGAGCTCGCCGTGGTGCGGGACGTGCTGCGCGGGCTGGCGGGGGGCGCCGACGTGGCCGTCACCGCCGGGGTGCCGGCCGAGCGGGTGCTGATCGACCCGACCCTCGACTTCGGCAAGACGACCCGGCACAGCCTCACCGTGCTGCGGCACACCGGTGACCTGGCCGAGCTGGGTTATCCGATCCTGCAGGCGCTCTCACGCAAGGACTTCGTCGGCGAGAGCCTGGACCTGGAGCCGGATGACAGGTTGGAGGGGACGCTGGCCGCGACGGCGATCGCAGCGTGGCTGGGGGCGAGCGTCTTCCGCGCCCACGACGTGCGCGCGACCCGCCGCGTGGTCGACATGGTGGCCACGATCCGTGGTGACCGCCCACCTGTGCGCTCGGTGCGCGGCGAGCCCCGCGCCTGACGCGGCTCAGCGCCCTCGCAGCTCACCCCTCGCGGCTCAGCACGGCTCCCTCGCGGCTCACCCCCCGCAGCTCAGCACGGCTCCCCGCGTGCATTCAAACCGGCAACGTGCACGTCGCCGCGCAGGGCCAACCCGCTGACCAGCGCTTTTGCAAACAGGCCGTTGACGTTTCCTGTTTGAATGCTCGGCGGGCGGGTGGTCAGCCGCGTGGGGCGGCGCGCGGACGGGGCGACCCGTGGAGCGCGGGGCGACTCGTCGCGTCAGCCGAGCGCCGGGCGACTCGTCAGGCGCGCCCGTTGCGGGCCATCGCCTCGAGGCGGGCGACGCGGTCCTCCATCGGCGGGTGGGTGGCAAACAACCGCTTGACGTCGCCGGCCTTGAACGGGTTGGCGATCATCATGTGGCTGGCGTTGACCAACTGCGGCTCGGGTGCCAGGGGCGCGCGCTGGGCGCCCAGGTGGATCTTGCGCAGGGCGCTGGCCAGGGCGAGCGGATCGCCAGTCAGGGTCGCGCCGTCCTCGTCGGCGTCATACTCGCGCGTGCGGGTGATCGCCAGCTGGATCATCGAGGCCGCCAGCGGGGCCAGCAGCGCCATGGCGATCAGCGCGAGCGGGTTGGGACGGTTCTCGCCGCCACCGCCGCCGAAGAACAGCATCATCTGCGCGACAGAGGTGATGATGCCGGCGATCGCGGCGGCCACCGAGCCGGTCAGGATGTCGCGGTTGTAGACGTGCATCAACTCGTGCCCCAGCACCCCGCGCAGCTCGCGCTCGTCGAGCAGGTGCAGGATCCCCTCGGTGCAGCACACTGCGGCGTTCTGCGGGTTGCGACCGGTCGCGAAGGCGTTGGGCGCTGCCGTCGGACTGACATAGAGGCGCGGCATGGGCTGGCCGGCCCGCGTGGAGAGCTCGTGCACGATCCGATACATCTCCGGCTGCTGCTCGGGCGTGACGGGATAGGCCTTCATCGCCTTGATCGCGATCTTGTCCGAGTTCCAGTAGCCATAGGCCGTCGTCGCCACGCCGATCAGCGCGAAGATCCAGATGAACCGTCCACCGCCGACGAGCGCACCGATGCCGAGGAGCAGCGCCCAGATCGCGCCGAACAGCAGCGCGGTCTTCAGGCCGTTGAAATGCTTGTGCATGCTCGTGGAACGCTCAACCAGCCGGCGGTGTTCCGGGCCTCAGAAGATGCCGACCGGGGCGATGCTGCCGGCCAGGAGCAGGAGGGCCAGGACGGCGATCAGGACCCGGTGGGTCCACGGCATGGCGTATGCCGACTGGCCGGCCACGGCGGTCGCGCCCGGTTCGGCGGTGGTGACCCGGGCACCGGTTGGCTCGGTGGTGGGTAGGACGGTCGTGGCGTCTGCGTCGCCGGCCGGGGCGGAGGCGGCGTCGCCGCTCATCGTTGGCTCGGAGTCAGCGCTGACTGCGGCCGGGACCACACGCTCCCAACCCTCGTCGTCACCGGATCGCGCCATGAGCGCCGAGAGCCAGCGCACATAGACCGCGATGCCGAGAGCAATGTTGAGGGTGGCAACGATGAGCAGCCACCAGGTGCCGTCGGCAGCGACCGGACGCAGCACCACGACCTTGGCGACCAGACCGATGATGGCCGGTGGCAGACCGGCCAGGGTGAGCAGGGCCAGTCCGAGGGCGGCGGCGGTCAGCGGCTGCCGGCGAGCCAGCGCGGTGTGGTCGGCCAGCGTGACTCCTCCGCCGGGGCGCCGGGCCACCGCGATCACCACAACGAAGGCCAGGACGGTGGCGACCACATAGACCGCGAGATAGCCACCCGCAGCGTGCACCGCGCGCGAGGACAGGGAGGCCAGCGGGAGCATCAGCCAGCCGGCCTGCGCGATCGCCGACCAGGCGAGCAGGTTGACCAGGTTGTCCTGGCGCAGCGCCATGGCATTGCCCAGGGTCATGGTGAGCGCGGCCAGGACGGCGACCGCGACGAGCGCGAAGCCGGAGGTGCCCGCGAGCGCCTGCACCAGCACGATCATCCCGCCCAGGGCGGCCACCTTGGAGGTGCCTGCGAGAAAGGTGGTGACCGGCAGGGGCGCGGTGGCATACGTCAGCGGCGTCCAGGCGTGGAATGGCACGGCCGAGAGTTTGAAGCCCAGCCCGGCCAGCACGAACACGGCCGCGAGCAGCAGGAGGGCCGCCTGCTCGGGCACCGCCGCCGCAGCAGCCGCAGCCACCGGGTCCAACAGGGCGCTGCCGGTCGCCGCCACCCACAGCGCGGCGCCGAGGGCCAGGAGTGCGAAGGACACCAACGAGGTGGTCAGCAGGCTGACGGCGCCAGCAACCGCGCCAGGGTGCCGACTCGCCCGACGCTCCAGCGCGACCAGACCAACGACCGGCAGCGTGGCCAGCTCAAGGGCCACGAGCAGCGTGCCCAGGTCCCGGGCAGCGGGAACAGCGGCCACTCCGGCGGTCGCGGCGAGGAAGAGCGCGACGAGGACCACGCTCGGTGCGCTGGTGCGGTCGCCGCGACCGGCGCTCGCCCAGTCGGACCAGGTCAGGACCAGGACGACCAGGGCACTGCCGAGAGCGAGGAGCTGCAGGCCGCCGGTCAGCGAGCTGGCGGCATACAGGCAGTGACCCGAGGGCAGACAGAACGCCCCCGTGCTGTCTCCCGAAGCTTGGGTGATCGAGGGGATCGTCATGACCGCGCCACCGACCAGACCCGCGGCCGCGAGCCACAGATAGGCCGCGTGCGCCCGGGGGATGATCACGTCGAGGACCAGCACCGCCAGGGCGGCGAAAGCCGGTGCCAGCACGGGCCAGAGTGCGGCGAAGTTGAGGTCGAGAGTCATCGGCCCACCCCCAGGGTCGCGATGATCGCTTCGGTGGCCGGGGCCGTCAGGTCGAGCAGCGGGCCGGGATAGACGCCCAGCGCGACGATGCCCACGCCGAGCACCGTCAGCAGAGCGAGCTCGACGCCGCGGGTGTCGCGGATCGCCGGGCTGCGCCGGTCACCGGCCCACACCTCACGCAGGACGCGCACCGCATAGGCCGCTGCCAGGACGGCTCCCAGCGCGGCAGCGATGGCAAAGCCGCGGAACCACCACAGGGTGCGGCCCGGACCGGGTTCCCATGCGGCATACAGCGCACCCCACTCCCCCCAGAACCCGGCCAGGCCGGGCAGTCCCATCGCCGCTGCCATGCCCAGGACGAGCACGAAACCCAACCGGGGAGAGACCTCGCGCAGGGCCGCGCGCGGGGAGGTGAGGTCCGCCCCGCCCCACTGGTGCTTGAGGTTGCCGACCAGGACGAACAGCAGCGCCGAGATCAGGCCGTGCGCCATGTTGCCGAAGACCGCGGCCTGCAGGCCAGTCTCCGAACCGGCGGCGATGGCCAGCACCACGAAGCCCAGGTGACCGATGGAGGCCCACGCGATGAGCCGTTTGAGATCCGACTCCACCAGACACGCCAGCCCGGCCCACAGGATCCCGGTCACGGCGAGCCCGGCCAGCACCGGGGACACGCTGGCCAGTCCCTCCGGCAGCGGCGCGGCGACCAGACGGATCATGCCGTAGGCACCCATCTTGAGCAGCACCGCGGCCAGCAGGACGGACCCGGCGGTGGGGGCGGTCGCGTGCACCCACGGCAGCCACGTGTGCAGCGGCCAGACCGGCACCTTGATGCCCAACCCGATGAGCAGGATGACGGCCACGATCACCTGGGTGCCGCCGTCAAGGGAGCCGCCGGCGAGCTCGGCCCAGCGCGTCAGGTCGGTGGTGCCCGTGCCGCTCCACAGGGCCAGGATGCCGATCAGCATGAGCATCGAGCCGGTGGCGGTGAACAGCAGGAAGCGCAGCGCGGCGCCGTCCCGGTCCGCGGTGCTCGTGGCGTCGCCGTGGCGGGCGATCAGCACCCACATCGGGATCAGCACCAACTCGAAGGCCACGAAGAACACGAGGGCGTCGCGGGTCAGGAAGGTCAGCAGGGAGCCAGCGATGACCACCAGCAGGCAGGCGTAGTAGGTGGCCAGGGCACGGGGTCGCGGCACGTCGGTGCCGATCACGGGCAGGGCCACGGTGGGCTCGTGACGGCCGGGCTCGCCGAGGCGGGCGTCGGTCAACGGGTGGTGATAGGGCACCAGGGTCGCCACGATCGCCATCAGCCCGGTGAGCAGGACGAACGGCGCGCTCAGCCCGTCGACGCCCAGGTCGAGCCGCACGCCGAGGCTCTCGATCCAGAGCAGGTCGACCTCGGGGCGGCGCCACACCACGACGACTGCCGCAGCGGCCACGAGCACTGCGGCCGTGACGGCCAGTCCGCGACTGGTGCCGGGGCGCGGCGGGGTGCCGACGCGGTCGGCGACCAGCAGCCAGACCCCGACGAGCAGCGGGGTCAGCACCAGGACGGGCAGGGCGAGGGCGTCCACGATGTTCACGTCAGGACCACCCCGATGGCGGCGAGCACCAGGACGCCGCCGAGCACCAGGACCAGGCCGGGCGCGGGGCGCCGCGGGTGGGTGCGCTCCAGCGCGCTGCCCAGCAGCCGCGCTGCAGGGCCGACCCCGCGGATATACGCATCGAGCACCTCGCGGTCCAGCCACTGCACGCCGTGGGCCAGGGCCAGGACCGGGCGGGCCACGACGACGCGATAGAGCGTGTCAAAGCCGAGGCCGCGCTCGGCGGCCAGGCTGACCCGCATCGGCAACCGGGCCGCTGCGTCCCGGGAGCCGACCCCCCGGGAGACGACCCACACGGCGAGGGCCGCCAGGGCCATCAGCAGCAGCGCAGCGAGGAGCAGCTGCAGGTTGATGCTGACGTGCAGGTCGAGCTGCGGGGTGAAGACGAGGATGCCGCCGACGACGGAAAAGAAGCCGAGCAGGGCGACGGCGGTGCGGGCAGAGGAGGAGATCGCCGACTCGGCCTCCTCGATGCCGATGGCCTCCTCGAGCACTGCGGGCTCGTCGAAGAAGTCGTCGATGATCTGGTGCTCCTGGTCCCGGCGCGGGACCCGCTGGGACACCCGGTGCGGCCCGCGATCGAGGATCAGCCAGGCGCGCATGCAGTAGGCCGCGGTGAGCGGCACGCTGGCCCCGACCGCTGCGAGCACGATCGTCCCGGCCATCCCGACGCCGTCCTGCACCCCGTGCTCGGCCTGGGCGAGCACGAGCTCCTTGGACACGAAACCGACCATCGGCGGCACCCCGGCCAGGGCGAGCAGTCCCAGCCCCATCGGCCGGCGCAGGGAGCGATAACGCTTTGTGGCGGACGCGACATAACGCACCACGGTGCCGCCGGTGAGCACGCCCATCCAGCCCACAGTCAGGAACAGCAGTGCCTTGAACCAGGCGTGCGAGAGCAGGTGCATGATCGCCACGTCCGAGCCCGTGCCGTCCGGCACCACGGTCAGCGCGGCGAGCATCAGGCCGACCTGGCTGACCGTCGACCAGGCGAGCAGCCGCTTGAGATCGGGTTGGGCGAAGGCCAGCAGCGCGGCGAGCACCACGGTCACCGAGACCAGCACGGCGAGCAGCAGTCGGGCCGGACCGGCGGCCTGCAGCAGCGGGAAGAGCTGGGCGAGCACGACGGTGCCAGCGGCGACCATCGTGGCGGCGTGGATCAGGGCGGATGCCGGGGTGGGGCCCTCCATGGCGTCGGGGAGCCAGTCCTGGAAGGGCAGCTGGGCCGACTTGCCGGCGACGCCGATGACCACCAGGCACATCGCGGCGGACAAGGCGGCATAGTCGTCGCCGGTCCAGTGCTCGATGATCGCCGCGATGGAGGTCGAGCCGGCGCCCGCAGCGAGCCAGATCAGGCCGATCACGAACCCGACGTCAGCCAGGCGGGTGACCAGCAAGGCCTTGACCGCGGCCCGGTTGGCGGAGTCCTTGGCGGACAGGTGCCCGATCAGCAGGAACGAGCACCAGCCCATGACCTCCCACCCGATGAGGGTGAGCAGCACATCCCCGGAGAGGACGACCAGCAGCATCGCCGCGGTGAACAGCGAGACGGTCGCCGAGAACTGCCGATAACGCGGGTCGAACCACAGATACCAGCGAGCGAACACCTGGACCACGAGAGCGACCAGGGAGACGACCGCAGCGACCAGTGCGGAGAGCCGGGTCGCGGCCAGCTCGAGCGGCACGTCCAGCTCGCCGAGCGCCAGGGGGCCGACCGTCCCGGTGGTCTGCAGACCACCCAGCTCATACACGGCATACATCTGCCAGATCGCCGCCAGCAGAACGAGTCCGGACCCCAGGACGGCCACCCAGGCCGCCGGGCGGGCCGAGCGTCGGCCAACGGCCAGACCGAGTATGCCGACAGTCGCCGCGATCAGGATCATCACCTGGGCGGGGGTGACCGGGAGGTCGGGCAGCGGGATGTCGGGCAGGTCCGGCAGCGGCAGGGTGGGCAGCTCCCAGTCCGGCCAGGGCCAGCCGATCAGGTCGAGCAGGTCGTTCACTGCGACACCCCCGACTCGTGCCCGGCGGGATGCTCCGCCGGCTCGGTGGGCTCGGAGGCACCGGTCAGGTCGACGTCGCCGCGGGTGCGGAACATCGCCATGATCACCGCAAGAGCGACGACGATCTCAGCGGCGGCGATGGTGATGATGAACAGGGTCAGCACCGCGCCGGACGCGTGGGCGTCAGGAGTGAACTGCCCGACCGTGACCAGGATCAGCCCAGCTGCGGCCAGGAGCAGCTCGACGCCAATCAGCATGAGGACTGCATGCCGACGGGCCAGCACGCCGTAGGTGCCGATGCCGGCGAGCAGGGCGGCCAGCAGCAGGGGCAGGGCGGGGCTCACGCGGCCTCATCCTTGCTGCGGCCGGTCGTGGCGACCGCGACTGCGGTCACCAGCGCTGCCAGGAGCAGGAGCGAGAGCAGCTCGAAGGGCCAGACCCAGGTGCCAAAGATCTGCTCTCCGATCTGCTCGCTGCCCGGGCCGGTCAACTCCCTGCTCTCCCAGCCATAGGCCGTGACCAGGGCACCGCCGAGGAGCACGGTCACGCCGGCCCCCACGGCCGCGGCGAGCCACCGGTGGGCTGGCGAGGTGTCGACCTCACTGGCACCGGAGCGGGTCAGCATGAGCGCAAACAGGATGAGCACGACAACCGCACCGACATAGACCAGGAGCTGCACCAGCGCCACGAGCTCAGCACCGAGCACGAGATAGCAGCCGGCCAGCCCGCCCAGGGCAACGACCAGCCACAGGCCCGCGTGCAGCACCCGGCGGTTGGTGACCGCCAGCACAGCAGCGGCAGCGGTGATCAACCCCACTGCCGCGAACAGGACGTCGCGACTGGTCACTCCTCGACCGCCCCCTCCGGGGTGCCCTTGGTCTTGGTGTCCTCGGCCTTCGTGTCCTTGGTGTTTGTGTCCTCGTCAGCCGTCGCGTCCTTGTCAGCCGTCGCGTCCTCGGCCTCCTCGACGGCCGTGCCCGGGCGGGTGTAGCCCTCCGGCAGCGCTGAGTCGGGCACCTGCTCCATCCAGGTGCCCAGCTTGGCCTTGTCGTGCAGCAGGTTGCGGATGTCTCCCTCGGCATACGCAAAATCCGGTGCCCAGAACAGGGCGTCGAAGGGGCAGACCTCAATGCAGATGCCGCAATACATGCACAGCGAGAAATCAATGTCGAAGCGGTCCAGCACGTTGTGCTGCCGGGCCCGGCCTCCCTCGGTGGTCGGCTCGAGGGTCTCTTTGTGGGAGTCGATGACGATGCACCAGTCGGGGCACTCGCGGGCGCAGAGCATGCAGGAGGTGCAGTTCTCCTCGAGCAGCGCGATGACACCGTGCGAGCGCTCGGGCAGGTCGGGCTCCACGTGGGGGTACTGCCGCGTGTGGGCCGGTCGAGCGAGCGTCTTGGCGGTCGTGGCCAGGCCCTTGCCGAGGCCGCGCAGCAGTTGCAGCGCTCCGGGTTTGTCGTCGCTGCGCTTGTCCTCGCTCAGCTTGTCCTCACTCATCCCCAGACCACCACCCCGACGCCCGTCAGGGCCAACTGCACCAGCGCCATCGGCACCAGCACCATCCAGGCCAGCCGTTGCAGCTGGTCCTCGCGCACCCGGGGCCAGGCGATCCGAAACCACACGATGAGTATGGCGACCAGGGTCGCTTTGAGCAGGGTCCACAGCGGTCCGAGCGTGTCGGACCACGGCCCGGACCAGCCGCCGAGGAAGAGCACGGTGAACAGCAGCGACATCACGACGATGCCGGCATACTCCGCCAGCAGGAAGAAGGCGAACCGCAGCCCGGTGTATTCGGTGAAGGGCCCGAAGACCACCTCGGAGTCGGCCAGGGGTGAGTCAAACGGCACCCGCTGGAGCTCGGCAACCGCGGCCACCAGGAAGACGAGGGCACCGGGCAGTTGCCAGACCAGCCACCACCAGGACCAGGCCTGAGCGATGCCGGTCAGGGAGAGCGTTCCGGCGGCCATCGCCACCGAGGCCGCGGCGAGCACCATCGGCAGCTCATAACTCACCAGCTGGGCCCCGGCGCGCATGCCCCCGACTAGGGAGTATTTGTTGCCGCTGCCCCACCCAGCCATCAGGACGCCGAAGATGCCGACCGAGGTGACGGCCAGCACCAGCAGGAGGCTGGCCGGCACGTCTGCCGCGACCCACGCCGCCGACCACGGGATCACAGCGAGCGCGACCAGATAGGGGATCAGGGCCACCGCTGGGGCCAGCTTGAAGACCCACCGGTCGGCCGCAGCCGGGGTGACGTCCTCCTTCTGGACAAACTTGATGCCGTCGGCGACCAGCTGGGCGATGCCGTGCGGGCCGGCCTCCATCGGTCCCAGGCGGCCCTGCATGTGCGCCATCACCTTGTGCTCGGTCTGGCCGATCGCCAGCGGAAGCGTGAGGAAGACCGCGAGGACGACGAGGGCCTTGAGGATGATCTCGACAGTCAGTGGCAGGTCCATCAGGGCACCTCCTTGATGAGCTCCGCGGGCCGCTCCGGGCCTCGCAAGCTCGTGTCCTCGCGGGCCCTGTCGCTCATCGCGGCCCCCACGACTCGTCGGGGACGCCTGGCGGCAGCAACCGGCGGCGGGCACGTTTGCGCGGGGCCGGCTTGTCGGCCTCACCCCCAGGGGCTCTTCCGCCCTCTCCCGGCTCCTTGGCTCCCGGCCAGACCTTCGAGGCCCGCGCCGTCAGGTGGAAGGACTTGCGCAGCGGCGTGCCCTCGAAGCCGTCGGGCAACAGGAGCGGTCGCAGCCCCTGGCCGGAGCCGTCCTCAAAGTCGGAGAAATCGACGCCGAACATCTCGTGCGTCTCGCGCTCGTGCCAGGCAGCCCCACGAAAGACGCCGGTGACGCTGTCCACCGCCGTGCCCTCGGGCACGCGGGTGCGCAGCAGCACCCGCTCCCACGGGTCGGTGCGGATCAGGTGGCACACCAGGTCGAGCCCGGCGTCCTCCTCGGCATCCAACTGGTCGACCGCCGAGAGCCAGTCGAAGAAGTCGAAGCCTTCCTCGCGGGCCGCGCGGACCGACTCGACCCACTCCCCTGCAGGGACGTCGCGCGTAATCACGAGGTCTCACCGTCATCTGACGCGCTCGGTGGGGTGGATTCGTCGCCACCCGACGCGCTCGGTGGGGTGGATTTGTCGCCATCTGACGCGCTCGGTGGGGTGGTTTCGTCGCCACCCGACGCGCTCGGTGGGGTGGTTTCGTCGCCATCCGACGCGCTCGGTGGGGTGGTTTTTTCGCCATCTGACGCGCTCGGTGGGGTGGTTTCGTCGCCACCCGACGCGCTCGGTGGGGTGGTTTCGTCGCCATCCGACGCGCTCGGTGGGGTGGTTTTTTCGCCATCTGACGCGCTCGGTGGGGTGGTTTCGTCGCCACCCGACGCGCTCGGTGGGGTGGTTTCGTCGCCATCCGACGCGCTCGGTGGGGTGGTTTTTTCGCCATCTGACGCGCTCGGTGGGGTGGTTTTTTCGCCACCCGACGCGCTCGGTGGGGTGGTGTCGGGGGGTGACAGGAGGCCTCGGGTGACCTCGCCGGCGGAGGCCGGCACCTCGGCATACGGCCTGGGTCGTGACCCAGCCCTCGCCCGGCCGGGGGTCTCTGCGGCGATCTGCTCCTGCAGCGTCAGGATGCCGTGCAGCAGTGCCTCAGGACGGGGCGGGCAACCCGGCACGTAGACGTCAACCGGGATGATCTGGTCGACGCCCTTGGTGACCGAGTAGGAGTCCCAGTAGGGGCCACCGGAGTTGGAGCAGGCGCCGTAGGAGATGACGTATTTGGGCTCCGGCATCTGGTCATAGAGCCGCCGGATCGAGGGCGCCATCTTGTCGGTGACGGTGCCGGAGACCACCATCAGGTCGGACTGGCGCGGGCCGGGGGCGAAGGGGATCACGCCCAGGCGGATGAAGTCGTGCCGCGCCATGGAGGCGGCAATGAACTCGATGGCACAGCAGGCCAGACCAAAGTTGAACACCCACAGGCTGTAGCGGCGCCCCCAGTTGAGGACGACGCGCACGGCGTCCGGGGCAGCCTCTGCCGCGCGTCCGACGCGGGGGGTGGGCAGGTCGACGGTCATCAGACCCACCTCAGCAGACCGCGCCGCCACACGTGCCCCAGCCCCACCAGGATCACGCCGAGGAAGATGGCCATCTCGACCAGCGACGCCGCGCCGATCTCACTGCGCAGCACCAGCGCCCAGGGGAAGAGATAGACCACGTCGACGGCAAAGACCACATAGAGCAGCGCGAAGATGACATAACGCACCGCGCCCTGGCTCCACCCGGCACCGACCGGGTCGACCCCGGACTCGTAGGTCGTCAGTTTGCGGGGCTGCGGGTCGTGCGGTGCCAGCACCCGTCGGGCACCGGCAGCGGCCACGACCAGGAGGATCCCGGTCACGGTCACAGCGAGCACCACGAGGTAGTCGGTCATCAGGTGGAGCCTAACGCGCGAGCCCCCTCAGCGGCAGGAGCCGGGCAGGCTCGCGGGCGTGCCCGTTGGCGCACGCCTGGATCGGTGCCATCTCCACGGCAGGTCAAGAGTCCGTATGCCGTGGCACGCCGTGCGCACCTTCTCGCGCGCGGACGGTTAGAGTGACCCCGCCCAGCAGCATCGACGTCAGCAGCCAACGGGAAGGTTCGAGGGATTGCGGATCCTCCTCCTGACCCACTATTACGACCCGGAGACCGGGCCACCGCAATTGCGCTGGTCCAGCCTGGTGCGTGAGTTCGTCCGAGCGGGCCACCAGGTCGACGTGGTCGCTCCCCCACCCCACTACCCGCTGGGCCGGCTGCTGGACACCTATGAGGGCGAGGGGGCGGGCAGCACCGAGCAGGGCCGCCACGGCGAGACCGTGCACCGGGTGCGCTTCCGCCCGACGTCCGGACGGATCGGCTCGATCCTGTGGGACCAACTGACCTCCGCAGCATCCTCGGTCCTCACGGTCCTGAGACACCGCGACCTGACGCCAGACGTGATCGTGGCCACGGCTCCTGCCCTGCCCACGCTGATGGCTGGCTGGGTGCTGGCCCGCGTCCTGCGCCGCCCACTCCTGCTGGAGGTCCGCGACGCCTGGCCCGACCTGCTGGCCGTGGTCGACCGCTGGGAGGGTGGAGAGGTCCGTGCACACCAGCATGTCAAGCACGCTGTCGCGCACGTCGCTGCCCGGTTCATCACGGTGATGCAGCGCTCGGCCGACTACGTCGTCACCACCACCTCGACCTTCGCAGAGGTCCTGCAGGGCCGCGGTGTGACCAATGTTGATGTTGTCCGCAACACGGCGCACCCCCTGCCGAACTACACCGATCACCAGCCGCGCCAACCTGACGGACAACTGCGCATCGTCTATGTCGGCACGGTCGGCCGCGCCCAGGGCCTTGAGACGGCTGTCCGCGCACTGCGGATCGTCCAGGACGCTGGCATCGATGTGGCCATGCGAGTCATCGGCACCGGAGCAGGCAAGAACCGGGTGCAGCAGACCGCCGAGGCGCTCGGCGTGCCAGTGACGGTGCGCGGCGCCCAGTCCCGCGACCAGATCCATCTGCACTATCGGTGGGCCGACACCTTCCTGATCATGCTGCGTGAGTGGCCCGCCCTGCGGATGACTGTCCCCTCCAAGCTCTATGAGGCCCTCCACCTCGGGATCCACGTCTCGGCCTCGGTGGACGGCGAGGCGGCTCGGATCGTGACCACGACGGGCGCCGGGTTCGCCACGCCTCCCGGCGACGCTGAGGCGCTCGCCCGGCAGTGGATCGCCCTGGCCCGGCAGCTCCCCGCCGAGCCGGATCAGCCGCAGATGCGGGCCTGGGTGCACGAGTATGCCGAGGAGTCCCGGGTTGCGAGCGACTATCTGGAGATTTTGCGGGCCCTCGCGGCGGCACACCGGTGATCTCGACCCTGCGCCAGCGGATCACCCACGCCAGCGCTGTCCTCGCCGCCGCCGGATCCCTCGCCCTCGACGACCCCACCTGGTTCGCGGTGCAGGCCGGACGCACCCTGCCAGCGCCCGTGCGCACGCGGTTGGGCACGGTCGTGGGGCGCTCGGGGAGCACGACGCTCGCTGCGTGGGGTCACCTGCTGATGGACCAGCCGGCAGCGGCCCGAGAGTTGCTGTCCACCGGTCGGCACGGTCGTCTGGGCGATGCCCTGGCCCTGCATGCCGGCCTGCCCCCCTCGTCGGACTCGGCGAGCCACGCGGCACGGTGGGGATGGCTGACCGGCGACCTTGCGACGGCCGGCTCGGCGGCGACCGACAGCTCAGCACGCCAGCGCCGCCGCGCGCTCGGTGACATCGCGGCCCTGGAGCCAGGGCCCCGGCCTGCTCCACCGGCCGTTCGCACCTGGGCGGCCGACGGCACACCCCACGTGCTGCACGTGCTGACCAACTCGTTGCCCTGGACCCGGTCGGGCTACACGATGCGCAGCCACGACATCCTCACCTCGCAGCAGCTCGCGGGTCTGGCCGTCACGGCCATGACCCGCCCCGGCTATCCCGCCACGATCGGCAAGTGGCGCTCGGGACCGCAGGACACCCTCGACGGGATCACCTATCACCGCAGCATGCCGCTGCCGATGCACCCCGGGGAGGCCGAGCGCGTCGACCAGTGGGCCGCTGATCTGGTCGCCCTCGCCAGCCGTGAGCAGGTCACGCACCTGCACTCGACCACGCACTATCCGACAGGGCTGGCCGCCCAGTCTGCTGCCACCGCCCTCGGCCTGCCCTGGGTCCATGAGGTCCGCGGACAACTGGAGCGGACGTGGGCCTCCCGACGAGCCAACGCCGGAGACCCCGATCCCTATGCGAGCGGTCGCTACGCCCTGTGGCGAGCCCGCGAGGCCGAGGTCGCCGCGGCTGCCGACCACGTCATCACCCTGTCGGGACCGATGCGGGCAGATCTCATCGCCCGCGGTGTCGCCGCCGACCGCATCACCGTCGTTCCCAACGGGATCGGCGAGGAGGTCCTGGACCTGCCGGAGGACGCTGCGGGCGTCCGCGAGCAGGACGGGCTCCCCCGTGAGGGCATCTGGGTCGGAGCAGTGACCTCCGTCGTCCACTACGAGGGTCTCTCGGTGCTGCTCGAGGCCGTGGCCCTGGCCCGAGCCGCCGGCACCGACGTGAGGGCGGCCATCGTCGGCGATGGTCTGGCCTGGCCCGAGCTGGCCCGCCAGGTCGAGCGACTGGGACTGACTGACGTGGTGCACCTGCCCGGGCGCCTGCCCCGCCCCCAGGCTCGCAGGTGGCTGGCCCGCCTCGACGTAGTCGCGGTCCCTCGACAGCGCCACGAGGTGACCCAGCTGGTGCCACCCCTGAAGGTGATGGAGGCCATGGGCGCCGGCCGACCAGTTATCGTGAGCGCGCTGCCGGCCCTGACCGAGATCGTCTCGGACGGGCACACTGGGCTCGTGGTGAATCCTGGTGCTCCGCAGGAGTTGGCCCAGGCCGTGCAACGATTGGCGACCGATGACGCCCTGCGCCGGTCCCTGACCGAGGCGGGACGCCAGCAGGCCAGGCTCCACACCTGGCCCAAGTTGGTGGACAGATACCAGCAGATCTATCGGGAGGTGAGCAGGGCGTGACGCGCAGCAGCGGCCCCATGGACGGTCCCAGAGACGGCTCCGGGGCCGGAGCAGGGTTCGACCCAGACGTCTCGGTCGCGACCGTCGCCCCGAAGTTGCGCACCATCGGCCGACGACCGCCGCTCGGCATCTACCTGCATGACCTCTGGCAGCGTCGGCACTTCATCTATGCCGACTCGCGAGCACGTGCCTTTTCCGGCAACCGCGACTATCTCCTGGGCAACCTGTGGCTGATCGGCAAGCCGATCCTGGACGGCCTGACCTACTACATCATTTTTGCCCTGATCCTCAAGGTTGATCGCGGCATGGACAACTTCGTGGGCTTCCTGCTCATCGGCATCTTCATGTTCACGTTCACGACGCGAGCCACGAACTCATCGGTCTCCGCAATGATCTCCAGTCGCAACCTGCTGCAGTCGTTCTCGTTCCCGCGGGCGTCCATCCCGCTGGCCGTACTCACTCGCGAGATCCTCTCCATGGCCCCGGTCCTGGCCACGATGTTCCTCCTCCTCATCGTCCTGGCCCCCAACGACCATCCCGTGGAGCCCGGCTGGACCTGGGTGCTCTTCCCCGTCGTCTTCCTGCTCCAGGCCCTGTTCAACGCCGGCGTGGTCCTCTACTGCGCCCGTCTGGGATCGGCCCTGCCGGACCTGAAGTTCTTCCTCGGCTTCCTGACCAGGCTCTGGTTCTATGGCTCGGGCGTCATCTTCCCGATCACGCGGTTCGTCCAGCACGAGTTCTGGCTCGCGGTCCTGCAGGCCAACCCGATGTATCTCGTCCTGGAGATGTCCCGCGACATCCTGCTCTCCAACACCGTTCCGGATGCGCGCAGCTGGATGATCCTGGGGGCCTGGGCGGTCGTCACCCCCCTGATGGCCTTCCTCTATTTCTGGCAGGGGGAGGAGAGTTATGCCCAGCAGCAGTAAGGGCCATCCGACCGTCGTCGTCGACCGGGTCAGCCGCACCTTCAAGGTGCCGAGCCTGGAGAAGCTCAAGGATCTCGGACCTGTGCCGCGTGCCCTGGCCCGCTTCGGGTGGCGCCCCATGGTCAAACTGGAGGCTCTGAAGCAGGTCTCCTTCACCGCGCACTCCGGCGAGTCCATCGGGGTCATCGGCATCAACGGGTCGGGCAAGAGCACCCTGCTGCGGCTCATCGCCGGCCTCGATGTCCCCACGCGCGGGGCGGTCAAGGCAACAGCACAGCCGATCCTGCTCGGTGTCAATGCTGCGCTGCAGCCCGAGCTCTCCGGTCTGGCCAACGCCCGGCTCGGCCTGCTGGCCATGGGTTTCTTCCGCGAGGACCTCGAGGACGCCATCGACTTGGTGATCTCCCAGGCCAACCTGGGGCCGGCGATCCACCGCCCGATGAAAACCTACTCCGCCGGCATGGGCTCACGCCTGCGCTTCGCCATTGCCGCAGCGAGCCAGCCGGAGATCCTGTTGATCGACGAGGCCCTGGCCACCGGCGACGAGACGTCCCGCAACCGTGCCGAGGAGCGCATGGACCAGATCCGGGAGCAGGCTGGCACCGTCTTCCTCGTCACCCACTCCGGGCAGACCGTGGAGCAGACCTGCACCCGGGCCATCTGGCTGCACCACGGTGAGCTCGTCCAGGACGGGCCAGCCAAGGAGACCGCCACCATGTATCGGTGGTGGGCCTGGAACGTCGCGAACGGCAAGCACGACGTGGCGGAGAAGATCCTGCGCCAGGAGAGCGCCAAGGGCGCCGCGATGGCCGAGGCCCTGGCCAAGGCGACGAAGGCCGACAAGGCGGCCAAGAGTGGCAAGGCCGGCAAGAGCGGCAAGCCCAAGAAGGCTGGCACGTCCGGGCCGAGCGAGAAGCCGCAGCGCGACGCGTCCCCGAAATCAGAGCGGCCCCGGCAGGGCGACGGGGACGAAACCACGCCCTAAAGCATCGTGGCGTGTGTCTCACTCGCCCCACGAGCCCACCTGGCCACAGGTTGAGGATGCGTCGTCCTGGCCCAGCCTGCGCTACGCTCTTCCGGGGTATATGTGATCATGAGAGACGACTAACAGGTGACGACGCGCAGAGTTCGTGGTGCCAGCTTGGGGCTGGTGATCATCCTGGTCAACATTTTGTTGGTGGCAGTGCTGGTCATGGCGACCTCCAGCCGCAGCGTGACTGACCTGTTCAAACCCGACGACGCGGCTCCCACCAGCCAGGGTCCTCAGCCGGACTCCGTCGACGACACGGCCTCCCGCACGGCCACCCCCACGCTGATGCCGCCGCCCACCGCGGACATGAACACGGCGACCAGTGATGGCCCCGACCTGAGCGAGCGGTTCGAGGACGGGGAGGATCTGACCATTGTCGTGCTCGGCGACCAGACCGGCACCGACCCCGCCGACTGGGTGCGGGCCTGGGCAGAGTTGCTGGCCACCGAGCGCACCGTCGAATACCTCACCCCGACTGCTTCCGACCCGACGGAATACGGCGACCCGACCCTCCTGGGCGAGGGTGAGTCCTCGGTCAGCATCTTCAACGCGAGCCTGGTCGGTGGCACCCCCGACTACGCCGCCGAGCGCATCGGCGCCTATGTGCCGTCGGGCACCGACGTCGTGCTCATCAACTTCGGCCGGTCAAACACCGACGAGGATCTGGAGAGTGACCTCGACGAGTTGTGGTCTGCGCTGCAGGACACGACTGGCGCCGAGGCCTACGCCGTGGTGCAACCCCCTCGTCAGGACGGTGCCGATCAGTTGATCGACCTGACCCGGGAGTGGGCGCAGGACTCCGATGTGCCAGTCATCGACATCGCGGAGGTCTTCGAGGATGAGGACCTCACCGAGCTGACGGTGTCGACCCGGGACCCACTCTCGGTCAACCTGGCGGGCGCTGCCCGCTGGGCACAGATCGTGCAGGTGGAGACGTTCGGTGTCGAGCTGGCACCGGTCGAGCCGACCACACCCCCGGAGATCCTGCAGCCGACCCTGCCGACCGCGACCCAGCCGACCGAGGAGCCGACCGGTGAGGCACCGCCGGTCGACCCGCCGCCCTACACTCCCCCGCCGGACGACCCGCCGCCCTACACTCCTCCGCCGGATGACCCGCCTCCCTACACCCCCCCGCCCTACACGCCGCCACCTCCGCCGCCGCCACCTCCGACGACCCCGCCGCCCACGACCGACCCGGAGCCGACGACCCCGCCTCCGACAACCCCGCCTCCGACGACCCCGCCGCCCACCACCGACCCGGAGCCGACCGAACCGGACCCGACTGGCTTCGACCCGGAACCGACCGGCTTTGACCCGGACCCGACCGGGCCCACGGACCCGTTCGACCCGGATGATCCGCTGCCCCCGAGCATGCCGCACGCGATCCTGGAGTTGCTGGCCAGATTGTGACCCCGGCAAGGCAGTCCCTGCCGTGGCCGGCTGGTGAGTGCTGCGGTGACCGGGCTGGTGAGTGCTGCGGTGACCGGGCTGGTGAGCGTTGAGGCAACCGCCCGGTCAGCGCGTGGGCCAGGACCAGCGGGCTCCGTCCAGCAGGCCACCTGACCCCTCCACGGACGTGCCACCGGCATCCTTGACCAACTCGTGACGACAGGCTCCGCGGCGGATGAGCTCAGCGATCAGGTCCGGCGCGTGGGTCACCACGATCACCTGTGTGGTCGCCGCCACCTCGGCGATCAGTCCCGCGAGCGCGGGGATCAGGTCACGGTGCAGGCTGGTCTCCGGCTCGTTGAGCACCATCAACCCGGGCGGCCGCGTGGTCTTCAGCGCCGCCACGAGCAACAGATAACGCAAGGTCCCGTCCGAGACCTCCCCGAGGTCGAGCGGACGGAGGAGCCCGGGCTGGCGCAACAGCACCCTGACCCGGCCGTCGTCAAGGGTGTCGAGGGTCAGCGACGACCCCGGGAAGGCATCCTGCACCGCGCGGCCCACCCCCTCGCCATCACCCTGGAACTCGATGGTGGCCAGGGCTGCAGGCAGGTTGGCACCGTCTGCGTCCAGCACGGGCGAGACGGTGCCGACGCACGGCTGGCGGGCTGGGGCCTCCGGGTCGGTCCTGAAGTGGTCATAGAAGCGCCAGGACCGGATGCTGTCCCGGACTGACACGATCTCTGGTGCGTTCTCCACGCCGGCCGCCTCCGCGAGCACGGACTGGTGCGGCAGCACCTGCCAGTCCAGGGTGCGCCAGGTGTCATCCCGGACCCGGACGCTCGCCCCGCGTCGATCGACCAACAGGCTGCCGGGCCGAGCGACGGCGCCATGGAAGATCTGCTCACGCTTGAGCTCGGGGTCATTCACGAACGGACTGTGGCCAGGTGGCGGGATCCCGAGGTCGACCAGATAACCCAGCTCGTCACTCGCATAACCCAGTCGGAGACCAACGGGCCCCTTGCGCACGGTCCCCTGGGCCGGCGAGTCGCCGGACAGGACGCTCTTGGTCGGTCGCTCCATGCCGGCCCACAACAGGGACGCGAGTCCGCCGTCGCGGGCGATGGCACCGACGACGGATCCGTCCGCGCAACCGGCCAACAGTCTCAGGGCGCGATAGAGATTGGACTTGCCGGCCCCGTTGGCGCCGGTCACCACATCGAGTCCGTCGAGCTCGAGGGTCAGGTCCCGGACCGAGCGATACCCCTGGACGGCGATCGTGCGGATCATGGCGTCAGCCTGTCACGGACGACCGACACCCCTCGTCGGGCACCACAGCCGGTCAACGCCCGCAGGCACGGACGTCACGGCGTGACCAGCAGCCCCAGCGCCGATTGGGTGAGCTCGGTGAAACTGTTGGCCATGATGGCCCGCTCGTGGGAGATCTGAACGCTCAGCACCGTGCCAGCGCCCTCCTCGCCGTCTTCCACATAGAAGCTGTAGGCCAGCACGCCGGGCACGGAGCCACCCTTGAACCCCTGGTAGGTGGCGCCCTCGGGCACGGGCAGGCCGGGGTTGGCGCTCAGGATGTCGCGCACCGGCTGACCCGCCTCCGTGTCGGCCTGGTCCTGCAGGACGGCGTGGGCCGTGCAGATCTCCTCGCCGGTGAGGAACCAGCCGACACCCTCTGGCCAGAGGACCTCATTGACGGCGAACGGGTTGCCCTGCAGGGCACTCAGGTCCTCGGGCAACTCCTGCACCAGCTGCTCGCGCTCGCTGACGTCGGCCTGCGCCCACTGCTCCCGCACCTCGGGGGCATTCCACCCGAGCTGGAAGAGCTGGCGGGTGCTGAGCAGCGGCGTCAGCCGGTCCGGGTCGTCACTGACCCGCTCCACGGCTGCCTGCAGCCGCTCCGGTCCGACGGCGTCCATCAGCAGGTCGGTGGCGGTGTTGTCGCTGATCGAGATCATCAGGCCGGCGGCCTCACGCACCGGGACGGTGGATCCGTCGGCTCGGTCCTGCAGCTCGCCGGTGGGCAGGCTCTTCAGCTCCGGGACGATCGTGAGGTCCTCGTCCCACGTGAGCTCTCCGGCGCCGATGGCCTCGACCACGGCGGAGAGCACGATGAGTTTGAAGACCGACCCCGACGGGGCTGGCTCAGGCTGGTCGCTGGTCTGGTGGACGGTCTCGCAGGCACCGTCGGCGACCTCACCGACAAACACCTGGTTGGTGCCGCCCAGGGCCGCGAACTGTCCGTCCAGCCCGTCCCACGAGCTGACCTCGGGGAGGTCGGACGGGGTGCCTGGTTGCAGCAGGAGACCGGAGATCAGGCCGTCCGCGTCGACCCTGATCGACAGCCGGATCGGGTCGTCACCGGAGAGCGTCAACACGGTGCCCGCGGACCCGTCCGGGTGCTCCTGCACGTCCTCGACCCCGGTCAACGTCAGCGGCGCCCCCTCGCGGAAGGTCGCGAACACCAGCTCAAGTTGGTCGGCCGGCACCTGGTCGAGAAAGTCGGACGCAAAACGCGCCTCAGCCTCCTCGGCGCTGGGCCCGGTGGCGCCAGGTGCCAGCTGGTCCAGCACCCACTGGCTCGCCTCCCTCAGTGGGCCGTCCAGTGCCCCCAGGTCCGTCGGTGGAGCCGGAGCCGCCGTCGACGTCGCGCCTGCACCGTCGTCGGGAGCCGTCGTGACCGGGAGGCTCTCCTGCGACGCGTCCGGTCCGCTCCCTGACGCGGTCTGCGTCACCTCGCCGACGCCGGCCTCCTCGCTGGGGTCGCCCCCGGTGCTGCACCCCGCCGTCAGCAGCACAGCGGCACAGGCGATCGCAACTGTTCCCCTCATCACACAAACATTAGCCAGAGGGCACTCCCCGCCACGAACGGGCCTACCATGGGAAGGACGTATCCGCGCGACGAGATCTGGTGACATCCCCGCGATGAGCAGCAAGCCCCTGCAACGGTTGGACCGTGTGGTGATCCGGTTCGCCGGCGACTCGGGTGACGGGATGCAACTAACCGGAGACCGCTTCACCTCCGAGACTGCGGCCCTGGGCAACGACCTGTCCACCCTGCCCAACTTCCCGGCCGAGATCCGCGCCCCCGCGGGCACTCTGCCCGGCGTCTCCAGCTTCCAGCTGCACTTCGCCGACCACGATGTGCTCACGCCCGGCGACCAGCCGGACGTCCTCGTGGCGATGAACCCAGCGGCGCTGATGGCCAATCTGCCGGATCTGCCACGAGGCAGCACGATCATCGTCAACACCGACGAGTTCTCCAAGCGCAACCTGGCCAAGGTCGGCTATGCCGCCAGCCCGGTCGAGGACGGCAGCCTGGAGTCCTGGCACGTGCACGAGATCGCACTGACCTCGATCACGGTGGAGGCGCTCGCGCAGTTTGACCTAACCCGCAAGGAGAAGGAGCGGGCCAAGAACATGCTCGCCCTCGGGCTGCTGTCGTGGATGTACTCCCGTCCGCTGGAGGGCACCGAGGCCTTCCTGCGCGCCAAGTTCGCCAAGGCTCCGGAGATCCTCGAGGCTAACCTGACGGCCCTGCGCGCCGGCTTCAACTACGGCGAGACCACCGAGGACTTCGCGGTGCGTTTCGAGGTGGCTCCGGCTGTCATGCCGCCGGGCACCTACCGCACCATCACCGGCAACTCGGCGATGGCCCTGGGCCTGGTGACGGCGGCGCAGCGCTCGGGGCTGCCGATGGTCCTGGGCAGCTATCCGATCACCCCGGCCTCCGACATCCTGCACACGCTGTCCGGCATGAAGCGCTATGACGTGACCACCCTGCAGGCCGAGGACGAGATCGCGGCGGTGGGGATGGCGCTGGGCGCGAGTTTCGGTGGTGCACTGGGGATCACGTCAACATCCGGCCCGGGTCTGGCACTCAAGGCCGAGACCATCGGCCTCGGGGTCTCCACCGAGCTTCCCCTGATCATCCTGGACATCCAGCGCGGCGGGCCGAGCACCGGTCTGCCGACCAAGACCGAGCAGTCCGACCTGCTCCAGGCCATCCACGGCCGCAACGGGGAGTCCCCGGTCGCGGTGATCGCCCCGCAGTCGCCCTCGGACTGCTTCGACATCGCGATGGAGGCGGTGCGCATCGCGACGACCTACCGCACCCCGGTCATCGTGCTCTCCGACGGCTATCTGGCCAACGGCTCGGAGCCCTGGCAGGTGCCGTCCGTGGAGGACCTGCCCGACCTGGAGGTGGAGTTCGCCACCGGCCCCAACGACACAGACGCCGACGGCAAGGCCGTCTTCCACCCCTTCCTGCGTGACCCGAAGACGCTGGCCCGCCCCTGGGCCGTGCCGGGCACGGCCGGCCTGGAGCACCGCATCGGAGGCATCGAGAAGGCCGACGTCACCGGTCATATCTCCTACGACCCGGACAACCACGACAAGATGACGCGCCTGCGCCAGGCCAAGATCGACGGCATCGCTGACACCATCGCAGACCTGGAGGTCGACGACCCGTCGGGACAGGCCCGCGTCCTGGTGCTCGGGTGGGGCTCGACCTACGGTCCGATCGCGGCGGCCACCCGACTGGTCCGCGCCACCGGAGCCTCGGTGGCACGTGCGCACCTGCGTCACCTCAACCCGTTCCCCCGCAACCTCGGTGACGTGCTGCGGGCCTACGACCGGGTGATCGTGCCGGAGATGAACCTCGGCCAGCTGGCCCTGCTGCTGCGCGGGACCTATCTGGTGGACGTCCAGTCACACACCGCGGTGCGCGGGTTGCCGTTCCCGGCGGCCGACCTTGCAGAGGTCATCCACACGGCCCTCGCGCAGCCCACGGAAGGAGCGCAGAAATGACCACCGCCCTGCCCATGCCGGGGACCCACGGGGTCCCGCGGGTGGATGAGGATGCCCCCCAGCAGACCAAGAAGGACTTCACCTCCGACCAGGAGGTGCGCTGGTGCCCGGGCTGCGGCGACTATGCCGTCCTCGCGGCCGTCCAGGGGTTCCTGCCCGACCTCGAGCTGCGCCGCGAGAACATCGTCTTCATCTCCGGCATCGGCTGCTCCTCACGCTTTCCCTACTATCTCGACACCTATGGCATGCACTCCATCCATGGCCGGGCCCCGGCGATCGCGACCGGTCTGGCCACCAGCCGGGAGGACCTGTCCGTGTGGGTCATCACCGGCGACGGTGACGCGCTGAGCATCGGCGGCAACCACCTGATCCATGCGATGCGCCGCAACGTCAACTTGACGATCCTGCTGTTCAACAACAAGATCTACGGCCTGACCAAGGGGCAGTACTCCCCCACCTCGGACGTCGGCTCGGTCACCAAGTCGACCCCGGTCGGATCGGTGGACCGCCCCTTCAACCCGGTCTCGCTGGCGCTCGGCGCCGAGGCCACCTTCGTGGCGCGCACGATGGACTCCGACCGCAAGCACCTGACGACGGTCCTCAAGGCCGCAGCCGAGCACCGGGGCACCTCCCTGGTGGAGATCTATCAGAACTGCCCGATCTTCAACGACGGCGCCTTCCAGCTGCTCAAGGACCGCGACCAGAAGGAGGCGCGGGTCCTGAACCTGACGCACGGCGAGCCGGTGCGCTCCGGTGCCGAGCACGTCGTGGTGCGAGACAACGACGGGACACTGTCGGTCGCCCCCGAGGCCGACGCTGACCCCAACTCGGTCCTCGTGCACGACGCGGAGGCGGACGACCCCTCGGCCGCCTTCGCCCTCTCCCGGCTGGACGACGGCTCGATGACGCACCTGCCGATGGGCATCTTCCGCTCCGTGAACAAGCCGACCTACGACGACCAGGTCCGCGCCCAGGTGGACGGCGCACGCTCGAGCGCCGGCGGCCCCGCCGCCGACGAGGACCTGGCCGCGCTGCTGCGCGGTGGAGACACCTGGACCGTGGGGTGAACACGCCGGCCTCGGACACCGCCGAGGTCTGGCGCGGGACGGCATACGGAGCCCTGGCCTATCTGTTGTGGGGCGTCCTCCCGCTCTATTTCGCCCTCCTCATCCCCGCGACCCCGTGGGAGGTGCTGGGGCACCGGGTGCTGTGGTCGCTGCTCATCTGCGGCGCCCTGCTCGCACTGGCCGGGCAACTGCGCTGGGCGATCGACATGTTCCGGGACCGCCGGCTGCTGCTGACGATGACCGCAGCCGGGGCGCTGATCGCGATCAACTGGACGGTCTACACCGTGGCTGTCATGTCCGGGCACGTCACGGAGGCAGCCCTCGGCTATTTCCTGAACCCGCTGGTGACCGTGGCCATGGGGGTGCTGCTGCTGCGCGAGCGGCTGCGGCCCGCTCAGTGGGTCGCGGTGGGTGCCGGTCTGGTGGCCGGTGTCTATCTGACCATCAACTACGGCACCCTGCCCTGGATCTCGTTGACCCTGGCGTTCAGCTTCGCGACCTATGGCCTGATCAAGAAGCACATTGGCTCCTCGCTGTCGGCCGTGCAGTCCCTCACGGGCGAGACCGTGGTGATGGCGCCGCTGGCCGTCGGCATCATCATCTGGCTGGGGGTCACCGACCAGCAGACCTTCGTCGGCGAGGGTGCGGGCCACACCACCCTGCTGGTGCTCACCGGCGTCATCACCGCCGTGCCCCTGCTGCTCTTTGCGGCTGCCGCGCACCGGGTCCCGCTGGTCACGATCGGGCTGCTGCAGTTCATCGCACCGGTCCTGCAGCTCCTCGGCGGCGTGCTCGTGCTGGGCGAGGTGATGCCGACCTCCCGGTGGGTCGGCTTCGGCCTCGTCTGGGTGGCCCTGATCATCCTGTCCGTCGACTCGGTCGTCTCGAGCGGCCGCTCCCGTCGACTCGCCCGGGCCGCCGAGGGCGCCGCAGTCTGACTGCGCCACAGCGGTTGTGCTCGCGCCCGTCGCAGTCCAGAGTGGATGCCATGCGCACACCCGTGGAGACGGTGACGGCCTGGCACGAGGCCGTCAATGCAGGGGACATCGAGGGGGCGATCGCCTGCTGCCACCCGGAGGTGGCTGTTGGCGGTCCGCGGGGCACAGGTCATGGTCACGACCTGATGCGGGGCTGGCTGACCCGCTCCGGGATCCGGCTGGAGCCTCAGCACGAACTCGCCGAGTCCGATCCGGGCGTGCTGCTGGTCGAGGAGCTGGCCCACTGGACCGCTGACAACGTGCCCTTCCCGGCACCCACGGAGCCGACGCCGACGTGGTGCGTCTTTCGGGTCGAGTATGACTGTCTGGTGTCGGTCGAGCGCTACGAGGAGCGACCCGAGGGTCTGAGCAGCACGGATTAACCAGCCGTGCTGCCACGACCGGCCGCGAGCGCGCGTCCGGCGGACTGCAGCAGGGCGTGGGTGCCGGCAGCGGCGACCTCCTCGCCCTCGGGGATCTCGATGCCCAGGCGCCGCCCCGAGGCCCGGTGCACCACGATCCCCGGCCCACCACGGACGATGTAGGCGGACCGGTCCGGCAGCCAGCGCAGCCCGATGCCACCCCACTTCATCGGGTCCAGGTCGGCGACCTCCACTCCGACGACGTCCTCAACAGCGACCCGCAGCACCGGGACCGGCAGCACCAGGGACTGCAGGACCAGCCCCGCGTCGTCGACCTGGATCTCCACGCGGGACCAGGCGGCCGTGAACGCAACGGCGGCCACTGACACGACGGCCACGAAGAGCCCGAGCCACAGGCTGCTGATCCACGCCAGCACGGTGGTGACGGTCAGGACGACCGCGACGAAGATCGCCGTGCCGAACAAGGTCCCCGACCGGGCCACGGTGGCCCAGGGCACGACGTCCCCGCCGCGGACCGGCACGACACGCGAGCGCTCCGGCACGGTGTCGATCACGGCCTGCCGGTCCACCGGCTCGGTGCGGTGCAGCAGATAGGCCACGACGGCCCACAGGATGCCGATCACGAACGGCGCGATCGACCAGATCACGTGCACCTTCTCCGCCGTGCCGGCCAGGTGCGTGCCCCAGGCGGCCGCGCCATAGGTCGCGGCGGCCGCGGCGGCCACACCGGCCAGCACCGTGACGATCCACCGGCTCCACAGGGCAGGCACCACCACTGCGAGGGCGGCGACGAGCGCTGCCGCCACCGCACAGAATCCCGCGATCGACACGGTCACCGTGAAGACGCCGGCTCCGGTGCTGAACCCGTCCGGCAGGTCAGAGCTCCAGTGGGTCGGCACGCGGGCCGGCGCCTGCCACAGGGTCGCCGCCCCGAGCAGGGCGGCGAACGGCACCATGGCCCAGACACCGGCAGACACACGCTGAACCCGGGAGGAAGTCACCGGGACAGATTAACGGTGACACTCGGCATACCCGGTCCTGACCTGTTCGTCGCCGAGGAGACATGTGTTGGTCCGCGAGAGTTCGGCCACCGGTCGCTGCTCCAGTCATCGGGCACTCCTACGTTGACTGGAGGCCCATGTCCTGCCCCGTTGCCCCGAACTCAAAGGATGACCGTGACCGCTCCGACGACCCGTCGCTCCCTGCCCCTGCTGTCGCTGACCCCCGTGCACAACGGCGGACGCGACCGGATGACCTGCAAGTATCGCTGTGGGGACGCCTGTTTCCACGAGATCCCCAACACCTCCGACAACCCGACCTTCCGCGAGGTCGTGAATGCTCGGGTGTCCCGCAGGAACGCCCTCAAGGCCGGCGGCCTGAGCGCCGCCGTGCTGGGGCTCGCGAGCCTGGGCACGGCTGCCCCCGCCGCGGCAGCGCCCAAGAACCCCGGTGGTGGGCTGTTCACCGCGATCGCCCCCACGCCGCGCACGGTCGACAACGTCACGGTCCCGGGAGGCTTCACCTGGGAGCCGATCATCTCCTGGGGCGACCCGATCACCACCGAGGCACCGGAGTTCGACTTCTGGAACCAGTCCGCCGACGCCCAGCAGGTGCAGGCCGGCTACAACGCCGACTACGTCACCCTGATCCGCAACGGCAACGGTGGCAACAAGGCAGTGCTGGTGTTCAACAACGAATACACCAACGACGAGCTGATGTTTGAGGTGGGCGGCTCCGACGAGCTCACCGACGAGCAGCTGCGGATCATCATGGCGGCCCACGGGATGACCGTGGTCAACGTGCGCCGCCAGAACAAGCACGAGGCCTGGGAGTATGTGCGCAGCGGTGCCTCCAACCGCCGCATCCACACCTGGACGCCGTTCACCGTTGACGGGCCCGCAGCGGGACACGAGGCGATGCGGACCTCGCAGGACCCGACCGGCGCCCTCGTGCTCGGCACCCTGAACAACTGCGCCGGCGGCGTCACCCCGTGGGGCACGGTGCTCTCCGGCGAGGAGAACTTCAACCAGTACTTCGACACCACCGGAGCCCCTGACCCCGACCAGAAGCTGGCACGCTATGGCCTGACCAGCGGCGGGCGCGGCTGGGAGCGCGTCGAGGACCGCTTCCACGTCGCCACCGAGCCCCACGAGGTCAACCGCTTCGGCTGGATCGTGGAGGTCGACCCGTCCGACCCGACCTCCACCCCGGTCAAGCACACGGCGCTCGGCCGGTTCAAGCACGAGGGCGCCAACGTCATCATCGCCGACAGCGGCCACGTGGTGGCCTACATGGGTGATGACGAGCGCCACGACTACATCTACAAGTTCGTGTCCAAGAACAAGCACCGCAAGGGCAACGGGCACCGGGAACACAACAAGGCGCTGCTCTCCGAGGGCGATCTCTATGTCGCCAAGTTTGTCGGTGACGGGATGGAGGACGGCGAGTGGGACGGCACCGGCAGCTGGCTGCCGCTGGTCGTCGACGGCACCTCGCACGTGCCGGGCTGGACCGTCGAGGAGGTCCTGATCTGGACGCGGCAGGCCGCGGACCTGGTCGGCCCCACCAAGATGGACCGCCCCGAGGACGTCGAGCCCAACCTCACCAACGGTCGGATCTACGCTGCCCTGACCAACAACAGCCAGCGGGTCGATCTGGACGAGGCCAACCCACGCCTGGGCAACAAGCACGGGCACGTCATCGAGATGTCCGAGGACGGCAACGACCACACGGGGTTGACCTTCCACTGGCGCATCGTGCTGCTGGCCGGCGACCCGAGCGACCCGTCGGCCTACTTCCTGGGCTATGACCGCGAGGACGTCTCACCGATCAGCTGCCCCGACAACGTGGCCTTCGACCCGCAGGGCAACCTGTGGATCTCGACCGACGGGCAGCCGGGCACGCTGGGCAACAGCGACGGCCTGTATCTCTATCCCGTCCGGGGCCGCGAGGCCGGTCACCTGCAGCAGTTCCTCTCGGTGCCGGTCGGCGCCGAGTGCTGCGGCCCCTACATCGACCTGGACGACAACACGGTGCTGGCCGCGGTCCAGCACCCCGGTGAGGTCTCGGGGGCGAGCCCGGCCAACCCGGTCAGCACCTACCCCTACAGCGGCCACGGGCAGCCGCGCCCGGGTGTCTTCCACGCCTTCCGGCCGCGCAAGCCGCGTCCGCCGCGCGGTGGTCACCGCGGCTGACGGCTCACACGGCGGGCTGAGGGGCAGCAGGCCTGAGGCACGGCAGGCTGAGGGTCTGCAGGCCTGAGGGGCCGGGTGAACGCCCGGCCCCTCAGCGTCGGCTCAGGTCCGACTCGTCGCCAGGTGCTGCCGCAGCGCCTCGTCGGCCTGCGCCTGCAACTCGTCGCGGTCGTCAGCAATCTCGGCGTCCGGAAGCGCATCCGGGAGCGCGTCCTCCATGGTGCGCAGTGCAGACACTGACATCCCCAAGACACCCCACACGGTGATGAGCACACCGGTCGCGACCAGGGTCAGCCCCACCCCAGCCACCGAGCCGAGGTGCAGCGCATCCTCCAGCGCGCCGAGGGGCCCACCACCGGCGCGGTCACCGACCCAGTCCGACAGCGGCCCGACCACCAGGAAACCGAACGGCATGGTCGACATCGCCAGCATCTGATTGATCGCCAGCACCCTGCCCTGGAGCTCCAACCCCACCTTGGTCTGGATCAGGGCGAGCCAGTGGGCGTTGAGCACCAGCAAGGAGCCATAGGTCACCAGCATCGCCAAACCCTGCACGATCGGCTGGGTGGTGGCACCGAGCAGGACCACGGCCAGCCCGAGGGTGATCGTTCCTCCGATCATGCCCAGGGCCCGGCGCCGGGTGCCGCCCCAGACCGCCATGAGCAGCGTGCCGAGGAGGGCACCGATGCCCCCACAAGCCAGGACCGCGCCGAGCACCTGGGGTGAGCTGCCCTCCAGCACCAGCGGGGTGGCCAGCACAACCGGCACGGCAAACAGGAAGTTGAAGACGACGAAGAAGACGACCATGACCACCAGTGGTCGACGCCGCACGATGTAGCGCCAGCCGCCCGCAATCTCCGCCCGGAAGGTCTCCTCGCGCCGGATCCACAACCGATCCGGGAAGCGCACGCACAGCAGCACTACAAATGCCAGCACGAAGGTGGTGGCGTCGATGGCCACCACCGGGACCAGGCCAAAAAATCCGATCAGTATGCCGCCGAGCAGCGCCGCGATCAGGTCACCTGCGGAGGCGCCCAGCGTGACCAGGCCGTTGGCCTGGCCGAGGTAGCGCTTGGGCACCAACTGGGTGACGGCTGCCAGATAGGCGGGGCGCTGGAAGGCGTTGGCCACCGACCCCACGCCCGCGAAGAGATAGATGAACCACAGCTCGAGCTGTCCCATCGCGAGGAGCCAGACGAGCGCCGCGGTGGCCACACCGGCCGCAGTGTCGGACAGGATCATCACCCGCCGTCGGTCGAAGCGGTCTGCGACGGCGCCCGCCACTGGAGACAGCACGATGGCTGGAGCGATGGCGAGCACCGAGATCATCGCGAATCGGCTGACGGACCCGGTCTCCTGCAGCACCCACACGCCCAGGGCAAAGCTGGTCAGGCCGGTGCCGATCATCGAGAGCAGTTGGGTGATGGCCACCAGCAGGAAGGTCCTGGTGGAGGCCTCGCGGGCACGGGCGGTCGCTGGCTCGGCGCGGGGTCGCTCGCCGCGCCTCCACCGATCGATGGTCCCGCGCAGCACCCCGGTCAACTCCTCGGCCTGGTGCTTCAGGAAATAGTGACCCGCCCGGTCGATCACCGCCAGGTCGACGTCCTGCGAGAAGTCGGCCCACTCGGCGAACCGCTCCTGATAGAGCTCGGTGGCGCGGTCCCGATCACCCACGACGCACAGCAACGGCGCCTCGAGATGGGGCACCACTCGCCCGGCCTCGACGTCGGTGTAACGGTCGGTGTAATAGCCCTCGGCCTCGCGGGCGTCGTGGCGCAGCGCCCTGATCAGGAAGGAACGGTCTGCCGGGTCCACGACGTCGGTGAAGCCCCCGAGCGAGCGGAGCATGTCGTGATAGGCCCGATCCGACAGGAGACGATCAGTCGGCAGGACTCGATCGAGCGCACGGGCGAAGCGGCCCGGCAGCCGGGCGGCGGGGAAGGTGCCGGCCTCAACGACGCCGAGGACCGAGGTCCCTGCCGCCTCGAGCTGCAGCGCCGTCTCGACGGCGAGCGCACCCCCGAGGCAGTGGCCGTAGAGCACGACGTCGCCCCCCAGGGCCTGGATCTCGGGGACCAGGTCGGCGGCCACGTCGACCAGGGGCCGTGGTGTCTCGTCCCGCCGCGACGTGTCATGGCCGGGCAGGTCGACACCGTGAACCGCGATGTGGTCCGGCATCGCCTCGGCCAGCGGCGCGAAGGTGACCGGGCTGCCACCGCCGTAGGGCACACAGACGACGTGCACCTCGGCTGGTCCCCGCCGATCGCCCAGTGACACCAGCAGTCCCGCCTCGCCCACCTCTCCCCCGGCACGGTCATCGATGCAGGCGGCCAGCGCACGGACCGTGGGACTGCGGAACAGGTCGACCACCGACACGTCCGAGCCGAGGGCCCGGACGGCGCGCACGGCGCTGAAGGAGTCGCCGCCGACGTCGAAGAAGCTGTCCTCGGCTCCAAGCTCGTCCAGGCCCAGGATCTCCTGCCAGACCCGCGCCACCTGGTGCTCGGTGGGTCCGGTGAGTGCCGCGGCGGGGCCGGACCGACGCAGCGAGACGTCGGGAGCGGGCAGCGCAGCACGGTCGATCTTGCCGTTGGCGGTGAGTGGCAGCGTGGGCAGCGGCACCAGGTCCGAGGGGACCATGTAGTCGGGCAGCCGATCGCGCAGTTCCTCGCGCACGGCAGCCAGGTCGAACACGTCGGGCGGACCCTCCGTCGTCAGGTAGGCGACGAGGGTGCGCTGGCCAGGAAGGTCCTCGCGCACCAGCACGAAGCAGTCCTCGACGCCCGCGCACTCCCGGACGGCCAGGGCGACACCACCCGGCTCGACGCGATAGCCGCGGATCTTCACCTGGTCGTCGGAGCGGCCGAGGAACTCGAGGTCACCGCTGGGCCGTCGACGCACCAAGTCCCCGGTGCGATAGGCCCGCTCGTCATGGTCCCGACCGGCACCCGGACTCACGCCACCTGGACCGGTGCTGGTGAGCGACGGCTCGGCGACGAACGCACGGGCCGTCTCCGTCGGCATGCTCAGATAGCCGCGCGAGACTGTCGGCCCGGCGATGACCAACTCTCCCGGGACGCCGACCGGCACCGGCCGACCAGCCGGGTCCAGCACGTGGGCACGGGTCCCGGGGAAGGGGCGACCGAGCGGCACGACGGTTCCCTGCCGCACAGCACCCGCGAGCGGCAGCGCCATGACGGAGACAGTCGTCTCGGAGGGACCGTAGTGGTTGTGAACCGCCAGACCCGGAGCAGCCGCCCGGACGCGATCGATCAGCTCCCAGGGGCACGGTTCACCGGCCAGGATCAGGGCGGTGCCGGGCAGCACCGCCGTCGGGTCCCGCTCGTCCCAGAGCGCCTGCAGGTGACTCGGCACCAGCTTCATCGCGTCGATCCGGTGGTTCCGGAAATATGCCGCCACGGTGTCGGGGTCGGTGACCTCGTCGTAGGTGAGCAGGTGGACTCGGCCACCGCTGGTCAGCGCTCCGAGCAGGTTGGTCAGTCCGAGATCGGCTGACGGCGTGGTCATCATCGCCCACGACCAGCCGTCCCGGACCCCGATGACCTCCCGCAGGCCTGCGAGATAGGCCAGCAGGTGCCGGTGCTCGACCTGCACCCCCTTGGGTGCCCCGGTCGTGCCCGACGTGAAGAGCACATAGGCCACGTCCTCGCCCCGCGCCTCATCGGTCTGGTCGGTGGGAGTCCTGGCCGACACCTCGCGGAGGTCCACGGCGCGATCAGCTGTTGCCTCAGGCAGTCGCGGGAGGAGATGGCTCTGGCTCAGCACCACCGCCGGGGTGGCGGCCTCGATCAGGGCGGCCAGTCGCCCGTCGGGATACATCGGGTCGAGCGGCACGTGGGCCGCGCCAACGCGGAAGGCCGCCAGCATGCCGACGACCACGTCACACGACCGCTCCACCAACAGGCCGATCCGGTCACCACGACCGATGCCCAGGTCTCGCAACCGATCGGCGACGCCCTCGACGCGAGCCAGCAGCTCGGCATACGTCAGATCCTCCCCTCGAGACGTCACGGCGACGCGGTTGGGGTGGCGCTGCGCGACTGAGCGCACAACATCGCCGACGGACCCCTGCCCGATCGGCGTCGGCACGGCGACGTCGGCGCCAACCTGGGCGGGCAGCTCAGCCAGCTCCGCCTCCGTGAGCAGGCAGACCTCGCTCAGCAGCTGGGTGGGGTCCTGGCTCATGGACCGCACGGCCTGCTCCAGGTGACCAACCAGCCGGGTCACGGTCTCCCGATCGAACAGCGCAGTGCGATAGGTCACCGAGATCGTGACGTCGTCAGCGCTCTGGTCACTGGACCCGAGCAGCCCACCCTCGATGTGCAGGCCCAGGTCACACTTGGCAACGGGGGCCAGCACGTCGAGCCAGGTCGCCTCGACCCCTGGGATGGACAACTCGACCCCCGGCTCGGTGTGCACCGTGAGGGAGACCTGATAGAGCGGCGTCGTCGACACGTCCCGCTCCAGGCCGAGTGCCTCGACAACCTGCTCAAAGCCGATCGCCTGGTGTCCCAGACCTGCGCTGGTGATGGTGCGCACGTGGGCCAGCAGGTCGTTAACCGTGTCGGTCTCGCTCGAGCGCGTGCGCAGGGCGACAGTGTTGACGAAGCACCCGATCAGATCCTCAAACTCGGTGCGCGAACGACCGGCCACCGGTGTCCCGACGACGATGTCGTCGGTGCGTGCCCACTGCCCCAGGACCAGGTGCAGCCCCGTCAGGAAGACCATGTATGCCGTGGTGCCGGTCGCCGCGGCCAGCTCACGGACCGCTCGGCCCGCGCGTGCGTCGAGGGGGACGCGGACGGTGTCCCCCGAGGGATCGGCGGTGGCCGGCCGGGGCCGATCCGTCGGCAACTCCAGCAGGCGTGGCGCCCCGGCCAGGTGCTCGGTCCAGTGGCTCAGGCGCCCGCCCTCGGCGCCCTCCGGTCCCTCGCGGTAGTGCGTGACGTCGAGAACCTGCAACCCGCTGCCGGTGAGATTCTCGCCGCGATAGGCCCGCTCCAGGTCGCGGAGCAGGACCGAGACCGACCAGCCGTCGGACGCGATGTGATGCAGCGTGATGAGCAGGCGGTGCTGCTGCGGGCCGGAGCGGACCAGGGTGACCCGCCACGGCTGCTCCGTCGACAGATCGATGGGGCGGCTCACCTCCTCATCCGTGATCCGTTGCAGCGCAGCGGGGTCAGCAACCTCGTCCACCTCGATGACGTTCCATGCCCCAGCCGGTGCAGAGTCCACCGCCGGGACCGGCTCACCGTCCTGGGCAACGATCCGGGTGCGCAGCACCTCGTGTCGCTCGACGACCTGGTCCCATGCCCGGTGCAGCGCCTGCAGGTCCAGTGGTCCGCGCAGGTCCAGGCACGCCGGGATGAGATATGCGGCCGAGTCCGGCTCGAGCTGACTCAGGAACCACAGTCTGCGTTGCGCCGACGACAAGGCCGGCGGCAGGTCCGCGCGGTGCTGAAGCGTCCCGTGCGCGCCGCCATCGTGCCCAGCCTGGTGACCGTCTGCACCGTGGTGATCGGTTTGCTGGCCCGGTCCGCTCCCCCGCTGTCTGCGCTCCCGTGCCATCCGCAACCGCTCACTGACCAGCTCCGCACGGGCGGCAGTTCCCTCAGGTGCGGGCGCCATCAGGACACTCCCTCGGACTCGTCCTGGACCAGAGCCTCCTCGATCGCGGCGGCAAAGCCTCGCAACGTCGGGGCGTGGAACAGGGTGCTGACCGTGATCGGCAGCCCGAAGTCCTCACGGACGGCGGCCACCACCCGCGTGGCCGACAGCGAGTGACCGCCGATCTCGAAGAAGTTGGTCGTCGCGGGCACCTCCTCGACGGGCAGGTGCCTGAGCCACAGCTCCGCCAGGAACTCCTCGAGTTCGGTGAGCTCGGCACCGTCGGCGCGGTCACCCCGCCCCCGCTCCGGATCCGGCTCGGGCAGTGCCCGGCGGTCGACCTTGCCGCTGGAGTTCAGGGGCAGCTCCTCCAGTTGCTGCCACAGGGTCGGCACCATGGCGTCCGGCAACAAACTGGTCAGGAACTCGCGGACGGTGTCCGTGTCGATGTCGTCGGACTCCGGGACCAGATAGCCGACCAGCTGCCCGGCAGCCGGACCATCCTCCTGCACCGTGGACGAGGCGCGGCGCACACCGGGCGCGGCCCGCAGCGCCGCATCGACCTCGTCGAGCTCGATGCGCACGCCGCGGACCTTGACCTGGTGGTCAACACGGCCGAGGCACTCCAGCAGTCCATCGTGGCGCAGTCGTCCCAGGTCCCCGGTGCGATAGATGCGCGGAGCACCGGGCAGGTGGATGCCGGTGGTGAACACCTCCGCTGTCAGATCGTCCCGCCCGTGATAACCGTCAGCCAGGGAGCTCCCGGACAGGTGGATCGCGCCGACCGAACCCACTGCGGTCGGGTGCCCCACCGGGTCCAACACCCACACCCGCGTGTTGCCCAGTGGGCGGCCGACGGGCACGGTGCTGCCCCGGGTGTCCTCCGGGCGGATCTGGTGCACGCAGGACCAGATCGTCGCCTCGGTGGGGCCATAGACGTTCCATGTCTCGGCGCACCGCTCCACCAGTTGCGCCGCCACCAGTGGTGGGACCGCTTCCGCCCCGATCAGGGCACGCACGGGTGGGCCCTTAGGCCAGGCAGCATCGAGCAGCAGACCCCAGCCGGACGGTGTCATCTGCACGACGGTGGCCCCCGCCTGCGAGATGGCCGCAGCAAGGGCAAACCCGTCACGCGCGGTGTCCTCATCGATCACCGCGACCTGAGCACCACAGACCAGTGGGAGCCACACCTCCAGTCCTGCAATGTCGAAGGACGGGGTGGTGACGTGCGTGATCGTGTCCTGTGCCGTCAGCGGCACGACCTCGCCCATGGCCTGCAGGAAACTGGCCAGGGCGCCGTGGCTGATCCGCACCCCCTTGGGCTTGCCGGTCGAGCCGGAGGTGTAGATGAGATAGGCCGGGTCGGATGCGGTGGGAAGGACCACCGACCCGCGTTCGGCCGTCCCCGCCGGGGACTCGTCGGCACCCTCGGGCTGCTCGGTGAGTGAGATGACGGGGGCCAGGTCGGCGAGACCGTCTGGTGCGGACGCGTCGGCGACCAGGACGGCGGCACCGCTGTCCTCCAGGATGTCGCGCAGGCGGGGCACCGGATGCCGGGTGTCGAGCGGCAGGTAGGGACGGCCCGAGAACCAGGCCGCCAGCATCGCCGTGATCCCGTCGGCCCCGCGTCTGGCGGCCACGGCGACGGGTTCCGTCCCAGCCCCGCCCGTGAGTCTGCTGATCCGGGTTGCCAGCTCCCGGGCACGGCGGTCCAGCTCGGCATAGCTGACGGCTCCGCGTCGCGGGCACAAGATAGCCGTGGCTGCAGGTGTCTGGGCACACGCCGCCGACACCAGCTCGGGGGCCGTCTGTGCAGCCACGAGCGGCTCGGCCAGGTTGTGCTCACGCACGGCGGCCACGTCGTTCGGGCCTGCCCAGGCCAGGGCACTGATCGGCTGCTCGGGTGCCTCGAGCGCACCCTCCAACAAGCGCAGCAACTGCTCGCTATAGCGACCGATGCCCTCTGCCGTGTGCAGGTCGGTGTCGAACTCGATGTTGAGCACCGGACCGGAGGGGATGCCGAGCTCCCAGAAGAAGCCGATGTCCGTCTTGGCCCCGCCGTTGGTCGGTTCGCTGTGATAGCTCCAGGTGGTGCCGTCGACCTCGTGCTGGGGGCGGCCATAGTTCTGAACCGCGACGAGCAGCTGGCCGAGGGGCTGTCCGTGCTCGTCGCGGTTCACTCCGATGGGACCCAGGATGTCCGCTGAGGGTGCCCAGGAGTGCTCGAGGTCCACCACAGCACTGTCGGTAACCCGCCGGGCCAACTCGATGAACGTCGGGTCCCCGCTGACGTCGATGCGCGCCGCGGCCGTCTCCAGAAAGGGGCCGATGACCTCCTCCAGATCTGGGTGGCGACGATTGCTGACCGGCACCCGGAACGAGACATCGGGGACCCCGGACTCCCGGTGCAATCGGATGGCGGTGATCGCGGTGAGCACGGCATAGACGGTGACGTGGTGCGCAGCGGCAAAGGCACTCACCCGCTCCAACAGCGCAGGGTCCAGCTCGTGTCGCAGCACGTCTCCCGGACGGACTCCGGTGCGTGGGCGAGACGGCGCGGTGGGTGGCAGGGTGACGGACGGGTCCAGTCCTTCCGCCCGGTTGACCCAGTAGTCCCGCAACCGGTCGGCATCATGCTCCCGCGCCTCCTGCAACCACTGGGCGCCGTCGGCAAAAGATCGGGCCCGGGGAGCCTCCGGCTCACGGCCGGCCGCGAGAGCGGCATAGACCTCGGCGGTGTCGGCCAGGAGGAGTCGGATCGACCACCCGTCACAGGCCGCGTGGTGCACTCGCAGCAACAGGTCTGTCCCGTCCGCACCGGATGGTTCGAGCACCGCTGCCGCCAGCAACCGCCCACGGTGCAGGTCGAGGGGCAGCAGGGCCTGGGCCTCGAGCTCAGGGACCGTGCTGACGACGGTCAGCGGCACCTGATAAGGGTCGGCGATGGTGGCCACGACCCCTTCGCGGTCGGAGCGCAGAGACGTGCGCAGCACCTCGTGTCGGAGCGGGAGCAGGTCCAGGGCGCGCTGGAGCAGATCGAGGTCCAGGGGCTGGTCCACGGTCACGCGCAGCGGCATCACGCTGACTGCGGACTGCCCTTGTGACAGCTCGTCGAGGACGAAGAACTCAACCTGGATGGGCGCCGGAGGATAGACCCGGCCAGTTCCCTCCGCGCCCCATCGCAGGGGCGCCTCGGCCGCAGACGGCGTCGACGCCAGGACCCGTGCCAGGTCAGCCGCGGTGGCACCGACCGGGAAGTCGCTCAGCGGAATCCGGCGGCCCGTGCGCTCGGCCAACCGGTGCAGCACCGAGGCGCTGAGCAACGAGTTGCCACCCAGGTCCGCGAACGCGACGTCGACCGGTGCATCCTGGCTCAGACCGAGGGCCTGACTCCACGCGTGCGCGACGAGGCGCTCGTCGTCGCTCTCGGCGGTCGAGCCGACCGCCGGAGCCGACCGGTCGCCGAGGTCAACCGGAGGCAGTGCCGCACGGTCGATCTTGCCGTTCGGGGTCAGGGGCAACCGCTCCAGCCGCACGACGGCGGACGGCACCATGTAGTGCGGCAGCCGCTCGCGGACCAGGGCGGTCAGCTCGGCAGGCAACCCCTCGGCATACGGTCCCTGGACAAAGGCGACCAGAGCCGGACCCGACACTGCACCGGACTGGACCACCACCACCGCCGAGCTCACGGCGGAGTGCTGCACCAGGGTGGCCTCGATCTCGCCGAGCTCGACCCGGAACCCGCGGATCTTGACCTGGTGATCGGTGCGGCCGCGATAGTGCAGTTGGCCGTCGGGACCACGCAGGCACAGGTCGCCCGTGCGATACATGCGCTCCCCCGGCGCATCGGGGTCGGCCAGGAAACGCTCCGCCGTCAGGGCCGGCTGTCCCAGATAGCCCCGGGCAACGCCAGCACCGGCCAGGTGGAGCTCGCCCACCGCACCGTCCGCAACCGGCCGCCCCCGCTCGTCAAGCAGGTGGGCACGGGTGCCCGGCAGCGGCGTGCCGATCGTCGGCTCCGCGGCTGAGTCACGCGGGACGATGCTGGCCGTGCTGTAGGTCGTGTCCTCGCTCGGTCCGTAGAGGTTGAGCAGCCGCTCCACCTGTGGGTTGCCGTAGACAGCATCGCTGAGGGCCCGGGTGAGCGGCTCGCCGGCCAGGTTCACCGTCCGGACTGATGGCGGCAGGTCGCCGTGAGCGGTGAGGACGGTCATCGCCGACGGCACCGTGTTGACCAGCCGCACGTGGTCGCGGTCGGGCAGCGTCGCCAGCTCCATCGCGTTCTCAGCCAACACCAGGGTGCCCCCAGCAGCCAGCGTCACAAAGATCTCGAAGACCGACAGGTCAAAGCAGATCGACGTGCTGCACAGCACGCCCGACAACTCGTCCGCGGAATAGGTGTCCAGCCCCCACCGCACCAGCGCGAGGGCCTGACGGTGCTCGATCACGACACCCTTGGGGCGACCCGTGGAGCCCGAGGTGTAGATGACGTAGGCGGTGTCGGACACCGACGAGCGAGACCGGGTCCACCCGTCACCAGCCCCTGGCTCGGTGGTCAGGTCCTCTGCAAGCACGCGGGCTCGGTCGCCGAGCACGCCCTGGGTGGCCGCCTGAGCGAGCACCAGGGTGGCGCCACAGTCCTGCACGATGAACGCGATGCGATCGGCTGGATAGGCGGGGTCCAGCGGCACATACGCCGCGCCCGCCCGGTGGATCGCGACGAGGGCCGCGATCAGGGTCGGTGTCCGCTCGAGGCACACGCCGACCAGGTCACCCGGCGAGACGTCTGCGCTCTCGAGGGCGGTCGACCATCGCTCGACCTCGCTCCAGAGTTGCGCGTAGGACACCGCGGTCCCCTGATGGCGCACGGCCGGTGCGTCCGGTGCCCGCTCCACGCTCGCCCTGACCAGTTCGTCGAGCGTCCCGGCTGTCGTCGACACCTCGCGTGCCTGATCCGTCATCGTTGACATGAAAACTCCCCACGATCGTGACCGGCCACCCCCTGTGGCCGCGGCATATCTCGCCAGTCCCAGATGCTAACGCAGGGTTGTCGAAGTCGACACCTGAAGGACACGCGTCGACACGGCACCTGAGGGGGTGTCGTGGGCGGTTGCCAGCAGCGTATGCGGACTGGTCACCTCAGCGTCGGGGTGCCGGAGAGGCCCGTGGTCCAGCACGGTCCATGGCTCCGGTGCCTCGACCTGGGTGACCCCGACATGCACCAGCCGGGGATCGCTCAGGAACCCGGCGCCGTCGGCCTTCAGGACCGCCTCCTTGCGCACCCACCAGCGCTGGAAGGCCGCCGATCTCTCGGTTTCTGGCAGGTGGCGGAGCTGGTCCACCTCCTCGACGGTCCCGACGACCTGCGCCAGAGCGACCAGATCCTCACCGGCCGGTGGTGCTTCCTCGACGTCGACCCCCACGCGGCTGCCGGAGACGGCCAGCGCCAGCACGTGCTGGGTGTGGGAGACGTTGAAGTCCCCGGGGCCAACGCACCCGTCGAGGAAGAGCCGCCCTCGCTCGTCGGCCAGCAGCGGGACGTCGGCGGGGTCACACCCCAGCCGAAGGGCGAGTCTGGCCCGGACCCAGCAGCGGGCCGCCAGCCACTGCTCCCCCAGCGGTGGCACGAGGCGCTGCCCGCGGGTCAACTCCTCTGGTGACAGCCAGGCACGCTCAACCGTGAGCCGGGCTCGTGGCGTCCACTCGACGATGGCGGTCCCGGCCTGCGGCCAGCGCGCGGCGCTGTCCTCCACGCGGACGGTCATGGCGTGAGCCTGGGCTCAGGAGGAGCGCAGGGCGACGCCGTCGACGAGCAGGCGCAGCGCCTGGACTGCAGGCCCCTCCCCGAGCGGCTCGAGCGTCGCCCGTGCCTCGTCGGCCACGCGCAGGGTGTGGGCCCGGGCGGTGTCCATCGCGGGGTGGGCACGCAGCAGCGTCAGGGCCTCGGCCAGCTCGGCCTCGTCCTGGATCGGTCCAGCCACCAGCTCCTTGAGCCGGTCGTCGGCTGGGTCGCTGGAGGCGCGGGCGATGAGCACCGGCAGGGTGGCCTTGCCCTCGCGCAGGTCGGTGCCCGGGGTCTTGCCTGAGTCCGCCGAGTCGGAGGCGATGTCCAGCAGGTCGTCAGCGAGTTGGAAGACCATGCCAACCTTCTCGCCGTACTCGGTGAGCAGCGCGACCGTCGGTGCGTCGCACCCAGAGAACATGGCGCCATAGCGGGCAGCCGTGGCGATGAGGGAGCCGGTCTTGTCGGCGAGGACCCCGAGATAGTGCTCAACCGGCTCGGCACCGGCCGGCACGGGCCGGTCGTCGCGGATCTGCCCGGCGCAGAGCCGGACGAAGGTGTCCGCCTGGATGCCCACGGCCTCGGCCCCGAGCCCGGAGATGATCTTGGAGGCGGTGCCAAAGAGCAGGTCCCCCACCAGGATCGAGGTCGAGTTGTCGAACACCACATTGGCGCTGGGGACGCCTCGGCGCAGCTCGGCCTCATCCATGACGTCATCGTGATAGAGCGAGGCCAGGTGCGTCAGCTCCACCCCCACGGCCGCGTCGACGACCTGCGTCTGCGCGACCTCCTCGGAGGAGAGCGGACCGACCTCCGCAGCAAGCAGGGTCAGCATCGGACGGAAGCGTTTGCCCCCAGCGTCGCTGAGATAGCGCGCGGCCCCGGCGATGAACTCGTCCTCGTGGTCGACGACCTCCGTCAACCGCTGCTGGACGGCACCGAGACCGGCCAGCAGCCGGTCGTTGAGGTCCGAGTCAACACCGGGGACGAGCTGGGGGGACACGTCCTGCCCGGTCACCGCAGGAACTGCGCGGCGTTGGCTGCCAGGTCGAGGACCGGCGCGGGAGCCACGCCCAGGCCGAGGGTCACCAGAACGCCGCAGACGACGGCGAAGGTCGTCAGCGCGGACGGGGTGACGACCACCGTGTCCGTGCGGGTCTCGCCGAAGTAGAGCGTGACGATCACCTTGAAGTAGATGTAGGCCGTCACGGCACTGGCGAGGACACCGATCACCGCGAGCCAGGCGTAGTCGTTGGCGATCGCTGCTGCGAAGACCGCAAACTTGCCGGTGAACCCGGAGGTCAGCGGGATCCCTGCGAAGGCCAGCAGCAGGAACGAGAAGGCTGCGGCCATCCACGGTGAGCGCTTGCCCAACCCGGACCACTGGTTGACGTGGGTGGCCTCGCTGCCGGCCGAGCGCACCAGCGCCACCAGCGCGAAGGCCGGCACCGTCATGAAGCCGTAGGCCGCCAGGTAGAACATCGTGCTCGAGGCGCCGACCTGCTCCATGGCCAGCAGCCCGGTGAGGATGAAGCCGGCGTGGGCGATCGAGGAATAGGCCAGGATCCGCTTGATATCCGTCTGCACGATGGACACCACCGCTCCGACCACCATGGTGATCGCCGCGACGACGGCCAGGATGGGCTGCCAGTCGAGGCGGGCTGCCTCCACACCGACGTAGAACAGTCGGAGCATCGCCCCGAAGGCAGCGACCTTGGTGCACGCGGCCATGAAGCCGGTCACCGGGGTTGGTGCGCCCTGATAGACGTCGGGGGTCCAGGAGTGGAAGGGCACCGCGCCGACCTTGAAGAGCAGACCGGTGGCCAGCAGCAGGATCCCGGGGATCAGCAGGCCGTCCATGCCGGTCTGCGTGCCGATGGCCTCGGCGATCACGTCCAGGCGCATCGAGCCGGAGTAGCCGTAGAGCAGGACCGCACCGAACAGGAAGAACGCGGAGGAGAAGGCACCGAGCAGGAAGTACTTCAGCGCGGCCTCCTGCGAGAGCAGGCGACGACGCCGGGCCAGGCCGGAGAGGATGTACAGCGGCAGGGAGAGGATCTCGAGCGCGATGAACATCAGGATCAGGTCGTTGGCCGCCGGGAAGAGCATCATGCCGCCGATGGCCAGCAGTGTCAGCGGGTAGATCTCGGTGGTGGTGCCGCCCAGACGCACCGCGTCGGCCTCCTCGGCCGACCCGGGGACGGAGACGCCGGACTGGGTGAACGCATCCGGTGTCGTGCCGCCCAGGCGCTCGCTCATCACGAGCACACCCAGGATGGACAGCACCAGCAGGAGTCCCTGGATCATCAGGGTCGGGCCGTCGACGGTGACCGCCCCGGCCGCGGTGATGCCCTGGTTGTCCCGGGCCACCCAGATCAGGGTGACCAGCGCGACCACCAGCGTGCCGATGGTCAGCCAGAGTTGGGCGCTGACCCGCTGCTGTCGCTTCAGGAAGCCCTCCAGCAGACAGCCGATCAGACCGCCAGCGAAGACGACGATGAGCGGCAGGAGCGCCAGATAGTCGATCTCAGGTGCGACGAACATCAGCCCTCACTCCCATCGGCGGAGGTGGCGGGCGCCGGGTCGGTGACTCCGACGTGCTGCAGGGTGATGGTCACCGCGGGCTCCAACATGTCGATGACGGGCTTGGGATAGAAGCCGAGGACGAGGAGGGCACCGATGAGCGGCACGACGACGAACTTCTCACGGACCGTCATGTCGCGGGTGGTCGACAGGTTCTCGGGCTTGGGGCCGGTGGCGATCTTCTGATACCAGAGCAGGATGTAGAGCGCCGCCAGGATCACGCCGGTGGCGCCGAGCACTGCGGCTGCCGGATAGCGCTGGAAGGTGCCCACGATGACCATGAACTCCGAGACGAAGGCGTTCAGGCCCGGCAGGGCGAGGCCGGACAGGCCAGCCACCAGCAGGGTGCCGGCGATGACCGGGGTCACCCGCTGCCACCCGCCGTAGTCGGCGATGTTGCGCGATCCGCGGCGGGCGATGAGCATGCCCGCGATGAGGAACAGCGCCGCGGTGGTGAAGCCGTGGTTGACCATGTAGAGGGTCGACCCGGTCTGGCTGATGGTGGTCATGGCGAAGATGCCCAGGACGATGAACCCGAAGTGGCTGATCGAGGTGAACGCGATCAGGCGCATCATGTCCTTCTGGCCGATGGCCAGCAGCGCGCCGTAGATGATCGAGATCACCGCGAGGACCAGCACCAACGGGGTCGCCCACTTGCTGGCCTCGGGGAACAGTTGCAGGCAGTAGCGCAGCATCCCGAACGTGCCAACCTTGTCGAGCACCCCAACCAGCAGGACCGCCGTGGACGGCCGGGCCTCGGTCGCTGCCTGGGGCAGCCAGGTGTGCACCGGGAACATTGGGGCCTTGATCGCGAAGGCGATGAAGAAGCCGAGGAAGAGCAGCTTCTCGGTCACCCCACCGATCTCCAGGCCGGTCAGGTTCTCCAGCAGGAAGCCCTCGCTGCCGCCGGGGCCGGCCACGTAGAGACCGATGACGGCCACCAGCATGATCAGTCCGCCGAGCAGGGAGTAGAGCAGGAACTTGGTCGCTGCGGCCGCCCGCTCCGGTCCGCCGTACTGCCCGATCAGGAAGTAGACCGGGACCAGCATGGCCTCGAAGAAGACATAGAAGAGGAAGACGTCGGTCGCCGCGAAGACACCGATCATCATGGCCTCGAGCAGCAGGATCCACGCGACGTAGCCCTGCTGGCGCCGCGTGCCGTCGGACGGGACGTCGTCCCAGGCGGCGATCAGGCAGATCGGCACCAGGATCACGCTCAGCAGGATCATCGACAGCGCGATGCCGTCGACGCCCAGGGCGAAGCTCACGCCAAACTGCGGGATCCAGGAGTAGGTCTCCTGCAGCTGGACGTGGCCGTTGCCGACGATGAACTCGAGGCCGACGAACAGCGCGATCGCGAGGGTGACCAGGGACACCCCGAGGGCAAACTCCCGGGACCGGGCGAAGCCACGGGGCATCAGGACCAGGGCGAGAGCACCCAGCGCAGGCACCGCCAGCAGGATCGTCAACCAGGGCATGTCTGACATCACTGAATCACCCACACAGCACCGAGGATGGCGACGATGCCAGCGAGCATCGTCAGGGCATAGGAGCGGACAAAGCCGTTCTGGGCCTGTCGCACGACGTTCGCCAGACCGGCCACGCCGCGGCTGGTGCCGCCGACCATGGCGCCGTCGACGACGTCCTTGTCTGCGGCCTCAAGACCGACCACGAGGGCCGCCCCAGGACGGCGCAGGAAGGTCTCGTTGAACTCGTCCTGCAGCAGGTCCTTGCGCGCCGCGCGGGTCGCGAAGGACGCCTCCGGAGCCACCACCGGCACCTCGTCGCGGCCGAAGCGGAGCCAGGCCAGGCCGGCGCCGAGCGCGACGAGGACCAGCGTGAGCGTCATGATCACCGGCACCGAGATCACCGGCTCGTGGTGCTCCACATGCCCAGTGACCGGCTCGAGCCAGTTGGTGAAGGTGTCGTTCCAGCTGAGCAGGAAGCCCAGCGCGACCGAGCCAACCGCCAGGATCATCATCGGCACCGTCATGGACAGCGGTGACTCGTGGGGGTCGATGTCGTCCTCCCAGCGTGTCTTGCCGTGGAAGGTCATGAAGAACAGACGCGACATATAGAAGGCGGTGATGCCGGCGCCGATCAGGGCCACGCCACCGAAGACCCACGGCTGCCAGGCGCCAGCGCCCTGGTCGACGAAGGCCGACTCAATGATCTTGTCCTTGGACCAGAACCCAGCAAACGGTGGCACGCCCAGGATGGCCAGCCAGCCAGCCATGAAGGTCAACCAGGTGACCTTCATGACGCGAGAGAGCCCGCCGAAGCGACGCATGTCGACGCGGTTGGCCATGCCGTGCATGACCGAGCCGGCACCGAGGAACATGCCGGCCTTGAAGAAGCCGTGCGTGATCAGGTGGAAGATCGCGAAGGCGTAGCCAATCGGGCCCAGGCCGGCCGCGAGCATCATGTAGCCGATCTGGCTCATCGTGGAGGCTGCCAGCGCCTTCTTGATGTCGTCCTTGGCGCAACCGACGATCGCACCGAACAGCAGGGTGATGCCACCGACGATGGCGACCGCCAGCCGGGCATCGGGTGTCAGATCGAAGATGGCCTGGCTGCGCACGATGAGGTAGACACCGGCGGTGACCATGGTCGCGGCGTGGATCAGTGCCGACACCGGTGTCGGGCCGGCCATCGCGTCGCCCAGCCAGCTCTGCAGTGGGAACTGGGCGGACTTGCCACAGGCCCCGGCCAGGAGCAGCAGTCCGATGCCGGTCAGCACCGCGGGCGTCGCCGAGGCGGCATCGCCGTGGACCGTCGCGAAGTCGAGCCCGCCAAAGGTGGCCAGCATCCAGGCCATCGCGATGAGCAGGGCGAAGTCTCCGATGCGGTTCACCACAAAGGCCTTGTTGGCCGCGCTGGCATAGGCCGGGTTGTGGTTCCAGAACCCGATGAGCAGGTAGGAGGCCAGACCCACACCCTCCCAGCCGACGAACAGCAGCAGGTAGGAGTCGGCCAGCACCAGGATGAGCATCGCCGCGACGAAGAGGTTCAGGTAGGCGAAGAACCGGCGCTTGTCCGGGTCGTCCGCCATGTAGCCCAGGGAGTAGACGTGGATCAGTGAGCCGACGAAGGTGATCAGCAGCACGAACGCCATCGACAGCGGGTCGACCAGCAACCCAGCGTGCAGCGTCAGGTCACCGGCGCTCACCCAGTCCCACAGTGGGATCGACATGCTGCGCTCGTCGGCCCCCAGGCCGGACAGCTGCAGAACGACGAGGGCGCCGACGACGAAGCTGCCCCACGACAGCACGGTGGCCAACAGTGGCCCGAAGGTGTCAGTGGCCCGACCACCGACCAGCAGCAGGGCGGCGCCCAGCAGTGGCAGGGCGATCAGCAGCCAGGCCAGCGCCGAGGTCCCGGTGGCCTCCACGGCCCGGACCGCACTGGGGTCAGCGAGTGCGACGCCGACCGATGTCTCGAGAACAGACACGCAGCTCGCTCCTTACAGCTTCAGCAGGTTGGCGTCGTCGACCGAAGCCGAGCGACGCGCCCGATAGATGGACATGATGATGGCCAGTCCGACGACCACCTCTGCGGCAGCGACGACCATGACGAACAGGGCATAGACCTGCCCGTCAACGGTGCCGTGCATGCGCGCGAAGGTGATGAGCGCCAGGTTGCAGGCGTTGAGCATGAGCTCGACACCCATGAACACGATGATGGTGTTGCGGCGCAGCAGGACGACCAGAGCACCGATCGTGAAGAGCAGCGTCGCCAGGTAGATGTAGGCGGACAGGTTCATGCCTGCTCCCCCCGCTCAGTTGTGGGCGGCACCGGACGGTCCGCCGCCTCGGTCTCGGTCGGGTCTCCGGAGGGGTCAACACCCTGGTAGGGCACGGGCTGAGCCTGACCACGCGCGACGAGCACACGCGGGACAGAGTGCTCGGCCGGTGTCCCGTCCGGCAGCAGGGCCGGAGTGTCCGACGCGTTGTGCCGGGCGTAGACACCGGGCGCCGGCTTGCCCGCCACGAAGGTGTTGGAGCGGATGCGGTTGGCCGCGAGCTCGCGCTGCGTGCGCTTCGGGGTGAGCCGCTCGCGGTGCGCGAGCACCATGGCGCCCATCACGGCGATCACCAACAGTGAGCCGAGGACCTCGAAGCTGAAGACCTGGTGGCTGAAGATCTCCCGCGCCAGGGCGGTGACGGTGCCCTCGCTCTGGGCTGCTTCCAGCCCCACGGGCTCAGGGAAGGTGACCTTGCCGAGCCCGAACATGGCCAGGCCCATGAACAGCAGTGCCAGGATCCATCCCCAGATGCGCTGACCGCCGATGGTTTCGATGCTGGACGTGGTCGAGCCAACACCGACGGTCATGACCACGAACAGGAACAGCATCATGACGGCACCGGAGTAGACGAAGATCTGAATGATCCCGACGAACTCGGCGTATTGGGCGATGTAGAAGATGCCGAGACCGACCATGACCATCGCCATGGCCATCGCGGCATGCACGGCCTTGCGCACGAACAGGAGCCCGAGAGCCCCCAGGACGCAGGCGGGGCCGAGCACCCAGAAGAGCAGGGCCTCACCTCCGCTCACCGGGTCACCTCCTCGTGGTCGTTGCCGTGCTCGTCACCCGGTGCGACGGACGCGGCCTGCTCAGCCTGGGCAGCACGCTGGGACGCCTTGTCACGCGCGAAGGCATAGTCACGCTGGGCCAGCGTCGGTGCGGTCACGGCCCCGCGATAGTAGTCGCGCTCGGAGGCGCCCTCTGCCATCGGGAACGGCGGGGGCAGCTGCCCCTCCTTCAGCGGAGCCAGCAGCTGGTGCTTCTCATAGATCAGCGGGGCGCGCTCGCTGTCGGCGAGCTCGTACTCGTTGGTCATCGTCAGGGCCCGGGTGGGACACGCCTCGATGCAGAGCCCACAGAAGATGCAGCGCAGGTAGTTGATCTGGTAGACGCGGCCGTAGCGCTCACCGGGCGAGAATCGAGCCTCCTCGGTGTTGTCCGCACCCTCGACGTAGATCGCGTCAGCCGGGCACGCCCACGCGCACAACTCGCAGCCGACGCACTTCTCCAGCCCGTCCGGGTGGCGGTTGAGCTGGTGGCGGCCATGGAAGCGGGCCGCGGTCGGGCGGGGCTTCTCGGGGTATTCCTCGGTGTAGATCTTGCGGAACATCGTCCCGAAGGAGACACCGAACCCGGCCACCGGCGCGAAGAGCTCCTCGAGGAAGCTCGGCTTCTCCTGGGTGCCGTCGCGGCGGGTCACCAGGGCAGGTGCCGGCTCCGGTGCTGGCACCCTGGCGACCTCGTGCCGCTGGGTGCTGTCCTGCTCCGGTGTGTCGGAGCCTGCGTGTCTTGGTTGCTTGCGCTCAGCCACGGGTGTCCTCCCCGTCGGTGTCGTGGGACTCTGCAGAATCGGGTTCTGCGGGGTTGGGCTCGGTGGGGTTGGGCTCGGTGGCGCCGGGGTCGGCCACGACGGTCGTCGTGGCACCTGCGGCGCTGCCCGCGACCGGCTTGGCCGCGGTCACGGCAGGGGCACGTGTCGTCGGCTCGACCAGGGTCTGTCCGGGCAGTGGGGGCACGGGGAAGCCGCCGGCGAACGGGTCCACCTCGACCGGGGGGCGCCGGTCCTCGAGCGTTTGCTGTTCCTTCTTTTCCAGGCGGGCCATCAGCAGGGTGATGCCGCCGACGACGCCGAGGATGACCACGGCGGTGGTGATGATGACCGGCAGGCGGCCCTCACCGAAGTAGCCGATGCTCGGGTCGGCCGCGCGCATCAGGATGACGGCGACGACCCAGACCAGCGACAGCGGGATCAGGACCTTCCAGCCGAGCTTCATGAACTGGTCATAGCGAACCCGTGGGAGCGAGCCGCGCAGCCAGACGTAGAAGAAGATAAACAGCCACATCTTGCCGGTGAACCAGAGCAGGCCCCACCAGCCCTCGCTGAACATGCCGTCGTTGATGGCCCCGATCGGCCAGGGCGCGTGGAAGCCGCCGAGGAAGAGCGTGGTCGCCAGGGCGGAGACGGTGAACATGTTGATGTATTCACCGAGGAAGAACATGCCGAACTTCATCGAGGAGTATTCGGTGTGGAATCCGCCACCGAGCTCACCCTCGCCCTCGGCGAGGTCGAAGGGCAGCCGGTTGGTCTCACCCACCATGGTGATGACGTAGACCACGAAGGAGAAGAACAGCGGGAAGGCGAACCACCAGCGGTCTTGCGCGGCAACGATCTCGCTGGTCGACATGGATCCGGCGTAGAGGAAGACCGCCACCAGCGACAGGCCCATGGCGATCTCGTAGGACACCACCTGCGCCGTCGAGCGGAGACCACCGAGCAGTGGGTAGGTCGACCCGGAGGACCAGCCAGCCAGCACAAAGCCGTAGGCACCGACACCAGCGACAGCCAGCACCAGCAGCGTGGCGGCCGGCATGTCGGTGAGTTGCAGCGGCGTGGTGTGCCCGAACATCGACACCTCGCCTCCCATCGGGATGATCCCGAAGGAGACAAAGGCCAAGGACCCCACCATCAGCGGGGCCAGGATGAACATCACCTTGTCCGCGTTCTTGGGGGTGACGTCCTCCTTCATGATCAGCTTGAGGCCGTCGGCGAGGGTCTGCAGGATGCCGAACGGACCAAACCGGTTGGGTCCGGGGCGCTGCTGCATCCGACCGATGATCCGGCGCTCGGCCCAGATGACGACCAGGACCGAGAGCAGCAGGTAGACGAAGATCCCGACGGCCTTGATCAGCGAGAGCCACCACGGGGTGTCGCTGAAATCGGCGCGGGGACCGTCCGCCATCGGCAGTGGGACCGCCGCCAGCAGGGACGGGGTGTGCGCCGCGATCTCGTTGACCGCGCTCAGGGCGCTCATGCCTGGCCTCCTGTGACGCTCTGTCGTCCCGCACCTGCTGTGGCCGGGCCCGGGGACGCCGCGAGACGCACGAGCGCCCCGGACTCGGCGCCGAGGGTGGCCCGAACCGTGGATCCAGCGGAATTGGTGGGGAGCCAGACCACATGGTCGGGCATCGCTGTGAGCTCCACCGGCAGGGTGATCGTCCCGCGGTCGGTGCTGACGGACAGCTCGCCGTCGAGCGCCGCGCCGACGGCCTCAGCCGTGGCAGCAGAGATGCGTGCCACCGCACGGGGTGCGGTGCCGGCCAGGAACGGCTCGCCGTCCTGGAGCGACCCCTCGTCGAGCAGGTGGTGCCAGGTGGCCAGCACGGCCTCACCCGCGGACGGGCGAGCCGGCTCGGCCGAGGCGACACGCTGCACCGAGCTGGTGCCCTCCCAGGAGCCGAGGCCGGTCATCTCGCGACGCAGGTCCTGCAGGTCACGGGCACCCAGCTGGATGCCCATCTCGGCGGCCAGCAGGTCCAGGACGGTGTGGTCGGCCAGCGCGTTGGACTCCAGGGCCTGCTCAAAGGGCCGCAGACGCCCCTCCCAGTTGGCGTAGGCGCCGGCCTTCTCCTGCTGGGGTGCGACCGGCAGGATGACGTCGGCGAACTCGTGGACGACCGACTCGCGGAACTCCAGGGACACGACGAACGAACGCTCCAGCGCGGCCCGTGCCAGGACAGGGTCCGGCAAGTCATCGGGGTCGACGCCGCCGACGACCAACGCCGACAGGTCTCCGACTGCTGCGGCCTGGAGAATGCCCTCCGTGTCCCGCCCGGGCTGTGCCGGCAGGCCGACACCCCAGGTCTGGGCCACCGCGTCACGTGCTGCCTCGTCCTCCACGGGACGACCGCCTGGCAGCAGGGTGGGCAGAGCGCCAACCTCGATGGCACCGCGCTCACCGGCACGGCGCGGCACCCAGGCCAAACGGGCTCCGGTCGCCTCGGCCAGGGCAGCGGCTCCGGACAGACCGCCGGGCACCAGGGCCAGGCGCTCGCCGACCAGGATGACCGAGTCTGCGGTGAGCGCTGCCGCTGCGGCGGTCACCGGGTCAGTGCCGTCGCCGGGCTCGCCGGAGCGGTCGGCGGCCAGCGCCTGCAGGATCTCGGTCTCGGTGCCGGGAGCAGCCGGGATCAGCGTGCCACCCATCTTGGTCAGTCCACGCGTGGCGAACGGTGCGATGGAGTGGACCGAGGTCTTCTGCGCCCGGTGGGCCTTGCGCAGGCGCAGGAACAGGATCGGGCTCTCGTCCTCGGGCTCCAGGCCGACGAGCAGCACCGACGGGGCGGCCTCCACATCGCTGTAGGTGACCGACGTGTTGCGGGCGACGTGGGAGCCGAGGAAGTCGGTCTCCTCAGCGGACAGCGGCCGAGCCCGGAAATCAATGTCGTTCGTCCCCAGGACCGTGCGCGCGAACTTGCTGTAGCCGTAGTTGTCCTCGACGGAGCCGCGGCCGCCGACGAGCACGCCAGCTCCGCCGTCCGCGTGGGCAGCAGCCAGCCCGCGGGCGGCCGCAGCCAGCGCCTCGTCCCAGGTGGCCACGTGGTATTGCCCGTCCTCACCGCGGACCACCGGGTCGCGCAGACGGTCCGGCTGGGTCGCGTAGGGGAAGGCCCAGCGACCCTTGTCGCAGTTCCACTCCTCGTTGACGTCCATGTCCTCCAGCGCCATCCGACGCAGCACGCTGCCCCGCCGGTGGTCGGTGCGGATCGAGCACCCAGAGGCGCAGTGCTCACACACGCTGGTGGTGGACACCAGGTCGAACGGACGCGAGCGGAAGCGATAGGCGGAACCAGTCAGGGCACCGACCGGGCAGATCTGGACGGTGTTGCCGGAGAAGTACGACTCGAACGGCTTCTCCTCATAGATGCCGACCTGCTGCAGCGCGCCGCGCTCGATGAGCGCGATGAACGGGTCGCCGGCGATCTGGTCGGAGAACCGCGTGCACCGGGCGCACAGGACGCAGCGCTCGCGGTCCAGCAGCACCTGGGCGGAGATGTTGATCGGCTTGGGATAGGTCCGCTTGATGTCCTCGAAGCGAGAGACCGGGCGGCCGGCGGACATCGCCTGGTTCTGCAGCGGGCACTCCCCGCCCTTGTCGCAGACCGGGCAGTCCAGCGGGTGGTTGATGAGCAGGAACTCCATCTGCCCGTGCTGCGCCTTGTCGGCGACGGGCGAGGTGTGCTGCGACTTGACCTGCATGCCCTCGGACACGGCCAGGGTGCAGGATGCCTGCGGCTTGGGCATCGGCTTGACGTTGCCCTCGCGGTCCGGGGTCGCGACCTCGACCATGCACTGGCGGCAGGCGCCGACCGGGTCGAGCAGCGGGTGATCGCAGAATCGCGGGATCTCCACGCCGATCTGCTCGGCCGCGCGGATCACCAGCGTCCCCTCGGGGACGCTGACGTCGACGCCGTCGATGGTCAGCGAGACCATCTTCACGGCTGGCTCGGCCGGGATCTCGGCGTTGCCGCCGGTGTCCACCGCGTTGCCGCCGGCGGCGGGTGAGGTGTTGACAGTCATGCTGGCTGAGTCTCCTTCGCGAACAGCATCGAACGCTCCGGCGGGAAGAGCTCGGACGCCGGGGTGTGCATGCCGGCCTCGAACTCCTCACGGAAATACTGCACCGCCGAGGTGATCGGGCTGGTTGCACCGTCGCCCAGGGCGCAGAACGCGCGACCCAGGATGTTGTCACAGATGTCGACGAGCTTGTCGATGTCGTCCTGGCTGCCCCGGCCCTCTTCCAGCCGGTGCATGATCTGCTTGAGCCAGTAGGTGCCCTCCCGGCAGGGGGTGCACTTGCCACAGGACTCGTGGGCATAGAAGTCGGTCCAGCGCGACACCGCCCGCACGACTGACGTCGTCTCGTCAAAGATCTGCAGGGCGCGGGTGCCGAGCATCGAGCCCTCGGCTGCCACGGACTCAAAGTCCAGTGGCACGTCCAGGTGCTGGTCGGTGAACAGCGGCGTCGAGGACCCACCAGGGGTCCAGAACTTCAACTGGTGGCCCTCACGGATGCCGCCGGCCATGTCCAGCAACTCACGCAGGGTGATGCCCAGGGGCGCCTCATACTGACCCGGCCGGGTGACGTGTCCGGAGAGGCTGAAGATGCCGAAGCCCTGTGACTTCTCGGTGCCCATCCCGGCGAACCAGTCCGCGCCGTTGGCTGCGATGGGAGCAATCGAGGCGATCGACTCCACGTTGTTGACCACGGTCGGACGCGCATAGAGACCGGCGACGGCCGGGAACGGAGGCTTGAGCCGCGGCTGACCGCGACGGCCCTCGAGGGAGTCCAGCAGCGCCGTCTCCTCACCACAGATGTAGGCGCCGGCCCCCGAGTGCAGGGTGATGTCCAGGTCATAGCCGGTGCCGAGGATGTCCTTGCCGAGGTAACCCGCGGCATACGCCTCGGCGATGGCCCGCTGAACGCGACGGTGGACGTGGGCCACCTCTCCGCGCAGGTAGATGAAGGCGTGGTTGCAGCCGATCGCGAAGGACGTGATGATCATGCCCTCGATCAGGAACTGCGGGGCCGCCAGGAGCAGCGGGATGTCCTTACAGGTGCCCGGCTCAGCCTCATCGGCATTGACGACCAGATAGCGCGGCCCACCATCGGGCGGGGGCAGGAAGCTCCACTTCAGGCCGGTGGGGAACCCGGCGCCACCACGACCGCGCAGACCGGAGTCCTTGGCCATCTGCACCAGGTCGGCCTGCTCGGTCTGCAGCGCCTTGCGCAGACCGGCATAGCCGCCGTTGGCCTCGTAGGTCTCCAGGGTCCAGCTCGTGGGGTGGTCCCAGAACTTGGTCAGGATCGGGGTCAGCTGTGTGCTCACGCGTCCTTCTCCTCGTCCGTCTTCTGCTCGGTCGACTGCTCCGCCGAAGGTGCGGCCCAGCCGTTCTTCTTCGCCAGGTTCAGGCCCTCGAGCGAGGCCGGTCCGGCACCCACACCCTCGTCGGCCAGGCCGTCCTCAAAGCCGGCCAGCATGCGGGAGACCGCCTTGAAGGAGCAGACGCGCGCGGCGCCGCGGGTCGGGGCGACCGGGACGCCGGAGCGCAGGTCGTCGACCATCTTCTTGGTGCTCTCCGGGGTCTGGTTGTCGAAGAACTCCCAGTTGGCCATGACCACCGGCGCGAAGTCGCAGGCCGCGTTGCACTCGACCCGCTCCAGGGTGATCTTGCCGTCGGGCGTCGTCTCGTCGTGCCCGATCCCCAGGTGCTCGCTGACCTCGTCAAAGATCTGGTCGCCGCCCATGATCGCGCAGAGCGTGTTGGTGCACACGCCCACGGTGTACTCACCGTTGGGGTGGCGCTTGTACTGCGTGTAGAACGTCGCAACGCCCGACACCTCGGCGCGCGTCAGGTCCAGCATCTCGGCGCACAGGTCGATGCCGCGACCCGTGACAAAGCCGTCGACAGACTGGACCAGGTGCAGCATCGGCAGCAGCGCGGAGCGCTTCTGCGGATACTTCGCAATGATGACCGCGGCGTCGGCACGCAGCGTGGCCAGCACGTCCTCGGCGTAGGGCTCCTCGCTCGCGTGGAGCGGGGTATAGCGGTGCAGCGGGTCGTGAGTCTCTGCGCTCATCGTTCCTCCTTGATGAGCTCCGCGGACCGCTCCGGGCCTCGCAAGCTCGTGTCCTCGCGGGTCCTGTCGCTCATCGGTCCACGCCTCCCATCACGGGGTCGATCGAGGCGACCGCGACGATGACATCGGCGACCAGGCCGCCTTCTGCCATCACGGACGCCGCCTGCAGGTTGTGGAACGAGGGGTCCCGGAAGTGGGCCCGGAACGGGCGGGTCCCCCCGTCGGAGACAGCGTGGACGCCGAGCTCACCCTTGGGCGACTCGATGCCGACGTAGGCCTGGCCCGGCGGCACCCGGAAGCCCTCGGTCACCAGCTTGAAGTGGTGGATCAGGGACTCCATCGACTCGCCCATGATGTTGCGGATGTGGTCCAGGCTGTTGCCCTGGCCGTCGGAGCCGACGGACAGCTGGGCCGGCCAGGCGATCTTCTTGTCCGCCACCATGACCGGCTCGCCGACGCTCTCGCGCAGGCGCGCGATGGCCTGCTCAGCGATCTTGAGCGACTCCCACATCTCCTCGATGCGGATGCAGGCACGGCCATAGGCGTCCGCGCTCTCCCGGGTGACCACGTTGAAGTCGTAGGTCTCGTAGCCGCAGTAGGGGGTGACCTTGCGCAGGTCCATCGGCAGGCCGGTCGAGCGCAGGACCGGCCCGGTGACGCCCAGCGCCATGCAGCCGGTCAGGTCCAGGTGCCCGACATCGACGGTGCGGCCCTTGAAGACGGGGTTCTCCAGGAGCAGGTTCTCCAGGTCCCGTATGCCGCGGCGCAGGTCCGGCAGCTCGGCCTCCAGGGCGTCGAGGGCCTCGTTCGGCACGTCCTGGGCGACGCCGCCCGGGCGGACGTAGGCGTGGTTCATCCGCAGACCGGTGACGGCCTCGAAGAAGCGCAGGATCCGCTCGCGCTCACGGAAGCCGATGGTCATGACGGTGGTCGCGCCGAGCTCCATGCCGCCGGTGCCCATGCAGATCAGGTGCGAGCCGATCCGGTTGAGCTCCATCATCAGCACGCGGATGTCGTTAGCGCGCTGCGGGATCTGGTCGGTGATGCCGAGCAGCTTCTCGACGGCCAGGCAGTAGGCGGCCTCGTTGAAGATGGGAGTCAGATAGTCCATCCGGGTGCAGAACGTGGTGCCCTGAGTCCAGGTGCGGAACTCCATGTTCTTCTCGATGCCGGTGTGCAGATAGCCGATGCCGGCCCGGGCCTCCCGGACCGTCTCACCGTCCAGCTCCAGGATGAGCCGGAGCACGCCGTGGGTCGAGGGGTGCTGGGGGCCCATGTTGACGACGATGCGCTCCTCGCCCAGGGTCGCCGCGTCCGCCGCGATCTGGTCCCAGTCACCGCCGCTCGCGGTGAAGACGGGCCCGAGATCCTCGCCGTCGCCATACAGGTCTTCGTGAGTCTGCGTCGCCATCAGCTATAGCTCCTGCGCGTGTCTGGCGCCGGGATGGTGGCGCCCTTGTACTCGACCGGGATGCCACCCAGCGGGTAGTCCTTGCGCTGCGGGTGACCCGGCCAGTCGTCCGGCATCAGGATCCGGGTCAGCGCCGGGTGTCCGTCGAAGATGATGCCGAACATGTCCCACGTCTCGCGCTCGTGCCAGTCGTTGGCGGGGTAGATCTCGACGATCGAGGGCACGTGCGGGTCGGCGTCGGAGCAGGCCACCTCAACGCGGATGCGCCGACCACCGTGGGTGATCGACAGGAAGTTGTTGACGGCGTGCAGCTCGGCACCCTCCAGCTGCGGATAGTTCACGCCGTTGACGCCCAGGCACAACTCGAAACGCAGAGCGGGCTCGTCACGCAGGGCCCGCACGATCGTCAGCAGGTGCTCGGGCGCGACGTGCAGCGTCATCTCGCCACGGTCGATGACCACCTCGACGCCCTCGGTGAAGGCTTCACCGGTCGCCTCCTCGAGGACGTCCGCGATCTCGTCGAAATAGCCGCCGTAGGGCCGCGCCGACTCACCAGGGAACAGGATCTCGCGCTGCAGACCGCCATAGCCGGAGGTGTCCCCTCCGGCACTGGCGCCGAACATGCCCCGGCGGCGGGCCACCACCACGGGCTCACCAGGAGCCGCGGCATCGGTCTGCTCGACCGGCAGGTCCTCCGTGGGGTTAGCGGGGGTCTCACTCACGCGAGCAGTCCCTTCATCTCATGCGTCGGCGTCGCCGACAGCGCGGCCGCCTCTGCCTTGCGGGCCGCCTCGACCCGATCGACGCCAAACTTGGTGTCGCGGATCGAGTCGTGCAGCGAGAGCAGCGCGTTGAGCAGCATCTGCGGGCGCGGCGGGCAGCCAGGCAGATAGATGTCGACGGGCACGATGTGGTCCACACCCTGCACGATCGCGTAGTTGTTGAACATGCCGCCGGAGCTCGCGCAGACACCCATCGACAGGACCCACTTGGGGTTGGGCATCTGGTCATAGACCTGGCGCACGACCGGGGCCATCTTCTGACTGACGCGGCCGGCCACGATCATCAGGTCGGCCTGGCGGGGCGTGGCGGCGAAGCGCTCCATGCCGAAGCGGGCGATGTCATAGTCCGGCGTGCCGACGGCCATCATCTCGATGGCACAACAGGCCAGGCCGAAGGTTGCCGGCCACACCGACCGGGCCTGCATCTGACCGACCATGCCCTCGACCGTCGTCAGCAGAAAGCCCGACGGAAGCTTGTCCTCAAGTCCCACGTGTCACACCATCCCTTGAAAAAGTCTCTGCGCACCCAAGTCTGCGGCCGCGCGCACCCAGGCACACGGCATACCCCTGTGGTTGGCGGTCAGTCCCACTCGAGACCACCCCGGCTCCACTCATAGACGAACGGGACCGAGACGACCACCAGGAACAGCAGCATCGCCAGCAGCGAGAACAGCCCGACCTGGTCGAAGGCCACTGCGAACGGATAGAGGAAGAGCACCTCGACATCGAAGATGATGAAGAGCATCGCCGTCAGATAGAACTTGATCGGCACGCGCTCGCCGTCACGGGCGTGCGGCGTGGGCATGATGCCGCACTCGTAGGCGTCAGCCTTGGCCCGGTTGTAGGTCTTTTGCCCGACAACAGCCCCGGCGCCCATCGAGCCCCCGGCAAACAACAGGCCGAGTGCAAAGAAGAACAACAGCGGCACGTACGGATGGATATCCATCACCCACGCTCCTTTCGGCGCTGGCTGGTCGGCGCCCCAATCCTAGGGGTGTCACAGGTCATCATGCCGCAGGCGCGGTCAGCCGACTCGTCGGTCGTGCTGGGGGGACCACTCGGGGTGGGCTGGGACACCTGGGCTGCCTCGCTTGTGAAGGGATTCACGAACTTCCGCGCCAGTCTAGGACGGAGCATTCTGGGCAGTCACTAAGGGTTGCCTCACCTCACGCCGGTCCGCCGTGGCGCACGATTTTCGGCCCACTCGTGTGTCCTTTTCCCGCGATCAGGACGGTGACCGAGACTGTCCTGCGAGATGACACCAGATTCCACCACGCCCGCCGCCTCGGACGGCTGGGCACCCAAGCCGGCCGACACCGTCACGCCGCACGAGCAGTCGCTGCTGGTGATGCGGCACCTCTCCGACGAGCAGGTGCGGGCCTACCTCGGCTCCAGCGGCCTGCCGGTCGAGACCTCCCGCGAGCAGGCCGCCCTGCACTTCGCCGAGCACCGGGTCACTGCCCTACAGGAGGCCGCGGCGTTTCGGGAGAAGGCCGCCAAGCGGACCAAGCGGCGCTCGAGGAAGAAGCAGACGTATGCCATGGCTCCCCCGGAGCTCCCCGCTGCGGCTCAGGCGGAGCTCACCTCGGCGAAGGAGGTCGGTCAGGCCGCGGGCCGACTCTGGCAGCGCCTGAGCACGTGGTCGGCCATCGTGGGACTCGTGGTCGGGTGGGGCTTCCTGATCAGCGGCGCGGTCGGGGTGATCCCCGGGATGCAGGTCCTGTTCTTCGTCAGCGCGGTGTGCCTGGCGCTCTCTCCGCTGTTGATGTTTGTGCTCGCGCCGATCTGCTATGCCCGCGGCCAACGGGCCTCCCGAGCCGCGCTCTTCGAGTGGGCCGTGCACCGGCCCGGGCAGCTCGAGCGCGGGCTGCCGGGCCTGCACAAGCGGGTCGATGAGGATGCCACGTCCGGCAGCTCGTTCTGCCTCGGCCTGATCAGCATGGCCGTCGGAGGCTTTTGCGCCGTCATGGGCCTGGTCATGATCCCGATCTCGCTGCTCGACCAGCAGGCCACGTCCTGGCAGGTCACCGGCGTCCTGCTCGGGATCGGCGCGGTGTTCCTGCTCTCGCCCCGCCTGGTGACCCGCTGGGGCCAGTGGGTCAGGCGCCGCAACGACGAGATCGATGAGGCCGTGAGCTGGGTCTACGCGGCGGCCACCCCGACGGGGCTGTACCCGCGCTGACGGTGTCCTGCGCAGACCGTCTTTCCCGCTGACCGACAGATCTCGTGAGTGACCGCACCGCCCCCATAGGGGCGTTACCCGGACTCACGAGCGGCGGCGGCGCCAACGACTGCTGACCGACAGATCTCGTGAGTGACCGCACCTCCCCCATAGGGGCGTTACCTGGACTCACGAGCGAGCGCGGGTCAGCGCAGCAGTTGACGCAGGGTGAGGTCCTCGCCGAGGACCGCCACCTGAGCGAGATAGAGCTCGGCACAGGCGAGTGCGTCGGTGAGGGCCTCGTGCGAGCGATAGCGCGGCAGGCCCAGGTGCTCGCGGGCCGCGGCGAGCGCAAGGTCCTCCTCCCCCAGGTGGCCGCGAGTGCGGCCAAGGCGCAGCACACGGCGTTGCAACCGGACGGTGTCGACCACCGTCAGGTCCGGCACGGGCAGATCGGCGGCGCGGCTGGCCCGCGTGAGGAAGCCCACCTCGATGGAGGCGTGGTGGGCGAGCAGCACTCGTCCGTGCAGCGCGGTCAGGACCTGCGGCAGCACCTCCTGCAGCGGGTGTGCTTCGGCCACGGCGTCATCGGTGATCCCGTGCACGGTCGCGCTCTGCCCCACGCCGTCGGCGCCGGTCGGTCGCACCGCCCACTGCTGGGCGCCGCTCAGCTCGATGGTCAGCCCGCTGACCGGCACCATGCCGACGCTGACGATCTCGTGCCTGGCGGGCTCCAGCCCGGTGGTCTCCAGGTCCAGCGCGAGCAGCTCGAGGTCAGCGATCCCCCGGTCCGGTGCGCCCCCGCGCCACCACCTCACGACAGGTTCTCCAGCGGCAGCCGCTGGAGAAGCGCCTGCTGGGCTGCGCGGATGATCCGGAAGGCGTCTCGCAGGTGGCGACGCTCAAAGTCGGTCAGGGTCGCGGGGTCGACGAAGTTGTCGGGCTCGCGCCCGGAGCGCACAGCGTGGCCCTGATGCCGCATCCGCAGATAGGCCACGAACTCCAGGGCGTCGATCAGCTCGGCCGCCAGCCCCGCTGAGATCGAGCCGGCACGAGCCGCCGCGTCGATGCGGGCATGGGAGTTCACCTCCGGCAGGCCACCGAGGAGGGCGTGAACTCGGGCGAGCTCCACCACGGCGCCCACCCCTCCGGCCTTCAGGTCGAGCCGGTCGCGGTGCCGACCCTCCCGCTCGAGAACCAGGCCGCGGAAGAAGCCGATCGGCGGGCGCCGCCCGACGGCGTGGCGTGCCAGATAGGCGAGAAACAGGTCCGCGTGCCGGGTGCGCGCCAGGACGTCCGCCCGCAGGTCCTCCACCAGGTCGACCGCCCCGTGCAACGGCCGCATGTCGAAGAAGATCGATCCGTTGAGCACCGCCTGCGGCTCCGGGGTGTCCAGCCACCGGTCAAAGTGCGCCCGCCAGGTCGCCACGGAGGCGCGCCAGCGCGGGTTGGTGGCCATCACGTCACCCGGGCAGAGCGGATAGCCGCACTCCACCAGCCCGGCCGACACCCGCTGCGCCAGCGCCGCGAAATAGTGGTCGTGCTCACGGGTCATCTCATCGGCAATGACCAGCGCGTTGTCCTGATCGCTGGCCAGCCCCTGCTCGTGACGGGCCTGCGACCCGAGCACGACCCAGCAGTAGGGCACCGGCGGCGGCCCCAGCTCGGTCTCCGCCAGCACGAGCAGGCGTCGCTCGATGGCATCACCGAGGGACGTGACGACCCGGCCGATGTCCTGCGCGGTGGCGTCCTCGGCGACGAGTTGGTCGACGATGACCGGGATGCGGGTGCCGAGCGACGCCAGTGCCGCGACGTCGGAGGCAGCCTCGATGTCGGCCACCAGATAGACCGGGTTGTTGTGCTCCAGGCGCATCAGGTCCGTGCCGCTGATCAGTCCCACGACACCACCGGCCCGGTCCAGCACGGGCAGGTGGTGGATCTTGCGCTCGACCATCTCCATCAGCGCCTCGAAGGCGAGGGCGTCGATCCTCGCGGTCGCGGGCTCCGGCGTCATCACCTCCGCGACCGGCCCCTCCGGGTCGCGCCCCTCGGCCAGGACCCGGGTGCGCAGGTCACGGTCGGTCACGATGCCGACGAGCCGGCCGTCCTGCTGCACCAGGACCGAGGAGACGCGCTCCGCCGCCATCAGCTGTGCCGCGGCCCGGATGGAGTCACCGGGGGCAGCGGTGACCGGGGCTCGGCGCACCAGATCACCCACGCTGGTCCGGAGCACGGCCCCGCCGCGGTCGGTGGTGTGCAGCAGGGCCACCGCCCGCCGCAGTCGGGCAGTGTGCGCTGACGTGAAGTAGGCACCGAAGCCCTCGTCCCGCTCACACGTCGCGTGGAAGGTCTCCGCAGGCACCACGAGCAGGAGGCTGTCCTCGATCGCGGTGAAGTCATAGCGCGACGGAGCCCGCTCCACGAGGGTGGACATGCCGAAGCAGGTGCCGGGCTCGCTGCGCTCGACGAGGCCGCCGTCACCGTCGGTGATGTCGACGGCCCCCGAGCGGAGGACAAACATCACCTCGTTGGTCTCGCCCACCGACAGGATGCGGGTGCCCCGCCGCACATAGCGGATCGCGGTCTGCCGGACCAGTGTCTGCAGCAGGGCGCGGGGCAGCTCACGAAAGGGCGCGCGGGAGGCCAGGAAGTCGGCGACCTCGGTGACGTCTGCGCTCATCCGCCCCTCCCGATCAGCTCTCGTGACCAGCTCGGTGTCAGCGCACCGCGTGGTGCACGGCGACGACTCCCCCGGTCAGGTTGCGCCAGCGCACACCGCTCCAGCCAGCCGCGCGAATCTGCCGGGCCAGGGCGTCCTGGTCGGGCCACACCTGGATGGACTCGGCCAGATAGACATACGAGTCGGGGTTGCTGCTGACCCGCCTGGCCACAGCGGGCAGGGCGCGCATCAGATACTCCTGATAGACCGTCCGGAAGGGACCAAACGTCGGGGTGCTGAACTCGCAGATCACCAGGCGTCCCCCGGGCTTGGTGACCCGGTGGAACTCCTCCAGCGCCTGGCCGGTGTCGGCGACGTTGCGCAGCCCGAAGGACATCGTGACCACGTCAAAGGAGCCGTCGGCGAAGGGCAGGGCGAGCGCGTCGGCGGCGGTGAAGGCCAGGTCAGGGCGCCGCCGGTTGCCCTTGCGGAGCATGCCGAGCGAGAAGTCGGCTGGCACCACATCGACGCCGGCGTCGGCGAACGGCTCACTGCTGGTGCCGGTGCCGGCAGCGATGTCCAGGACCCGCTCACCAGGTCGGGCATCGATCGCCCGGACCACGGCGCGCCGCCACAACCGGTCCTGACCCAGCGACAGCACGTCGTTCGTCAGGTCGTAGCGACCGGCCACCTCATCAAACATCTCAGCGACCTCGTGAGGGGCCTTGTCCAGACTCGCGCGACTCATGCCCGTCATCTTCCCATCCCGACACCGCATAGGCTGACCTGCCGTGACCGTCCCCGTCCTGCCCCGTCTGCGCGCCCGCACCCTTGAGGCGCCCCCACAGCCCGATCTGTTCGACCTGCTGCCCCCAGACGTCGACCCGGCGACCGTTGTCAGCTGGGTGCGCGAGGGGGACGGGTTGATCGGGTGGGGCCGCGCGGCCGCCAGCACGGACGACGGTATGCCGAGTGGTCCGGACCGGTTCACCGCTGCGGCCCAGTGGTGGGCCGACCTGGTCGAGGCCACGGACGTGGTCGACGAGGTCAACCTGCCCGGCACCGGCCTGGTCGCCTTCGGTTCCTTCGCCTTCTCCCCTGACTCCCCCGATCTCGGGGGCCTGGTCGTGCCCCGGGTGGTGGCTGGCCAGCGAGACGGTCGGGCCTGGGTGACCAGCATCGAGGCCCTCGACGACGCCGGCCAGGTGTCGACCCAGGCCGGCCGCAGCCACACCGGAGCCACGACCGTGGCGAGCGGTCAGGGAGAGCTGGCTGACGGCATACGGCTGGAGCCGGGCGCTGTCGCCCCCGAGGACTGGCCGCGGGTGATCCGGCGTGCGATCGGGCGCATCGAGGCCGGTGAGGTCGACAAGGTCGTGCTGGCCCGCGATGTCCGCGCTGTCGCCGACTCCCCCATCGACACCGTTGCGCTGCTGCGCAGACTCGCAGCGCGCTATGCGGCCACCTGGACCTTCGCCGTCGATGGGCTGGTCGGGGCCACCCCCGAGATGCTCGTGCGGCTGCAGGAGGGGCGGGTGCGCTCGCGTGTCCTGGCCGGGACCGTGCGCCGGGGCGGCACCCCCGCGCCGTCGGTGACCGAGGCGCACCCCGAGTTGGAGGACCAGCACACCCCGGACCCGCGGCTGCACCTGGTCTCGGCCGCCAAGGAGCTCGAGGAGCACGCCTTCGCGGTGCGCTCTGTCGCCGAGAAACTGGCACCCCACTGCGAGAGCCTGGAGGTCCCCGAGCAGCCGTTCGTGCTCGAGCTGCCGGACGTCTATCACCTGGCAACCGACCTGAGCGGGCGCGCGGCAGACGACGCCACCTCGTTGGACCTGGCCGCCGCCCTGCACCCCTCGGCGGCGGTCTGTGGCACCCCGTTCGCAGACGCTGCCCGGCTCATCGACGAGCTCGAGGGCATGGACCGCGGCCGCTATGCCGGCCCGGTCGGCTGGCTCGATGCCAGCGGCGACGGCGACTGGGGCATCGCCCTGCGTTGCGGCCAGCTGGCGGCAGATGCCCTCTCGATGCGCCTGTTCGCCGGTGGTGGGATCGTCTCCGCGTCCGACCCGGACGCCGAGCTCGCCGAGACCGAGGTGAAACTCGCTGCCATGCGGCACGCCCTCGGCCTAGGCTCCTGAGGATGCGAACCGACGTCGAGCAATCCCCTGGTGACAGCACCACCGGGCTGATCCTGCGCGAGCCGCTCGCGACGGATCGGGCCCAGGCGGAGGCAGCTCAGGTCGAGCTGGCCGCCGCCGACTTCAACTTCCTGCTGCGAGGTCCGGACCAGACCTGGGAGCAGTGGTTGGATCGGGTCGAGCGCGATCGCGCCGGTGCTGACCTGGCACCGGGTCGGGTGCCCGCGACCATGTTGTTTGCCGTGGTCGACGACGAGATCGTCGGACGAGTCCACATCCGGCACGAGCTCACCGAGGCCCTGCTCGAGGAGGGTGGCCACCTCGGCTATGGCGTGCGCCCGGACCACCGCCGACGCGGCCATGCGACGCAGATGCTGGCGCAGGGCCTGGACGTCGTCCGGAGCCTCGGCGTCGAGCGGGCGCTGGTCACCTGCGATGACGACAACCCGGGCTCGATCCGCACCATCGAGCGCTGCGGCGGCGCGCTGGAGGACAAGCGCTCGCGCGACGGCGGCACGCTCACGCGGCGCTACTGGATCGACCTCACCTGAGGGCGGGTGGACACCGACCCGGAAAAGTTTGACGCGGATGTCGATCCAGCGCCGCGCCGTTCGACGGTGAGTTAGGAGGTCGCACACGGCACCTCCGCAACGAAGGAGCACGACGATGAAGTACATGCTGATCATGCGGTCCACCCAGGAAGCTCTCGACGCCTCCAAGGAGATGGACTTCGAGGAGATCCTCAACGCGATGGGTGCCTACAACGAGGCTCTGACCAACGCCGGGGTCCTCCTGGCGGGCGAGGGCCTGGCCGACACCGACGAGGGTTTCGTCGTCGACTTCGACGCCGAGACCCCGATCATCACCGACGGCCCCTACGGCGAGACGCACGAGCTGTTCAACGGCTTCTGGATCCTGGAGGTGGCCAGCAAGGATGAGGCCGCCCAGTGGGCCAGCCGCTGCCCCCTCGGCCCCGGCAGCAAGCTGGAGGTGCGCCGCGTCCACGACGAGAGCGACTTCGCCGACTTCGCGGACAACGAGTTCGTCCAGAAGGAAGAGGGCTGGCGCAAGGACCAGGCCGCCCGCCAGACGGAGAGCTGAGCAGACCATGAGCGCAGCTGAGCGAGCCCGGCGCGAGGTGCGCCGGGCCGCTCACGCCGAGCCACGGCATACGGACCGATGAGTGACATCAGGGGCACCGTCGACGCCGTCTGGCGCATCGAGGGAGCCCAGGTGGTGGCCACCCTGGCCCGGATGACCGGCGACCTCGGGCTCGCCGAGGACCTCGCCCAGGAGGCCGTCGCGGACGCCCTGACCCAGTGGCCGGAGGCCGGTGTCCCGCGCAATGCGGGTGCCTGGCTGACGGCGGTGGCCAAGCGGCGGGCCATCGACACCTGGCGCCGACAGGAACGGTTGCAGGAGCGTTATCGCACGATGGCGCACGACCTGACCGAGGCGGCCGAGGACGAGTGGCAGCCGATCGAGGACGACGTGCTGCGGCTGGTCTTCACGGCCTGCCACCCCGTCCTGTCCCGCGAGACGCAGGTCTGTCTCACGCTGCGCGTGGTCGGCGGCCTGACCAGCGAGGAGATCGCCCGCATCATGCTGGTCCCGGTCCCCACGGTGCAGGCCCGGATCACTCGCGCCAAGAAGACACTGGCCGCGTCGCGGGTGCCCTTCGAGGCTCCGGAACAGACCGAGTGGCAGGACCGGCTGGGCGGGGTGCTCGGCGTGGTCTATGCGGTCTTCACCGAGGGGTATGCGGCGACCTCCGGGCAGCGGTGGATCCGGCCCGACCTGGCCAACGAGGCCCTGCGACTCGGCCGCGTGCTGGCCCGGTTGCTGCCGCGGGAGTCGGAGGTGCACGGGCTGGTGGCGCTGATGGAGTTCCAGGCGTCCCGGTTCGCGGCGCGGGTGGCCGCCGACGGCAGCCCGGTGCTGCTCGCCGACCAGGACCGATCCCGCTGGGACCGAGCGCAGATCCGCCGCGGCCAGGCGGCGCTGGCCCGCGCCGATCAGGTGGGGCGGGGTCGCGGAAGTTATGCCCTGCAGGCTGCCCTCGCCGAGTGTCACGCGGTCGCCCGGAGCGTTGCGGAGACCGACTGGGAGCGGATCGTGCTGCTCTATGAGGCCCTCGGCCGGATCGCCCCGAGCCCGGTCGTCGAGCTCAACCGGGCGGTCGCGGTGTCCATGGCCACCGGTCCGGCGTCCGCCCTGCGGATCGTCGACCAACTCTCGTCCGCTGGAACGCTGCGCGGCTCGCACCTGTTGCCGAGCGTCCGCGGCGAGTTGCTCGCGCAGCTTGGACGCACCGAGGAGGCCCGCTCCGAGCTGGTGACTGCCGCCGGCCTGGCGAGCAACGAGCGGGAGGCAGAGGTGCTGCGCGCCAAGGCCGCCGACCTGTGAGTCACTGACCGGCCCCGTCGCACCAGCAGCCCTTCCCCACACCGGCTCTTCCCCCGCCACCGGCTCTTCCCCTGCCACCGGTGCCAACTGCATGGATCCTTCACGCCCCCGCGGGCTCTCCCGCCCCGCACCGGTGCCAACTGCATGGATCCTTCACGCCCCCGCGGGCTCTCCCGCCCCGCACCGGTGCCAACTGCATGGATCCTTCACGCTCCGAGCGGCGTGTCGCGGGAAGGATCCATGCAGTTGGTCAGGTGGGGCAGTTGGTCGGGTGGCGCTGTTGGTCAGGTGGGCCGGCGCGTGGGACTGGGGTGACTCGTGCGGCCGAGGTTGCCGGCGAGCACCACCAACAGGACCAGGAAGGCGACCACGAGCCAGAGCGCGCGGTCCAGCCCGAAGGCTCCTGCCAGCACGCCGATGGTGGGAGCACCGAACAGGAACGCGCCGTAGGCAATCGTGCTGACCATCCCGATCGCCTTGTTGCCGCGGCCCGGGATCTCACCCGCGGCCGAGATCGCAGCGGGGAAGACCGTGGAGACGCCCAGTCCCCACATGAGGGCAGCGACCAGCGCCACCTCCAGCGAGGGCACCAGGGTGATCAGCAGGATCCCGGCACCGGCGAGCACCCCACCCGCTCGCGCCAGGTTGGCGCGGCCCCAGCGAGCCGTCGCCGGGCCACCGAGTAACCGACCGATGAGCATGGTGACGTTGAACGCCGTGAACGCCAGCGCCCCGAAGCCGGCCGGGGCGTCGTGGGCGTCCACGAGCAACAGGGCCAGCCAGTCGTTGGCGGCGCCCTCAGCGAGCGCAGCCGCCAGGCACACCACGCCGATGAGCAACTCGGTGCGGGTGATGCCGCGGGTGCCGCGAGGGGTGGCGCTGGCAGCTGGTTGTGAGGTGCCGCGAGGGGCGGCATTGGCAGCTGATTGTGAGGTGTCGCGGGGGGTGGCATCGCGCAAGGTCTCCTCCGGCAGCGGGTCGGCGGGGATGAAGTGCCGGACCGCGATCAGGCCCACGATGAGTCCCACGACGCCGCCCACCGGGACCTGCAGCAACCCGATGCCCTGCCAGGCCGCGACTGCCCCCACGCTGGCGCCGACGACCGCACCCGCCGAGAAGGCGGCATGCAGATAAGGCATCAGGGTCCGCGAGCGCAGCTGCTCGACCCGGTTGCCCTGGATGTTCATCGACACGTCCCAGACGCCGACGGGGGCACCGGCCAGCACCAGCAGTCCGGCGAGCACCCAGACGTTGGGGGCGAAGCCGACGCTGCCCCAGCCCAGGCTGCCGAGCACGATCGCCACCGCGGTGACCCGCCGGTTGCCGAACCGGTCGATCAGTCGGGCCGTGTGCGGCATGGCCAGCAGGGAGCCGATGCCACCACCGACGAGGGCGAGCCCGAGCTCCGCCTCGGTGGCCCCGACGTGGTCCCGCAGGGCGGGCACCCGCGCCAGGGTCTGCGCCATGACAAAGCCCGAGGCGGCAAAGACCAGCGCCACGGCGCCAGCCGACCCCGTCTGCCCGGCCGTGGGGCGACGCTCGCTGCTGCTCTGCACCGTGCCCGCCTCCCGTGAAAACCAGTGGTCCCGCCCCCGATGCGAGCGGGAGACTGGCCGAGTGAATCACGAGAGCCCTGAGCCGACGACACCGGTTGCTGACGATCGCCCCGCACCGACCACCCGGTTGGTCGACCTCGGTCCCGGTGACGCCGAGCGCATCATGGCTCTGGAGCACCTGGTCTGGTTCGAGATCGCCCAGGGGGTCAGCACCGAGGACAACCTGGCCGAGCTCGACTTCGAGCGCACCCGTGGCGCCGAGATCATCTCCCCCACACCGCGGCTGGGGGCTGCCGCCGACGCTGCGCCGCCCCTGGCCGGGTTCTTCGCGTCCTGGCCCATGGCGGTCACCGCTCCCGGACCGCGCGGCGCCCTGACGCGTCTGCCGATGAACGGGCTCACCTGGGTCGGTGTGCACCCCGACACCAGACGGCGCGGCATCCTGCGTCAGATGATGACCGACCACCTGCACACGGCCCACGAGCAGGGCGAGGTCGTCGCCGGCCTCCAGGCCGCGGAGCCTGCCATCTATGGCAGGTTCGGCTATGGCGCCGCCTCCCTCGACGTCACCCTCACCATCGCTCGCGGCACGGACCTCTCGGCCGGCGACGAGCTGGACCGGGCCGCCGAGCAGGTCAGCACCCACTTCGTGCCCGCTGGCACGCCGGAGGCGATGGAAGCCATCCAGCGCGCCCACGTGTCAGCCGCCGGCCACACCCTCGGTGCGGTCACCCGCAACGACTCGATGGCCAGGGTCTGGTTCCGCGACCACCCCAGCGCCCGCGGCAGCAAGGAGCCGTTGCAGGCGATGTTCGCCGTGCGTGACGGTGAGCCGACCGGTTATGCGCTGTTCCGTCGGACGGCCAGCTGGGGCGATGACGGGCTGCCCAGCGGCAAGGTGCTGGTGCGGGAGATCGGGGCCAGCGACCCGGCCTCGCTCCTGGCCCTGGCGCGGCGCCTGGTCGACTTCGACCTGACGTCCACCGTCAGCCTGTATGGCCGAGGCACCGACGACCCGCTGCTCTGGTGGGCCGGTGGACCGCGCCAGGTCGGGTTGCGCGCCCATGACTCGTTGTGGGTGCGCCTGGTGGACGTGGACGCGGCCCTGACCGCCCGCGGCTATGCCGCCCCCGTGGACGTCGTGCTGGATGTCGTGGACCCGATCTGCCCGTGGAACGAGCGGCGCTGGCGGCTGACTGTCGGCGAGGACGGGGTGGGACGCTGCCTGCCCACCGACGACGAACCGGACCTTCGACTCCCGGTGGCCGCCCTCGGGGCCGCCTTCCTCGGGTCCCGACCCCTCGCCGCCCAGGCGGTCGCAGGCGTGGTGAGCGAGCGGCATACCGGGACTGTTGCCGAGCTGTCGCGCGCCATGCGCGGCGATGTCGAACCGATCGCCGCGATCGGCTTCTGACGCGGCGCACGACCCACGCTGTCGGCCGTTAGATTGGAACCGGTCCGGGCGGAGCACCGTCGGACAGGTGCCCCGGGGGGACCGGGACAGTGAGGAGAACGTGCCATGTCGATCCGTCAACGCGCCCTGATCGGGGGCGCCGCCAGCGTCGGGGTCGTCGGGACCAGCATCGCGCTGTTTGCGAGCCAGGCGCCCGGCAACCCGGCGACAGAGTTGCAGATCGAGGACACTGCACAGGTCATCTATGCGCCTGACGTGGAGGCCGCGGTGGAGGACCTGCAGTTCTACGAGCCCACCACCGTCGCGGTCTTCACCCACCGCGGCGGGTCCGAGGCGCTCACCGACGACTACGCGCTCAACGACGCGGTCCTGGCGTTTGCCCAGGACAGCCGCCCCGACTGGCTCAGCGACAACGAGCAGAAGTGGGCCGACGACCTGTTCATCATGGCGGTGGACCCGGAGGGCCGACTGGTCGGCACCTACTTCGGGGAGAACCGCAAGGTCTCCCAGGGCGACCAGGACAACATCCAGGAGGCCACCAAGGATGACTTCCGCGCAGGCCGGTGGACCGAGGGCATGATCGCCGGCATCGAGGACGCCGCCGGGCAGATGAACCAGCCGGTCGCACGCTCTGGTGTGGGGATCGGTGTGGGCGCCGGCGCGTCCTTTGTGACCCTCCTCGGCGCGGGTGGCTATCTCTGGGCCGGCCTGAACCGGCGCGACAAGAGCCGGGAGGCGCGTGCGGTGGGGGACCGGGCGATGGCCAACGTGGTCCGTGACTATGACGAGACGCAGATCCACGCCAACCTGATCCCCGAGCAGTCCCGCTACGGCGGCGCGATGCTGGGACGGTATGAGGAGTACACCGCGCAGTTCCGGGAACTGACCGAGCTGGGGAACGAGGCCAAGGGCATCCCCGAGAGTGCCTACGACAGTGCTGACACCGTCTCCACGATGACGACGTATCGCGAGACCGCCGAGTCGCTCGACACCCTGGACGACGTCATCGCCGACAGCGCCGCCCTGCTCAACCTGGACCGGGCCTGGCCGCAGGCCTGGGAGCGGCAGGTCGCCACCCTCCGTGCCGACCTGGAGGGCGTCGAGCCGCTGCTGTCCTCGACCCTGGACGAGGAGGTGCGTGGGCTGGCGGCGTCGCAGCCACTGCGGGAGTTCGCCTCCGCCGGTCTCGCTGAGCTGGACCGACTGCGGGGCGGGCTCGAGAGCGGGGAGGTCTCCCCCGACGACGCGCTGGACGCGGTGCGCGAGCTGCGGGACGGGCTGAGCGGACACCTCGACTCGCTGGCAGGCGATGTGGCCCGTCAGGTCGGAGATGACGAGGACGAGCGCGAGATGATGGAGAGCGCCATGCACCGTGAGCGGGTCAAGCGCGAGCCGACCATCCTGAGCACCACCGACCACACGTGGACCTGGATCACCATCAACTCGTTCGCCACCGGCTACTCCAACGGCACCCAGGAGGTGCAGAGCTCGCGGCAGGCCGCGTCCTCGAGCGGCTCCACCTCGGGCTACAGCTCCGGCGGCAGCTTCAGCGGCGCGGGCAGTTCGTCCCGCTTCTGAGGTGGCACCTGCTGCCGCGCCGCTGTGCCCGCACTCCTCGTGAGCGCGCCCGACTGCGCACTCCGGCCGTCCACATGAGCGCCCTGGCACGCATTTCAACGGCCAACACCGCCACCGGAGGCCGGCACGGCTAACGTGGTCGGGTGCCCATCCGTGCCCGGAGCCTCGCCGACGACCTGCGCGGACGCTCCCCCGAGGACCTTGTCGCGCTGCTCGTGGAGCGTCCCGACCTGGCTCGTCCGACCCCGGCCGACCTGACCACGCTCGCGGCCCGCGCGACGACGCGCGCCAGCGTGCAGCGTGCCCTCGACGGGCTCGATCTGGCCCACCTGCAGACCCTCGAGGTCGTCTGTGTCCTCGGTGCTGCTCAGGTCGCTGACATCGCCGCTGCGCTCGGGGAGCCCAAGCGATCACCACGCGTCGCCGAGCTGGCCGACCGGTTGTGCGCCCTCGCCCTGTGCTGGCGCAGCCCCGAGGGCTATCGCGCGGCCCGAACCGTCCAGGAGGTCATCGGGGCCCCGGCCGGCCTGGGGCCGGAGACCGAGGACGCACCCACCGGCGTCGAACTCACCGAGGCGCTCGCGGGCGTGGACCGTCGCGGGCGGGCCATCCTGGATGCGCTGACCTGGGGCCCGCCGATCGGGGTGCTCCCGGCCGGCGGCAGCGGGGACACCGCGATGCGCGAGGCCGGCGAACACCTGCTGGCTCACCGTCTGCTGCGACGCACCGACGAGAGTCACGTGCTGCTCCCCCGCCAGGTCGCCCTGCGGCTGCGCGACGGTCGTGTGCACCGAGCGACCGAGCTCGCGGCACCGACGACGACCGACCCGGTGCTCGACGCCGACCTGGTCGACGCGACAGCCGGCGGCCGAGCGGCCCAGCTGCTCGAGCAGGCCGCCGAACTGCTCGACGAGTGGGGCTCACGTCCGCCCCGGGTGCTGCGCACCGGAGGGCTCGCAGTGCGCGACCTGTCCCGGGTCTCGACCCTCCTGGAGGCGAGCCCGACCGAGGTTGCCTGGTTGGTGGAGGTGCTGCACGCGGCGGGGCTGATCGCCGCCGACGAGTCAGCTGACCCGTCGTGGATGCCGACCGGTGAGTCCGACGACTGGGCCGAGCGTGGCGCCGGCGCGCGGTGGGCCAGCCTGGCGTCCGCCTGGCACGGCATGGCTGCCGGTCCCTCCCTCGTCGGCTCTCCCGACGGCACCGGCAAGGTCAACGCCCTCAGCACCCAGACCTCCTGGCCCTTCGGCCGCCAGCGCCGACACGACGTCCTGGCCGCACTGGCCACCCTGCCCACTGGCTCCGCTCCGTCGACCGACTTCCTCGCCGACCTGCTGCGGTGGCGTCACCCGATCCGCATGAGTCGCTCCGCGGATCCCGGCATCGACACGGTGCTGCGGGAGGCGGACTGGGCGGGTCTCACCGGTCGTGGCGCCCTGGCCACGGCAGCACTCGACCTGCTCACCGGCAAGGTGACCGCTGCCGGTCAGCGGATGGACCGCCACATCCCCGAGGCGGTCGAGCACGTCCTGGTCCAGGCCGACCTGACAGCCGTCGCCCCCGGCCGGCTCGACGGCCCCGCCCGCTCGGTGATGCGTCTGCTCGGTGAGGTCGAGTCCCGTGGTGGCGCCACCGTGCACCGGATCACCGAGAGCGGCATCCGGCGCGCCCTCGACCTGGGCTGGTCCGCCGACCGGGTGCTCAGCGAGGTCTCGGCAGTGAGCCGGACCGGGGTGCCCCAGCCGCTTGAGTACCTGGTCCGTGACGTCGCGCGCCGCCACGGTGTCGCCCGCGTCGGATCGGTCGGGTCCTATGTGCGCTCGGACGACGCCGCACTGCTCGACCGGGTGCTGGCCGACCGCACTCTCGGCATGCTCCAGCTGCGCCGGATCGCCCCGACCGTGCTGGTCAGCCCGGTCCCCGCCGGCACCGTGCTCGACGTGCTCCGCGAGGGGCAGTACGGCCCGGTCCCCGAGGGCGAGGACGGCGGGCTGACCCTCGTGTCCCTGCAGGATCACCGCGCGGCACGGCGCCCGGTGGCCCCAACGCGAGTCAGCACCGTCGACTCCGAGACGGCCGCCCGCATTGTGGCCACCATGATCAGCGGAGAGTCCAACCGCCCCGCCGGCGGCAACGGCCTGCCGGCCCCGACCGATCCTGTGGTCACCTCCTCGCTGCTGCGCGAGGCCGCCGCCGAGCGACTGCCGGTCTGGATCGGCTACGCCGACGAGGTCGGTGGCATCCAGCGCCTGCTGCTGCGACCCACGGTTGTGGAGCAGGGGCGGGTGCGCGGGACGGTGGCCGACCAGGACGCCCCCCGGACCTTCCTGCTGCACCGGATCTCCGGCGTCGCTGCCGCCGACTGACTCCAGTTCTCGGGCAACGCGACGTCTCGGGCAACGCGACGCGACTCGGGATAGCCGGATGTTCCGGTGGTCGGGCTCCCCCACGCGGCCGCGGCCCAGCTCGGCACCCCTCACCCATCGCGGGTAGTCTCCACGGTCTATGGCAGCGATCCGCGCGGTGAGCAGCCTCGCCCTGGCCGCCCTCGTGCTGAGCGGGTGCGCCGGGACGGAGGGCACCGCAGAGCGCGACGAGGCGACCAGCTCCGGTGTCGACCGCCAGGCAGAGTATGAGCAGGTCCTCTCCGCACAGGACCAACTGCACACGTGCATGGCGGAGCTGGGCTACACGGTCACCGAGGAGGGTGGCGAGACCGGGATCGCTCCGATGCCCGGAGACGAGGGCGACCAGAGGTTCTTCGCCGATCTCGAAGCCTGTCGCGAGCAGCACCCACTGCCCCCGATAGCCCCGCGCACCGAGGATGAACTCGTCCGGCTCTATGAGGCGAAACTGGCGCAGGCACGGTGCATCGAGGACCAGGGCTATGAGACGGTGCCGCCGCCCTCCCTGGAGACCTACCTCGCCGAGATGCAGCGCCCGCCCGAGTCTGTGGTGACCCCGCCGTGGGACCCGCTGAGCCAACCCCTCGTCGGCGGGGCTGTGATCGAGCTCGAGGAACTGTGCCCCCGCCCGACGATCTACACCCTCGCCGAGTAGGCAACCCCCAGACTCAGCGGAGAGCAGCTGCGGCTGTCTCCGCCAGCTGCGTCTGCAGGTCACGGTGCTGGTCACGGGACACCCGCACCTCGAGCACGCGCATGCCCGTGGGGCGGTGGGTCAGGGCCTCCCGCAGGGCACCGGGTGTCTCGACCCGCGCAACCGCCACGCCGTATGCCGACGCGAGCCCCTGCAGGTCGGCTCCGGTCGGGGTGCCGAAGACCCGGTCGAAGTCACCGGCGCGCTCGGGCGCGCCATACTCCAGTGTGCTGAAGATGCCGCCCCCGTCGTCGTTGATGACCACGATCGTCAGGTCCGGGCGCGGCTCGCCGGGGCCGATCAGCAGGCCGTTGATGTCGTGCAGGAAGGTCAGGTCACCGACCAGGGCTGTGACCTGGCGGTCCGGTGACGCCAGGGCGACCCCGATGGCCGTGGCGTTGGTGCCGTCGATCCCGGCCAGGCCACGGCTGCCGGTGACCAGCAGGGACCGGCCGGCCAGGCCGGCCCGGTCGACGTCGCGGGCCGCGTTGGACGAGCCGAGCACCAGGATGCCGTCGTCAGTCACGGTCTCGAGCAGGGTCTGCGCGACCGCCGGGCCGGAGGGCCAGGCCTCGGCCAGGACGGGTGCCACGCCCGCGGCCACTGCGCCGCCAGCCCGCCGCCACGTCTGCACCCACCCCGTGTCCTGACCGGCGAGCGCACCCTCGCCCAGCGCGGACCAGGGGTGGACCTGCTCGACGATGTGCGAGGGGTCGGGCCAGGCTCCGGTCGGGGTGACCGCCTCGACCCGGACCTCCTTGCGGCGCAACAGGGCAGCGGTCTCACGGTTGAGCGTGCACCGCCCGACGACGAGCACCCGCTCCGGGGCGTGCACGTCGAGCCAGTCGGTTGCGGTGAGCAGCAGGGAGCCGTGCGGCAGCACCGTGCTGCGATCGCCAGCGCCGAACGGCTCGGCGATCACCGGCCAGTCCTGCGCGACGGCCACGGCCAGCGCCTGCTCCGCCAGCGCCGGGTCAGGCAGGTCGCCGAGGACGAAGAGGGTGGGGGCGGGCTTGGCCGAGACTATTGACTGCCCCGAGATACGGGGCACGTGGTCCGAGATACGGGGCAGAGCATAGTGCGGGACGATCGTCCACGCGGCGCCGTCCCCGCGCCCCGCGAGCTCATCGGGCAACTCGTGCGACACCGGGAGATCCGGTGCGAGCGGGTCGCGGAAGGCGACATTGAGGTGCACCGGTCCCGGACTCCCCGAGAGGGCGCCCGTGGCGGCAGCCCACCCACGGTCGACGAGAGTGCGCCAGGCGGGGTGAACGCCCGCATAGGACCCGGCAGGTGCGCGCGATCCCGCTGGACCGGGGGCCGCCAGGTCGTGCTCCCACCGCACCGCCCCGGCGAAGATCCCCGGCTGCACCGTCGTCTGGTTGGCGCCGGTGCCGCGCAGCTCGTCGGGCCGGTCGGCGCTCAGGACGATCAGTGGCACGTCTGCGTGGTGCGCCTCCAGCACGGCGGGGTGCAGATTGGCCACGGCGGTCCCCGAGGTCGTGATCACCACGGCGGGGCTCCGGCTGACCCTGGCCAGGCCGAGCGCCAGGAACCCGGCGGACCGCTCGTCCACCCGCACGTGCAGCCGCAGGTGACCGGCTCGCTCGGCCGACTGCACGGCATACGCCAGTGGTGCCGAGCGGGAGCCGGGGGCGAGCACGACCTCGCGCACCCCGCACCGGACGAGCTCGTCGACCAGGACGCAGGCCAGTGCGGTCGAGCCGTTCACCGTCGGCCCTCAGAAGATCCGGACACGGTCCTGCGGCGTCAGCCACATGCCGTCGCCCTCGGTCACGCCGAACGCCTCGTGGAACGCATCGGCGTTGCGCGCCAGGTTGGCCCGCAGGTCCGACGGGGCGTGCGGGTCGATGGCCAGCAGCCGCTTGGCCTCCTCAGGGCGGGCCTTGCCCTGCCAGACCGCGGCATATCCGAGGAAGAAGCGCTGGTCACCGGTCCAACCGTCGATCTCCGGAGCGGCCTCGCCGGTGGCCAGCCGGTAGGCGTGCAGCGACACCGCCAAACCGCACAAGTCACCGATGTTCTCGCCGACGGTCAGGTCGCCATTGACCTTTGTGCCGGGAGCGTTGCGGGTCTCCAGGTCGTCGAACTGCGCGATCAGCTGCTGGGCGCGCTCGTCGAAGGCGGCGCGGTCCGCCTCGGTCCACCAGTCGGTCAGCGAGCCGTCACCGGCATAGCGCGAGCCCTGGTCGTCGAAGCCGTGCCCGACCTCGTGCGCGATGACCGCGCCGATGCCGCCGTAGTTGACGGCGTCGTCGGCGTCCACGTCGAAGAACGGGGGCTGCAGGATCGCGGCCGGGAAGACGACCTCGTTGAGCATCGGGTGGTAGTAGGCGTTGACCGTCTGCGGGGTCATCATCCACTCCTCGCGGTCGATCGGCCCACCGATCCGCGCGACCTCGTGGTCGACGTCCGCGGCGTTGCCGCGACGCACGTTGCCCAGCAGATCACCGGCCTCGACGCTGTAGGTCGAGTAGTCCCGCCAGCGTGAGGGGTGCCCGATCTTGGGCCGGAAAGCAGCCAGCTTGTCCAGGGCCTTGAGCCGTGTCTCCTCCCCCATCCACTCCAGCTCGGAGATCCGGACGCGGAACGCGGCGAGCAGGTTGTCGATCAGTCCGGCCATGCGCTCACCGGCCTCCGGCGGGTAGTGCCGCTCGACATAGATCTTGCCGACCTCCTCGCCGATCAGCTGCTCGACCAGGGCGACCCCGCGGCGCCAGCGCTCCTTGTTCTCCGGGGTGCCGGTCAGCGTGCGGCCGTGGAAGTCGAAGGACGCCTCGACGAAGTCGTCGCTCAGATAGCTCGCGCTGCTGTCGAGCAGGCGCACCGTCAGCCAGGCCCGCCAGTCAGCAGTCGACACCTCGCGCAGCGCCTCCGCGGCGGCGGACAGGAAGTCGGACTGTCGGGCGACCACGTGGTCCAGGGCCCCGGCGGGGAGACCGAGCCCCTCGGCATACGCCCTCCAGTCCCACCCGGGAGTGGCCTCAGTGAGCTCGGCGTGCGACCAACGGGTGTAGGACTTCACGGCGTCGCGCGCCGCGACCCGGTCCCAGTGCGCCGCCGCGATCCGGGTCTCCAGGTCGAAGACGCGCTGTGCGGCGTCCGCGCCCAGGTCGAGCCCGGCCTCCGCGAGGGCGGGAGCGGCGAGGTCCAGGAGCGTCCCGAGGTAGGCCACATAGGCCGTTCGCGCGTCGGCGTGCTCGTCGTCGGTGTAGTAGGCCTCGTCCGGCAGGCCGATGCCGCCCTGCTGCAGGTAGGCGATGTATTCGTCGGGGTTGCCGGCATCGGCGGTCACGAACAGATAGACCAGCGCGTCGACGCCGCCGCGCTGCAGCCGCGCGGACTCCTGGACGATCGCCGACGGGTCGCTCACCGCGGCGATCGAGCGCAGATCCTCCACGAGCGGGGTGGCGCCGAGCTGCGCGATCCGCTCGGTGTCCATGAACGAGGCATAGAGGTCCCCGACCTTGCGCTCGGCGCTGCCCGGCTCCGCCTCGCTCGAGGCTGCCGCGCTCTCCTCGATGAGCGCGCGGACGTCGGCCTCCGCGTTTTCCCGCAGGATGTCGAAGGCGCCATAGCGGCCCTTGTCCGCGGGGATCTGCGTGCTGGCGAGCCAGCCGCCGTTGACGTGCTCGAACAGGTCGTCCTGCGGACGGACGTCCGGGTTCATGAACTCTCGGCGGACTCCGGACTTCATCGGCAAGGCTCCCCTGGTGTCGTGTGGTGTTTTCCGTAGGCTACCGATCCGTGAACACCATCCCACCAACGGGCGAGTCCCTGGTCGGTCGGACTGTCCGGCTGGACCCGACCGTCCCGACCGACGCAGAGGGGCTCCACGCGGTCTACGCCGACCCCTCGGCATACGAGCAGGGCTTTGCGATGAGCCGGCCCCACACCGAGCTGGAGGAGACCCGCCACCTGGTGGAGACAGCCGTCGCGGCCCGAGCTGCGGACGGGACCGGGCGCACGGCCTTCACGATCCGCCTGGTGGGCGACAGCGATCTGGGGGAAGCCGGGACCACCGTCGGGACCAGCTCGTTGGGCGACGTCGACCTGGCGCGCGAGCACGTGCACCTGGGCTGGACGTTCTATGGCTCGCGCTGGTGGGGCACGGCCGTCAACCCGGAGGCCAAGCTGCTGTTGCTGACCCACGCCTTCGAGACGTGTGGGTTCGGGCGGGTCAAGATCCAGACCGATGTGATCAACGAGCGCTCCCAGGCGGCGATCCGCAAGCTGGGCGCGATCCGTGAGGGCACGACCCGGCGCGATGTGCCCCGTGCCGACGGCAGCTGGCGGGACTCGGCCGTCTTCTCGATCCTGGTCGACGAGTGGCCGGCGGTGCGAGCTGGCCTCCTGGACCGGCTGGGCCCGACCGGCTGATCGTGCACCGCTCACGCTGAGCACTGGCCCCGCGGAGTCGCGGCGGGTTAACGTCGAGGCACACCGACCGGACGACGAGACGAGACACCGTGAGCATCGCAGGCGGCCTGTTCAACACCAACAACAAGAAGGACGACATCGGCGACACCAAGTCGACCGCCGATGGCGAGGCGTCCGCGGCCCCGGCACCCGAGGTGGACCTGACCACCTCCATCCCGGGCTTCGAGGACGACACGGACGAGGGCCTGCTGATCGAGACCGGCGGGGAGTTCGGTGACGTCGAGGGCGTCGCACCTGACTCGGCCAGCACCGAGGGCGTGGAGTCCGTGGCGGAGTCGGCGCAGGGCGAGGGCGACTTCGACTATGACCCGGACTCCGCCGAGCAGGAGCGCCTGGACCCAGAGTCCTGAGCCAGCCCAGAGTCCTGAGCCAGCCGGCCCTTGAGTCAGCCCTGAGCCCCTCCTGAGCGGGCTCAGCTGCCGGAGAGCGCCTTGACCACCCGCGAGGGGGACGGGCGACCGAGCTGCTCGGCCATCCAGACGCTGGTCTCGACGAGCGCGTCGAGGTCCGTGCCGTGCTCGATGCCCAGGCCCTCCAGGGTCCAGACCAGGTCCTCGGTCGCCAGGTTGCCGGTGGCCGACTTGGCATAGGGGCAGCCGCCGAGCCCGCCGGTGCTCGCGTCGACGACGCCCACGCCGTGGGAGAGGGCGGTCACGGTGTTGGCCAGCGCCTGGCCATAGGTGTCGTGGAAGTGGACACCGATCTGGTCGACGCCGATCCCGGCGTCGTCGAGAGCGTCCAGCAGGCGGGCGACGTGGCCGGTCGTGCCGACCCCGATCGTGTCGCCGAGGGAGAGCTGGTCGCAGCCCAGGTCCATCAGGCGGGAGCAGACGTCCACGACCTGGCTGATCGGGACCGGGCCCTCCCACGGGTCGCCGAAGCACATCGAGACATAGCCGCGCACCCACGCCCCGGAGTCCAGGGCTCGGCGCACGACGGGCGCGAACATCTCCAGCGACTCCCCGACCGTGCGGTTCAGGTTCTTGCGGGCGAAGGTCTCGGTGGCGCTGCCGAAGACCGCGACGGCCTTGACGCCCCGCTCCAACGCCCGGTCCAACCCGCGCTCGTTGGGCACCAGGACGGGCCGCTGCTGCCCGAGGGCAAGGGGCCCGAGCAGGTCGAGCAGCTCCTCGGCGTCCCCGAGCTGCGGCACCCACTTCGCCGGGACAAAGGAGGTCAGCTCGACGGTCTGCAGACCGGCCGCGACCAGCCGCCGCACGAACTCGGCCTTGACCTCGACCGGCACCACGGACTTCTCGTTCTGCAGGCCGTCTCGGGGGCCGACCTCATAGATCGTGACCTGCTCCGGGAATCCGGAGGCTGGCTCGGTCATCGGCAACGTCCTGGTCGTCATGGCGTCATCATCTCAGGCGCGGGCGTCGCCTTGCCAGGCGCGGGCGTCGGCCTCCTGCAGGCTCTCGAGCAGGCCGGCCAGCGGTGGCGGGACCTGGTCCGGCGTCAGGGCAGCGGCCATCGCCCCGGCCAGCAGGATCTTGCGCCCGGAGGCGACCCCGCAGAACCGGTGCAGGCGCGCGGTGAGCGGACGACCGGCCCACGCCGGCTGCCGACTGAACGCGGCGAAGCGGCCACTCAGCCGCTGCTCCTCGAGCACCTCCAGACACCGCTGCGGGCCCAGGGCACGGATCAGCTCGTCCTCCAGGTCGCGGTCACAGACAAAGAACGCCTCCTCGCTCAACTCCTGCGGCGCGGCGATGGCGCGCCCGACGCGTTGCAGCGCCCGCAGCACCACCCTGGCCTCCCCCGCGTCGCACAGTCCGACGACGCGAGGGGACGGGTCGGCATGCGCCGCTCGCCGCAGGTGCGCCCCGACGTTCGTCACCCCGCCCAGATCGACCAGCTCGTATGCGGAGCGCTCCCCTGCCCCTTCCTGCGCGGCCAGCAGGGTGGTCACCGCGGCAACGTCGCTCGGGCCCTCGAGGAGCACGAGCGTGGCTGGGGGCTGCCCGGCGACCGGCATGTTCCTCATCGTGCCTCCGCGCGCACAAGATCGCGACCGGCTTATCGCAGGAAAGGGTTCGCAGAACGCGTGCCCGCTGGCTAGCGTCGACGGGATGACCCGACCGTTGAGTGACCTGAGCTGGCCACGGTCCACGGCACGACTGGCCCTGCGGCCGGCCACACCGGAGGACGTCGCGGCGATCTATGGCTATCGCAGCCTGCCGGAGGTCGGGCATTGGCTCACCCGCCTGCCCACGGACCGGGACTCCTTCACCCGTCACATGATCGAGCACCTGGAGGTGGTGCTGGTCGTCGAGCACGAGGGGCGGCTCGTCGGCGACCTGATGCTGCGAGTCCACGACGCGTGGTCCCAGGCCGAGGCAGCCGAGCAGGCCAAGGACGCCCAGGCCGAGATCGGGTGGGCGCTCGCACCGCAGGCTCAAGGGCGAGGCTTTGCGACCGAGGCGGTGTCCGAGCTCATCACCATCACCTTCGAGCTCGGCGTGCGCCGCATCGAGGCCAGTTGTTTCGCCGACAACGAGGGCTCCTGGCGACTCATGGAACGGGTCGGGATGCGCCGCGAGGGGCACCACCTGCGGGACACCTTGCACCGGGACGGCACCTGGCACGACGGGATCGTCTACGGACTGCTGGCCGACGAGTGGGCCAGCAGGTGACGGTCGGCCGCTGACGGGTCAGCCGCAGGCACCGATCGCGTCGGCGGGGCGGGTCGTGCCGTCCTGGCGCAGCACCAGATAGCTCGGCACCTGCGTGGGCGGCCCGTAGTCCCGATCGAAAGCAGCCAGGATCGGGTCGCGCGCAACGACCTCCGCCCAGCCACCGGACGCCTCGAGGAGACCGGCATGCACGAAGACGACGTCCGGCCACCGATCGTGCTCGGCCATCCACTCCACGCCGACGGCCTTGGCCGCGCCGAAGTCAGCCAACCACAGCAGCGGCGTGTCCATCCGCGCCGTTGAGTAGGCATAGCCCGCGGGAGCACCCCAGAAGAACACGCTGTCGCCGGGATCCACCCAGCCCTCGACGGCTGCCCTCATCCGGCAGTCCTCGTCCACGATGCTCTCGCGCGTCAGCAGACCGGCGAGCGGCCCACCCGACACGCGCGCGTCGAGTCGATCGGGCGAGGAGTCCCAGAACACCCGCAGCGTGTGCACCCCACACAGGGACACCAGGACAGCGCCCGCGGCCACGACCGCGAGGAGCTGACTGCGGTGCCGGGCCAGGAGCAGCAGCGTGGCCAGCACCGCGACGCCCACGAACGGCTGCACGGGAGCTGCCGCGACACCCCACTTGGCGCTGGCGGAGGACGTCATGGACAACGACACCAGCCCGAGCAGCGCAGGGGGCCCGGTCAGCACGAGCAGTTGCCGCAGCCGCCGGTCACCGGAGTCGCGGACCAGCAGGACCAGGGCGGGAGCCAGCAGCATCGCGACCAGCACGAGGTATGCCGAGGCGACCGGGCCGAGGAGCAGCTCATCTGGGGCCGTCTGCCGGGCGGCCCAGATCAGTGCCAGGCCGAGCGCGACCGGGGCGGCGGCGGCCGAGACCACTCGCCAGCGCAGCGGCACGCGAGGGACCGTGGCCACCACGCCCAGGAGCAGGGCCGGGATGTTGCGCCAGGCCAGCAGCCCCTCGGCGTGCATCCCCACCGACCGGAGTAACCGCTCCCAGGGGGAGATCCGGCCGGCTTGATAGTCGGCCGTGAAGGTCACGGTGTCCGCCAGTGTCCCGAAGCCCGGGCCGGCCAGGACCGCCAGGACGACCAGCAGCGAGACCCCCAGCCCGCCGGTGAGCAGCCCGCGCACCACCTGTCCCCGCCCCGCCAACACCAGGAGAATGATCGCGAGCAGGGCGGCGGGCGGCAGCGTCGCCGGGTGGGACAGGACGGAGAACGCGAGCGCGGCACCGGCGAGGGCCGCCCACCGTCCGCTCCCCCGCTGCAGCGCGGCGAAGGCGGCGCACGTGGCCAGCCCCAGCCCGAGGACCGGCCCGGTGTTGTAGCTGGTGATGAGCAGGGAGTAGGGCGTGGCCAGCAGCATCAGGGTCACGGCGAGGAAGGCCAGCACCGGCGGCGCTCCGGTGCGCAGGCCGCGATAGGCGAGCCACCCCACAGCGAGCGCGAACAGCACATAGAACAGCCGCGAGGCCAGGACGATCCCGTCGACGCCGACCACCTGCAGCCACAGCCACGTGAACGGCACCGCTGGCAGGGAACCCAGGGCCTGCAGGTTCAGCTCGTCGGACAGTGGGGCATCGCCTTGGGCCATCCGCATCGCCAGCGCCACCACGTGCGTGCCGTCGGCCAGGTCCGCCCCCGTGGCGGCCCGCCACACCGCAAACGCCACGACCAGCAGTGTGCCGACCGCCACCAGGGCTCGCTCCTGGCGTCTGCGGGCTGGCTGCACCCGGGCATCCTCGCAGAGCCAGGCCCACCCGACGCAGAACCAGACCCACCCACAAGGACGCGGTGCCGGGAATGCCGACCCCTCGGCATACCGTTGCCCTCACGATGAATGGCCCACTGATTGTCCAGTCCGACAAGACCCTGCTGCTCGAGGTCGACCACGACCAGGCCGAGGAGGCGCGACGTGCCGTCGCGCCCTTCGCCGAGCTCGAGCGGGCGCCGGAGCACGTGCACACCTATCGCGTCACCCCGCTGGGGCTGTGGAACGCTCGGGCGGCCGGGCACGACGCCGAGCAGGTCGTCGACGCCCTGGTCACGCACAGCCGCTATCCGGTGCCCAACTCGCTGCTGCTGGACATCGCCGAGACGATGGACCGCTATGGCCGGCTGACGCTGGAGAAGGACGACTCCACCGACCCCGGCCGACTGCTGCTGCGCACGACCGACCGCGCGGTGCTCGAGGAGATCCTGCGGCACAAGAAGATCAAGCCGCTGATCGGCGAGCGCGTCGACCCCGACACCGTCGTGGTGCACTCCTCCGAGCGGGGCCACCTCAAGCAGGAGCTGATCAAGGTCGGCTGGCCCGCCGAGGACCTGGCGGGCTATGTCGACGGCGAGAAGCACCCCATCGACCTGCTGCTGGAGGACTGGTCGCTGCGGCCCTACCAGCAGCAGGCGGTCGATGGTTTCTGGGACGGCGGGTCAGGGGTCGTCGTGCTGCCCTGTGGCGCAGGCAAGACCCTGGTGGGCGCCGGCGCGATGGCCAGGTCAGGCACCACCACCCTGATCCTGGTCACCAACACCGTGTCGGCCCGCCAGTGGCGCGACGAGCTGCTCGCCCGCACCTCTCTGACCGAGGACGAGATCGGCGAATACAGCGGCACCCGCAAGGAGATCCGCCCGGTCACGATCGCGACCTACCAGGTGATGACCACCAAGCGGCAGGGCGTCTATCGGCACCTGGACCTGCTGGACGCCCGCGACTGGGGCCTGATCGTCTATGACGAGGTGCACCTGCTGCCCGCCCCGATCTTCCGGATGACCGCCGACCTGCAGGCCCGGCGCCGACTGGGGCTGACCGCGACGCTGGTGCGCGAGGACGGCCGGGAGTCCGAGGTGTTCACCCTCATCGGGCCCAAGCGCTATGACGCCCCGTGGAAGGACATCGAGGCGCAGGGTTACATCGCCCCGGCCGACTGTGTCGAGGTGCGGGTCACCCTGTCGGACTCGATGCGGATGGCGTATGCCGTGGCGGAGCCCGACGAGCGTTATCGGTTCGCCTCCTGCGCGCCGGCCAAGGACAAGGTGGTCGACGAGCTGGTCGAGCGGCACCGGGGCCAGCAGACGCTGGTCATCGGGCAGTATCTCGACCAGCTGCACACGCTGTCCGAGCGGCTGGACGCGCCGCTGATCACCGGGGAGACCACGGTCGCCGAGCGACAGAAGCTGTTTGCTGCCTTCCGGACCGGTGAGATCAGCCTGCTGGTGGTCAGCAAGGTCGCCAACTTTTCCATCGACCTGCCCGAGGCCTCGGTCGCGATCCAGGTCTCCGGCACCTTCGGCTCCCGGCAGGAGGAGGCCCAGAGGCTCGGCCGGGTGCTGCGACCGAAGGGCGATGGTCGCACCGCGCACTTCTACACCGTGGTGGCCCGAGACACCGTCGACGCCGAGTTCGCCGCCCACCGGCAGCGCTTCCTGGCGGAGCAGGGCTATGCCTATCGGATCGTCGATGCCGAGGACCTGGGCACGCTCAACCCCGTCTGACCTCTGCGTCGCTGAGCACGAGCGGTGAGCGCCCGGTCGGTGTTCACCAGCAGGCGGAGCAGCAGCCCGCCGGCGAGGAGGCCACCGACCAGGTCAGTGGGCCAGTGGAAGCCGAGATAGAACGAGACAGCAACCGCGCCGGCCGCGATCAGCAGCACGACCCAGAAGGTCCGGGTCCGCATCCTGCTGTCGGGGTGGGCGTAGGTGCGCAGCAGATAGGCCGCGGCGCCGTAGATGAGCACCGCCTCGGCCGCATGCCCCGAGGGATAGGCGATGCCATAGCTGCCGTGCACGAAGAACCCACCGGAGAAGAACGATCCATCACCGACCGCGGGTGAGGAGCGGGCCAGCAGCACCTTCAGCCCACCGATCCCCGCATAGAAGGCGGCCTCGGCGGCGAGCGCGATGAGCACCGGGTGCCAGGTGCGGTGCCGCAGCGCCAACCAGATCGCCACAGCTGCCAGCACCGGCAGACAGACCGCCTGGCCCGCGACGGCGTTGGGCACGGCGTCGAGGAAGTCGTGCCAGTTCGGGGTGTAGCGGCGCGACCAGTAGGCCTGCAGGTCATGGTCCAAGCCGCGCAGTGGCCCGGTGGCCGCCAGCACCGTCACCACGACGAAGGCTCCGCCCAGCACGGGAGCGGAGGTCAGCTTGGGGAGACGGTGCATCAGGGCAGGCATCGTATGCCGCAACCTTGGGTTTTCCTGTGCGCGCACCGATGCGTGGCGCACCGGGGCGGCAGACCACAGGGGTCTGTCAGGAAGTTCTCAGGTTTCGGTCACACACTGGAGATCATGAGTGCACCCGAGGCCACCCTGCTCGTTGTTGAGGACGAGACCAACATCCGCGAGCTGCTCACCACGAGCCTGAAGTTCGCGGGCTTTGAGGTCCACGCGGCCCCGGACGGCCACACCGCGATGCGGCTGGCGGAGGAGCACGAGATCGACCTGGCCGTCATGGACGTCATGCTGCCGGACATGGACGGCTTCACCGTCACCCGGCGCCTGCGCGACAACGGCCGCGACCTGCCGGTCCTCTTCCTCACTGCCCGCGACAGCCTGGACGACAAGGTCAAGGGGCTGACCGTCGGCGGCGATGACTATGTCACCAAGCCGTTCAGCCTCGAGGAGGTCGTCGCCCGGATCCGGGCGGTGCTGCGCCGCACCCAGAACGTCGAGCCCGAGGACGAGGAGACCACGCTGCGCGTGGCCGACCTGGAGCTCGACGAGGACCGCCACGAGGTCACCCGGGCGGGGCGCGTCATCGACGTCTCCCCCACCGAGTTCAAGCTGTTGCGTTATCTGATGCTCAACGCCAACCGGGTGCTGTCCAAGGCCCAGATCCTCGACCACGTCTGGGACTACGACTTCCGCGGCGAGATGGGCATCGTGGAGTCCTACATCTCCTACCTGCGCCGCAAGGTCGACACCGAGGGCGAGCCGATGATCCACACCAAGCGTGGCGTCGGCTACGTCCTGCGCGAGCCGCGCGACTCCGAGAGCGCCTGACCCCCGTGGGGTGGATCGGCTCCTCGCGCCGGTCCGCCGTCACGCGGCTGCACAACCTGTCGCTGACGGCGCGACTGGTGACCGTGGTCGTGATCCTCGTGCTCAGCGCCTATGTCATCACCACCGTCCTGACCGCGACCCTGCTGCGGGACTATCTGACCGACCGCACCGACACCGACCTGCAGGCCTACATCAAGCCCTTGGCGCAGCAGGCCGTCTTCGACATCGGTGGCCAGCAGTCGCCCGACGTGGTCACCCCCAGCCCGTACTACCTCATGATCACCAGCCCGGACGGGCGCTCCTACCAGACACCGCCGGTGGGCGGGGACCAGATTCCCGACATCGGCACGGTGGGCATCGGGGACGAGCGCATCGGCGAGGGACCGTTCACGGTGCCGTCCCAGGACGGCGACTCGCAGTGGCGAGTCCTGCTAGCGCGCTACTCCAGCACCACCGGCGACGGCACGGTGGCTGTCGCCCTTCCGCTCTCAACCGTCAGCAACACGGTCAAGCAACTCATCGTGCTGACCACCGTCGTCGGCCTGGTCACCCTCATCGCGGTCGCTCTCATCAGCTGGTTCGCCGTCCGACGAGCCTTCCGCCCCCTGACCCGCATCGAGGACACTGCCGCAGCGATCGCCGCCGGAGATCTGACCAGGCGCATCCCTGACCGGCAGGCCAATGACGAGGTCGCCTCCCTCTCCGACTCGCTCAACGCGATGCTCGCCCAGATCGAGCAGTCCTTCGCGGTGCGTGAGGCCTCCGAGCGCCGCATGCGGCAGTTCGTCGCGGACGCCTCCCACGAGCTGCGCACACCGCTCGCCACGGTCAAGGGTTATGCCGAGCTCTATCGCGTCGGTGGGGTGACCGAGCCCGAGGACGTCGCCTCGGCCATGCGCCGTGTGGAGAACGAGTCCTCCCGGATGGCCCGGCTCGTCGAGGACCTGCTCCTGCTGACCCGCCTCGACACCACCCCGCACCGCCCGCACGACGACGTGGACCTGATGGTCGTGGCCAACGACGTCGTGCAGGACGCCCGCGTCCGGGCGCCCGAGCGGCCCCTCGCGCTGCACCGCTACGGCACCGCCAACGGGTCGGTCATCGTGCCGGGCGACGACTTCGCGCTGCGCCAGGTGCTCACCAACCTGGTCGCCAACGCCGTGGCCCACACCCCGGCGGACAGTGCGGTGGACGTGCTCGTCGGGCAGACCGACACTGCGGCCATCATCGAGATCGCCGACCACGGCCCGGGCATCTCTCCGGAGGCCGCCCAGCGCGTCTTCGAGCGGTTCTACCGCGCGGATCCCTCCCGCACCCGCGGCCCGGGCAGCAGCGGCGGCACCGGCCTGGGGCTGTCGATCGTGGCCTCGATCGTGTCGCGCCACGGCGGCACGGTCAGTCACCGTCCCACCCCCGGAGGCGGTGCGACCTTCCGGGTCGAGCTGCCTCGCAGGGCACCAGCCGCGAGCACCCCCGAGACTCCCAAGGGCCGCCCCTCCACGGAGACGTGACACTGGTGCGGCTCAAGGCACCAATGGGTCGGGTGGTGCGGCTCACGGCACCAATGGGTCGGGTGGTGCACCTCACGGCACCAATGGGTCGGCTGGTGCGCCTCAGCACACCAATGTCACGTCCTGGAGTTAGGGACTGCTCCTGCCCAGAGCCGCCAGCCGACCGTGCAGGAAGGCGAGCTCGGACTCGTTGCGGCACAGCGCAATCGCCTCCTCGTAGGCCGCCCGCGCATCGGTGACCCGACCTGACCGGACCAACAACTCCGCTCGCACGGACGCGGGGCGGTGACTGCTCGGCATACGGACCTGATCGAGGGCTGCCAGGCCAGCCTCCGGGCCCTGCGCCTCGGCCACCGCGACGGCGCGGGCGAGCCGGGCTGCCGGGGACGGCGCAACCTGCAGCAGGAGGTCATAGTGCTGCACGATCCGCTCCCACCGGGTGCTGCCCGCGGACTCGGCCGTGGCGTGCTCGGCCGCGATCCTGGCCTGGACGACATAGGCCGCGCCCTGCTGGGTCATCCGTCGCGCAGGACCGAGGGAGCGCAGCAGCGACAGGGCCTCAGCCACCTCGTCGGTGTGCCACCGGGACCGGTCCTGATCGGCGAGCAGGACGACCTGACCGTCGGGTCCAACCCGCGCGTCTCGACGGGAGTGCTGCAAGAGCATGAGCGCGAGCAGGGCCACGAGCACCGGCTCGGTCGGTCGCTGTGCCAGCACCACGCGCACCAGCCGGACCGCCTCCCCCGCCAGGTCCGCGCGCAGCAGGTCGGGCCCGCTGCCGGGTGCATAACCGGCGGTGAACGCGAGATAGGCCGTCTGGGCCACGGTGTCGAGCCGGTCGGGGAGCACGTCGGCACCGGGCACGGAGAACGGGATGCCGGCCGCGACGATCTTCTTCTTGGCCCGGGTGATCCGGGCGGCCATGGTCGGCTCGGGGACGAGGAAGAGGCGGGCCACGTCATAGGTGCTCACGCCCAGCACCAGGCGCAGCGTCAGAGCGCTGGCGGCCTCCGCCCCCAGGGCCGGGTGCGTGCACATCAGCACCAGTCGCAGCAGGTCGTCCTCGACCAGATCGCCCGTGTCTGCCATGGCTGCTGTCCGCTCCTGTCCCGCCTGCGCCTCGGTGACGAGCAGGGGCGCACGCCGCTGTCGCATCGCCTCGGCCCGGAGCCGGTCCAGGACGCGACGGTTGGCGGCCCGGTTGAGCCAGCCCGCCGGGTTGTCGGGGACCCCGTCGCGGGGCCACGTGCGGGCCGCGGCCTCCACCGCGTCGCCGAGGGCGTCCTCGACCAGGTCCAGCCGCCGATAGCGCGCAAGGAGCAGGGCGATCAGCCGGCCCCACTCCTCGCGCACCACGCGCTCGAGCGCTTCGTCAGTCATGGCATCGTGCTCACGTGCCGATGTCCCTCACGTGATCGAGATGGTCGGCCGGATCTCGAGCGAATAGGACGGCGGCAGCAGCTTCACGGCCTCGATCGCCGTGTCCAGGTCGGGCAACTCCACCTCGTAGTAGCCGCCGATCATCTCCGCGGTCTCGGCGAACGGGCCGTCGGAGACCACCACCTCACCGTCGACGTGCCGCACGGTGGTCGCCGTATCCGCATCGTCCAGGGCGGCGCTGGCCACCTCCTTGCCGTGCTCGGCGACGTAGGCGGAGAACGCTCCGTGCTGTTCAAAGAACTGCGCCCGGACCTCCTCGGAGGCGGTGCTCCAGTCCATCGGCTCGTAGGCAATCAGGATCAGATAGCGCTTCATCGCTCACATCTCCTGGACGGGGTTGATCTGCATGTCATAGGCCGGGAGCTCAGCCAGCAGCTCGACGAGCACGTCGCGGTCGGGCACCTCGATGAGATAGAACCCGCCGAGTCCTTCCACGGCCTCGGCGTAGGGCCCGTCCGTCACCGTGAGCTGGCCCTCGCGGGTGCGCACGGTCGCGGCGGAGTCTCCGTCCTGGAGCGCCTCGCCCGACAGGATCGTGACGCCCTCGCGGGCGGCACACGCCTCGTCGAATGCCCCAAACTTCTCCATGAGGGCACCCTGCTCCTCCGGGGTCAGCCCGTCCCAGGGCTTCTCTTCGCCGTCTGCCATCAGCAGGACCACGAACTTCATGACGCCTCCACCTCACCAATCGGGCTGATCTGCAGGTCATACGGTGGCAGGTGCTTGGTCAGCTCCAGCAGCGTCTCCAGGTCTGGCGTCTCGACGACGTAGAGGCCGCCCAGCTGCTCAACCGCCTCGGCATATGGCCCTTCGGTCACGCTGCGCTGGCCGCCGCGGGTCCGCACCACGGTCGGCACCCCATCGAGCGCCTCCCCCGTCAGGATGGTCACGCCCTCGCGGGCCGTGCACGCTGCGCCGAAGTCGTCATGCTGCTGCATGGCCACGGCCTGCTGCTCAGTCGTCTGTTCGTCCCACGGCGGCATCTCGCCCTCGGACATCAGGAACAGAGCGAATTTCATGACGCTGCCTCCTCGGTCGATGCCGCCCGGTCCTCTGGCTGGACGGTGCGCCGGATCTCGACACCGTCACCGAGCGCAGCGATGATCTTGGCGCACTCGGTCAGGTCGTCCAGATCGTCGGTCTCGACCATGTAGAACCCGCCCACCTGCTCTGCGGACTCGGTGAACGGCCCGTCGGTCACGGTCTGCCCGCCGGGCTGGACGGTGCGCGCCTCTGCCGTCGCGTGCAACTCCGCACCTCCGGTGATCCGGTGTCCCCGCCTGGTGAGTTCCTCACCGAACCGGGTGTACTCGGAGTACCCGTCCTCGCGCTCCTGTCGGCTCATCGTGGACCACCAACGGTCGGCGTCGCCCACGATCACCACCATGTATTCGGTCATAGTTCGATCCTTCCTGGTCTGGGCCAGCGCCGCTCGCCGACCCGGGCCGCGGTCGCGACCTCACCACCATGACGGACGGCATCACCAGGGATCGACACTGTGCGAGGAGGTCATTGACAGGCAATCGCTCAGCCACCAACACTGGACAGGTGAGCACGAGGAAAATATGGTCCATCGCCATCGTGTGCCTTGCTGTCGGCATGGGCCTGGTCCTCGCGCTTGGTCAAGAGGATGGGCAGGCACCGTTCTTCGGGCTGCTGGCGGGCATGCTCCTGGCGATCGTCCCGATCGGACTCGCCTCGAATGTCACCGCTCGCCGCCGTCGCGCCGCAGCTCGCGCCCCTCGTGGCTGACCTGTCAGCACAGCCTCGGCGCACCATTCACAGGAAAAATGCAGGACTGTTTCAGGCTCCTCCGATGTCGGCGTAGTTGACTCGGGTCATCCCCCCACGGGACCCCTGCACCACGCGAAGGAGCAACACGATGAGCAAGACGAATGCGACCATCTGGACCCAGGTGACGGCAGTGGGTCTGCTCTCGGCGATCCTCGCCTCCGGCGGGACGTATGCCGTGGTGCAGGCCACCCAGGACGAGCAGCCGATCGTGCTGGACGCGGCCCCGAGCTCGTCGGACAGCAGCGCCAGCACGGCGTCCTACTCGCCGACGACCGACTGGGGCGGCGTCGCCGCCAACGTCACGCCCAGCGTGGTGGCGATCAGCGTCGAGTCCGGCACTGGGGGTGGCGCGGGCTCCGGCGTGGTCTGGGACGAGTCGGGACACATCGTCACCAATGCCCACGTCGTGGCGGGCGCCGAGAAGGTGCAGGTCACCCTCGCCGACGGTCGTTCATATGACGCTGAGGTCGCCGGCAGTGACCCGTCCACCGACCTCGCTGTGCTGACCCTGACCTCACCTCCGGATGATCTGCACCCGATCTCGGTCGGCGACGACCAGGATCTCGGCGTGGGCGACCCCGTGATGGCCATCGGCAACCCGCTGGGTCTGAGCGGCACCGTGACCACCGGCATCGTCAGCGCCCTGGACCGTCCGGTCACGACGGAGGCTGCCAGTGAGGGTGGCGCCCAGCCGGGCGCGATGCAGCAGGCGGAGCCGGTGGTGACCAACGCGATCCAGACCAGCGCCGCCATCAACCCGGGCAACTCCGGTGGCGCCCTCGTCGACAGCAACGGCGCCCTGATTGGCATCAACTCCTCCATCGCCACCATGGGCGGCAGCATGGGCGGACAGAGCGGCAACATCGGCATCGGCTTCGCGATCCCGGTCGGTGAGGTCTCCTCCATCGTCGGACAGCTCATCGAGGACGGGACCGCCGAGCACGCCTTCCTCGGGGTGGGCCTGAGCGACGCCACGGCCGAGAAGGACGGCGCGACCCTGCACGCCGCAGGCGTCACCCAGGTGGAGCCCGACTCCCCCGCCGACAAGGCTGGTCTCGCCAAGGGCGACGCGATCACCACGATCGACGGCGAGCGCGTCAACGGCTCCCTGGCGCTCGTCGCGCAGGTGCGCCAGCGGGCCGCCGGCGACCACATCGAGCTGACCTACCTCCGCAACAACGAGGAGCACACGATGACCGTGACCCTCGACGCCCGCGCCGACAGCTGAGTCGGCAAAACCCCTGTTCTGGCCACCTCGGATCGGTTAGGGTCGTTTTCTCCCCGTCCCCCCTCCGATCCGAGGTGGCCAACCCATGTCCGAACACGCCCACCCTCCTGATCCGTCGGCGGAGATCTCCGCCCCACCCCAGCACACCGCCGATCCCGAGCTGGCCCGCGAGCAGACCTATCTGACAACGGCCCGCGCCGAGATGGCCCGCATGCGCGAGCACACCCTGGGACTGCAGGCCCAGGCCGGCGACAAGATCGCCGGCGAATACCTGGCCTACACCCTCTGGCGCCGGGCGCAGTCACTCCTGGACGACCCGACCAGCACCCTGTTCTTCGGTCGCATCGACAAGCCCACCGACACATCCGACGCCGAGCCTCCCGTCGTTGAGGCGCCCGTCGTTGAGCAGCACTACATCGGTCGGCGCCACATCTCCGACGCCGACGGCGAGCCGGTCGTGGTCGACTGGCGTGCCGACGTGTCCACACCGTTCTATCGAGCCTCCCCGCGCGAGCCGATGGGAGTCACCCTGCGCCGCCGGTTCGGGGTCGACCGCGGCCAGCTGACGGCATACGAGGACGAGCACCTCACCGCACCGCAGGCGAGCGACGTCAGCGGACAGCGCCAGAGCCGCATTCTTGCCCGCGAGATCGAGCGGCCGCGCTCCGGCCCGATGCGCGACATCGTGGCCACGATCCAGCCCGAGCAGGACGAGATCGTCCGCGCCGACGTGGGGACCACCATCTGCGTGCAGGGCGCCCCGGGGACCGGCAAGACGGCGGTCGGTCTGCACCGGGCCGCGTGGCTGCTCTACTCCTTCCGCGACCGCCTCTCGCGCACCGGCGTGCTGGTCATCGGGCCGAACCGGGCCTTCCTCGAGCACGTCGGCGCGGTCCTGCCAACCCTGGGAGAGATCGAGGTCGGCCACACCACCGTCGAGGAGCTCACCGGTCAGCCGCGGGGCACCGAACCGGCGGGGATCGCCACGCTCAAGGGCGACGCGCGCCTCGCGCAGGTGCTGCACCGCGCGGTCTGGTCCCGGGTGCAGCGCGCGAGCGAGCCACTGATCGTGCCGCGCGGCTCACGTCGCTGGCGCGTGGCCAACTACGACGTGCAGGAGATCCTCGACGAGCTCACCACCCGCGGTGTCCGCTATGACGCGGCACGCGAGATGCTCGCCCGCAGGCTCGCGCACGCGGTGCTGGTGCGCATGGAGCGGGCCGGCGACACCCCCGATGACCAGGTGCAGGACGCGGTGGCCCGGAGCAAGCCTGTGAAGGATTATGCGAAGTCACTCTGGCCCGCACTGGATCCCGCTGCGGTCCTGTTCGGGCTGTGGTCCGACCCGGAGGCCCTGGCCGACGCCGCGGACGGCGTCCTGACCGCCGACGAGCAGCGGATGCTGTTGTGGGACAAGGCACCTCGCAGCAAGGGGGCGGCGCGCTGGACCCCTGCGGACACGGTGCTGCTGGACGAGATCGGTGATGCCCTGGAGCGCACCAGCAGCCTGGGTCACATCATCCTGGACGAGGCGCAGGACCTCTCCCCCATGCAACTGCGTGCCGTCGGCCGCCGGGCCTCGACCGGTTCGCTGACCATGCTGGGCGACCTCGCGCAGGGCACGACCCCGTGGGCGACCCGTTCCTGGGACGAGTCCCTCACCCACCTTGGCAAGACCGGGGCACACCTGGAGGAGCTCACCCGGGGCTTCCGCGTCCCCGCCGCGGTCATCGAGTATGCCGCTCGCCTCCTCCCGCAGATCGCCCCCGGTCTGGCGCTGCCCGAGTCGGTCCGGTCCAACCGTGGTCGCCTGGAGCTCGCTCCTGCCGGCGGAAGGCTCACGCCCACAACGATTTCCGCCACCCGAGCTGCGCTCGATGGCGCCCCGGGCACGGTCGGGGTCATCGTCGCCGACGACGCGATCAAGGGCATGGCCAGGGCGCTGCAGGCCGCTGATCTCGAGCACACCGTGCTCGGCACTCCGACAACGGAACCCGGTCCCGACGCCGACTCGACGCAGGACCCGACCGAGTTCCACGAGCCCCGCGTGCAACTGGTCCCGGCCACGCTGGCCAAGGGGCTGGAGTTTGACCAGGTGGTCGTGGTCGAGCCCGCCGCCATCGTGGCCGCCGAGCCTGACGAGCGCACCGGCCTGCGCCGCCTCTACGTCGTTCTCACCCGCGCCGTCTCTGGTCTCACCGTGGTGCACGACGAGCCGCTGCCAGAGGCCCTGCGCGAGGTGGGCGCAACCGCCTAAGACCTCCCGGCGTGTCCTGCACGGTGCACTCATCGTTGCGGCGTGTTGCGCGCTGGGGCGCGGATCCGGTCACGCCGATCCTGCACCAGCAGGCAGACTGGGCGCGGATCCGGTCACGCCGATCCCGCACCAGCAGGCAGACTGGGCAGGTGACCGATCAGCAGCCGCTCCCGCTCGACGAGTCCAGCCTCACGACGCTCAAGGCCTCCTGGCACGCCGACCTGCAGGTCCTGGCCCCAGAGGCACCGGAGCAGCTCCGCTCGGCCGAGGTGGACCTCCTGCTCGTCCGGTGGTCCGAGCCCCATCGTCGCTATCACGATGTGCAGCACCTGGCGGAAGTGCTGGCCGCGATCGACGAACTGGCGCAGGCTGGGGAGGTGGACCCGGTCGGCGCACGTCTGGCCCGGGTGGCGGCCTGGTTTCACGACGCCGTCTATGACGCCCGGGCCGAGGCGGGCAGCAATGAGCACCGCAGCGCCACTATGGCGCGGGACCACCTCAACACCCTCGGCGTGACCCAGGGCAACGTGGACGTTGTCGAGGCCCTCGTGCTGATGACCCTCGACCACGACGCGGACGGTGGGGCGTCCCTCCTGGCCAGCCGACGGCATACGGTCGCTGCCTTGCACGACGCCGACCTGTGGATCCTCAACGCCCCGGCCGAGCGCTATGCGGAGTATGCGCGCCAGGTGCGGGCCGAGTATGCCCACGTGCCGGACGACCTGTTCGCCCAGGGACGCTCCGCGATCCTGTCCGACTTTGCCCAGCGCGAGCAGTTGTATCGCACGGCCCATGCCTGCACCCAGTGGCAGGACGCTGCCCGCACCAACCTTGCGGCCGAGCTCGCGGCGCTGCGGGGCTAACGCAGCGACAGAAAGCGCTCCACCAAGGGCCACCAGGGCTCGCCGTCACAGCGGCGCACCAGAGTGGGCCGGTCGACCCACTCGGCCGCGACGACGTCAGCGGCCTGCGGAGTCACGGGCAGCCGCTCGGCAACCCGGGTGCCGAAGACCGCGATGTGGTTGTCTCCGGGGTCCCAGGGACCGCGCTGCGCGCCCTCGGCGATCGTGATCCGCTCGTAACCGACGGGCTGCAGCGCCACAGGGTCCAATTGCAGGCTGGTCTCCTCAGCGACCTCCCGGACGGCCGCGACACGTGGTGTCTCCCCTGCGTCGCGCTTGCCCCCCGGAGGCGTCCACGCCTCCCGCCCGACGCTGTGCACCAACACCATCCAGTCCGCGGGATCAGCGACCAGGACGACGGAGGCACCGGAGGAAGCTCGTGGCTCGTGCGGCGACCCCACGACGTCGAGCACGTGCGGCCCACCCACGGCAGCCAGGCCGTCGACGACCCGGGCCAGAGGCCGCTCGCCCTTGCGCTTGCGGAACCGCAGGCCACTGGCACTCAGCACCCGAGCCAGCTCCCGGTTGCCGACCGGGACCGCGCCGGCGGCGACGAGCTCGCCGTGCCGCTCGTCGGGCACGTCATAGTGATCGCCCTCGAACGAACGTTGCGGGATCCCAGCCGCGCGGGCGAAGGCGTGCAGCTCCTCGAGCGAGGTGTCGCTGATGACGTGCGACCACAGGTGCCCGTGGGCTGGCCATGTCGGAGGGTCGATCAGGATCATCTGCGCCCTCGCGATGTCCCAGGGCGCGCCACTAGGCCACCCCGCGCGGCGCATACATGATGACGGCGACGCCGGCCAGACAGATCAGGGCGCCGATCACGTCATAGCGGTCAGGGCGGAAGCCGTCCACGACCATGCCCCAGGTCAGGGATCCCACCACGAACACACCGCCATAGGCTGCGAGGATCCGCCCGAAGTTGGCGTCCGGCTGCAGTGTCGCGACCACTCCGTAGAGGCCCAGCCCGATCACTCCGAGGCCGATCCAGAGCCAGCCGCGGTGCTCACGGATGCCCTGCCAGATCAGCCAGGCGCCGCCGATCTCCAGGAAGGCGGCCAGGCCGAACAGCAGCAGCGAGCGCGTGAGAGTCATCGTGGCGAAGCGTAGCCCGACCTCGTCGAGCTGGCCCGCAACGGGCGGTCCCACAGACGTCACGATGGGTGCCACAAGGGACGGCACGATGGACTGCACGACGGCAGAACGTTGGTGGTCAGAGCCTGCCTGTGGACAACTTCTGCGGCGCGGGGCCGATCCCGCCTACCTTCCTGGGCATCGGTTCGACCGCTGGGGTCGGGCCACCCGAGGAAGGGGAGGGACCCATGAGCAACACCTTTGCTGTCGACACCGCCCGCATCACCGCAGCATCGGGCGACATCCAGCGCATCTCGGCACAGATCGAGGGCGACGTCCGCGCGATGATGTCGCGCCTGAACGGCCTGCAGGACTGCTGGCGCGGTGCCGCGGCCGGCAACTTCGCCGACATCACCCAACGGTGGAGCGCGACACAGGAGCAGGTCCGCGCCTCACTCCAGGAGATCTCGGTGGCCCTGAAGACGGCCGGCGACGACTACGACCTGGTGGAGCAGGCCAACCGGAAGCGGTTCACCGCCCAGTGACCGCTCGGCACCCGGCAGGTGTGAGCTGCCGGGTGCCTGGGTGGGTCGGTGGTCGACCCCACGGCGACCACCTGACCGTATGCGGACGGGTCACCGCACCCGGCCGGCTCACCGTTGCTGGCCGGTCCCCGACCGACCGCACCGCAAGCACCGCGGGCGGCGCCTTTGGAGTGGAGGCGCCGCCCGCGGTTATTCGGTGTGCTGAGTCAGTCGGTGTGTGCACTGGGTCAGTCGGTGTGTGAGTCAGTCGGTGTGAGCGGGTCAGTCGAGGTCAACGGTGCCTGCTCGATCTCTGCCGCGGCCTGGGCCGCCTCGATCTTGGCCGTGTTGAGCCGTGGGAGCGCAACGATCAAGAGCAGCAGCGTGGCCGCTCCGGAGACCAGGAAGGGCATCCGCAGCGCCCACTCCCGCCCCAGGAAGGGCTCTCCCATCGACACCAGCACACCGCCGAGCAGGGTGCCGATCGAGATGGTCCCCCACCCGAAGAAGCGATAGACCGAGTTGACGCGGCCGAGCAGGTGGTCGGGGATGATCCGCTGGCGCAGCGAGACGGTGATGACATTCCACAGCACAATGAACAGTCCGCTGACGACGCCCATCACCCACACGACCGGCGCCGAGGAGGTCAGGCCGATGACGACCATCGTCGCGCCCATGCAGATGATCGAGGCGAACAGGCTGGTGCCCGGGGTCAGGCGGGCGGAGATCTTGTCCGCCACCATCGACCCGGCGACGGCCCCGACCGCCGTGCCGGTGATCACCAGTCCAAACTGCCACCCCTCATAGAGCCCGAGGATCTCCTGGACGAAGAGCACCATGATGATCATCGACAGGGCCGAGAGCATGTTCATCGCGCCGAGCACGATCGCCAGCGTGCGCAGCAGGTGGTTGCGCCAGAGCCAGCCAAAGCCCTCACCCATCTCGGCGCGCCACTGGATCTTGCCGCTCGTGCTCTGTCCCTTGGGCAGGAACGAGCCACTCAGGGCGAAGATCAGCGCGGCACCGACGGCCAGGAGGCCGGCGTTGAGAAAGAACGGCAGGGCGAGGGCGAGGGCCACGATGACACCGCCCAGCGGTGGGCCGACGAAGTTGTTCATCGCCGTCTCGGCGCCCCAGAGCCGGCCGTTGGCACGCTCCAGTTGAGGCTTGTCCACGACCGAGGCCATCAACGTCTGGGCGGCGTTGTCCCGGACCACCTCGGCGAAGCCGAGCAGCAGCGCCACCAGGGTGAGCGCACCGAGCAGCAGTCCTCCGTTGTCCGGTGCCGGTGCTGTGCCCGCAGCGAGTTGCTCAGGGGTGGGCAGTCCGTCCTGGTTGAGCAGGACGAGCACGGCAAAGCCGCCGATGATCAGCACCCGCAACGCATCCATCCACCCGACCAACAGGCGGCGGTCATAGCGGTCGGTGATGACACCGGCGGGCAGCGAGAAGATCAACCACGGCAGCCGCGAGGCGAGACCGACCAGCGCGATCAGCATCGGGTCACGGGTGATCGAGGAGGCCAACCAGACCACGGCGACCGACATCAGGCCGTCCCCGAGGTTGGTCATCGTCGAGGCCGTGAACAGCTTCCAATAGTTCGCGCCCAGCGGTGCCGGGCGGGTGCGGTGCGAGGTCACGACTGGTCCGCCCGGTCCGACTGGTCCGCCCGCTCCGACTGTTCTGCCCGGTCCGGAAGGACGGGCGCCGAGCTGGGGAAGATGCCGTACACCACGGCATACGTCGTGTCCCCTGCCCGGGGCTCCTCGCTGAACTCGACGAGCAGGTCACCCAGTCGCCGCCGGAAGTCTGCCGCGCGCTCGTGCGGGACCCGCACGTCGCGCCGGTTGACGTCCACCACGCCAGGCACGTCCTCGCCAGCCGCCAGCGCCGCCTCGAAACGCCCGACCTCGCCCGCCGAGGTCGCGAGCAGTTGCTGCCCGTGTGAGAGGGTCTCGCCGGCCTGCTCATAAAAGAAGATCCGGGCCGTGCGACCCCAGTACTTCGCCTGCAGGGCGCGAACCCTCTCGGTGCGCACCACGTGGACCAGGCCAGCGTCGGCCAGGACCTGCATGTGGTGACCCACCGTGCCCTTGGGCTTGTCCAGGGTCGCGGCCAGCTCGGTCACCGTCGCCGCGCGCTCGGTGAGCAACCGGATGATGCTCTGACGGGTCTCCTCGAAGAGCGCCTTGTATTGCGCCGGATCCCGCAGCGTGAGGTGGTCAGCAAGCTCGTAGTCCGGAGTGGCGGGCTGATGGTCGGCTTTTCCCGACTGTTCGGTCATATCAGTATGGTCGGCTTATACCGACCATTTGTCAAGAGTGGTCCGGGCATGACAACGGGGCGGCCTCCGTGAGGAGACCGCCCCGTTGCTAGTTGTCCGCGAGGAACGCGGGAACTCTAGGGGTGTTGGGTCAGAAGCCCATGCCACCCATGTCGCCCATGCCACCGTCGCCGGCCGGCATGGCCGGAGCGGGCTCCGGCTTGTCGGCGATGACGGCCTCGGTGGTGAGGAACAGCGCCGCGATGGAGGCAGCGTTCTGCAGGGCAGAACGGGTGACCTTCACCGGGTCGGCCACACCGAAGGCCAGCATGTCGCCATACTCGCCCGTCGCGGCGTTGAGGCCGTGACCTGCGGGAAGGTTGCGCACCTTCTCGGCCACGACGCCGCCCTCGAGACCACCGTTGGTGGCAATCTGCTTCAGCGGAGCCTCGACGGCCACCTTGACGATGTTGGCGCCAGTGGCCTCATCGCCCTCGAGGGAGAGCTTGTCGAACGCGGTGGCGGCCTGGATCAGGGCGACGCCACCACCGGCGACGATCCCCTCCTCGACGGCAGCCTTGGCGTTGCGGACGGCGTCCTCGATGCGGTGCTTGCGCTCCTTGAGCTCGACCTCGGTCGCGGCGCCGGCCTTGATGACTGCAACACCGCCGGCCAGCTTGGCCAGGCGCTCCTGCAGCTTCTCGCGGTCGTAGTCGCTGTCCGAGTTCTCGATCTCGGCGCGGATCTGGCTGACGCGACCGGCAATGGCGTCGGCGTCGCCGGCACCCTCGACGATCGTGGTCTCGTCCTTGGAGACGACGACCTTGCGGGCCGTGCCCAGCAGGTCGAGCTCGGCGGTCTCCAGGGACAGGCCGACCTCCTCGGAGATGACCTGGCCACCGGTGAGGATGGCGATGTCGGCCAGCATGGCCTTGCGGCGGTCACCGAAGCCCGGCGCCTTGACGGCGACAGACTTGAAGTTGCCCTTGATCTTGTTGACGACCAGGGTGGCCAGGGCCTCGCCCTCGACGTCCTCGGCGATGATCACCAGCGGCTTGCCGGACTGCATGACCTTCTCCAGCACCGGCAGAACGTCCTTGATCGCGCTGATCTTGGAGTTCAGGATGAGGATGTAGGGGTCCTCCAGGACCGTCTCCATGCGCTCGGTGTCGGTGACGAAGTAGGGCGAGATGTAGCCCTTGTCGAAGCGCATGCCCTCGGTGAGCTCGAGCTCCAGGCCGAAGGTGTTGGACTCCTCGACGGTGATGACACCCTCGTTGCCGACCTTGTCCATGGCCTCGGCGATCATCCCGCCGATCTCGGCGTCGCCCGCGGAGATGGACGCGGACTGCGCGATCTGCTCCTTGGTGTCGACCTCCTTGGCCATCGACAGCAGCTCGGCGGAGACGGCCTCGACGGCCTGCTCGATGCCGCGCTTGAGGGCCATCGGGTTGGCGCCGGCCGCGACGTTGCGCAGGCCCTCGCGGACCATGGCCTGGGCCAGCACGGTCGCCGTCGTCGTGCCGTCACCGGCGACGTCGTCGGTCTTCTTGGCGACCTCCTTGACGAGCTCGGCGCCGATCTTCTCGTAAGGGTCCTCGAGCTCGATCTCCTTGGCGATGCTCACACCATCATTGGTGATGGTGGGGGCGCCCCACTTCTTCTCGAGGACGACGTTGCGGCCCTTCGGGCCGAGAGTCACGCGCACGGCGTCGGCCAGGGTGTTCATACCCCTTTCGAGTCCGCGACGAGCCTCCTCATCGAAAGCAATGGTCTTGGCCATTTGGGTGGTTCCTCCCACAGGCTAAACGGGTTGGAGACCGGCCTCACGCCCGCGACGGACGAGCCAGCCCCACCGGGCTCACGTCGCGCCGGCACGGCCAACCCTCGCTCGGTCGGTCATTGTCACTCTCATGGTCAGAGTGCTAAGACAATGATTAGCACTCTCGGGGTCCGAGTGCAAATATTTGACCCCTTCTGAGCACAAAATTGACTCCTCCGTATGCCGCTCGGTCACCTCCGCGCCGACCCTCACTTCGCCACGTCGCACCCGTCATCTCGTCACGTGGCGCCGGGCAGCGTGCATCCAAACAGGTGACGTCGCGCATCCCCGGGGAGGGGTCAGGCCTGCGCCTCCAGGACACCACGCAGCCCATCAAGGACGGTCACGTCCTCGATCGTGGAGGGGACCAGAGCCTCGTCCCCGTCCGCGATCTGACGCATCGTCTTGCGCAGGATCTTGCCGGAGCGGGTCTTGGGCAGTGCGTCGACGACATCCACCCGGTTGAGGGCCGCGACGGCCCCGACCTCGGAGCGGACGCGCTGGATCAACTCGGCCTGAAGAGCCTGCTCGCCCTCGGCGTCCGACTCGATGCCCGCCTTGAGGACCACGAGGGCACGCGGGACCTGTCCCTTCAGCGCGTCCCGCACGCCGATGACAGCACACTCGGCGACGGACGGGTGACCGGCCAGTGCCTCCTCGATCGACCCGGTCGACAGTCGGTGGCCGGCAACGTTGAGCACGTCGTCGGTGCGGCCCATGATGAAGACATAGCCGTCCTCGTCGACATAGCCGCCGTCGCCCGAGAGGTAGTAGCCGGGGAAGGCCGACAGGTAGGAGTCGACGTAGCGCTCGTCGTCCCGCCACAGCGTGGGCAACGTGCCCGGCGGGAGGGGCTGGCGGATGCAGATCGCCCCCTCGACGCCCGGGGCCACTGGGGTCCCGGTCGGGTCCAGGACCTGCACGTCATAGCCGGCGGTGGCCGGCCCGGAGGAGCCGGGCTTGATCGGCAGCGCCCCGATGCCCATCGGGTTGATCGTGATGGGCCAACCGGTCTCGGTCTGCCACCAGTTGTCGATCACCGGGACGCCGAGGGCATCGGTGGCCCACTGCCAGGTGTCGGGGTCGAGCCGCTCGCCGGCGAGGAAGAGCGTGCGCAGGGAGGAGAGGTCATAGTCGGCCAGCAGCTTGGCGTCCGGGTCCACCTTCTTGATGGCCCGGATCGCGGTCGGGGCCGAGAAGGCTGCGACGATCCCGTGCTCCTGGATCAGCCGCCAGTAGGCACCAGCGTCGGGGGTGCCGACCGGCTTGCCCTCGAACAGCACGGTCGTGGCACCGGTCAGCAGCGGGGCATAGACGATGTAGGTGTGGCCCACCACCCAGCCGACGTCGGAGCCGCAGAACCAGGTCTCACCCGGCTGCACGCCATACAGATTGGTCATCGACCAGCGCAGGGCGGTGGCATAGCCGCCACTGTCTCGCACGATGCCCTTCGGTTTTCCGGTCGTGCCGGAGGTGTAGAGGATGTAGAGCGGGTCGGTGGACTGCACCGGGACGCACTCGGCCGTCGGGATCGCGTCGGGCTTCATCAGCGTCTTCCAGTCCAGGTCACGCTCGCCCATCTGCGCGGTGGCCTGTTCACGCTGGACGATCACGGTGTGGGCTGGCTTGTGGCTGGAGCGCTCGATGGCCTCGTCGAGCATCGGCTTGTATTCCACGATCCGGGTGGGCTCGACGCCGCAGGACGCGGAGACGATCACGGTCGGCTCGGCGTCCTCGATCCGGGCGGCCAACTCAGCCGGGGCGAATCCGCCGAAAACCACCGAGTGGACGGCACCGATGCGCGCACAGGCCAGCATCGAGATGACGGCCTCGGGGATCATCGGCAGATAGATCACCACCCGATCACCCTTGGCGACACCGAGATTGCGCAGCACGCCGGCGAAACGGGCCACCTGATCAAGCAGCTCGGCATAGGTGTAACTGCGCTGGGTCCCGGTGACAGGGCTGTCATAGATCAGGGCCGTCTGGTCCGCGCGTCCGTGCACCACGTGGCGGTCCAGGGCGTTGTAGCAGACGTTGAGCACCCCGTCGGGGAACCAGTCGTAAAACGGTGCCCGCGAGGAGTCCAACACAGTTTGTGGCCGGCGGATCCAGTCGATGTCCCGGGCCGCCGCGCCCCAGAACTCCTCGGGGTCGCGCACGCTGCCCGCGATGAGGTCGCGGTAGGCAGCAGGGTCGGCGGTCGGTGCAGGTCGGGCGCTGTTGCTCATGCCCCTATCGTGCTGCGTTGACCTCGGTCGCGCCAGAGCGGGTCTCCAGTGCGCGCACGGCCGCATCGCGCAGGGTGCTGTCCTGCAGACCCAGGCCACGCGTCTTGGCGACCAGGCCATCGACGTCCTGGATGCCAGCGATGAGCGCGCTGGAGAGCTCTGCCGCCAGGGTCGAGAGCCGCTCGCGCTGCTCCTCCACGAACTGAGGCTCCACGACCTCTCCGTGTCCCGGGACGTGCAGTTGGGCGCCCTTGACGTGCGGGTGCTGCTGCAGCCTGGTCAGGGTCGGGCCCCACTCCAGGGGGAACGAGTCGTCCATCGCGGGGTCCGCGCCCTGCTCCACCAGGTCGGCCCAAAAGACGGTCGACACGTCGGGGACGGCGACGACCAGGTCATGGTCGGTGTGCCCCCGCCCACCGAACAGCAGGTATGCCGTGCGGTCGCCGAGGTCGATCGCGGTCGTCTCGGCCTCGACCAGATAGAAGGGCAGCACCACCTCGGTGTCGAGATAGGTCTGGGCCAGGTCCTCACGCCCGGTGCGCCGCAGGTGCTCCACGACCTGGCTGCGCTGGTGCTCGGCGGTGCGCTGCAGGCTGTCGGCCGCGCCGACGTGGGCATAGATCTGTGAGTCCCGGAAGGCCGCGTTGCCGAAGCAGTGGTCATAGTGGGCGTGCGTGTTGACCACGACCTGCTCCAACGGACTGACCTCGCGCACGGCCGCTGCCAGCCCCTGCCCCCGTGAGGTGGTGCTGCGGGTGTCGATGACCAGGACTCGCTCCGACCCCACCACGAGGCCGCAGTTGAGGTCGAGCTCTGTGTGCCGACGGACGAAAGTCCCAGGCGCAATCTCCTGGAACGGCGGCACAGACATGACCTTCACCTTAGGCGACTCTTACCTTCCCACCCAAGGAGTTGTGCGGCACTGCACACCGTGAGTTCACCCTGCTCACAGGCATTCCGGCACCAGGTGCACCACGAGTGACGCAACCCGTCGTCACATTCGACACCACGATGGTGTTGACATGACACCATCGTGGTGTCATAGTTGGCGTCATGGAACTTACTACCTACGTCGAACGGCTCCGTTCCGAGGTGGCCGCGGCCACCGAGCTGGGCGGACCCGAGATCACCGCAGCGGCCCAGCGCGTCCTGTCGGCGGTTGACCCCGCCATCCGCCTGGTCCTGCTCGAGGCCCTCACGGATGCCGCCGCCGAGATCACGACCGAGCTCCCCTCCGGGAGTGTCGAGACCCGCCTGCGGGGCCGGGCGGTCGAGTTCGTCCTCGACGGCGTGGGCTCCCCCGACGGCCCCGAGGACACCTATCCGCAGGACGCTGACCGCGAGCCGATCGATGAGAGCGGCGACCAGATCAGGATCACCCTGCGCCTGCCCGAGGGCCTGAAGGTCCGAGCTGAGGAACTGGCCGCCGAGGTCGGCCAGTCCCTGAACAGCTGGCTCGTGGACGCCGTCCGCGATGCCACCACCGGCGGGCTGCGGATCAACCTGCGCAGTCACGGAGTCCGCTTCGACTATCCGCCCAGCCCGCCCACGCCCCCCGGGGCACCGCGGGCACCCGGGGCCCCACGGTCACCCGGCAGCCCCGGACGCCGGATGACCGGCTGGTCCTGACCGGCTGGCGCCAGCGCCCGCACCCCCGCCCACCCGGCACCACCCACCGCCCACAGCCTTGAGGACACACCATGGACCACACCTTTGAGACCCCCAACCCGCCCGACCTGTCCATCGAGATCGGTTCCGGCCACGTCGAGATCATGGCCGGCGAGACCAACGGCCGCACGCTGGTGACCGTCACCGGCAAGGGCGCCGAGGAGACCACCGTCGAGCAGCAGGGCAACACGGTCGCGGTCATCGGCCCCCGCGCTCGCAGCGGCTTCAGCTTTTCTTTTGGCAGCAGCCAACTCTCCGTGCGGATCAGCACCCCCACCGGCAGCACCCTGAGCACCAAGCTCGGCTCCGCCGACCTGGTCGCGACCGGTCCGCTCGGCGCCTGCGCCCTGCGCTCCGGCTCCGGTGACAACGAGCTGGAAGATGTCGGCACCCTGGAGGTCACCTGCGGCTCCGGCGACCTGCTGGTCGGGGCAGTGGCCGGCGACGCCTCACTGCGCAGCGGCTCCGGCGACCTCCGGCTCGGCGCCGTGTCCGGTGACGTCAACTCCCTCACGGGCAGCGGTGCCACAACCCTGGGCCGCGTCGACGGTCAGGTCAGCGCCAAGAGCGGCTCCGGCGACGTCCGCATCGACATGTCCGGCAACGGTGCCGGGATCACCACCGCCAGCGGTGACGTGCAGATCGACCGGCTCTCCGGTGGCCGGGTGGACGCCCGCACCGCCTCGGGCGACATCACGGTCGGCGTGAGCGCCGGGCTGCCCGCCTGGACCGACATCCACACCATGTCCGGCAGCGTCCACTCCCAACTCGCCCCCCTCGGGCAGCCGGCCGAGGGCGCCCCGTTCGTCGAGCTGCGACTGCGCGCGGTCTCCGGAGACATCAACGTCGGCCACCTGCGCGAGGAGCACCCGACCGGGCCGACCGCAACGCAGCCCGCCGCGGGCGAGCCGACCACCGCTCACTCCGCCACCGACGAGCCGACTACGTCGCACCCCACCGCCGCGCAGCACACCGCGGGCGAGCCGACCAACGGCGACCCCACCACTGCCGTGCACACCGACCCGACCCGAACGTTCTGAGAGGAGGGACCTGCCATGTGCTTCCCGATCGATCTCGATGTCGCCCGCGACATCCACGCCGAGCGCAGCCGCACGCTGGAGGTCGAGAACCGTCTCGCCCTCAGCACCGAGGCTAACGGCTCCCGCAGCACCACCCGCCGCCGCTGACCACTTCTTGGGACGGGCGGCCCGCCCACCACCGCACCGCGCAAGCAACAGGCCTGGGAGTCACTGACTCCCAGGCCTGTTGACGTCCGCCGTGTCGTCGCGCTGCGAAAACGGTCCTGCGGAAGTTGTCGCATACGGAACCTGTCAACCTGTTTTGAGTCGGTCCTCGTTCTTTTCGTTCTTGGGGGCGTTCAGGGTGACGTGGGCGTAGGGCGCTTTGAGGTTGATCGGCTTGCGGTACCGGTCGGGGTGCTCCCGGGCCAGCGCGTCGAGGGTGGCCTGACGGTCCTGGTGCACCTGGACCCACGTGCCCCCTGAACTTGCTGCTCTGGCGCGATTCGCGAGCAGCCATCAGTGGGCTCGTCGAGGCCTTGCAGGCCGCTCCTTGGGGGGGGTACGGTGCATCTCAACATTGATTCAAGGAGGAATCATGAAAAAGTCAGTAACCATCGCTGTAGTGACCGTCTGGGCGGTACTGCTGTCCGCCGTCACCGCTCTCGCGGGCACATCGAACGTCAACTACGATATGGTGGTCGGGTCTAGTCACGCGATCAGTTCGACGGCGACGCAGACGAAGGCGACCACTGGTGCTGACGGGTACGGGTACATGTCCCACAATTACCCAAACAACCCCGACAAGTCCGTCCGTATGTACCGAAACTCCAATGGGACGGTCGGAGACTGGTGGGACGGCGTCAATGCGGGAGAATCGTTCTACCTCGAAGCAGATTCGGCTTTCACTTCTGGGGCTGGCGTGCGAATGCAGGTACGCAGCTCATTCTGGACAACATACCAAACGACTGTGAAGGGCTATTGGCGCAGCAACTAGGGTGCGGAAGTTAACTTCGTCGAGCGGGCCGAAAGGTATCGGCACACTCCCAGTCCATGCTGTAGCAGCGCTTGTCCTTGCATCGGCAGTCCTCGTCGTCTACACCATAACGGTCCGCGGATCAGTCATTGGGAGCAGGGCAGACCTCGGTGCTGGCGCGATGGGGTCCGGGGGTCTTCTAACACTAATATTTCCGATCTTGGCGTTGATCCCGGGCGCGTTCATGTGGGTCGGCTTAGTCCAGAACCGGCTGCTGATCAGCGTTCACGCCAGAACGAATATTCGCCGGTTCGTCGTCAGGACAATCGCCCGCGTATCCCTGTACTCCGGTTTGTTTGTTGCCGTGACTCACATGTTGGTCTTTGTGGGCGGCTTCTATGTGATCCCCGCGCTGGATATTATCGAAATTCGTTCGGGCTACGCGCTCGGGGTGTCCGACGCGGAGATCCTGCGCGCTGACGGGCAATTCGGACCCTTGGCTGGCATTCACCCCCTGCTCTGGGGGCTGGGTCACGGCGCATGGCAGGGGACATGGGCGGCGCTACTCACAGCACTCGCCTGTGTTATCTCGCTTGTGGTGAGCAATATGTTTGTGGCGCTCGCGGCACCCGTTCTGCTCTACTTCGCGGGGTCGTTCCTGGGTGGGGCGATCCCACCATGGCACGTCGTTCTTGCCATGGTGGTCTTCCCGCCGCTCTGGGGTCCGCAGCCTTGGGGATATTTCCTCTGGCCGTTGACGATCGTCGTCGCCCTCGTCGTAGGCATCGGCGCATGGGGTGTGAGTCAACTCTCGCGGTCTCCCCTCCTGCGATGAGGCGGTCACCATGGCGTGCCCTGATGTTCTTGGCAATGTTGGGGTCGCTCGCGGGAGTGGTTGCTGGGTTCGGGTCCGTGCGGCAGCACAGATCTGTCGGGGGTGACAACGACGGCTGGGTTCTCCTCGCGGAGGTTCTCGACGGGCGACATCTGACGATCCTGCTGATCGTGCCGCTGGTGTGTGCGCTCAGCTACCTGCTCGGCGGACACCATGCTAACTCCCTCATCGTCGTTCGGTCGGGCAGTAGGAGAGCTGCGGCCCTGGCCATGTGGCCGGCTGCTGTCACGCAGGCAATACTCTTGTGGGCAGCAGTGATGCTCGGCTTCTTGTCGCAGGTCGTGGGAATGCCCGCGGTGCCTCGTTCCCCTCACGTGGGAATCGTACTCGGGTCGCTCGCTGCTCAGTTGGTATCCATCAGCGCGCTCGCCCTTGTTGTATCGACCACACGGATATGGAATAGATGGCTGGCACGCACATTAGTGTGGTTGACTCCGGCCATCCTCCTGGGGAGTTTGACGATCAACTCAGAATCCCTTCCCTTACTGCGCCCGTACAGCTACCTTCGCCACGAACTTTGGACTGAGTCTCTCTGGGCGATCCCCGCTCTTGCCTTCGTCGCCGGCCTGCTCACTATCCTCGGTCCCGCACATAGGCGCAGGGCCATAACTGCAGTACTGCTGACCGTCACGTGCGCCGCACTTGGGGTGTTGGCGACCAGTGGCGTCGTCGGGTCTGACGGGCAGTCAGCGCTGCTCGCAACCTACGATGTCGCTCGAGGGGATGCGCTTCTCAACCCGAGAGTCTTCATCTTGATCGTCATCAGTGTTCTACCCGCAGCGACCTTGGTCTTTCAGTTGGAGGGCCTGCTGCCGCGTATGGCACATGTGCTGCGTGTTCGCGAGGTCCGATGGGGAGGGCTCCTGTGCAGACACGCCGCGCAACTGTGGATGATCACGTTTCTGGCGTGGACCGTTGTGGTACTGGCGCAAGTGTCCTGGCTGCACGCAGCGGGCCTCACACTCACCGCGTCCATCGTCTGGCCTTCTATTCAGTTCGTGCTGCTGGGCTCGGTCCAATCTTTGCTGTACGGCCTCGTGGGCTGGTTCGTGCGTTCGAGGTCTCACGGTCCACCCTCGGCCTTGATCGCAATGGTGGGCCTGGCGGCTACGACACCGCTGGTCGCCCTGCATCCTGCGTGGCCAGCGGGCCACGGCACAACCGTCACGCTGGGTGGGTGGGGAAGCACGGCCATACAAGTTGTATGGCTTATCTTGCTCGCCTGTGTCGCGCTCACTGTGATGGGCAGACGGCTGGGAAGTCTCACATGACAGAGATTGGAAGAGTATTTTCATGAACATCATTGAGCTGCACGAGGTATCTCTCGAGATTAGAAAGCGTCCCCTCCTCACCGATGTGAACTTGACCGTGCCCACTGGGGAGGCTGTGGCCCTGGTCGGAGCCAACGGTTCTGGTAAGTCGTTGTTGCTGCGTCTCATGTGTTTGTTGGCGAAGCCCACCTCAGGGCGTGTGATCGTCGCAAAGTCCCATCTTGCGAGTGGGCGCGAGATGCCATTGGGATTCGGAGTTGTTATCGATGGTCCTGCTGCGATGGAACACCGATCTGGCATCGATAACCTGAGGTACCTTGCCCGGATCAGGGGTTTGATCAGTGACGAAGACATCTCACGGTGGATGCACGAGTTCGGTTTGGACCCCCTCTCGCGGCAGCCGGTGCGCCAGTACTCCCAGGGTATGAAGCAGCGGTTGGCGCTGGCGCAGGCGATGATGGAAGGCCAAGATGTCCTTCTCCTAGACGAACCCTTCAATGCTCTGGACCGGGATGGCGTATCTCAGGTAAAGACCCTGCTTCAACAACGAGTCTCCGATGGTTCGACCCTCGTCTTCACGAGCCACCTTCAGGGGGACGTGTCGGAGTTGGCTGATCGTGCCTACCTGGTCGAAGGCGGGACGGTCAGTCGAATCTGACGCACGCCCACCCCTGGGGGTTGGAACATCCTCGTGGTTTGCCACTGCGTGAGCGGTGGCCGGACAGCCGCGTCGTCGGCGTCGGCCCCGAGGAGGCATCGAGCTCGGATCGCCCGCGGACCTGCAACTGCCGCTGGACCGGATGGAGACCAACCCGACCGAGGTCGAACCGGCCTGACTCACAAACAGGTTGACAGGTACGGCATACCGTTGGAACTGCAGGACCGTTTCCGCATGCCGGTTTCTGCGTGTGGTGCGAAGGCTCAGATCTGGACGCCGAGTCGGCGTGCCGAGCGCGACTTCTGGCGCTGGGCGCGCATCCGGCGCAGCCGCTTGACCAGCATCGGGTCGTGCTCCAGAGCCTCTTGGGAGTCGATCAGCTGGTTGAGCAGCTGGTAATAGCGCGTGGCGCTCATGTCGAACAGATCCTTGATCGCCTGCTCCTTGGCGCCGGCATACTTCCACCACTGGCGCTCAAAGTCGATGATTTCGCGGTCGCGCTCGGTCAACCCCTGGGGTGCGTCGGCGCCGGCGATCTTCGGTGCGGCTCCCATTGCGATCCTTCTGTGCTCGGCGGGCGTCGGCGGAACCCGACGCGTCGGCCCCTACTGTACGACGTGAATGACAACTCTGTCATTCCGACGGGCCGAGGCACCCGAGGTGGGCCGTCAGGACTCAGCCGACCACTCCGCATAGCCTGTTGCGGTGAGCAGTCCGCCCACCACCAACCTGGCCGATCTGGTGCACCCGTCCTGGGCCCGCGCCCTCGCGCCGGCGACCGAGACCGTGCGCGAGCTCGGCGACTTCCTGCGCGCCGAGGTGGCTGCAGGCCGCGGTTACCTGCCTGCCGGCCCCCACATCCTGCGCGTCTTCGAGCAACCGCTGGACCGGGTGCGGGTCCTCATCGTCGGCCAGGACCCCTATCCCACGCCGGGCCACGCGGTCGGACTGTCCTTCTCGGTCGCGCCCGACGTGCGCCCTGTGCCGCGCAGTCTGCAGAACATCTACGCCGAGCTCGGCACCGACCTGGGTATGCCGACACCCACCTCCGGGGACCTCTCCCCGTGGGCGGAGCACGGGGTGCTGCTGCTCAACCGGGTGCTGACCGTGCGGCCGGGCGCCCCGGCCAGCCACCGGGGCAAGGGCTGGGAGAAGCTCACCGACCTGGCCATCGCGGCGCTCGCCGGGCGGGGCGGTCCGCTGGTGGCGATCCTGTGGGGCCGCCACGCCCGGTCCCTGGCACCGGCTCTGGGCGACGTGCCCACGATCGAGAGCGCCCACCCCTCACCCCTGTCGGCACGGGGCGGCTTCTTCGGCTCACGACCGTTCAGCCGCGCGAACGAACTGCTCGTCGCACAGGGCGGCACGCCCGTCGACTGGGCGCTGTCGTAGGACCGCGCCATCCCACAACTGTGCACGTCACAGGGCTAGGGTGACCTCGACATACCCCCGGAACCTGCAAAGGGCCTCTTGCCATGAACTCCCTGGTACTCGCGCTGGTCGGCGTGGGCATGATCCTGGCTGGCTACTTCCTGTACTCGAAGTACCTCGCCAACCGGATCTACGCCCTCGACGACTCCCGCACCGCCCCCTCGGAGCAGTTCGAGGACGGTGTCGACTACGTCCCCACCAACAAGTACGTGCTGTGGGGCCACCACTTCACCTCGGTCGCCGGAGCCGCGCCCATCGTCGGCCCGGCCGTCGCCGTCATCTGGGGCTGGCTGCCCGCCTTCCTCTGGGTGACCCTCGGCACGGTCTTCTTCGCCGGGATGCACGACATGGGTGCGTTGTGGGCCTCGGTCCGCAACCGCGGCCAGTCGATCGGAGCCCTGTCGGGGCGCTACATCGGAGCCCGGGGACGCAACCTGTTCCTGGTCGTGATCTTCCTGCTGCTGCTGATGGTCAACGCGGCCTTCGCGGTCGTCATCGCCGGCCTGCTCATCGCCACCCCGACTGCGGTGATCCCGACCTGGGGCGCCCTGGTGGTGGCCTTCCTGATCGGGCAGGCGATCTACCGTTACAAGTGGAACCTGCCGCTGGTCTCCGTCGTGGGCGTCGTCGCGCTCTACGCCCTGATCGTGGTCGGCGACAACGTGCCGCTGGCCCTGCCCGAGACGGTGCTCGGCCTGCCGGACAACGCGTTCTGGATCATTGTGCTGTTCGTCTATGCCGGGATTGCCTCGATGCTGCCGGTGTGGATGCTGCTGCAGCCGCGTGACTACATCAACGGTCTGCAGCTGTTCATCGCCCTGGGCATCCTCTACGGCTCGGTGCTGATCGCGCGCCCCGAGATCGTGGCCCCGGCCTACAACCAGAACGTCCCGGATGGCACGCCCGGCATCATGCCCCTGCTGTTCGTCACCATCGCCTGCGGTGCCATCTCCGGTTTCCACGGGATGGTCAGCTCCGGCACCAGCTCCAAGCAGCTGGCCAAGGAGAGCGACGCCAGGTTTGTCGGCTATTTCGGGGCGGTCGGCGAGGGTCTGCTGGCCCTCGGCGCCATCATCGCCACCACCGCCGGCTTCAAGACGCTCGCCGACTGGGAGAACGTCTACCAAGCGTTCAACGACGGTGGGGTCAGCGCGTTCGTCGAAGGTGGCGGCGCGATCATCGAGGCCGGTCTGGGCCTGCCCCAGTCCCTGTCTGCGACGATCATGGCCACGACCGCCATCCTGTTCGCGGCCACCACGATGGACACCGGCGTGCGCCTGCAGCGCTTCGTCGTGCAGGAGATCGGCGACATTGCCGGGGTCACCCTGCGCAAGAACCTGGCGACCATCATCGCGGTGGGTGTCGGCCTGGCGCTGACCTTCGGTGCTGGCGCCGACGGATCCGGCGGCATGCTGATCTGGCCGCTGTTCGGCACCACCAACCAGCTCATGGCGGCGCTGACGCTGTCGATCATCGCGATCATGCTGCTGCGTCGCGGCCGCACCCCGCTGCCGGCGCTGATCCCGCTGGTGTTCGTCGGGGCTGTGACCGTCTATGCGCTGTTCGTCCAGCTCGGCACCTTCTATGAGGAGTCGAACTGGTTGCTGCTGATCATGGACATCGTCATCCTGATCGCTGCCCTGTGGGTCATCGTGGAGGCTTTCGCCGCGATGCGGACCGCTCGTGCCTATGACGGTGATGACGACGCCGAGTTGGCTCAGGAGGCCGTCGATGCTGCCGCGAGCACACGGTCTCAGGACTGAGCCGGACCTCCACGGGATGAGCCCGAGGTAACCTGCGCGTGATGCAGGACTCCGACCAGCCCCGCAGCCGCCTGTCACAGGTGGCTGCGGGGCTGCGTGATTTCTACAGCGGCCCCTATCGCCGCACCTTCGCCCGGGCCCAGCAGGACGAGGACGACCTGTTCCTGGTCATCGTCATGGCCGAGGCCCTGGGGGTGCCCAACCCGGTGAGCTACTACACGGTGGAGCTGTTGCCCGTGGTCTATGACCAGTTCCACGACTGGCACCGCAGGATGGGCCTGGACCGCTCCCCCCTCGACCACTTCTCCTGCTGCTGATCCTCCAGCGCTCTCCCCTGCCAGCCCGCCCTGTGCCGGCACACCCGCCCCCAACCAGGAGCCTGATGTCCCACCCGCTGACCGACCTCACCCGAGCGCGCGACGTCCTCTTTGTCGGTGGCAAGGGCGGCGTCGGCAAGACTGCCGTGGCCTCCGCCCTCGGCCTGGCCCAGGCCCGTGCTGGCCGCCCCACACTCGTGGTGTCCACCGACCCGGCGCACAACCTGGGGCACCTGTGGCGGCGCGAGGTCGGGGACTCCCCCGTCGAGCTCGCACCGCTGTTGCGCGGGCTGGAGATCGACCCCACCCGCACCACCGACGAGCACCTGCGGGCCGTCCGCACCACCATGCGCCGCCTGATGGCCGACCACCTGCAGGGCGAGGTGGACAAGCACCTGGACCTGGCCCGAGACGCCCCCGGCACGCACGAGGCAGCGGTCCTGGAGCGGATCGCCGAGGTCGTCGAGCAGCGCGTTTCAGGCGAGTTGGTCATCTTCGACACCGCCCCGAGTGGCCACACCACCCGCCTCATCGCGCTGCCCGAGCTGATGCAGGCCTGGACCGACGGTCTGCTGCGCCGCCAGGACAAGTCGGCCAGGTTCGGGGCGGCCCTGCGCGGGCTGGAGGGCTCCGACTATGACGCCGCGGAGGTGATCGGCTCCCGTCGCCTCCCAGGCTCTGGCACCTCGATCGGACCGCGGCGCACGCAGGACCGGCGGGGGCGTCGCGATGAGGAGATCCGGGCCGTGCTCGACCGTCGCCAGCAGCGGTTCCGTCACCTGCGGGAGGTGCTCACCGACCGCACCAGCACGTCCTTCGTGATCGTCACGGCCGCCGAGCGGCTGCCGGTCCTGGAGTCGGTCGAGCTGCACGAGCAGCTGGTCCGCTCGGGGATGGACGTGGCGGCGGTGGTGATCAACAAGCGCTCCCCTGCTGACGACGGGGACCTGCTCGCCTCGCGGCGCCAACTCGAGGAGCCGCATGTCGCTCAGCTGGCTCAGTCCCTGCCTCACCTGCCCACGGTGCAGGTCCCGCTGCTGGCCGGCGAGGTGCTCGGCGAGGAGGGACTGGAGCGGTTGCTCGCCCACCTCGGCTGAGTCGGACCCTGGCCGGTGGTCCGCGCCTCCCGCGTGACCCGGCAGGATAGGGGCCATGGCAGGGAGCACCCGCACCGGAAGCATCCGACCCGAGCCCCGCCCGTGGAGCCGCTATGTGGCCCTGGGCGATTCCATGACCGAGGGAGTCGGCGACCCCGGTCCAGACGGTGGCCTCGCCGGTTGGGCCGACCGTCTGGCCGCGCTGCTGTCGGCGCACTCCCCGGACTTCAGTTATGCCAACCTCGCCATCCGGGGCCGGCGGATGACCGACATCGCCGGTCGCCAGGTCGATCTGGGCCTGGACATGCAACCAGACCTGGTCAGCATCATCGGCGGCGGCAACGACATCCTGCGCCCAGGTGCCGACCCGGACGCCCTCGCCGCCCAGCTCGAGGAGTCGATTGCGCGCATCCGGGCCACCGGCGCCGACGTGCTCATGGCGACACCCGCCGACCCGGCCGGTGCGCCCATCGTGGAGCGGACCCGCGCCAAGGTCGGGGTCTACCTGGCGCATCTGTGGACGATCGCCGAGCGCCAGCAGGCTTACCTGCTCAACCAGTGGGCCCTGACCTTCCTGCGGGACTGGCGCATGTGGGGAGCGGACCGGATCCACATGAGCACCGAGGGGCACCGACGGGTGGCACTGGCCGCCTACGAGACGCTCGGTCACACAGCGCAGGAGGCCGACTGGCGGGCACCCCTGCCAGCCCAACCCCGTCCCGGGCGCCTTCAGTCGCTGCGCGACAACGCGGTCTGGGCCAAGGAGTATGCCGCGCCCTGGGTCGGCCGACGTCTGCGCGGCACCTCCTCGGGCGACAACCTGCCCGCGAAGCGCCCCGACCTGACGCCGCTGCAGCATCCGGCCACCCCTGCGCCGAACCCGGACACCACTGGGCCGAACTCGGACAGTCCTGGGCCGAACCCGGGCACCCCCACGCAGCACTCCGGCAGCACGCCACGACAGGACGGCTGACCCGTGCCGCGTGCGCTGCATCACGTGGACCTGTGGGTCGAGGACCTGGACCGAGCCGCTGCGTCCTGGGGCTGGCTGCTCGGTGAGCTCGGGTGGACCGAATTCCAGACCTGGGAGGGTGGGCGCAGCTGGGCCCACCCGGATGGCACCTATCTCGGGGTCGAGCAGTCACCGGACCTGGCGCCCGGCCGCCACGACAGGCTGCGCGCCGGCCTGAATCACCTGGCGCTCACCACAACCGACCGGCCTGCACTGGATGCCGTGCGGGCAGCAGCCGGCCAGCACCGCTGGCGCGAGCTCTTCGCGGACCGCTATCCGCACGCGGGTGGCCCCGAGCACACGGCACTCTTCTTGGAGGACGAGCAGGGTTTCGAGGTCGAGGTGGTCGTGGCCCCCGAGTGACACCGACCCGCGTGACAGCGACTCCGGCGTGCACCCAAACAGGCGAAGTCACCGATGCTCACCGGGCACGACGCTCTGACCTGCACCTTTGCAAATGGACAGGTGACGTGGCCTGTTTGGCTGCACGAATCGCAGACCGGGGCGGCGCCTACCGCGGATAGACGTGGGTGTCGGTCGCCTTGAACGACAGCCACACCGGAGCTCCGACCACCAGGTCGAGCTCGGCGACCGCCGCCGGCGTCACATCAGCAAGGACGGGCGGGCGATCCGGCGCTGCGACCTGCGCGCGGACCGTGTGGGCGTGCTGCTCCAGGCCGGCGATGGTGCCCGCCCAGACGTTGCGAGCCGACCCCTCAGGCTGCTGACGATGCAGAGTCACCGACGTCGGCGGCAGCGCGACGAGCACCGGGCCGTCCGCCGCTTCGGCGACGTGCAGCACCCCGCCCGCCTCCATGTCCACGGCCGCCCGACCCGACCCCGCGCCCCGCAGCAGGTTGAGACCGACCAGGCGTGCGACATACTCCGTCCGCGGTGCCCGGGCCACCTGCGCTGGTGACCCGTCCTGCACGACCCGACCGCCCTCGAGCACGACGATGCGGTCGGCGACGACCATGGCATCGAGCGGGTCGTGGGTGACCATCACCGCGCTGCCGCCGAACTCCCGCAGGTGCCGGGCCAGGTCGGCGCGCACCTCGAGCCGGGTCGCGGCATCCAGGGCGGCGAGCGGCTCGTCGAGCAGCACCAGCCGCGGCCGCGTCGCCAGGGCGCGCGCCAGGGCCACCCGCTGGGCCTGCCCACCAGAGAGCTGCCCCGGCCGCGCGGTGGCATGGGCCGCCAGACCAACCCGGTCCAGCCACTGCGCTGCCTCCCGGCGCGCATCGGCCCTCCCGCTCCCCCGCGCACGCGGGCCAAAGGCCACGTTCTCCAGCGCGGTGAGGTGCGGGAACAGCAGGTAGTCCTGGAACACCACGCCCACATCACGCCCCGCCGGCGGCACAAAGGTGCCCGCGGCCGGCTCATCCAGCACCCGGCCATCGAGGACGACCGATCCGGCCCGCAGCCGCAGCAGCCCCGCGAGCGCGTGCAGCACGGTGGTCTTGCCCGCGCCGTTGGGTCCCAGCAGCGCCACGACCTGGCCGGGTGCGACTGCCAGGTCCACCTCCAGGTCGAAGTCACCCCGGGAGATCGGCAGGTATGCCGTGAGGCCACCCCCTGCTGCGGCCTCACGGGGATCTGGGGTCGGCCGGGGCGTGGGTTCAGGAGTCACGAGGCGACCCCGCTGACCCAGCGGCCGCGCAGGGCGACCAGGACGACGACCGACACCAGGAGCAGGACCAGGGCGAGCACGATGGCTGCCTCCGGGTCGGACTCCAGCGCGAGATAAACCGACAGCGGCATGGTGCGGGTGACACCGGGGAAGTTGCCGGCGAAGGTGATGGTGGCGCCGAACTCGCCCAGGGCGCGGGCAAAACACAGGACCGCTCCGGCGGAGATGCCGGGCGCGACCAGCGGCAGGGTGACCCTGCGGAAGATCAGCCAGCGGCTGGCGCCGAGGGTCGCTGCAGCATCCTCGAAGCGCCGGTCGGCCCCGCGCAGGGCGCCCTCGACGGCGATCACCAGGAACGGCATCGCCACGAACGCCTGGGAGAGCACCACGGCCGTGGTGGTGAACGGCAGGCTCAGCCCGAACCAGTCATAGAGGTGTTGGCCGATCAGTCCGCGCCGCCCCAGCAGCAGCAGGAGCGCGACGCCGCCGACGACGGGGGGCAGCACCAACGGCAGGGTGAGCAGGGCACGGACCAACCTCATCCCGGGGACGGTCGCGCGGGCCAGCACCCACGCCAGCGGCACCCCGAGGACCAGGCAGATCCCGGTCGCCGTCACTGCGGTGATCAGGGACAGCCGCAGCGCCTCCGAAACCTCCGGCTGCGCCAACAGGGTGCCCAGGTCCGACCACGGCGTGCGCACGAGCAGACCGGCCAGCGGCAGGAGCAGGAACGCGAGACCCAGACCAGCAGGGATCAGCAGGATCGGTGGGATGCCGCTCCCCCGGCTGTCCGCAGCGTCTCCGGCCACGCCGCGCCGCCGGGTGCCACGATCGGTCGAACGCCGGACCGTCACGGAGAACCGAACCCCGCCGAGCCAAGCACCGCCTGCCCCTCCTCGGACAGCACGAAGTCGATGAACGCCTGCCCACCCTCGGGGTTGGGCGCCCCGAGCAGGGCGGCGATCGGATAGTCGTTGATGGCCTCGGCGGACTCCGCGAAGTCGATGCCCTCGACCTCGTCGCCGGCGACCAGCACGTCGGTCTGATAGACGAGTGCGGCATCGACCTCGTCGAGGCGCACCTTGGTCAGGGCCGCCCTCACGTCGTCTTCATAGGTGTCGGGGGCCGGTGTGAGCCCCGCGGCCTCGAAGACCTTGACCGAGGCGGCGCCGCAGGGCACCTCCTCGGCGCACAGCGCGACGGTGAGGTCCTCCTTGGTGAGGTCCTCCAGGCCCGTGACTCCCCCGGGGTTGCCAGCGGGGACCGCGATCTGCAGGCGGTTGTTCACGAAGACAACAGGCTCCCCCTCGGTCAGCTCCTCGTCGGTCACCTGGGCCATGGTCGCCGGTGAGGCGGAGGCGAAGACGTCGGCCGGGGCACCGCTGAGGATCTGCTGGGCCAGCGCGGAGCTGCCGGCGAAGCTGAAGGTCACGGTGGCGTCGGGGTTCGCGGCCTCGAACTCCTCGCCGAGCTCGGTGAACGTATCGGTCAGCGACGCGGCAGCAAAGACCGTGATGTCGCCGGATGCCTCACCCTGGCCCGCCCCACCCGCGCCGGCCCCCAGCGGCTGGTCCTCCGCCTCACCGCACGCGGTGAGCGTGCAGGCGAGGGTGATGGCGGCGAGCGCAGCCAACCGTCGGCCGGGAACTGCGGTGTGTGTGCGGCGCAGCGACATCACGGCCCCTTCTAGTGCTCAGCGGGCAGGGCGATGACCACCTGCGTGGCCTTGATCGAGGCCGAAGCCACCACCCCGGGCTCCAGCTCGAGCTCCTCGGCTGCCTCGGCGCTCATCAGCGAGACCACCCGGAACGGTCCGCACTGCAGCTCGACCTGGGCCATCACGGTGTCCTTGGTGACGCGGGTGACGATCCCCCGCAGCTGGTTGCGGGCCGAGGTGCGCAGGCCACCGTCCTCCTCGCCGGCCAGCTCCTGCGTCAGGGCGGCCAGGTCACGCCCCTCCACCGCCATGCGACCGTTGTCCGAGCGGCTCGCGGGCAGCCGGCCCTGGTCGATCCAGCGACGCACGGTGTCATCGCTCACACCCAAGAGCGAAGCGGCCTCGCTCACCCGAATCTGCGGCATAACGGAGACTTTATACCCGCAGATGCGGCGGTTTCGAGGTGTCCTTGCTGCCCCGGTAGTCTTCGGCCCATGCCAGTGACGCGCGTGCTGCCCACCGAGGAGTCCACCGAACTCATCGCCCTGGTCCGCGACATCGCACGGGAGCAGTTGCTGCCGCAGGTGGACGAGGCCGAGGCCGCCGCCCGCCTCCCCCGCGAGGTCTTCACCATGCTGGGCCAGGCCGGCCTGCTCTCCCTGCCGTATGCCGAGGGGCTGGGTGGCGGCGGACAGCCTTACGAGGTCTATCTGCAGGTGGTCGAGGAGATCGCCCATGCCTGGATGTCCGTCGCCGTCGGGGTGTCGGTCCATTCCCTGACCGCCTTCCCGGTCGCCACCTTCGGCACGCCCGAGCAGCAGGAGGAGTTGCTCACCGGGATGCTGTCCGGGGAACAGCTGGGGGCCTACTGCCTGTCCGAGCCACACGCGGGGTCCGACGTCGCGGCGATCCGCACCCGCGCGACCAAGGTCGACGGGGGATATGAGATCACCGGCGGCAAGGCGTGGATCAGCCACGCCGGTCACGCCGACTACTACACCTCGTTTGTGCGCACGTCCGACGACGGCGGACGCGGCCTGAGCTGCTTCATCGTCCCGGCCGACGCCGAGGGCCTGACCTTCGCCGAGCCCGAGCGCAAGATGGGCCTGGACTCCGACACCGTCGGCGAGGTGCTCTTCGACAAGGTCTTCGTCTCCGACGACCGCCTCATCGGCGAGCCCGGCCAGGGCATGTCGATCGCCCTCGCCGCGCTCGAGGCCGGCCGCCTGGGCATCGCTGCGGCAGCCACCGGCCTGGCCCAGCGGGCGCTCGACGAGGCGGTGGCCTACGCCAAGGAGCGCGAGCAGTTCGGCCGTCCCATCGCCGACAACCAGGGCCTGGCCTTCCTGCTGGCCGATATGGGCGCCGCCGTCGGGTCGGCACGGGCCACCTATCTGCACGCAGCCCGCCTCAAGGATGCTGGCCTGCCGCACAGTCAGGAGGCCTCCATCGCCAAGATGGTGGCCACGGACGCCGCGATGAAGGTCACCACGGATGCCGTCCAGGTGCTCGGCGGCTACGGCTACACCAAGGACTTCCCGGTCGAGCGCTTCATGCGCGAGGCCAAGGTGACCCAGATCTTCGAGGGCACCAACCAGATCCAGCGGCTGGTCATCTCCCGGAACCTGCTGCGCTGACCCGACCACACGGCATACGCCCCCAGACCCATCACTGAACCCGACCCGAGAGGCCACCATGCAGATCACCGAGAAGACCGTCGCCCTGGTCACCGGAGGCGCCAGCGGACTGGGCGAGGCCACGGCCCGCCGCCTGCTCGCAGAGGGTGCGTCCATCGTGCTCGTCGACCTGCCCGGCGGCCGCGGTGAGGAGCTGGCCACCGAGCTCGGCGATCGGGTGCGCTTTGCGGCTGCCGATGTGCGCGACGAGGAGCAGATCCGCGCCGCCATCGCCGTGGCCACCGAGCTCGGCGAGCTGCGGATCGTCGTCAACTGCGCCGGCGTCGCGACGCCCGGACGGATCCTGTCGCGGCGCGGCACGATCGAGCTGGACACCTATCGCAATGTCATCGAGATCAACCTGATCGGCACCTTCAACGTGCTGCGCCTGACCGCCGAGGCGATGGCCGCCAACGAGCCGGTCGACGAGGACCGCGGCGTGATCCTGATGACGGCCTCGGTCGCTGCCTTTGACGGTCAGATCGGGCAGGCCGCCTATTCCTCCTCCAAGGCCGGCATCGCGGGCCTGACGCTCACGGCTGCGCGCGACCTGGCCGACAAGGGGATCCGCGTGGCGACCATCGCCCCGGGCATCTTCGAGACGCCGATGATGGCCGGGCTGGGCGATGAGGTGCGGGCCTCCCTGGAGGCCCTGGTGCCACACCCCTCCCGGTTGGGCAAGCCGACCGAGTATGCCGCTCTGGTCGCCCACATCGTCGACAACCCCCTGCTCAACGGCGAGGTCATCCGCCTCGACGGTGCCCTGCGGATGCCCCCGCGCTGATGCTGTGACGGCTGCGTGGCACGGCTCGGACGCCTCGCGATCGGCATGATCTCCTCAAGGAAACATGATCTCCTCGAGGAAGCACGCATGACCAACATGTCCAGGCAGTCATGACCTTCCCCCGGCGCGCCGTGCGCGGGGCCCGCCGCCGGGTGCTGCGCGGCGCCGAGCACCTCGCCTCCGCTGCCATCACGCCCTTCCGTGGCCTGCGCTGGGAGGTGCGCGCCCCCACCCGCTGGCCGGTGGCCCTGCGCGCGGCCCTCGCGATCGCGATCCCGCTGACCATCGCGACCGCCGCTGGCCACCAGGCGTGGGGGCTGCTCTGCGGCACGGGGACGTTCACGGTGCTCTATGGCGCCGGCCGCCCGCTGCGCAGCCGCATCCGGGTGCTCGTGCTGGTCGCGCTCGGCCTGATCTCCGGCATGTCCCTGGGTGTGCTGGTGTCCGGGAACCTGGTGCTGTCGATCCTGGTCACGGCCGTCGTGGGGGCGGTGGCCACCTTCCTGGCCCATGCCCTGCGGCTCGGACCGCCCGGCGCCTTCTTCTTCGTGCTGATCGTGGGCATCGGTGGCTATCTGCCCACCCGTGGGCTCGATCCCGGATCCCTCATTCTTGCGACGACCACCGGCGCCGCGGTCGCCGTGCCGATCGCGATGTTTGATCTGCTCCTGGACCGCCTCGGCCCCGAGCGGGCCGCCGTCGCCGCGGCCCAGCGAGCGGTCGAGAAGTTCCTGGCCTCTCCTCCGGAGGACGGCCAGGCCGAGGACCTGAGCACCGCGGCAACCAACGCGATCCACGACGCCTGGACCGTGCTGTGGGATGGCGGCGAGCCCGACCTCGCGCTGGACGATCCGGGCGCCCCGACCTCCCCGCAGGCCACGGCCCACACCGTGCGCGCCGACCTTGCCACCGACCTCATCGTCATCCAGCAGCGCTACTCCGAGCACCTCCTGCCCACCCAGCAGCTCAACCCCGACCTCGGCGCGGAGCCGACCGCTGCCCCGCTGGGGCGTCCGCGGCTGCGCCGCATGGTGGCCCGTGCGCTGCGGTGGCCGACCGCCGCACTGCAGGCTGCCATCCGGGTCGCCGCAGGCATCGCGGCCGCCGGTGTGGCCGCGGGCCTGCTGGCAGGAAGCGGGCACATGTACTGGGCCATGGCCGCGGCTGCCCTGGTGCTGCACAACGGGATGGATCGTCGGGCCACGACAGTCCGCTCGGTGGAGCGGCTCGCGGGCACGACACTGGGCATCGGGCTCTTCCTGATCGGCGGCTTTTCCGGCAGCGGCCCCTGGGCGGTTGTCATCACCATCGTGACGCTGCAGGGGCTGGTTGAGCTCTGCGTGGTGCGCAACTACACCATTGCCGTCATCTTCATGACACCCCTGGCGCTCACCATCGGCACAGCGGGATCCGGCCTGGCCGCCCTGACGATCGCGCAGGAGCGGTTGCTGGACACCGCCATCGGCGTGCTGTGTGGCGTCGCGGTTCCGTGGCTGATCGGCTGGCGCTCCAGTCACGCGATGCTCACCGCCCACCTCTCGCGCGCCATTTCTGCCAGCGCCGAGGTGATCGGTCTGCTGGGCCGGGGACAACACCAGGACCGGGCCGGACTCGTGGCCCAGCGTGAGCTCTCCCTCGACCTCCAGGAACTCTCCGCCATCGCGGGCCGGGCGATCCGTGATGAGCCGGAGCGGGTGACCGACCTTGTGCCCGTGCGCGACGCCACGGCCTGGCTCGGTTTCACGGTGCTGGCTACAGCGTCGCAGGAGGCACCCGGGGAGGCGCTCGAGCGCGTGGCCCCAGCAGAGGACCTCGCGCGCGATCTGGCCGTCCGCCTGGCCCGGCAGGACGTGCCGCAGGATCGGGAGATCCGTGCCGTGCGCGCGATCGTCGGCAAACGCCCACCACTGGGCTGACAGCCAGGCGCGCCAATCAGCTGACCAGCCGGGCGCGTTGCTCGGGCGGCAGCACTGGAGCCATTCCCATCGATTCTTGGATCAGTTTTTCCTGGCAATTCTCTGAGAATTCAACCTGACCGAAGACTGAGAATTATCGGAATGGATGTTTATCGAATCGTGATACGTTGACCGACCGTTCACAATGAGGGAGGAACAATGCGGAATAAGACATGGATGACCAGCCTCGGATTGGTCGTCTGCCTGCTCGGCGCTGCCTCCTGCAGCACCGACTCAGACACCAGCTCAGACAACGCTGAGACCAGCGAGGGTGCCTCTGCCGCGCCGGGTTCCGACGAGGCGGGCGAGTCTGCCGGTCCGGACGGAGCCGATGCCACCGGTGGCCCCGACGCAGCCGCCGGGACGGAGGGACCAGGCGGTGAGGCCGCCGGCCCGGACCTTTCGGACGTGCCCGACGTGGTCGCCGAGGTCAATGACACCGAGATCTCCAAGGATCAGTTCAGCGAGGCCTACACACCGACCTTTGAGCAAGCGTCGATGCAGGCACAGGCCATGGGCCAGCCGGTCGACGAGGCCGCCCTCCGCGACCAGACCATCGAGGGGCTGATCAGCAGTGAACTGCTCAAGCAGGCCTCCGAGGAAAACGGCTTCGAAGCCAGCGCCGAGGACATCGACGCCGAGTTGGAGGAGCTCGCCAAGGGCAACGGCCTGGGCTCCGCCGACGAGTTCCTGGCCGCGCTCGAGCAGCAGGGCATGTCTGCCGACGAGGTGAACGCCGAGGTCGAGCAGATGATCAAGGTCGACCAGCTCATCGAGCAGGAGGCCGACGTCAAGGAGCCGAGCGAGGACGAGATCCGGGCGCGCTATGACGAGCTGGCCGCCCAGCAGGGTGGCGGCGGCGCCGAGTCCGGCGGTGAGTCTGGCTCCGGAGCACCGGAGCTGCCTGCCTATGAGGAGGTCAAGGACCAGGTCGCAGACCAGTTGGCATCGGAGCGCGAGAACGAGGCCGTGCAGACCCTGGTGGACACGCTGCGCGAGGAGGGCGACGTGACGGTCCACCTCGAGTCATCGGCCACCCCGGAGTGACACGTCACTGACTCTGTGGAGCCCCCGACAGGAGTCGAACCCGCGACCGTCCGCTTACAAGGCGGATGCTCTACCAACTGAGCTACAGGGGCGTGGCCGGCCACGGGGGCCAGCGACGACGACGATCGTACCCGCGGTCCAGCGGACAGCAGAATTGCTCACCACCTCAGGCAAGTTCCACGCCCGAAGGTGTGCAGGGACCAACGGGATCAGAGCAACAACGAAGGGGCCCGGTGCGGACAGTGTCCGCACCGGGCCCCCTCGCCGTTGTCAGCCAGCCGTGACCTGCACGCGCTGGATCACCAGGGGTGGCCTGTCAGCCGATGACGTTGCTGTTCAGGTGCGCCTGCAGCGCTGACACCGTGCGCGCGTTCATGGAGCTCGAGCCGTCACGGTCGATGCCCAGGTAGTCCTGGAGTGCAGCCTGCGACTTCGGGCCCCACACGCCGTCCGGCGTGGTGCCGACCTTGTTCTGCAGCGCCTTGGTCGTGATGGGTCCGAAGATGCCGTCCGGGTGGGTGCCGACCCAGCGCTGGATGGTGGCATTCGTCAGCGGACCACGGATGCCGTCCTTGACCAACGGCGCACTGACGCTCACCACTGGGTGGATCGGGCCAGCGCTGCGCGAAGGCGCCTCGGACTGACGCGGCTGGGCCGGAGCCGGCGCGGGGTTGGCCGGAGCAGGGTTGGCCGGCGCAGGTGCATAGCCGCCTCCACCACCGTTGGAGCGGGTCAGACCGGCCTTGACCGAGCAGGTGGGCCAGGCGCCGGGGCCCTGGGTGGCCAGGACCTTCTGCGCGATCGCGATCTGCTGGGACTTGGAGGCCTGGTGGGCGTTGGGTGCGTACTGGCCGCCACCGAAGCCGGACCAGGTGGAGGGGCTGAACTGCAGCCCGCCGTAGTAGCCGTTGCCCGTGTTGATCGACCAGTTGCCGCCGGACTCACAGGCTGCGACGCGGTCCCAGACCGAGTCGGCGCTGGCGCCGGGGGCAGAGACACCAATCGCGGCGACGGCTGCTGCTGCAGCCACACCAGCGCCACCGGCGCGGCGGAGCATGGGGGCAAAGGGCGTGCGGGGCTTGCGGTGCTTGGCAGATGCCATGACAGGGTCAACCTTCCTGACTGCGCGCCTGCGGGGTTAGCTGTCGGGTTCGGGCGGTCAGGTGCCCGGCCGCAGGTGCGGCTTCACCCCAAGACACCGGGGCCGGTGTCAACTCGGGTCCCCCACCCTCGTCTGGCGTCCGGACGGTCCGGAGGTTGTGCCCTGGTGACGAGGTTCGGCGCCTCAGGGGCACACGCCATGCGTGTGGATCTCGTGATGCATTTGTGTGTGGCCCCGGGGTGGGCCGCCCGCCACACTACCCAGGTCTGCCCCGCGGTGCTACATCCACTGTGGAAATCGTGAAGATCCAGCCTCTGGACACGATGCTGGTGCACCAACGGCGTGACCGGTTCGGTGCTGCAGCAAGGGCTGGACACGGTGCTGGTGCAGCAACGGCGTGACCGGTTCGGTGCTGCAGCGCGGGACACGCCACAACGATGTCGGCACGGTGCACGACACGCCGAAGGGGGTGGCAGAAGGGGGTGACAGGTGGCAGAAGGGGGGTGACAGGTGACAGAAAGCCGCGCCGCCGCGCTCAGGGACGCAGCACCTGCGGGATCAAGTCGGTGAACGGCGCCGTGGTCCAGGACGTGGGCCACCACGAGACCGGCACGCCCTCAACCAGGGTGTAGCCCAGGATCACCACACCCCCGACGCACAGCACACCCGCGACCACCTGGGTGATCAGCTGCCCGGGCAGGATCGCGCGGACCAGCGTGCGCGAGCCTCGGCGCAGGGTCACGCCACCAGGTCCCCACCAGGCCATCAGCAGGCCCAGCAGGCTGCCGACGGCCACGGGCAGCGGGTGCTCAACGTCCACCTGCATCAGCCCGGACTCGGTGAGCCCGCCAGCGGTGATGACGGCTGCAGCCATGGCAAAGGCGAGCGGCAACAGCATCGCCAGGCCCGTGGACAGGGCCGAGACAAACAGGTGCCAGGGGCTGGCCAGCACGGTCAGGGGCACGTCGGATCGCCGGTGCCCTGCCTCGTGGCGGCGCAGCACCAGGGCGGTGACGGCGTGATCCACTGTGCGCGCAGCGACGGACCAGATGAGCAGCAGACTCCACGAGAGCAGCGGCACGAGCGCAGCGAGACCGACGAGCGCCACCAGGCCAGCGGCCAGCGTGCCGGTGCGCATCGGACGACCAATGCGGGGGTCGGGACCGCGCGGCGCGGGAGGACCATAGGGGGATGGGCTCGGCTGACCGAAGGGGGCCTGCCCCGATGGCCCGTATGCCGGGGGCTGGCCATACCCCGAGGCGCCACCAGACCCCGTGGGCTGGCCGTATCCCGATGACTGGCCAGGTGGAGCGGCGCCCGGCTGACGGTAGGGACCGGGGCCGCCCTGGACGCCGCTGCGCTGGTGAGCGTCCAGGCCCGACCGGCCCTGGGATTGACCCTGCGACGGGGACGTCGACGGCGGCCGGGGCGTCGGGTGCTGCGGGGTCATCCGGGTCTGTGGGGTCGGCGCCACGGGCTGCACGCGCGTCGGGTCGACCTGCGGAGTCACGGTGGTCGAGGGGCTCGCTGGCCAGGCACTCGGCGGGGTCCGCAGGGACCCGGAGTCCTGCGTGGACCGCGCGTCGTGCGCCGCCGGGCGCGGCACGCGCGTGGTGAGAGCCTCGGTCACGGGACGGTGCGCGGCATACAGCTCCAGGGCACGCATCACCTCATCCTTGTGCGGGCGGCGCTCCGGCTCCGGATCGAGGGCAGCCTCCAGCAGGGGCCGGAGCCTGGCGTCCACGTCCTCCAGCTGCGTCCGCCCCCGCGTCACGCGGTCCAGCACTGCGCTCATCGGGCCGCGACCGAAGGGCGGGCTGCCGCTGGCTGCGAAGGCCAGGGTCGCAGCCCACCCCCACCAGTCCGTGGCCTCCGTCACCGCGCCGCCCTCGACGACCTCGGGTGAGAGATAGCCGGGCGTGCCCATGACCAGCCCGGTCATGGTGAGCCGGACGTCGTCGGCCACCTGAGCGATGCCGAAGTCGATGACGACCGGGTCCGATCCGACCATCAGCACGTTGCCGGGCTTGAGGTCGCGGTGGACGATGCCGACCTGGTGGATGGCGGTGAGGGCCTCATAGAGCCCCCTGCCCAGGTCCACGAGCGCATCACCGGTGACGGGTCCGCGATCGGCCACGACCTGGTCCAGCGGCGGCCCGGGCACGAACTCGGTGACGATGTAGGGCGCTGGACCCTCGGTGTCGGCATCGAGGACCGCGGCGATGCGCGGGCTGTTCACCCGCGAGAGCGTGGCCACCTCACGGGACAGTCGCTGGCGCGCATCCGGGTCGTGGGCGATGTGCGGGCGCAGCACCTTGATCGCCACGTCGCGGCTGCCGTCCTGCGGGGCGCCGTCGACACGGCCGCGATAGACCACACCCATGCCGCCCTCGCCGACGCGAGTGCCGAGGGTGTATCTCCCGAGCCGTCGCGCTGTCGGGGTGGCCCCCTCGTGGGGCCCCCCAGCAGGCGTGAACTCGGCGCTCATGGTCTCCACCGTATTGCGTCTCCTCGTCTCGGCACGGCACCTCGGGGTCGGTCGTGGCCCCCAAGGGGTGAGATCGCGGGCCCCAACGGGCCCGACTAGGCTCGAGAGCAGCAACGAACCGGGCAGGCAGTTGGTTTCCTGCACTGGTGGCGCGCTCCGACCGCGTCGGACCCCGGGTCATCCGCGTGAGGTGGGTAATCCACGTGAGGTCCGGGTCGGAGTGATCCAATGACCCGACGAAGATGGAGTGGTTGTGGCATCCGAGGCACGGGGCACGTTCGACTTTGTGGTGGCCGCGAACCGGCTGCCGGTCGACCGGGTGACCGAGGCGGACGGCACCTCACGCTGGCAGGCCAGCCCCGGCGGCCTGGTGACCGCCATGGACGCCGTCATGCAGGGGCAGTCAGCGGCCTGGGTCGGCTGGGCCGGAGACCCGGGCGAGGATGTTGCCCCGTTCGACCGTGACGGCATCCGGCTGCACCCCATCGTGCTGACCGCTGACGAGGTGCGCGGCTACTACGAGGGCTTCAGCAACGAGACCCTGTGGCCGCTCTATCACGACGTGATCGTGCCACCGCGCTATCGGCGCAGCTGGTGGGCCTCCTATCAGCGGGTGAACACCCGGTTCGCCGAGGCGATCGCCAAGGTTGCCGCTCCGGGGGCCACGGTGTGGATTCACGACTATCAGTTGCAGCTGGTCCCGGCCCTGCTGCGGGCGCTGCGGTCCGACCTGCGCATCGGGTGGTTCAACCACATCCCGTTCCCGCCGGTCGAGCTGTTCGGACAACTGCCCTGGCGCCGGGCCGTGCTCCGTGGCCTGCTGGGCGCCGACTTCCTGGGCTTCCAGCGCAGCAACGACGCCGCCAACTTCACCCGGGCCTGCCACCAGCTGCTCGGCACGAGCTCGTCCGGGGACACGATCACCTGGTCGGGCGCGGAGGACGGTCTGATCGGGGCCGAGCCGCGCAGGACCCGGACCGCGACAGTCCCGATCTCGATCGACTTCCGGTCCATGGATGAGCTGGCCCGGACCCCGGAGGTGCGCCGCCGCGCGCGAGAGATCAGGGCGTCCCTGGGCAACCCGCAGACGGTGCTGCTGGGCATCGACCGCCTCGACTACACCAAGGGCATCCGGCACCGGCTGCGCGCGATCTCCGAGCTGTTCGGCGACGGCGCGATCGCCGCACCGGAGGTCACGCTGCTGCAGATCGCGACGCCGAGCCGGGAGCGGGTGAGCGCCTATCAGGACCTCCGCAGCCAGGTCGACGGACAGGTGGGCCGGATCAACGGGGACCACTCCGGCATCGGCGCGACCGCCGTCCACTATCTGCACCACTCCTATCCCAAGGAGGAGATGGCCGCGCTGTTCCAGGCCGCCGACGTCCTGCTGGTCACGCCACTGCGCGACGGGATGAACCTGGTCGCCAAGGAGTATGTCGCCAGCCGCTGGGACGGCGGCGGCGCCCTGGTGCTCAGCGAGTTCACCGGCGCCGCGCAGGAGCTGAGCCAGGCCTTCCTGTGCAACCCCCACGACATCGCCGGGCTGAAGGAGACCATCCTGGCTGCGATGCGCGAGGAGCCGGCCAGCGCCCGCAAACGCATGCTGGCGATGCGCCGACGGGTGCGCTCCCACGACGTGCACGCCTGGGCACGGCACTATCTCAGCGCTCTGGAGGCAGCCCCACAGAAGCCGAACCGTCGATGACCAGCACGAGGATCACCAGCCCGATGACACCCGGTTCCGACCCGACCCTCGCCGCGCCCCTCGTGGACGCACTGCAACGGTTTGCCGCGCTCCCCCGCGTCCTGGTGGCGATGGACTTTGACGGCACGCTCGCGCCGCTGGTCGACGAGCCGATGGACGCGCGTGCGCTGCCCGGCAGCGAGGAACTGCTCAACGAGTTGTCCTGCCTCCCCGAGACGCTCGTGGCACTCGTCTCCGGCCGTGCCCTGGCCGACCTGATCGAGCTGACCCGGCTGGCCGAGCCGGTGCTGCTGGTCGGCAGCCACGGCGTCGAGCGCTCCTCCGAGGCTCAGGCCCCCTCCCGGGACGCCACCGAGCAGACCCGTTTTGCCGCGTTGGACGCGGACCTGGCCACCGTGCTCCGAGACCATCCCCGAGCACGCGTCGAGCGCAAGCCCCACTCACTGGTGCTGCACACCCGGGGCCTGAGCGGTCAGGAGACCGAGGCTGCGGTGCGGGCCGCTGAGGAGGTGGTCACTCGGCATACCGGCCTGGTGGTGACCCCCGGCAAAGAGGTCCTCGAGCTGGCCACCCGCCACGTCGGCAAGGGGGTCGCCCTGCTGGAGTTGGCGCAGGAGCACTCCGTCGACTCGGTGCTGTTCGTGGGCGATGACGTCACCGACGAGCAGGCCTTTGGCGTGCTGCGGCCCACCGACCTGACCGTCAAGGTCGGGCAGGGCGACACGGCCGCGCAGCACCGGGTCGACGACGAGGCGCAGGTGCTGGCGCTGGTGCGCGCCCTGCTCGAGCTGCGCCGTCGCGCTGCCCGGCCAGCCACCAACTGCATGGATCCTTCACGCAACACGCCGGACGAGGCGTGAAGGATCCGTCCACCTGCACCCTGGGGGACGGCGCCAGGACAGATTCCGTATGCCGAGGGCCGGCTGACTCGATCAGGGACGGCCGGGCACGGCGCCGGTGGAGCTGCGCAGGATCAGCTCGGGGGCGAACAGATACTCCCGGTGAACGGCCTCCTCGCCCTGGATCTCCTCCAGGATGGCAGTCACCGCCGCCTCACTCATCGCCGTGACGTCCTGGCGGACCGTGGTCAGCGGCGGGTCGGTGAACGCGATGAGTTGGGAGTCGTCGGAGCCGATGACGGAGACGTCCTCGGGCACCCGCAGGCCCTCCTGGCGGACGGCGCGGACCACGCCCAGCGCCATGATGTCGGAGCCGCAGACCACGCCGGTGACGCCCTCATCGAGCAGGTTGCGCCCGGCCGCCTGCCCGCCCTCGACGCTGAAGTGCGTGGTCGAGACGAACTGCTCGGCGTCGGGCAGCAGCTCATCCATGGCCCGCTCATAGCCCTGGATCTTGCGCTGCACCGGCACATAGCGGTTGGGTCCGGTGGCCAGCCCGATGCGGGTGTGACCGAGGTCGCGCAGGTGCCGGACCGCCAACTGCACCCCGGCGACGTCGTCGTTGGAGATGAAACTGGCAACGACGTCCTCGCGCCAGCCGTTGATCAGGGCGATCGGCAGGCCGCGCTCGCGCAGCGAGGTGTAGCGCTCGGTGCTCGCCCGGGTGTCCGCGTGATAGCCGCTGATGAAGATGATGCTGGCCACGCCACGCTCCAGGAGCATCTCGACGTATTCGTCCTCCCGCACGCCGCCGGGCACCTGGGTGCACAGGACGGGGGTGAAGTTGGCTGCGGCCAGCTGCGTCTCGACCGCCTGGGCGAAGGCCGGGAAGATCGGGTTGGTCAGCTCCGGCACGACCAGACCCACCAGCCCCGCGCTGCTGCGACGCAGTTTGCTGGGTCGCTCATAGCCGAGCACGTCGAGGGCGGTGAGCACGGCCTTGCGGGTGTGCTGGGCCACGCCCGGGCGGTCGTTGAGGACCCGGCTGACGGTCGCCTCACTGACGCCCGCGTGCTGCGCCAGGTCGGCGAGTCGGCTCACGGCTATTTCACCGAGCCCTGCGTGAGGCCGCCGATGAGCTGCTTCTGCAGGGAGAGATAGACCGCGACCGGCGGCAGCGAGGCGATGAGCGCACCGGCGCAGAACATCCCGAAGTATTTGTTGCGGTCGGCCAGGTTCAACGAATACAGACCGACACCGAGGGTGCGGCGCTCCTGGTCCAGCAGGAAGATGCTGGCCAGCATGAACTCGCCCCACAGCGCGACGAAGGCCAGGATGCCGACTGTGGCCAGGATCGGGGCCACCAGGCGCAGGGTCATCGTGAAGAAGATCCGCGCGTGGCTGGCGCCGTCCATCATGGCGGCCTCGTCGAGCTCCTTGGGGATGGTGTCGAAATAGCCCTTGAGCAGCCAGACGTTGGCGCCCATCGAGCCACCCAGATAGACCAGCAGCAGACCCCACAGCGTGTTGAGCCCGATCTCGGGGATCACGTCGCCGATGCGCAGGAACATCAGATAGAGCGCGGGGAAGGCCAGCAGCGCCGGGAACATCTGGGACAGCAGCAGGGCCATCAGGCCCGGGCGTCGCCCCTTCCAGCGCAGGCGGGAGAAGGCGAACGCCGCGGCAGCGCCGATGAAGACCTGGATGAAGGTGCCCAGCCCGGCGATGATCAGCGAGTTCTGGAACCAGCTCCAGAACGGGAAGGTCGTGGACGCAAACAGGTCCGTGAAGTTCTTCAGCGAGAAGGACGTCGGGATCGGGGACGCGCTGTTGAGCGTGCCGGCGGGGTTGAGGGCGGCCGAGACGACGAACATCACCGGGAACAGCGCCCACACCAGGGCGAGGATCGCCAGGGCGTGGCGCCACCAGACGCCGGTGCGCGGCTTCTGGCCGACGGGAACAACCTCCGCCGTGCGCTGGCCGGCGGACGGTGTGATGGCTTCGGCGGGCACGGCCCCGGGGGCGCCGGCAGCAGCAGGCTGAGACATCGTTAGTTCACCTCTTCAAGAGCCTTGGACTGGCGGAACCCGGCATAGCTCAGGGCTCCCACCAGCAGGAAGATGATGATGCTGACGGCCGAGGCGAGCCCGATGTTGGGCGTCCCCGACTCCAGCGCCAGACGGTAGGCGAAGGTGATCAGCAGGTCGGTGTTGCCCACCTGACTGTTGGCGGCGTCGAACGGACCGCCGCCGGTCAGCAGATAGATCAGACCGAAGTTGTTGAAGTTGAAGGCGAAGGAGGCCACCAGCAGCGGCCCGACGGCCACCAGCAGCAGCGGCATCGTCACCGACACCAGGGTGCGGACCGGGCCGGCGCCGTCGACCGAGGCCGCCTCCTTGACGTCCGAGGGGATCGACTGCAGGGCCCCGGTGCAGATCAGGAACATATAGGGGAAGCCGAGCCACAGGTTGGTGATCAGCACCGCGGATCTGGCCGCCCACGGATCACCGAGCCAGTCGATGTTGAGTCCCGTGACGTCATTGATCATGCCGAAGTCCTGGTTGAACATCGCCGCCCACACGATGGCCGTCACGAAGATCGGCAGGGCGTAGGGCAGGATCAGCAGGGACCGATAGATCCCCTTGCCCTTCAGCCGTGGATCATTGAACAGCAGCGCCAAGAGCATGCCCAGGATGAAGGTCGACCCCACGCTCACCAGGGGGAAGACCAGGTTCCACAGGAAGATCTTGAGGAAGCCGTTGCGCAGCGCGGAGTCGGTGAAGATCGAGGTGAAGTTGTCCAGCCCGACGTTCTCGGTCCATCCCGTCGGCAGCGCCGGGCCCTCCCCGTCCTGCGGGACGAAGTTGCCGTCCTGCGCGACGTAGACCTTGCCGTCGATGGTGGTCATCGTGTCGGCATCGGCGTCGTAGGTCGTGGTGGTCCGCCCGACAAACGCCTGGGTGCCGGTGGCGGCCTTGATACCCGCGCCCCCCTCGAGCGGGACCGCAAACTCGGCGACGTCCTGCGCTCGCTCGTTGGCCTCCACCAGCGTCAGCACCTGGAAGCTCGGGGCCTCGCCGATGGTGCCATTGCCGCGCAGTGTCACCCCATCTGCGGGCAGGGGCTCCAGCCCCTCCATCGTCCCGACGAACAGCTCCTGCCCGTCCAGGACGTTGTCACCCCCGGCGTCCTCGGCCGCCGGACGGGACAGCAGGAAGGACAGGTCGGCGGTCGCGATGGCCTCACCCTCGGGGATCGCCACGGACATCCCGTAGCGTGCCGAGTCCGGCTCGGGGCGCACCGACTGGGCCTGGACGGCCTCGATCGCCTCCTCCTTGGTCAGCGAGTGGCCATCGCCATAGTTCGTGAAGGCGGTGGCGACCGTGTAGGCGATCGGCCAGACCTGGAAGAGCGTGAGCAGCAGCAACCCCGGCAGCAGATACTTCAGCGTGATCCCGCGGCGCGTGGCATAGACCACCAGGACCGCCATCGCCACGAAGGCGACGACCGTCACGATCAGCCACGAGCCGGCCTCGACGGCACGCCAGGCCAGATAGGTGCACGCGAGCAGCGTGAGGGCGATCAGCAGCCACTTCACGGCGAGCACCCAGGGCGGGCTCGCGGGTGGCTGGCCGACAGGGGCTTGGGACATCAGTGCTCCAGAGGACGTCGTTGTCGAGGGACCGGATCGGAGGGGTGGGAACAACCAGATGGGGTATGCCGCCCGGCTGGGTCGGCACACCCCATCCGGTGGGTGTTACTTGCCGCCGAGAGCTGTGGCGACCTCGGTCTGGGCGGTGCCCATCCGCTCGGCCGGGTCGGCACCGTCGACGATGTCGGCGGTCGCCTTGCCCAACGGGCCCCAGACGGCGTTCATCTGCGGGATGTTCGGCATCGGGATGCCACCCTCGGCAGCGGTCGCCCAGGCCTCGACGTCGTCGTCCTGGGCCTGCACCTGCTCGGCGGCGGCGGTCAGGGCCGGCGGGCGACGGTCAGCCTCGAACATGCCGACCTGGACCTCCTCGGACGGGACATACTCCTGCACGAAGGTCTGGGCGATCTGCGGGTTCAGCGACTCGGCCGAGACATAGAAGGCCTGGACGCCCAGGAACGGCGAGGTCTCGCCGCCGTCCTCGAAGTCGGGGATCGGGTCGATGGCGTAGTTGATGCCGGCCTCGGTGATCTGGTCGATCGCCCACGGGCCAGAGACCATGTAGGCCGCCTTGCCGTCGACGAAGTTCGGGATCACGTTGGAGGCGTCCTGGTTGGTGCTCAGCGCAGCGGTCTCACCGAGCCAGGCCAGCTTCTCGGCCCCCTGGATGGTCTCCGGGGAGTCCAGGATGGCCTCGCTGCCGTCGAACCCGCCCTCGTCAAGGAGCGGGAAGATGCCGGGGCCGTAGGCGGCCAGGTAGGGATACATCGAGAAGGCGTTGCCCTCCTTGCCCAGTTCCTGGGCCAGGATCAGCTCGGTGTCGCCGGCCTCGACCATGGCCTCACCATCGGCCACGAGGGCCTCCATGGTGGCGGGGACCTCGGGGGCCAGGTCGGTGTTGCGGATCAGCGCGAGGGACTCCACGGAGTAGGGCACGGCATAGAGCTGGCCCTCGAAGGTCACGGCCTCGATCGACTCGGGCACGAACTGCTCGGCGGTGTCCGGGGCAATCTGCACCGGGGCCACGACGTTGTTCTGGACGAGCTCGCCCAGCCAGTCGTGCGCACCGATGGTGATGTCCGGGCCGGCACCCTGACCGACGGCGTCCTTGAACTGCTCGCGCAGCTTCTCCTGAGCAACGATCTGGACCTTCACCTCGACGCCGGTGTCGGCGGTGAAGGTCTCGGTCAGCGGCTCGATGGCGGCGGCACGCAGGTCGTCCGCCCAGATCACCAGGCTGGTGCCGTCACTGGCAGCCGGCGGCCCGGCCGTCTCGCCAGCGGCGTCGTCACCCTCGGGGGCAGCGGTCTCCTCGCCAGCCTCACCCTCGTCGGTGGCCGCGCCCTCGTCGTCGCCCTCGGGAGCCTCGGACTCCTCCTCGCCAGCGGCGGGCGTCGTGGGATCGTCGGACTCGGTGTCGCCACCGCAAGCAGTCAGCAGGAGGGCAGTGATGCCCGCCATCGCGATCGCGCCGGTCGTGCGCTTCATGTGTTCTCCTTCGAACATCGTCTGTTCCGCGAGGGGTCGCGGCCGGCCTGCGCCGTTGGTCGTCCCGAACAGGACGTGGGCTAGCATGGCAGGACCTTACAGATCTTGCAAGATCTTGCAATGGAGTAGGGTTGAACCAGTCACGGGCAGTGCCGCCGGTGACCGGCCCCACTCGGGGCCGGGACCTCTCGGGGCACATCGCCCCGGCTGTCTTCCGTCAGCACCCGCTGGCGGGACCGTCCTTTACAACGGATCGTCCGGCACGTTCCTGCCGGTGAAGGAGAAGTCCCCCTATGGCAACAGTGACCTTTGACAAGGCCACCAGGATCTATCCCGGCTCGGACATCCCGGCCGTGGACTCCCTGGACATCGACATCGCCGACGGCGAGTTCCTCGTGCTCGTCGGCCCCTCCGGATGTGGCAAGTCCACCAGCCTGCGCATGCTCGCCGGCCTGGAGGAGGTCAACTCCGGGCGCATCATGATCGGCGACCGCGAGGTCACCGACCTGCCGCCCAAGGACCGCGACGTCGCGATGGTCTTCCAGAACTACGCGCTCTATCCGCACATGTCGGTCGCCGACAACATGGGCTTTGCACTGCGCATTGCGGGCAAGTCCAAGGCCGAGATCCGCGAGCGCGTGGAAGAGGCCGCCAAGATCCTGGACCTTGAGCCCTATCTGGACCGCAAGCCCAAGGCCCTCTCCGGCGGTCAGCGGCAGCGGGTGGCCATGGGCCGGGCGATCGTGCGTCAGCCCCAGGTCTTCCTGATGGATGAGCCGCTGTCCAACCTGGACGCCAAACTGCGGGTGCAGACCCGCACCCAGATCGCCTCCCTGCAGCGCCGCCTCGGGGTCACCACCGTCTATGTCACCCACGACCAGGTCGAGGCCATGACGATGGGCGACCGCGTCGCCGTGCTCAAGGACGGCATCCTGCAGCAGTGCGACGCCCCCCGCCGCATGTATGACCACCCCAACAATGTCTTCGTCGCCGGCTTCATCGGCTCCCCAGCGATGAACCTGATGGACGTCGCAGTCACCGACGGCGGCGTGAAGTTCGGTGAGGGCACGCTGCCGATCGAGCGCGATGTGCTCGCCGGTGCCGGCGAGCGCGCCGTGATCGGCGTGCGCCCGGAGGACCTGACCATGACCACCGACGGCACGGGGCTGCCGGTCGAGGTCGCCGTCGTCGAAGAGCTCGGCGCGGACGCCTACGTCTACGGCCAGGTGCCCGGCGCCGAGTCCGAGGACCGGCCGTTCATCGCCCGGGTCGACGGACGCACCCCGCCGATGAAGGGTGAGGTCGTCCACTTTGTGCCGAAGTCCGACCACATCCACGTCTTCCACGCCGAGTCCGGCCTGCGCCTGGGCGACTGAGTCGCCCCAGCCAGCTGACGGCATACGGCAAGCACCACCACCGGGGGTGCGGTCGGGGGACAATGACCTGACCGCACCCCAGCCAGAGGGAGGCACCATGGCCCTGCAGATCACGGCCGCTCAGCCCGACCCCGCCATCCTCGACCTGCCCTGGCAGGTGCCGCTGGAGGAGTGGCCGGAGGAGCACCTGGCCGCCCTCCCCCGCGGCATCTCCCGCCACGTCGTCCGCTTCGTGCGGCTGTCCGGCGGGGTCATCGCCGTCAAGGAGATCAAGGCCGAGCTGGCCCGGCGCGAGTATCAGACGCTGCAGCTGCTGCGCCGGATCGACCAGCCCGCGGTGGAGCCCCTGGCCGTGATCGCCGGGCGCACTGACGTCGACGGCAACGAGCTGGACGCCTGCCTGGTCACCCGGCACCTGAAGTTCTCCCTGCCCTATCGCGCGATCTTCAGCCAGCGGCTGCGTCCCGACACGGCCCGACGCGTGCTCGATGCGCTGGCCGTGCTGCTGGTGCGCCTGCACCTCGGCGGCGTCTACTGGGGCGACGTGTCGCTGTCCAACACCCTCTTTCGCCGCGACGCCGGTGAGTTCGCGGCCTATCTGGTTGACGCCGAGACCGCCGAGGTCCACAACCAGCTCAGCAACGGCCAGCGCAACCATGACCTGCACATCGCCCACGGCAACATCGCCGGCGAGCTGATGGACCTGGCGGCCGGTGAGCTCCTCGACGAGGAGGCCGACGCCCTGGAGATCGCCGACCGGCTGATGCACCGCTATGAGCTGCTCTGGCGCGAGCTCACCGCCACCGAGCGGTTCGAGCGCGGCGACCGCTGGCGCGTCGACGAGCGCATCCGGCGCCTGAACAACCTCGGGTTTGACGTCGGTGAGCTCGCGATGAGCACCGACCTGGACGGCACGCACATCCAGATCGAGCCCAAGATCGTCGACGCCGGGCACCACAGCCGGCGCCTGCTGCGGCTGACCGGCCAGGACGTCGAGGAGAACCAGGCACGGCGGCTGCTCAACGACCTGGACTCCTTCCGCGCCTCACAGAACCGACAGAACGAGGACGAGGAGCTGGTCGCCCACGACTGGCTCGCGGGCATCTACGAGCCGATCACGCGCACGGTGCCGCCGGAGCTGCGCAGCAAACTGGAGCCGGCCGAGCTCTTCCACGAGCTGCTGGAGCACCGCTGGTATCTCTCCGAGCGCGCCGACTATGACGTCCCGCTCGAGGAGGCGGTGCGTGATTATGTCGCCACGGTGCTGCCCAGCAAGCCGGATGAGGTCGCCGTCCTGGGCCTGGACACCCAGGAGATCCCGATCCGCACCAAGGGCTGAGCCGACCCGATTGATCGCTCAGTTGATGTCGCCCAGCCACACCGGCCGGGTCGCGGGGTTCTCGTTGAGCCACATGGCGAGGCGGCGCGGATAGAGCGGGGAGCCCATCAGCTCGACGACTGGCACCCACAGCACACCGGTCTGGTTGGTGTCGGTCTCCAGGGCGCTCGGGTCCGGCTCGTCATCGAGCAGGTCGCACCAGAAGAACAGCTCGGTCTGCTGGAAGCCGCTGTCCCAGTCCGGGAAGTGCCGGGCCCCGACATAGTCGCGGCCGCACGCCAGGTCACCGACGCGGACGCGATAGCCGGTCTCCTCCAGGACCTCACGCTCGGCGTTCTCCAGCTTGGTCTCGCCGAAGTGTTGCCCGCCGCCGGGCGTCAACCAATACTCCCCCGTCGTGCCGTGCAACACCGTGACCAGCAGCTTCCCCTCGGAGACGACGAGGCCACGGGTGGCGGCACGGACGGTGGACATGACCGGGTCAGCGGGTCCGCTTGCGGGCGATCTCGTAGAGGGTGACGGCACCGGCGATGCCGGCGTTGAGCGACTCGGTGACCCCGGCCATCGGGATCGACACGATCTGGTCGCAGGTCTCGCGCACGAGACGGGACAGGCCCTTGCCCTCCGAGCCCACGACGACCACCAGGGGCAGGTCGGCCAGCTCGAGATCGGGCAGGTCCACGTCGCCCTCAGCGTCCAGCCCGATGACGAAGCAGCCCGCCTTGCGATAGTCCTGGAGCGCGACCGTCAGGTTGGTGGCCTGGGCCACCTGGATGCGGGCGGCGGCACCCGCGGAGGTCTTCCAGGCCGCTGCGGTCATCCCCGCCGAGCGGCGCGCGGGGACCACCACCCCGTGCCCGCCGAAGGCACCGACCGAGCGGATGATCGCCCCGAGGTTGCGCGGGTCGGTGATCCCGTCGAGCGCCACGATCAGCGGGGTGCCCGGCAGCTCGGCGGAGAGCAGATCGTCGGGGTGGGCGTAGTCGTAGGGCGGGATCAGCATCGCCAGACCCTGGTGGACGGCGCCGTCGGTCAGCCGGTCGAGCTCGGGCTTGTTGGCCTCCAGGATCGGGATCTGCTGCTCGGTGGCGAGCTTGATCGCCTCCCTGATCCGGTCGTCGGACTCGAGCCGGGAGCTGACATACAGCGTGCTGGCGGGCACATAGGTGCGCAGCGCCTCCAGGACCGAGTTGCGACCGGTGATGACCTCGGTGCTGGCCTTGTTGCCGCGCTGCGGCGGCCGGCGGGTCGTGGTGGTCCTCTGGGTCCGTCGTGCCGCCGGGTGTCCGGTGCGCTCGGTCGCCTTGGGGGTCGGGCCGCGCCCTTCCAGTCCCTTGCGTCGCTGGCCGCCGCTGCCGACCTGCGGCCCCTTCTTGGCGGTCTTGCGCACGGCGCCCTTGCGCTGGCTGTTGCCTGCCATCGTGATCTACCTCGGTCCTTGCTGACGGTCCAGCGCCCAGCGGGCACCGGTGGGGGTGTCCTCGATGACGATGCCGAGGGAGGTGAGCTGGTCGCGGATGGCGTCGGCGGCGGCAAAGTCGCGCTCCGCACGGGCCGCGGCTCGGGCGTCGAGTCGTTCCTGCACGAGAGCGTCGAGGACGGCCTCCGTGGAGCCGGCCGTCCCGCCGCTCCCCCAGCTCGGGTCCAGGGGGTTGATGCCGAGGACATCGGTCATGGCCAGGACCTGCAGGACCGTATGCCGCAGCGCGCCCCGGTCTGCGCCGCTGGCCTGCTCGAGGGCTCGGTTGCCCTCGCGCACCGCGCCGAACAGCGCCGCGAGCGCCTCCGGCACGTTGACGTCGTCGTCCAGGGCTGCGGCGAAGGCCTGCGGCACGGCCGTGCCAGCGGCCTCCTCGAGGAGGGCGTCGGTCGGGTCACCGATGAGCTCGAGACCCCGTTGCAGGAAGCCCTCGATCCGCTCGACGGCCGAGCGGGCCTCGTCCAGGGACGTGTCGCCGTATTCGATGGTGGAGCGGTAGTGCGCCGCCCCGAGGTAGTAGCGCAGCTCGAGGGGGCGGGCGGTCTTGGTCAGTTCTGCGACGGTCAGGGTGTTGCCCAGCGACTTGCTCATCTTCTCGCCACTGAGGGTGACCCAGGCGTTGTGCATCCAGTAGCGCGCGAAGCCGAGGCCAGCCGCCCGGGACTGGGCCTGCTCGTTCTCGTGGTGCGGGAAGCGCAGATCGACCCCACCGCCGTGGATGTCGAAGGTGTCGCCGAGATACTTGCGGGCCATCGCCGAGCACTCCAGGTGCCAGCCCGGACGACCGCGACCATAGGACGTGGGCCAGCTCGCGGTGGCGGGCTCGGACGCCTTGGCGCCCTTCCACAGGGCGAAGTCGCGCGGATCACGCTTGCCGCGCGGGTCCGCGTCCGCTGCCGGCTCCATGTCCTCGATCTTCTGGTGGGTCAGCTCGCCGTAGTCGGACCAGGAGCGCACGTCGAAATAGACGTCGCCGCTGTCGTCGGCTGCGGGGTAGGCATGGCCTCGCTCGACCAGGGCGTCGATCAGCTCGACCATCTCGGTGATGTGACCGGTGGCACGCGGCTCGTAGGTCGGCGGCAGGACGCCGAGGGTCTCCAGCGCCTGGGTCGTGGCCCGCTCGTGCTGATAGCTCCAGGCCCACCAGGGGCGGTCATTCTCAGCGGACTTGTTCAGGATCTTGTCGTCGATGTCCGTGACATTGCGGACCAGCGTGACGTCCAGCCCGTGACCGCGCACGAGCCAGCGGCGCAGGATGTCGAAGGCGACAGCAAACCGAATGTGCCCGATGTGCGGGGAGCCCTGCGTGGTGAGACCACAGATATAGATGCCCGCCCGGCCCTGCTCAAGGGGCTCGAAGTCGCGCAGCTCTCGGGTCGCGGTGTCATACAGGCGCAGGCTCACGCGGGTAAGGCTACCTGCGCCGATGACCCAGTGACGACAGCTGCGAGGACAGATGTACCGACGGACCGCGGACATCGACGTCTATCGGGTCGCCAGGGCGATTCCTAGCGTGAAGGACATGAGAAATCACACCACCACCGATGACCGCGCAGACATCCGTCCCAACCCCCAGCCAGGCGCCCACGCAGACACTGGCCCCCTCACCGGGAAAGCTCCTCGACGCAGCGGCCGTGCCCAACCCGGTCCACGGCTCGCCGTCGTGGCGAGCGCCGGAGCCACGGCGCTCCTGTTGTGGCTCGTGGCCGGCCCCGTGCTGGGCATCAATCTCGACGTCCTGCTGACCCCGGGGGCCACCACACCGGTGCCCGTCGCGGCCGGCTCCGTCATCATCTCGTCCGTGGCAGCGGGGCTGCTGGGCTGGGCCCTGTTGGCCGGGCTCGAGCGGATCTCGCGGCACGGAGCCACGATCTGGCGGTGTCTTGCTGGGGCCGTGGCACTGCTTTCACTGGGCGGGCCGCTCAGCCTCGCGCAGAGCGGGGGCGGCACCGTCGTGCTCACCCTGCTTCACCTGGTGGTCGGCGGCATCCTCCTGATCGCCCTCCCGAGAGCAGGCACTGAGCGAGCCCACCGCACGAGCACCGGCCAGGCCGGTGTCGCCAGGGCGGGTGCGCCGACATGACCGCACTGGCGAGTCCACTGGAGTCCCTGCGCGGTGCCGTCCTGGAGATCGGTCCGGGACGGCACCCGCACCTTCCCCTCGATCCCAACGACCCGTGGATCGGCGTCGAGCCCGACCAGGCCGCGGCTCGCTGGCTCGAGAGCCAGGTCGGCGGGCACCGGGTGACGGTGCTCGCCGTCGGGGCCGAGGAGCTGCCGGTGCCCACGGGCAGCATCGACACCGTCGTCACGTCCCACGCGCTGTGCTCGGTGCGGGACCCCGCCCAGGTGCTCCGTGAGGTGCTGCGGGTCCTGCGTCCCGGCGGGCGCTTCACCTTCGAGGAGCACGTCGGATCACCCCGCGGCACCGTGCTGCGCATCGCCCAGGACGCCCTCAGCCCGATCACGCGGCTCATCGACGGCTGTCGCGTCAACCGCGACACCGGAGACCTCATCTCGGCCGCCGGTTTCCAGCGGGTGGAGCTGCAGTCCTTCACGCGTCCTGGGCCACTGGGCAGCGCCATTCCCCACGTCGCCGGCTCGGCGTACTGTTGAGAGGAGTGCCCTCGATGAAGGCAACAGCGATGAAGGCATCCGCGATGAACGAGCCCGCGATGAACGACCCGCAACGGGGCCCCGACGACTGCGCCGCCCCGGTCACGCACCTGTCCCAGAGCCCGCTGGCCCGACACGGCCGCTGGCTCGTCCTGATCTGGGCCCCCCTGCTGCTGGGTGCCTATGTCATCGCAGCCGCTCAGGAGCAGCAGTGGCGCGACATGCTCCTGCTGCTGGCCGCTGGCGCCGCCTTCCTGCTGACCATCGTCACCTTCTATCGCACCGGACCCGGCCACGGGTCCAGGCCGGTCTGGCTTCCCCTCGCTCTGCTGGCCGTCCTGGTCGTCACGATCCTGGTGACGATCCGCACGGTCGAGCGGTCCGAGCTGGCGTTCATGGCCGTGGCCCTGCTCGCCATCGCAGCCGCCGTCGTGCTGCCTCCGCGCATCGTGCCCGCCGTGGTCGTCCTGATCGGGCTGACCAGTGGCGCTGGCGCCCTGGTGGCGGGGTGGGGCTGGGGCGTGGTCAGCTGGCTGACCATCACCACGGTGCTCAGCGGCATGGGCACCTTCGTCGTGCACCGGTTGGGTGCCACCATCGGCGAGCTGAACAGGACCCGTCAGCAGCTGGCCGAGGCGGCGGTCAGTGCAGAGCGGATGCGCTTCTCACGCGACCTGCACGACCTGCTCGGGCACACCCTGTCGGTGATCGTGGTCAAGGCCGAGGTGGTCCGCCGGCTGGCCGAGGCGGATCCCGCTGCGGCCGCGGCGCACGGCGCCGAGATCGAGACGCTGGGGCGGTCAGCACTCACCGAGGTGCGCCAGGCTGTCGCCGGATATCGCGAGGGCAGCCTGGAGGACGAGATCTCCCGGGCCGCGGCCGCGTTGCGGGCCGGCGGGATCGAGCCCGAGATCGGCCACGTCCCGGCGGGTCTGGACCCTGGTGCCGAGCGGCAACTGGCCTGGGTGGTCCGGGAGGCGACCACGAATGTGTTGCGGCACTCCCGGGCCGACAGCTGCCGGGTCCGGGTCGAGCGCGGCAAGGGCCGGGCACGGGTCACCGTCGCCGACAACGGGCGCGGCACACCCGGCAGTGGCCGCAGTGGCACCGGCCTCGTGGGTCTCCGGGAGCGCTTGGCCGAGCGCGGCGGCACCGTGACCGTGGAGCACCGGCCCGACGGGTTCACCCTCGTGGCCGAGGTACCACTTGCCGACGCAGACCACCAGCCAGCGTCGGCCCCCGGCCGACCCACCCTGCAGGAGCACCGATGACCACCCGCATCCTGCTCGCCGAGGACCAGGGCATGCTCCGGTCCGCCCTCGCCTCGCTGCTCGATGTCGAACCCGACCTGCAGGTCGTGGCGCAGGTGGGCCGTGGCGATGAGATCGTTCCGGCCGCCGTCGAGCATCGCCCCGACGTGGCCCTGGTCGACATCGATCTCCCCGGTGGCAGCGGGCTGGATGCCCTTCCGGACCTGGTCGCCGCCGTCCCGGGCTGCACGCCCATCATCGTCACGACGTTTGCCCGCGCCGGCTACTTGCGCCGGGCCATGACCTCCGGAGCCCGGGGCTTCCTCGTCAAGGACGACCCCGTCGATCAGTTGGCGGCCGCCATCCGGCGCGTCCTGGCAGGGGAGGTCGTGGTGCAGCCCGATCTGGCGCTGGAGGCTCTGCGCGCCCCCGACAACCCGCTCACCGAGCGCGAGCAGCAGGTGCTGCTGGCGTCGCGGGACGGCGCGACCGTGGCCGACATCGCGGGGGCGCTCTATCTCTCGGAGCAGACGGTGCGCAACTATCTGTCTGCGGCCATCGGCAAGACCGGCGCCCGCAACCGGGCCCAGGCCCAAGCCGTGGCACAGGACCACGGCTGGGTGTGACGGCAGCCGGTCACTGGGTGATCGCGGTGGCGGCGAACCGCTCGAGCAGGTGGGGCCACTGCGTGAACTTGCTGCGCTGGGCCACATTGTCCGGTCCCCACCCACGGTGGGCCAGGACCACCAACGTGCCACCGTCCGAGGGCTCAAAAGTGACCTCGAGAGTGGTCGGGTGGTCGCGCGGCAGCGACAGGTGGAAGCTCATCACGAACCGCTCGCCGATCGCCCACTCCAGCACCTCGCCGATCGGATAATCGATGCCGTCGTGGAGCAGCGCGACAACCCCGCCCTCCACCTCCTCGACGTCGGCTCCCTCGAAGGTGGCCGGGTCTGGTGTCAGACGCGGGTCCCACCAATCCCCCAAGTGCTCGGTGAACACCTCGAAGGCGTGCACCGGGTCGACCTGGACTCGCCGGGAACAAAGGATCGGCTCGTCCGAGACCTTCTGCTGGGGGGCACCCGTGGTGCTCATCGGCTCTCCTCACTGAGAACGAATACGTCCAGTGTGCTCCGACGAGTCGATCTTCACCAGATCAATTTGGTCAACAGTCGCACCGGGTTCAGCAAGCACCTGACAGGCACCATCTCCGCGCCTTTCCACAGACGACGGGTCACACGGTGACCAGCCGACGCACGGCATACCGCTCCCCCAGTGTCCACAGGGCGCTGGTGACCAGATAGAGGCCCGTGCCCAACGGAAGCACTGCGACGGCAAAGACTGAGCCGAAGGACATCATCGGCATGATCCGGTTCATCGTCCGGGCGACCTCGGCCTGAGGTGAGTCAGTCGCTGGTGTCGGCGTCACCAGGTGGGCCCTGGTCTGTCGCATCGTCAGATAGGCCACCACGAGCGAGAGCCCAACGAGTCCGAGAAACACCGGCAGGCCTGCCCCGGCGGTGGCCAGGTGCGCTGTCATGGGCACGCCGAGCAGCGTGTGGTGCAGCAGCGCGTTGGTCTGTCCCCCGATCTGCGGGGCGGAGAACAGTCGATAGATGATCATGATGACCGGCAGCTGCACCAGGGCCGGCAGGCAACCGGCCGCTGGCGAGACGCCCTCGCGGCGGTGCAGATCCAGCAGCTCACGCTGGAGCCGCTCTGGGTCCTTGCCGTGCCAGGCGCGCACCTGCTGGAGCTGGGGTGCGATGCGCTGGCGGTGCAGGCTGGCCCGGTGCGTCGCACGGTTCAAAGGGTGCAGAGCGAGTCGGACCAGGATGGTCAGCAGGACGATCACCAGCGGCATGGGGAGCCACTGGGCAGTCAGGTCGATCAGGTGGTGGGCGGGCAGGAGCAGTGGGTCGAGCCAGGACAGCATGATTCCTCCGAGGAAGGTCGGGACGATGGGTCGTCTCGGAGGTGCTCACGTGCTGTGATCCCGCTCAGGCGGGTCTGTTCACGGGCCTGCCCAGGCGGGTTCGCTCAGCGAATCGCTCAGGCGGTTCGCGCACGCGGGTTCGCTCAGGCGGCGGGCAGCAGGAGGACCTCCGGGGCGGTGTGCCCCGGAGCCCTTGGTTGCGGATTGCCCGCCAGGCCCGGCTCGAGCATGGGCATCGGCGCCCGGCCCCACTGTCGGCGCAGCCGGGCTGCGCCCGGGATGGCGGCGCCGCTGACGGCCAGTGCCAGTGTGGCCGCGTTGGTGGTGACGGTCAGGCTGACCATCAGCACCACGCCCAGCCCCACGGCCACCGTGACGGTGTCGGCAGACGTCGCCGCGAGGGCACCGACCAGGACCGCGCTGAGCAGCATCCCGATCAGGGAGCGGCGGCGGTGGGACGGGGGCACGACCTCAGGATACGACCTGGCCCGCGAGATCGCCGCAGAGCTGCCCTTCGCTCGCCGCTCAGTGGCCGCGGTCGATCCACTCCTGCCTGTTCGGTGCCTCAGCGCCGATCGTCGTGGTGTCGCCGTGCCCGGTGTGCACCACCGTGTCCAGCGGCAGCGTCAACACCTTCTTGGTGATCGAGTCGACGATCGTGTCGAAGTCGCTGAACGAGCGGCCCGTGGCGCCGGGTCCTCCCTGAAAGAGGGTGTCGCCGCTGAACAGCGCTCCGAGCGCCGGGGCGTGGAAACAGCAGGCGCCGGGCGAGTGCCCGGGCGTGTGCAGCACGTTGAGCACCGTGCCGGCCACCTCGATCGTGTCGCCGTCGGCCAGCTCCTCGGTCGGTCCCTCTGCGTGCACCCGGTCCCAGAGCATGCGGTCCTCGGGGTGCAGATAGGTCGGGGCTCCGGTGGCCTCGGCCAGCGCTGCGGCCGCGTCGATGTGGTCGTCGTGGGCGTGCGTGAGCAGGATGGCGGTCACGGTCCGCTCCCCCACCACGGCCAGGATCGCCTCGACATCGTGCGGCGCATCGATCACGACGCACTCGTGGTTGTCTCCGATCACCCAGACGTTGTTGTCGACGTCCCAGGTGCCGCCGTCCAGGCTGAAGGTGCCCGAGGTGACGGCGTGGTCGATGCGGGGTGCCGCGCCGTTCACAGCTGGACCACCGAGCGGAGGACCTCGCCGCGCTCCATCTTGCTGAAGGCGCCCTCGACGCCGTCGAGCGGGATGGTCTCGGTGACGAAGGCGTCCAGGTCGAAGCGCCCCTGGCGATAGAGGTCGATCAGCATCGGGAAGTCGCGGGAGGGCAGGCAGTCGCCATACCAGCTCGACTTCAGCGAGCCACCGCGCCCGAAGACGTCCAGCAGCGGGAGCTCAACCGTCATCTCGGGGGTCGGCACCCCCACCAGGACGACCGTGCCGGCCAGGTCCCGGGCATAGAACGCCTGCTTGTAGGTCTCTGGTCGCCCGACCGCGTCCACGACCAGGTCCGCGCCGAAGCCTCCGGTCAGCTCCTGGATCGCCACGACCGGGTCCCGCCCGGAGCTGTTGACCGTGTGGGTGGCGCCAAAGGCCTTGGCGCCCTCCAGCTTCCGGTCGTCCAGGTCGACGGCGATGATCGTGGTGGCTCCAGCCAGCGCAGCTCCAGCGATCGCGGCGTTGCCGACGCCGCCGCAGCCAATGACGGCGACCGAGTCGCCGCGCCCGACGCCACCGGTGTTGACGGCGGCACCGAAGCCCGCCATGATCCCGCAGCCGAGCAGCCCGGCGGCAGCCGCCGAGGCCTCCTTGTCGACCTTGGTGCACTGCCCGGCGGCAACCAGGGTCTTCTCGATGAACGCGCCGATCCCCAGCGCGGGCGAGAGCTCGGTGCCGTCGGTCAGCGTCATCTTCTGGGTGGCGTTGGCGGTGTTGAAGCAATACCAGGGCTGGCCCTTGGCGCAGGCCCGGCACTGTCCGCAGACGGCCCGCCAGTTCAGGATCACGAAGTCACCGGGCGCCACCTCGGTGACGCCCTCGCCGACCGCCTCCACGACACCAGCGGCCTCGTGACCCAGCAGGAACGGGAACTCGTCGTTAATACCGCCCTCGCGATAGTGCAGGTCGGTGTGGCAGACCCCGCAGGCCTCCACCTTGACAACGGCCTCCCCGGGGCCGGGATCAGGGACCACGATGTCGACGACCTCGACGTCGGCTCCCTTGCTGCGGGCGATGACTCCCTTGACTGTGCTGGGCACTGGTGACTCCCTCTGCGTGGACGGTGGCGACGATGCCGTCCGCCCAATCTAGGCGTTGTCCTCGCGGCAGTCACCTTCGGTGTGTCCGGGGCAGCAGAGCGCCCTGCTCCGCGCCCACGCGACCCCGTCCAGGTTCCGCCGCGCGTTATCCTGCCGCGGTGAGCGGGGAACTGAGTGACCAAGCAAGTGGGCGCCGCCGTGCGGGAGTGACCTCCCCGGTGCCGCCCGATGAGATGCCATGCCCGTGCGGCAGCACCGTGCTCCGCCCTCGCGAGGGCTTCTGGGGGCGTTTCTGGTGGTACGGACTGTTGCCGCTGATCACTCTGGCGATCTATGCCGTGGTCTTCCTCATCGGCGTGGCGGCCGCCGAGTCCTATCCGCTGATCGGCATTGCCATCTGCCTGCTGCTCGTGCTCTCCCTCATCCTCTCGCTGATCACGATGCTGGTCTTCCGGCACCGCGGGTGGTGCCTGGTGCGGCGCACGATCGCCTGGTGGTTCTGGTGGCCAGGGATCCTCCTGGCACTTTTCGTGTCGTGGTGACAGGGGCGAGCGTCTAGCTGGCCGAGACCACGAGCGCGGTCGCGATCGCGGCCACACCCTCGCCGCGTCCGGTCAGTCCCAGCCCATCGGTCGTCGTGGCCGAGATCGACACCGGGGCACCCCCGAGAGCAGCCGACATGGCCGCGGCGGCCTCGGCCCGTCGGGGTCCGACCTTGGGTCGGTTGCCGATCACCTGCACCGCCACGTTGCCCACCGACCACCCTGCGGCGGTCAGGAGTCGCAGCACCTCGGCGAGCATGTCGACACCGCTGGCTCCGGCCATCTCGGGTCGGTCGGTGCCAAAAACAGACCCCAGGTCCCCCAGGCCCGACGCCAACAACAGGGCGTCGCACGTGGCGTGGGCAGCCACGTCACCGTCCGAGTGCCCCTCGATGGCACGCTCCCCCGGCCACTCAAGGCAGCCCAGCATCAGCGCCTTCTCGCTCCCCTCGGGCGCATAGGCGTGGACGTCGACGCCGGTGCCGACTCGGAAGGGGGTCGGGGCGGAGCTGCTCATGGCGCCCACTGTAGGTCGGTGCAGTCATGGGTGGGTGCAGTGCGCCAAGGGCCAGGCGGCGTGAGCCAGACTGTGTCGAGTGGACCTACGCATCTTTACTGAGCCCCAGCAGGGCGTGACCTATGACGACCAGCTCCGCGCAGCACGGACGGCCGAGGACGCCGGCTTCGACGCCTTCTTCCGGTCCGACCACTACCTGGCGATGGGGGAAGGCGATGGTCTGCCAGGTCCGACCGACGCCTGGGTGACGCTGGCCGGACTGGCCCGGGAGACCTCCAGGATCAGGTTGGGCACCCTGGTCAGTTCGGCGACTTTCCGCCTCCCCGGACCGACCGCGATCACGGTGGCACAGGTGGACGCGATGAGTGACGGGCGCGTCGAGTTCGGCCTCGGCGCCGGCTGGTTCGAGGCAGAGCACGCGGCCTATGGCATCCCGTTCCCCGCGGTCGGGGCCCGGTTCGACCTGCTGGAGGACTCCCTGGCGGTTATCACCGGACTGTGGGGGACCCCTGTGGGACAACGGTTCTCGTATGCCGGGGCGAACCTGACCGTGACCGACTCGCCTGGGCTTCCGAAGCCGGTGCAGCGCGACCCGCACTCCTTTGGGCCACCGATCATCGTGGGTGGCATGGGCAAGCGGCGCACTCCGGCGCTGGCCGCCCGCTATGCCGCCGAGTTCAACGTGGCCTTCGCTCCGTTGGAGCAGGCGCAGGTGCAGTTTGAGCGCGCCACCGCGGCCTGCCAGGACGCCGGCCGCGCCGCGGACAGCCTGATCCGCTCCGCCGCTCTGACGACAGTGGTCGGTCGGGACGACGCGCAGATCCGTGCCCGGGCTGCGGCGATCGGACGGGACCTGGACCAGCTCCGTGCTGACGGGCTGGCCGGGACACCCGACCAGGTGGTGCAGCGAATCGGCGAGTGGGTGGAGCAGACCGGGGTCACGCGGGTCTATCTGCAGGTGCTCGACCTGTCGGACGACGTGGTAGACCACCTGGAGTTGATCGCCTCAGAAGTCATGCCTCACCTGGCATGACCCACCCGCAGGCGGCCCGCTCGATCGGCCGGGGAAGCGGGAGCGTCGTCGGCGAACTGACAAGACCACCGGACGCGGCCGTCTCGATATCGTGTCGAAGTCCTCGGGCGGAACGGCGACTCGAACGCGGGGCGCTGCCTCTCACGCTCATGCCGAGAGTGAGGCCGTGCCGCTGGTGCCTCCTGCGACCGTCTTAGAGCCTCAAACGGTTCTTGGAGCCTGCTATGTCACGCTGTCAGAACCGTTCGGTGCTCCAAGACGATTTCAGCGCGGGCGAGGCCGACTCAGGGGGCAGTGGGCTTGCCAACCTCAGGGACGGCTGCCAGCGCCTGCTCCACGTGCGCCAGCAGGTCACTCACGTCAACGTCTGTGGTGTCCAGAGCGACGTCGGCGTCGGTCCAGGGCACGTAGTCAGCCGCCTGAACCCCTGACCAGTCGGGCACTTGGTGGCCGACGATGTCAGCCGTGCGGCCCTCCACTCGCTCACGGTGTTCTGTTGCTGCGCAGGTCAACTCGACCTCGAGGACAGTGGCCCCGGAGGCGCTGGCCACCTCGCGCCACGCCGCTCGCGTGACCGGCAGCGGGTTGACTGAGTCGGCCACCACATCAAGGCCCAGGGCCAGTTGGTCCGCAGCCAGGGCATAGGCCGCGGCGTATCCCTGCGGACCGACCTGGTCGGCGCCCGCGCGTTGCAGGGCCACCTCGATGGTGTCGACTCGCACGTGTGCGGCGCGCCGAGACCGCGCCCAGGCGCGGGCGAGGGTCGTCTTGCCGGTGCCGGGCAGCCCACCCAGGACCAGCAGCACCGGAGTCGCCCCTCTGGCTGGTGTTGCGCTCAGCCAGCTCTCCACGACCGCCAGGTCCTCGGCATCTGTGATCTTGCGCGACCTGGGATCGCCGGGCACGACGAACACTGCGTCGCCGAGACTCTCCACGAGACCGGCGTCGTCAGTGACCGATCCGCCAGCCTCGTGGTGCGCTCGCTCCAGCGTCTCGCGCAGGAAGCCCTGAGGGGTCTGGACCGCCCGGAGCGCGTTGCGGTCGGGAGTGGAGACGACGTGGTCCCGCGCGTCGACCATCTTGATGGTGTCGGTCACGGGCAGGGCCGGGACGACGGCGCTGTGGCCGTGCCGCACCGCCTCGACGACCCGCTCGAACACCGCAGGTGGCGTCAGTGCACGGGCTGCGTCGTGCACCAGCACGATGCCGACTCCGGGAGGCAGGGCCGCCAGACCCGCTGCGACCGAGTCGCTGCGTTCGGCGCCACCCGCGACCACGGTGACCTGCACCTGCCCGGCTCCCGCACTGGTGAGCTCGACGCCGGTGAGGTCGACGGCGGCGGTGAGCTCCGGCATACGGTCTGGTGGTGCCACGACCACCACGTCGGACAGGTCCGGACATGACAACACGCCCCGGAGGGCGTGTGTCACAAGCGGTGCTGCATCGGGCCCGCGCCCGAGTGGAACGAGCGCCTTGGGCCGGTCGGCGCCGAGGCGGGTGCCCCGGCCGGCGGCCACCAGGATGACGCCGACGCGGTGCTGTGGGCTCAGGAGGCCAGGACCTCGTCCAGCGTGGCCTCGGCCTTGTCCTCGTTGGTCTTCTCGGCGAGCGCGAGCTCGGAGACCAGGATCTGACGGGCCTTGTTGAGGAGGCGCTTCTCACCGGTGGACAGGCCACGGTCCTTGTCGCGGCGCCACAGGTCGCGGACGACCTCGGCCACGCGGATGACGTCACCAGAGGCGAGCTTCTCCAGGTTGGCCTTGTAGCGGCGGGACCAGTTGGTCGGCTCCTCGGTGTGCTCGGCGCGCAGCACCTCGAACACCTTGTCCAGACCCTCCTTGCCGACGACGTCGCGGACACCCACCAGATCGCAGTTTTCTGCGGGAACTTCGATGGTCAGATCACCTTGAGCGACCTTGAGCTTTAGGTAAAGTTTCTCCTCGCCCTTGATGGTGCGCTTCTTCATTTCCTCGATCAGTGCGGCCCCGTGGTGCGGGTACACAACCGTCTCGCCGACCTTGAACGTCATCTTCAGTTAGCCCCTTTCGCGGACCCCAAGGATAACACGCGTGGCGCAGATCACGTAATGACATGTTTGATATTTGTGCTGGTCAGCGTCTCGGAAAGGCCTCTCGGTGGCTGCGGGGCCCACTCGACCGACCTGGTGCACACGGGTCTTCACCGCGCGCGCACGAGGACGGCTAGAGTGTCCCTCGTGATCTCCAGGACCGCAGCCCCGCAGCTCTCCCCCCGTCCCCGCCGCCTGGCCGCCGCCGGGCTCGCGCTGGCGGCGGCGTTGACTCTCAGCGCCTGCCAGATCAGCTCGCCGGTGACAACCGACATGAACTATGACCCGGCCGACGGAGTCTCCGTCGATGCCGGTGACGTTGCCGTGCGTGACCTGCTCGTGGTCAGCGAGGGCAATGGAGCCGCCGGCGTGGTCAGCGGACTCGTGGTCAACAACGCCACGGAGCCGGCCGACGTCACCCTCGCGGTCAACACCGAAGGGCAGATGGTCGCACTGTCGCCCACAGTGAGCGTCGCACCCGGACAGTCCGTCCGGCTCGACGGCGCGAGCCCCGAGGGCTCGGGCACGCCGGTGGAACTGCCAGCCGTCGAGGCCAGCCCCGGCGGCATCGTCACCATCGTCGTCCAGACGTCGTTGGGTGACGCCGACAGCGGGCTCGCCCCGGTGGTGCTGCCGCAAGGCCCCTACGGCGACCTGGTGTCCTCGACCGCCGACTCATCGTCCTGACCACAACCGGTCATAGCGAACGGCCCGCACCACGTGGTGCGGGCCGTTCGCGTCGGTGCCGGGCGCGAGGTCCGGCTCAGCTCTTGACCTCGGTCACCTCAAGGCGCTCCTCAACGTTGAGAAAGTCGTCATCCCACTGCCCCGTCACCAGATAGACCACACGCTGGGCGATCGAGACGGCGTGGTCACCGAATCGTTCGTAGTAGCGGCTCAGCAAGGTGGCGTCGATGGCGGCCTGGACACCGCTGGCCCAGTCGTCGTCCAGCAGCGTCCGGAACACGTCGCGGTGGAGGTCGTCCATCTCGTCGTCAGTGATCTTGAGCTGGGCAACGGCCTCGACGTCGTTGTCCCTGATGATGCGGGCTGCCTCATTGACCAGCGCCTCGGCAACCTCCGCCATCCGGGAGAAGGTGGCGTTGAGCTCCTTGGGCAGCACCTGGTGCGGATAGCGGAGACGGGCCAGCTTGGCCACATGCCGGGCCAGGTCGCCCATCCGCTCGAGGTCGGCGCTCATGCGCATCGCGGTGACCAGGGTCCGCAGGTCGGTCGCAACCGGCTGCTGACGGGCCAGGGCATCCACGGCCCGGGTGTCCAGGTCGCGACGAACCGCGTCAATGTGCTCGTCCGCGCTGATGACAGCCTCGGCCTTGTCCAGGTCAGCCTCCATGAGCGCGGTCGTGGCCTGGTCCAGTGCCGTGGCCGTCAGCCCCGCCATCTCGACCAACTGGTCGGAGATGAACTGCAGCTCCTCGGTGAATGCGATGCGCATCGGATCCCTCCCTCTCTTTAGATCCGGAATCTCGTCGGCGAGTCTCTCAGTGTCTGATGAACGAAGACCACCCGCCAGGTGAACACCACCCGACCAGCAGAACGGATCACGCTCACTTCCGTGGTCGAGTGCGCTGCGTGGGCGCCATCGTGGGCCTAAGAAGTGCTCCTGGCGACCTAGGCTAGAGGCGTGGACGGAATAACGGCGGGAGCCCTGGGCGTGGTGCTCGGGTTGGCGCTCGCTGTCATCGCCACCCTGCTGGTCCGTGCCTCCGAGCGTCGACACGAGCCGTCCACGACCCAATCATCCATCGACCCCCGGGTGCCGGACGGGGCAGCCGACGTGCTCGCCGTGCTGCGGGATGGCGCCATCGTCCTTGACGCGGGCGGACGGGTCGTCAAGACCAGCGCCACCGCCGTCGCCTATGGACTGGTCCGGGGCAACAACCTGACGCACGCCGAGCTGCGCACCCTGGCGGTGCAGGTGCACCGCGACGGGACCATCCGCGAGGCGGAGTTGGAACTCGCCCGTGGGCCGCTCGGCCAGGGCGTGATGGTGGTCGGCGTGCGGGTGGCGCCCCTCGGGCGCGAGCTCGTGCTGGCCCTGGTCGACGACCGCACCAAGGCCCGCCGCGTCGAGGAGGTCCGACGCGACTTCGTGGTCAATGTCAGCCACGAGCTGAAGACACCGGTCGGTGGGCTCGCTCTCCTCGCCGAGGCCGTCGCAGAGGCCGCCGATGACCCGGTCGCAGTCCAGCGGTTCGCTCAGCGGATGAAGATCGAGTCGACTCGACTGACCCGGCTGGTGAGCGAGATCGTCGACCTGTCCCGTCTGCAGGCAGCAGATCTGTCCGACCCGTTGGTGACCGTTGATGTGAGCCAGTGTGCCCGCGAGGCCGTGGAGCACACCCGCATCGTCGCCGGTGAGCGACGGATCACCGTCAAGCACATCGGGCCCACAGAGCAGCTGGAGGTGCACGGAGACGCCGAACTGATCACCACGGCCATCCGGAACCTGGTGACCAACGCCATCAACTATTCCGACGAGTCCAGCCCGATCGCTGTGGTCAGTCGCCGCCGGGGGGAACTGGTCGAGATCTCGGTGACCGACCAGGGCAACGGCATCTCCCCCGGAGACCAGGAGCGGATCTTCGAGCGGTTCTACCGCGTCGATGCCGCCCGGTCCCGCGCCACCGGAGGCACGGGTCTGGGCCTGTCCATCGTCAAGCACATCTGCGCCAACCTCGGCGGTGACGTCGTGGTCTGGAGCCAACTTGGGCAGGGATCGACCTTCACGATCCGGCTGCCCGCCGCCCACCTGTCGAGCGAGGGCTCCACAGGCGGCGCTGCGGAGGCAGCGCTCCCGCCCACACACACCACCCACAGATCCGCGCCCCGGGGTCCGGCGGTAACCTCGGGGTCAGCATCCGTTCAACCCACCCACCCGACACGCGATCTCGGCAGTGCGCCCGAGCGAGGAGTGAGTTCATGACCCGGATCCTGGTGGTCGAGGACGAGGAATCGTTCTCCGACCCGCTCTCCTACATGCTCCAGAAGGAGGGCTACGACGTCGCCGTGGCCGAAACCGGACCGGACGCCCTCACCGAGTTCGATCGGAACGGCGCCGACCTGGTGCTCCTGGACCTGATGCTGCCCGGTCTGTCCGGCGTTGACGTGTGCCGCTCCCTGCGCGCGAAGTCATCTGTGCCGGTGATCATGCTGACCGCCAAGGACAGCGAGGTGGACAAGGTCGTCGGTCTGGAGATCGGTGCTGACGACTACGTCACCAAGCCCTACTCCGGCCGCGAGCTGCTCGCTCGGATCAAGGCCGTGCTGCGTCGGCAGGTGGAGCCGGAGGAGTTGGTCCCCGCGACCGTCGAGTCCGGCCCAGTCCGGATGGATGTCGAACGGCACACCGTCTCGGTCAACGGCGACACGGTCTCCCTGCCGCTCAAGGAGTTCGAGCTGCTGGAGATGCTGCTGCGCAACGCCGGGCGCGTGCTCACCCGGGGTCAGCTGATCGACCGGGTGTGGGGCAGCGACTACGTCGGGGACACCAAGACGCTCGACGTGCACGTCAAGCGTCTGCGCGCCAAGATCGAGCCCGACCCGGGTCAGCCTCAGCACATCGTCACCGTGCGTGGCCTCGGCTACAAGTTCGAGGCGCTGTGAGCACCACGACCACCCCCGGCGTGCGGCCCCTGGTCCTGGTGGTCATGGACGGCGTCGGCACGGGCACCGGCGATGCCTATGACGCCGTCGCTGCTGCCGCCACACCGCAGTTGGATCGTCTGCGGGACACCGGCATCCACCTCGAGGTCGCTGCCCACGGCACTCATGTCGGCCTGTCCAGCGACAGTGACATGGGCAACTCCGAGGTCGGGCACAACACGATGGGCGCTGGGCGGATCATCCCGCAGGGCGCCAAGCGGGTCGACGACGCGGTCCGTGGCGGTGAGATCTGGGAGGGCGCCTGGCAGGACGCGGTGGCCGCCGCGACCGCCGACGGCTCGGCACTGCACCTGATCGGGTTGCTCAGCGACGGCAACGTGCACTCGTCGTGGGATCACCTCATGCTGCTGCTGGACCACGCCAAGAGCGACGGTGTGACCCGGCTGCGGCTGCACACGCTCTTTGATGGGCGAGATGTGGAGGACCGCACTGCCGACCGCTTCGCAGCACGCCTCGAGGAGGCCCTGGTGGAGCGCACCGACGGGACCGACCTGGACTGGCAGATCGCCTCGGGCGGTGGCCGCATGGTCACCACCATGGACCGCTACGAGGCCAACTGGGGCGTCGTCGAGGCCGGGTGGCGCGCCCACGTGCAGGGCGAGGCCCGCCCGTTCGAGTCAGTCAGCAAGGCCATCACCACACTCCGCGAGGAGACTCCCGGCATCAGCGACCAGCTGCTCGAGGCCTTCACGGTCGTCGACGCGGACGGTGAGGCGGTCGGCCCCGTTCGTGACGGCGACGCCGTCATCATCTTCAACTTCCGCGGGGACCGTGCGATCGAGCTGACCCGCGCCTTCGTCGAGGGCGACGGCTTCGCCGGCTTCGACCGCGGCACGGTCCCTGACATCTTCTTCGCTGGCATGACGCTCTATGACGGCGACACCAACATGCCGCCGGTCCGCCTGGTGCAGCCACCGACGATCACCGACACGGTCAGCGAGGTCATCGCCCGGTCCGGGATGCACCAGCTGGCCGCCTCGGAGACTCAGAAGTATGGCCACATGACCTATTTCTGGAACGGCAACCGGTCCGATCCGTTCGACGCGGAGACCGAGACCTACATCGACATCCCGTCCGACCAGATCGAGTTCGACAAGGCACCCCGCATGAAGGCCGCCGAGACGGCGGACTACGTCATCAAGGCGCTCGAGGAGGGTGGCTACACCTTCCTGCGCTCCAACCTGGCCGGCGGCGACATGGTGGGCCACACCGGCAACTTCGAGGCCACGATCACCGCCGTCGAGGCCGTCGATGAGGCCGTCGGACGCATCGCGACAGCGGTTGAGGCCGCTGGCGGTTGCCTGGTCGTCACGGCTGACCACGGCAACAGCGAGGACATGGTCGAGCGCGACAAGCAGGGGCAACCGCGCACGTCCCAGGACGGCACGCCACTGTGGAAGACCGCGCACTCCACCAATCCGGTCCCGCTCTATGTCGTCGACTACTCCGGCCACCGCTGGGAGCCGGCCGAGGGCGTGGAGGCACCCGGGCTGTCCAACCTGGCAGCGACCCTCCTGGTCCTGCTCGACCTGGAGGTCCCGCAGGACTACCGCCCGGCACTCATAGCGCCAGCCTGACTCAGACGGGACTGCCGCTGTGACCCGGCCAGCAGACCAGGTCCAGCAGACCTGGTGTCGGCGTCAGCAGACCCAGTTGTAGTCGCGGTGCTCGGGCGTGAGCCAGACGTCGAATTCACCATTGTCGGAGACGAACCGGGCATATCCGTCGCCATAGACGGTCAACGTGCCCACGTCTTCGCCCGGTCCGGGAGGGGCCACCACGGGGGCCTGGACGGAGGTGCCGTGGCCGAGGCGCAGGGTCTCGATGTCCTCCTCCGGGAGCAGCATGTAGAGCTCGAGTCCCTCGTAACGGAGCACCTCGTTGCCGCAGGCGGGATAGAACCGCACCTCGTCGTGGACCGCCACGACCTTGTCCTCGCCGGGGCCCGTCGTCGCCCCGGGGTCCCCTGCCTGTGCACCGCCCCCCGTGCCACACGCGGCGACGGTCACCAACAGCGCGATCACGAGCAGGCCAACGCTCCACCAGCGGTCCCGACCCTCAGTGAGTTCCATGCCCCTCAGACTCACCCGTCACGTCCTCGGTTCCCTCGAGCAGGTGACGGAAGGCCTCAAGGTTGGCGGTCGACTCCCCCCGCGAGAGGCGCCAGCGCCACTCCGTGCGCATCGAGGTCAGGAACCCGATCACGAGGAGCTCGTTGAATGGCTCGTCGCACGCAGTCAGCACGGTGCCCAGGAGCCGGTCGATGCTCGCGGCATCGATCGCGGCCAGCGGCAACCGGCCGGTCAGATAGACGTCGCCCGATCCGTCGATGGCATAGGCCATGCCCGGCAGCCGCAGGTTGCGACGCAGCAGGGAGGTGTAGAACTTCTCGTGGTTCTCATCAGGACGCCGGATCACGAACGCCTGCACCGAGACTGCGTTGACGCCCACGACCAGCGAGCAGACGGTCTTGAGCTTGCGCTCCCCCGGCAGGGTGACGACGAGCTCGCCCTCCCTGGTGCCGTCGGCAAACTCAACTCCGGTCTCCTGCAACGCCGCCCGCAGCCGGTCCAGTCCGCCGGCCACCCCGTCCGCGGGGGCACTCACGGCGACACCATGCTCGGGACCTGGTCCAGGAGGTGGTGGGCGCCGTCGATGCCCAGGTGCTGGTGATCCACGCGCGCCTGGCGATAGACCTCGTCGAGCCGGTCAACGGTGCGGTCCCAGCCAAAGCCGGCAGCGTGGCGGACACCGGCATCGGCCAGCGCCTGGCGGCGCTCGTCATCATCGAGCAGCTCCGCGATGGCGTCGGCCCAGAGGGCCGGGTCGTGACCGTCCAGCAGTATGCCGCCGTCCCCGACGGCGACGGGCAGCCCACCCACGGCGGCAGCCACCACCGGCGTGCCGCTGGCCAGCGACTCCACGGCGACCAGTCCGAAGGACTCGCTATAACTGGGCACGGTGACCAGGTCGGCCGCGCGATACCACTGGGCCAGCTCGGCGCGGGAGACCGGCGGCACGAAGCGCACCCGGTCCTCCAGCCCCAGCTCGCCGGCCAACTCCTGCAACGACTCCGGGTGTGCCAGGCCCGATCCGGAGGGACCGCCCAGCACGCCCACCATCAGCTTGTCGCGCCTCGTCGGGTCGCGGCGCATCAGCTCAGCGGCAGCCCGGATCAGGACGTCTGGGGCCTTCAGCGGCTGGATCCGGCCGACGAACAGCACCAGCTCGGCGTCCTCGGGGACCCCGATGGCGCGCCGCGCGTCGCTCTGATCACCGGGCCGGAAGACACCGAGGTCAACCCCCGGCGGCACCACGTGGACCTTGTCCGGGTCGGCGTCATAGAGCCGCACCAACTGACCGGCCTCCTCGTCGGTGTTGGCCACGAGGACGCTCGCTGCCTCCACCACCTGGGCCTCCCCGATCTCTCGGCCGGGGGGCTCGGCGCTGTCCCCCTCGGCCAGCTGCGCGTTCTTGACCCGGGCCATGGTGTGCATGGTGTGCACCAGCGGCACGTTCCAGCGGTCTGCAGCCAGCCAACCCACCTGCCCAGAGAGCCAGTAGTGCGAGTGGACCACGTCATACCACTGCTCGGGTCTGCCTGCCGCAGTGCGCATCACGCCAGCAGCGAAGGCGCACAACTGGCCCGGCAGGTCGTCCTTGCCCAGCCCCTCGAACGGGCCGGCCGGCACGTGGTGGACCAGGATGCCCGGCCCCATCCGCACGGTCTCTGGCAGGGAGCCGTCGGTGGCCCGGGTGAAGATCTCCACCTCGGTCCCGCGCGCGGCGAGCCGGCGGGCTGTCTCGACCACATAGACGTTCAGGCCGCCGGCGTCCCCGGTGCCCGGAGGATCCAACGGGGAGGTGTGGACGCTGAGCATCGCCACCCGACGCACCCGGTCGCTCTCACTCACGCAGCGCACTCCTCACACCGTGGTCCCTGACGATTCAGTCTTGCACGACCCCTATCGTGGTGCTGTGGCTGGTGCGATCAGAGCGACCCGACCGGTCGGCACGGTGACCCGCGGCACCACCAACCCCAACCGCTTGCGACGGGTCGACCGGTGGGTCGTGCACACCCATGGCCGCCTGCTGCGCAACGCTGCAGACCCCGTCGTCGTCGATCTGGGCTATGGCGCCCACCCGGTCACCACGGTCGAGCTCCACACCCGCCTGGCCGCCGTGCGGCCCGACGTGCGCGTGGTCGGCCTGGAGATCGATCAGGCGCGGGTCGCTGCCGCGGCCCCGCACGAGGACCCACCTCACCTGGCCTTTGCCCTCGGCGGCTTCGAGGTGCCTGTCCCGGGCGGTGGGTCACCGGTCCTGATCCGTGCGTTCAACGTCCTGCGGCAGTATGACGAGGGGCAGGTCGAGGCGGCCTGGTCCCGGTTGGTCGGTCGGCTGGCTCCCGACGGGGCGCTCGTGGAGGGCACCTGCAACGAGCTGGGGAGGCTGGGCTCCTGGGTTGACGTGCGCCGCGGCGTGGACGGGCGGCCGGACCCACGCTCCCTCACCCTGTCCTGGCGACTGCGCGACATCGAGACGCCCTCAGCGGTGGCCGAGCGGCTCCCCAAGGTGCTGATCCACCGCAACGTGCCCGGCGAGCGGGTGCACGACCTGATGGGCGACCTCGATGCGGCGTGGGCCCGGGCCGCAGGTCACGCGCCCTACGGCGCGCGGCAGCGTTTCCTGGCCACGGTGGCCGACCTGCAGACGCGCGGTTGGCCGGTGCTGGGCACGCGGCACCGGTGGCGCCTGGGAGAGCTGGAGATCGCCTGGGCGGCAGTGGCTCCCGCGGATTGATCGCTCGGAGGTCAGGCCTCGGTGTCGCACTCGCGGCGGTAGTCGTCCTGCACCCGCGTGATGTCGGCCTCGTCGAAGTCACCGAAGGCCAGCTCGAGGACCCGCGCCGGCTGCTCGCCCGTGTTGCCCATCCGGTGGAGGGTGCCGACCGGCACCCACACCAGCTCCCCCGGCTCGGCCGACCAGGTGCGCTCACCCAGGGTGATCTCGACGGGGTGGTCCAGCACCTGCCACATCTCGTTGCGCTCCGCGTGGTGCTGCAGCGACAGCCGCTGTCCGGGGGCGATCGTCACCGTCTTGACGGTCACCCGCTCGTTGGTGGCGAACTGCTGGAACTGTCCCCACGGTCGCTCGACCACAAAGACATCCTGCGTGCGGTCGCGATAGGACGTCGGTGACGGCTCAGTTGTCTGGGGCCGGGCAGCATCGGCCAGCTCCTCCGGTGTCAGGACATGGCGGGCCGGCGAGCTGGGGTCGGTCATGGGCGTGCTCTCTTAAAGGTCGGTTGCGGTCCGGTCCGCAGCAGGCGTCAGGAACTCCCCCACCAGGTCACGGACGTGAGATCGATGCTGCCACATGATGCCGCCCGGGGGCAGCACCTGCAGGATCGCTGACGGTAGCACCTCGGCCAGCTCGCGGGCGACGGAGTCGGGGTGCGCACCATCACCCTCCTGGGCGAGCAGCAGCACGGGTGCGGTCACTCGGGTCAACAACGCCCGGTCGGTGACGGGAACCTGCCCCGGCAGCGAGCGCAGGCCGTTGGCAACCCCGGAGCCGACCAGCCGTCCGGCCTGCTCTCGTGCCCAGTGTTGCGCCCCCGCGTCACCCCGCACGGCTGCGGGCTCCTCGGCGAGCAGGTGCGCAGCGATGCCCTCGCGGTCGCCCGCGTCGACCAGTGCGGCGAGCGCGGCAAAGCGTGCCATCGCGGCATCCTGGCGTGGCCGGTCGATCGCGGCGGGCAGCACGAGAACGACCCGCTCGAAGCGGTCCGGGTCAGCGGCGAGGCCTGCACACAGGGCACCGGCTCCCATGCTGATGCCCAGCGCCTGGGTGGCGCCCACGCGGTCGGCGACGGTCCAGAGCTCAGCCGCCAGATCGGCATACGGCCAGGATCCGTCAGGGGTCGCTGAGCGACCGTGCCCGCGAAAGTGCAGGAACGTGCGGGCCCCTGGCACCTTGCCCGCATAGGGGCGGGTGGTGGGAATGGACCCGGCCAGGCCGTGGGCGAAGACGGTGCGTGGCTCACCGCGACCGGCCGTGAGCGTCTCCAGGGGCCCGGTGGGGCCGTCCACGAAAGCGGTGTGGGGCGGGGTCACCACGGACCGTAGGACCCGCGGGATCCTCCGCGGCGGCCACGGCCTCGGATCTGGGCGAGCGCGGGGCGGACGTCGGTCAGATAGACCGCTGCGGCGACGATGGCGATCAGGTTGAACATGCCGAACGGCTGATAGAGGTGGACCAGCCCGACCGCGCTGGCGACGCCGGTGATGGCCAGCCAGAAACCCTTGGTCCGTTTGCCAGCGGCCACGAACGCGTCACCGCGGGTGAGCAGTGCGTCAACGAGCGCCCAGACCTGGATGCCGAGGGCGAGGGCTCCCAGGGCGAGCCCCACCCACTGCTGGACGTCGAAGAAGGTCGGCATGGGACAAGCCTAAGGTCCCGCGCCGCGTGGCCCGTCATCTCGACCGCACCCGACCGTCCGGCTGGGTGCGTGGGTCAGCTGGTCAGGTGTCGACGACGAGCGTGAACGGTCCGTCGTTGACCAGCTCCACCTGCATGTCGGCGCCGAACTGCCCGGTGGCCACCTCGATGCCCCGCTGCCGCAGCGCCTCAGCCACCGCGTCGACGAGCGGCTCGGCCACCGGCCTCGGCGCGGCCTGCGACCAGCCCGGACGTCGGCCCTTGCGGGTGTCGCCATAGAGCGTGAACTGGCTGACGACGAGCACTGCCGCCCCGGAGTCGAGGACCGAGGTCTCGTCCGGCAGGATGCGCAGCTCCGCGATCTTGCGGGCCATCCGTTCGACGTCAACCGCCGAGTCGTCGTGCGTGGCGGCGACGAGCGCGAGCAGCCCGGGGCGCTCGATGGCGCCGACGACACGATCCCCCACGCGCACGCTGGCCCGGGTGACCCGCTGCAGGACGGCGCGCACGACTCAGGCGTCGAGGCCGATGGGGCTGATCGTCCCCACCGGATCGCCGTGGCCCAGGATCGGGTCGGGGTCAAGGGCGCTGAGGTCCCCGGTGACCCCCAAGCACTCCAGGGCAGCGCGGGCCACGACCGTGCGAGCTCGTTGGTTGCCATCAGCGATCTTCAGGGCGATGCCGCGTCCGTCGGCCAGTCCGATGGCATAGACCGCCTCGGCGCCGTCCTTGGCGATCAGGCCGGGGACGGCGCGGATCAGGCTCGTGACATCACGGTCGGTGCCGCCCAGATAGTCCGGGTGGCTGCGGATCGCCCGTGCGATCCGCCCCTCAGGCGTGTCTTCTGACGCGGAGGCGAGACGACCGAACGCTCTGGCGAGACCGGCCGTGCTGATCGCCATCACCGGGGCCCCGCACCCGTCGATGCCGGTGGCCGCAATCGGCTCTCCCGCCAGGTCCGCGAGGGTGTCGGCCATGGCGACCTGGAGCGGGTGCCCGGGGTCGCGGTAGGTCGCGGTGTCCCACCCGTTGACCACACAGGTGGCGAGCATCCCCGCGTGCTTGCCCGAGCAGTTCTGCCCGATGGAGCTGGGGGCGAGGCCCTCGGCGATCCAGCGCTCGCGCTCGGGCGGATAGATCGGGCGGTCGGGGGTGTTCTGCAGGTCGTCCTCGGTCAGCCCAGCGCCGGCCAGGATCTCGCGGACTCCCTCGCGGTGGAACTCCTCACCGTTGTGGCTGGCGCAGGCCAGCGACAGCAGGTGGTCTGGCAGGTCGAGCCCGCACCGGAGCATGGCCAGGGCCTGCACCGGCTTGTTGGAGGACCGGGGGAACATCGGTGCGTCCACCGGTCCGATCGCGAGCTCCAGGCCTCCGTCGGCGCCGGTCGCCGCGACGATGCCGTGATGCACCGACTCGACGAAGCCGGACCGGTCAACCTGGGCCACGACGGGGGCTGTGTGCAGGGGGTGCTCAGACGACGACTGCGGTGGGGTCACGGCCATGAGCCTAAACCCCACCGCAGTGGTCATCCACAGCCGGTCAGGCCGGTGGGTGTTGGTCAGTTGCCGACCTTGGCAGCGGTCGTCGTGGTCGCCTCGACGGCCTTGTCGGCCACCTTGGCGGTCTCGGCCAGGACGTCCTGGGCAGCGGCAGCGGTCTTGTTGACCGAGTTGCTGGCCGTGGTGGCCGTGCGCTTGGCGGTCGCCTGGGTGGAGTTGGCCGAGCTGGAGCTGGCCGGCTTCGTCGTGGCGCTCTTGCTCGCCGTCGACTTGGTGGCCGTCGACTTCGCGGCCGGTTTCGTCGCGGCGGACTTGGTCGCGGCGGACTTGGTCGCGGCGGACTTGGTCGTGGCGGACTTGGTCGTGGCGCTCTTGGTGGCCGTGGACTTCGCGGCCGGCTTCGTCGACGCGGACTTGGTCGCCGTGCTCTTGGTGGCCGTCGACTTCGCGGCCGGCTTCGTCGCGGCCGACGTGCTGGCAGCCTTCGGCGTCGTGGACTTGGTGGCCGTGGACTTCGCGACAGGCTTGGTCGCAGCGCTCTTGCTGGCCGTCTTCGTCGCCCCGGTCTTCGTGGTGCGCCGAGCAGCCGGCTTCGTCGCGGCGGACTTGCGGGTGCCGGCCTTCGCCGAGCTGGACTTTGCGGTGGTGGACTTCGCGGAGCCAGACTTCGTGGCGACCGTGACGTCCTCACCAGCGACGACGTCGGCAACGGCGCCAGCGGCCTGACGACGGCTCTTGGTCACGGTGGCCTTGGCAGCGCTGCGGGTGTCGGTGACGCCCTTGGAGGCGGTGCCCAGCAGCTGCTTGCCCTGCTCGACAACAGTGTTGACCTGCTTGGTCAGGTCCTTGGTGGCCTGCTGGTCCTTGACGCGGCCGACGAGACCCTGGCCGCGCTTGGCGAGACCCTCGTAACCAGCCTGGACCTTGCCCAGACCCTCGGTGACGTCGTTGACGGCCTTGCCCGGCAGGGACTCGGCGAACTTGGAGACGTCGCTGGCCCGGTCGGTGACGGTCTTGGAGATGACCTTCGGCGACAGGGCCTTGCCGACCTTGCCGGCGCGGGCGACGGTCTCGTTCACGGTCTCACGGGCACGCTCGACCACCGTGTCGGTCAGGCCGACAACGGCGTAGAGCGGGGTGGGGTCGCTGGCGACACGGGTCGCCTCGGCGCGCGCTGCAGCGGAGGACTTGGCGACCTCGGCGGTCACATCCTCGACACGCTTGCTGGCCTCGCCGGTGACGGTCTCGACGGCCTTGGCGGCGTCGTCGCGGATCTGCTTGATGGTGGACATGTGCTGCTCCTTCGATTGGAGGGTGGTCTGTCTGTGGCCCGGCCTGGTGGCACGGGCGGGTCAGTCGGCGCTGGGCTCGGCCGACAGGTCGCTGGAGGGGTCAGTGGGCAGGTCGGCCGCGTCGCCGACGAATGAGCGGTAGACGTCGAGCAGCGCCCGGCGCTGTCGGTCGTTCAGCCGCTGGTCGGCCATGATGGCGACCGTGACGTCATACGGCTCCACGACCGGGGTCCCGGCCGCGCGGTCGTCGAGGATCCCGGCACGGACATACAACTGCTCCGCCGAGATCCGCAGGCCCTTGGCGATCTGCTGCAGGATCTCCGCACTCGGTTTGCGCAGGCCCCGCTCGATCTGGCTGAGATAGGGGTTGGAAATGCCTGCCGCCTTGGCCACCTGCCGCACCGACATCTGGGCAGCCTCACGCTGCTCACGCAGGTAATGGCCCAGGTCGGGGACGGGTAGACGACTCATACTCACCAGTATGCTTGCAACTGCAAGCAGGATGCAAACTCAGTTAGCGCATGAGCGGTGAGATCCTCGCCACACTGTCCCGACCGGGCCCTGGCACGGGCTCGCTCGCCTGCGCCTCGGCATACTGATCCGGTCGGTCAGCGCTGCCGGCGCTCCTTGACCCCGAGCAGTGCACGGGCGTCCTCGGTGGACATGGGCGGTCGCTGCATCAAGGTGGCCAACTCAGCAACGCGCGAGACCAGCTCACTGTTGTGCTGCACCTGCTGTCCGCGGGCCAACATCAGATTGTCCTCCATGCCGACCCTCAGGTGTCCGCCCGCGGCCAGGGCCGCTGCAGCGATCGGCAGGTGGGCTCGACCGATGCCGGTGGCCGACCAACTCGTGACCTCGTCCGGCAGGGCCTGGATCCCGGCAACCAGCGCCTCGATCGTGCCGGGCATGCCGCCGGGCACGTTGGTCACGAAGTCGACGTGGACCTTGCCGCCGTGGGGCAGCCCGTGCTCGTCGATGAGCCGGCGCAGCGCGTGCACGTGCCCGAGGTCGAACAACTCAAACTCCGGCACCACCTCGTGCTCCTGGGCCTGGCGATAGAGCTGGCTCATGAACGGATAAGGGTTGAGGAAGACGTTGTCGCCGAAGTTGGTCGTGCCGCAGGTGAGGCTGCACGAGTCGGGCTCGGCGTCCAACACCTGCAGGCGGGACTCGAGCGGGTCGTGCACCGACCCGCCGGTGGACAACTGGACCACCAGGTCAGTCTGCTCGCGCAGCGCCTGCACCGTGTCGCGCAGCCGCGTGGCGTCCAGGGTGGGCTCGTGCTCCGCGTCGCGGATGTGCACGTGGATCAGGCCAGCGCCCGCCTCCTGGCACGCGACAGCGGTCTCGACCAGCTCCTCGAGCGTGGTCGGCAGTTGCGGGAAGTCGGACTTGGCGGTCTCTGCTCCCGTGGGAGCGACCGTGATCAGCGTTGAGGCGGCCATGGCCCGCATCTTGCCAGGCCGGGGTCAGGGCCGGACGACCACCGTCTGCGCGGCACTCGTCGGGCCTGCCGTGAGCACTGCGGTCGGGTCCGTGTTGCGCTTGATGACGGCCAGTGCGATCGGGCCGTCCTCGTAGTGTCGCGCCACTGTGGTCACCCGTCCCACGACCTTGTCGCCGTGCTTCAGCTCGTCACCCGACTCGGGCAGCGTGTGCCCGGAGCCGTCCAGGTGCAGGAAGACGAGCCGCCGCGGTGGACGCCCCAGGTTGTGGACCCTGGCGATCGTCTCCTGCCCGCGATAGCAGCCCTTGTGCAGGTGCACGGCAGAGCGCAGCCAGTCCAGCTCGTGGGCGATCGTGCGGTGGTCTGTCTCAGCACCGGCCCGCGGACGCCAGGCCGCGACCCGCAGGGCCTCGGCGGCCCAGGTGCCCGACAGCGGGCGCTCCCCGACGTATGCCGTGAGCTCGCCGCGTGGGACCAGCACCTCACGCCAGGGTCGGCTGCTGCCGGGGTGGTCCTCCTCTGGGCCGTAACAGGCGGTGTCACCCACCGGCCCGGGCCAGTGGTCGACCCAGGCCAGGTGCTCGCCCTCGACGGACTCGCGGGCCACCGGCTCGCCGACGACCGCGAAGTCCTCGGTCCGGTCAGCGACCTCCACGCGCAGCATGAAGCGCATCGAGTCGAGCCAGGTCTGCGCAGCACCAGCGGTCCGGGGGTCGGTGATCAGCCAGGTGGTCTCCCCGTCGTCGACGACGTTGAGCGCGTGCTCGATGTGGCCCTTGGGCGTGAGGATGAGCGTCTCGGTGGACGTGCGGGGCGCGAGGTTGGTCAGCGCCTGGCTGGTCAGCGAGTGCAGCCAGCTGAGTCGGTCCGGGCCGGTGATGGTGAGCACCGCACGGTGGGACAGGTCGACGACCGCCAGTCCCTCGACGAGCAGGCGCTGCTCGCGGTGGGGGTCGCCATAGTGGGCCGCAACGCCGGCGTCAACGGCGGTGGAGGCGACCGCGCCGGGGCGCTGGAGCAGCGGGCTCTGCCAGGTCGCGGGCTCCTGGGTCTGGGGATCGGTGGTCGGACTGCTGGGGTGTGTCACGCATTCACGGTATCTCTCCAGTCTGGGCACGTACTATCTGCCTCATGGCAGGGGATCACGAGAACACGCCGCGGGACGCCGCCGGAGATGACCACGACATCTTCGACGGCGCTGGTTCCGTCGAAGATTCAGAGCCGACGACCCGCCCGAGGCGCAAGCGCCGTGGCCTGCGGATCGCCATCGTCACGGTCGTGACGCTCGCCCTGGTGTCGATCGCTGCGGTCGCCGGCTATGTCGCCTTCCTGAACTGGCGGGTCAGCAACAACGTCACCCACGCCGAGTTGCTGCCGCTGCCGGACTCCCCGATCCGCGGTGAGGACAGCGAGGTCACCCCGACCACGCCGCCCGAGCGCGCCGAGGAGGCAGGCGACGCGCTGAACATCCTCGTCGTGGGCTCGGACAGTCGCAACGTGGACGCCGAGCGTGGACGCTCCGACGTGATGGTGCTGATGCACATCTCAAACGACCGTGACCGCGTCGACCTGGTGCACTTCCCCCGCGACTATTTCGTGGAGATCCCCGGCTCGAACAACAAGAACAAGCTCAATGCGGCCTACTCCTTCGGCGGCACACCGCTGCTCGTGCAGACGCTCCAGCCCCTGGTCGGCGTGCCGATCGACCACGTGGTGATCACTGACTTCGAGAGCTTCAAGTCGCTGACCGACGCGGTCGGTGGCGTCGAGGTCAACGTGGCCGAGGCCAGCCCCGATTTCGCCGAGGGCACCCAGCGGATGGATGGCGAGACGGCCCTGAAGTTCGTCCGTGAGCGCTATGCCCTCAGCCAGGGCGACATCTCCCGCGGTCAGCGCCAGCAGGCCTTCATCAAGGCTCTGATGCTCCAGGTGCTGACCCGTGAGACCTTCACCAACCCGGCCCGACTGGCCGACGTGGTCGACGCTGGCACCCAGAACCTGACCGTCGACGACGGCTTCGCGGTGGGCGACATGCGTGACCTCGGCTGGTCCATGCGCAACGTGCGCGGCGGCGACATCAACTTTGTGACCGCCCCGTGGAGCGGCATCGGCAGTGACGACTACGCCGGGTCAATCGTGATCCCCCACGAGGCGCAACTGGAGGTGCTGCGCGAGCACCTGCGCTCCGACACCATGGCGGACTACACCGATGACGTGTCGCCCAAGCAGGGCTTCGGCTGACCGGACGTCTGACCGAGGGGCCCACTGTCTAGCCGACGCGCGTGGACAACGACGTCGGCGGACCGCTCAGCCGACGCGCTTGAGCTCCGCAGACAGGTGGCTGGTGAGGGGCTGGCCCATGGCCGCCATGTCCATCACCCACATCAGGTTGGAGTTGACCAGCCCATAGAGGCGGTGCGCTGCGGTGTATTCCTTGGCGTGCGGGCTGCGCACGACGCTGTCGGTGCGCAGCTCGATCTTCGCCGGGCTGGTGTTGCCGAAATAGAGCTCCACGATGCCGGTCGGGTGGGTGAGCAGGAGCTCCACCTCGCCGTCCGGCAGCGGACGCCAGAACCCGAGCTCGGTGCCGGCGGGACGGACCTTGTTGCCGTCGTCGTCCAGGATCCAGGCCTTGGACTCCCACCGCAGGAACGGCCGGCCGTCATGGCTGACCTCGATCTCCTGCCCGAAGTTCTTGGACTCCATGGTCGGATAGCCGACGACTCCGGCTCCCTCCCAGCGGCCAATCAACCAGGCCAGGGGTGCGAGCTCGGAGGGCATGTTCGGATCAAGTTCAAAAGCCACGACTCCATCGTAGGGCGTGCCGAGGGCTGCCTGCCACGGCGAACGTGCACTCGGAACGTGTGCGCACTGACAGCACGAAACGGTTCTTGGAGCCTGGAACGGCAGGCTGTCAGAACCGGGAGGTGCTGTCAGTCGGGCGCGCGGCGGCGCGAGCGGGGGTCAGGCGAGCGAGAAGCCTGGGAGCAGCGCCAGCGCGACGGCATAGGCGACCGGCCCCGTGACCAGCAGTGAACAGATGGCCATCACCAGGCGCGGTCGTGGGTGCGCCATCGTCGGCAGGGTGCTGTGCACGCTGCGCAGCGCATGACTCACCGCGCCGGCCACCACGCCGGAGAGCAGGAAGATGCTCCACTGCATGCCCAGACCCACGGCCACCAGGGCTGCAGCACCGCCACCCACGAGCAGGGCGAGCGGCACCAGCCAGGGCCGCAACGGCTTCCAGTGGCCGAGGATGTCGCTGATCGAGCTGGCCGCAGCGCCCACGACGGTGGCCACGACCAACGCCGCGCCCTCGGCGGTGGAGCTCAGCGGGATCAGCAGCACGCCACACGTCATCACCCCGAGCCCGAGGGCGATCGAGCTGATCGATTCCACGATGCGCGGGCGTCCGTCGACCCGCATCAACTGGTGCACGAAGGCCGCGATGAGGGCGAGCGCCAACGCGCCTGCCACCCAGGTCAGCATCGGCCGCTCCGCACTCACCAGGGGGCTGAGGACGAGAGCCAGCGACCCGGCATACAGGATCGCCGCGGTGCCCTTGGGTGCCGGCAGCGCCAACATCCCCGCCCAGCCCCAGGACACCACCGCGCCAGCGATCCACAGCGCCAGGGCCAGAACGAAGGGGCCCGCCAGTGCCGCGAGGGAGGCGACCGACGCCGCGCAGCACACCATGACGGCAACCTCGATGGAGGGCGGCATCAGTGGTCTGCGGGTCGGCACAGGGAACATCGTGCCACTGAGCCTGCCCAACACAGACCCACGGCGTGGCACTGGCGTCAGGGGCAGCATCGCGCGCCGACTATTCTGGCGCAGTGGCCGACCTGGCACTTCTGACCCCCGGTGGCGCCGCAGACGCGCCGGCCACGGTGCTGCCCTCACTCGAGCTCCTCCCCCACCAGCTGCGGGTCCTGGACCTCGACCCGGCGGCGCTGCTGACTGGACCACCACCCCACCTCGTGCTGCTTGATGCCACCCGCGCCCTGGTCCAGGCCCGCATCGTGGCCCGCACGCTGGCCACCATGCACCTCGGCGCACCCGTCGTGGCGGTCTTCTCCGAGGGCGGCCTGGCGGCACTGGACCACCAGTGGCCCGTCTCGGACTTTGTGCTCTCCGGTGCGGGGCCAGCCGAGTTGGCCGCACGACTGCAGCGGGCGACGGCCCAGGTGCCTGCGGCTCAGGATGGCCCATCGGAGAGCGAGGATGCCCCGCTGCGTGCTGGCGATGTGGTCGTCGACGAGGCGAGCTGGACGGTCCGCGCCGGAGGGGAACCGCTCAACCTGACCTTCAAGGAGTTTGAGCTGCTGAAGTTCCTGGTCGCTCATCCCCGTCGGGTGATGAGTCGTGAGCAGTTGCTGCAGGAGGTGTGGGGCACCGACTACTACGGGGGCACCCGCACGGTGGACGTCCACATCCGGCGTCTGCGCGCCAAACTCGGCCCCGAGCGCGAGTCCCTGATCGGCACGATCCGCAACGTCGGTTACCGCCTTTCCGGACCAGCTCGCTCGACTGCTGACCGGGACGTGGTGGAATAGCCCGATGCAGCCGACGGCGACTGATGATCACCTCGAGCCGACCCAGTCCGCAGACGTGCTGGCCCTGGCCGTGCGCGCAGCGACCCACGACGGGGTCCGGCCACTGTCCGAGCAGACGGTGCTCGACGTGCGCCGCCTGCCCGGCTCCCCGTCCGGCGAGGCCCACACGACGCACCTGGTGGTCGAGCAGAACCCCGACACACCGCGCCCCGGTGTGATCGCCTATGCCCATGTCGAGCACTCCGACCCGCCCGCGGCGGAGATCGTCGTGGACCCCGACCACCGACACGATGGTCACGGTCGGGCCCTGGCCACCGAGGTGCTCGAGCGTTGGCCGGGCACCCGGTTCTGGGCCCACGGCGACCTGCCGGCAGCCAAGGCACTGTTCAAGAGCCTGGGCCTGGACTCGGTGCGCGACCTGTGGCAGATGACCCGGCCGTTGCGCGGAGAGTGGTCCGAGCTGCCGGAGGTGGACCTGCCAGAGGGCTTCACCGTGCGTCCCTTCGAGATCGGCCGCGACGAGCAGCGGTGGCTGGACGTCAACGCACGGTCCTTCGCCGATCACCCGGAGCAGGGTCGGATGACGCTCGCCGACCTGCAGGAGCGCACGTCCGAGCCGTGGTTCGACCCCCAGGGCTTCCTGCTCATCGAGGAGGGCGAGGACCTGGCGGCCTTCCACTGGACCAAGGTCGAGCCGGCCGAGCCGGGACACAGTGTCCCCACGTCGGGTGAGGTCTACGTCGTCGGGGTCGACCCGGCATACCAGGGCCGTGGCCTGGGCAAGGTGACCACCCTCGTCGGCCTGCACCACCTGCGCAACCGTGGGCTGGGCAGCGCCACGCTCTACGTCGAGGGGGACAACGATCCGGCGCTGGCGACCTACCACCGGCTGGGCTTCGAGCGCTCCGCGATCGACGTAATGTATGCCGCCCCCGCCACCACCTGAGCAGCACCCTTCCTGGTGGCACACTGGTCCTCATGACCTCCAATCCCCGGCCGGTTCCGGACATCGTGGAGTCCTCCTCCGTCGTGCCGCTGCCCACGATCCGTGCGCAGCGACCCCGGGCCTCCAACGGCCGGTTCATCAGCGCCGTCCCCTCTGACGGGGACTTCCCGGGGGACCCACAGAGCCTGCCCGAGGACCGGTTCCTGGACCGCGAGGTCTCCTGGCTGCAGTTCAACGAGCGGGTGCTGCAGCTCGCCGGCGACGCCGACCTCCCGTTGCTCGAGCGAGCTCGCTTCCTGGCGATCTTCGCCAGCAACCTCGATGAGTTCTTCATGGTGCGGGTGGCCGGACTCAAGCGCCGCATCGCCACCGGCATCGCGACCCGGTCCGCCTCCGGGCTGGAGCCCCGCGAGGTGCTCGACGAGATCTCGGTCGGCGCCCACGAGCTGATGGGGCGCCACTCGATGCTGTTCCGCGATGTCGTGGGGCCGGCCCTGAGCAACGAGGGCATCAGCCTGGTCCGTTGGGACGAACTGACCAAGGAGGAGCAGGAACGCCTCGGGGACATGTTCCGCAGCACGGTCTATCCCGTGCTGACGCCGCTGGCCGTGGACCCCGCCCACCCGTTCCCCTATATCAGTGGCCTGTCCCTGAACCTGGCGGTCATCCTGATCAACCCGCAGACCGGGCACGAGCACTTCGCCCGCGTCAAGGTGCCGCCACTGCTCCCCCGGTTCATCGAGCTGTCCGACGACGACGACCTCTATCTCAACCGCTATGTCCTGCTCGAGGAACTCATCGCGGCCCACCTGGAGTTCCTCTTCCCCGGCATGGAGGTGCACGAGACCTTCACCTTCCGGGTGACCCGCAACGAGGACGTTGAGGTGGAGGAGGACGACGCCGAGAACCTGCTCACGGCCCTGGAGAAGGAACTGACCCGACGCCGGTTCGGACCGCCGGTCCGCCTCGAGGTGGAGGAGGACATGGACGACCACGTCCTGGACCTGCTCACCCGCGAGCTGCGGGTGCACCACTCAGAGGTCTATCGGCTGCCCTCGCCCCTGGACCTCACGGCGCTCAACACGGTGGCAGACCTCGATCGCACCGAACTGCGCTATCCCAACTTCGTGCCCTCGACCCACCCCGCCCTCGCCCCCGTGGAGCGAGCGGCACCGTCCGACATCCTCGCGGCCATGCGCGGCGGGGAGGTGCTGCTGCACCACCCCTATGACTCGTTCTCCACCTCGGTGCAGGCCTTCATCGAGCAGGCGGCCAACGATCCCCAGGTGCTGGCCATCAAGCAGACGCTCTATCGCACCAGCGGTGACAGCCCGATCATCGACGCCCTCATCGACGCCGCCGCCAGCGGCAAGCAGGTGCTGGCGGTCGTGGAGATCAAGGCGCGCTTCGATGAGGAGAACAACATCACGTGGGCGCGCAAGCTCGAGCACGCCGGCGTGCACGTGGTCTACGGCATGGTCGGCCTGAAGACACACGCCAAGCTCTGCCTGGTGGTGCGCGAGGAGAAGGGGGCGCTGCGACGCTACTGCCACATCGGCACCGGCAACTACAACCCCAAGACCGCGCGTCTCTATGAGGATCTGGGCCTGCTGACCACCGACGAAACCATCGGTGAGGACCTGACCCGACTGTTCAACCAGCTCTCTGGGATGGCCCCGAAGTCCAAGTTCAAGCGCCTGCTGGTCGCCCCGCGCTCGGTCCGCTCCGGGCTGGTGTCCCTGATCGAGGAGGAGGCCGCCAAGGGTCCCGACGGGTGCATCCGGATCAAGGTGAACTCCATCGTGGACGAGGCCATCATCGACGCGCTCTATCGCGCCTCGATGGCCGGTGCGTCCGTGGACGTGTGGGTCCGCGGGATCTCCGCGCTGCGACCCGAGGTCCCGGGCCTGTCCGAGACGATGCGGGTCCGCTCTGTCCTCGGGCGCTTCCTCGAGCACTCCCGGGTCTTTGCCTTCGGCACCGGCAAGAGCGCCAAGATCTACATCGGGTCCGCCGACATGATGCACCGCAACCTGGACCGCCGGGTCGAGGCGCTGGTGCAGATCACCGACCGTGACCAGGTCAAGACCCTCGGCTCCCTGCTGGACCGTGGCATGTCCGATGAGGTGGCCAGCTGGCACCTGGACGGCAACGGCCAGTGGCACCGCCACCACCTGTCCTCCGACGGCCTGCCACTGACCGACATCCACACCGAGTTGATCGCGGCCTACGGCACCCGTCGCCGGCCGGGCCGCCGCCGCTGACAGCCAGGACCCCACCGGTGGCCACCCAGACCGAACGCGCCGTCCTCGTGCGCGCCGCCGGCGTCCTGCCGTGGCGGGTGCAGGACGGCCGGCTCCAGTTCGCCCTCGTTCACCGCCCGCGCTACAACGACTGGTCCTGGCCCAAGGGCAAGCTCGAGCGCGGCGAGGAGTGGGCCCTCGCGGCAACCCGAGAGACGCTCGAGGAGACCGGTCTGGAGGTGCGCCTCGGGCCTCCCCTGCCCACCTCCTGGTATGGCCTGGGCACCAAGGACGGCCGCCCGCAGCTGAAGCAGGTGCGCTACTGGGCGGGGACGGTCTGCGGCGGCAGCGGCGCCCTGGAGCACGAGATCGACGAGGTCACCTGGCTCGACGCCGCGCAGGCCCGGGAGCGGTTGTCCTATCGGCGCGACCGGGAGCAGCTCGACGCCGCGACCGAGGCCCATTCCGAGGGACTGCTCGACACCTGGACCCTGCTCATCGTCCGCCATGCCGTGGCGGTCGGTCGCGGCTCCTGGAAGGGTCCGGACCCGCAGCGGCCCCTGACACCGGTCGGGGCACGGCGGGCCGATCGGCTGGTCGCCCTGTTGCACGCCTACCGCCCCCAGCACCTGCTGACCTCACCATCGCTACGGTGCACGGACACGCTGGCTCACTACTCGGCATACTCAGGGTTGCCCCTCACCGAGCGCAGGGGACTGTCCGAGGAGGGGTATGCCGAGGGGCCGGCCAAGGCGGTCAAGCACCTGCGCAAGGTGGTTGAGCGAGGCGAGGGGACGGCTCTGTGCACACATGGCCCGGTGCTGCCAGACCTGCTCGGCCACCTCGCCGGGCAGGCCCCGGACGGGCACGGCGCACGGATGCTGACCCGGTTGGCCAGGAACGGGCTGGACAAGGGTGAGGTCCTGGCCGTCCAAATCGCCGGCACCGGTGACGGGGCACGCGTCGTGGACGTCGAGCGCCACCGCCCCTCGTCCTGACCGAGCGGTGGTGGCGCCGACCCATCCGAATCGAGTCGGGATCAGCCGATCAGCCGAAGCGACCGGAGATGTAGTCCTCGGTGGCCTTCTGGGTCGGGTTGTTGAAGATCTTCTGGGTGTCGTCAAACTCGACCAGCTGGCCGGGCTGGCCGGTCGCCTCCAGGTTGAAGAAGCCGGTCCGGTCCGAGACGCGGGCCGCCTGCTGCATGTTGTGGGTGACGATGACGACGGTGTAGTCGGACTTGAGCTCGTTGATCAGGTCCTCGATGGCCAGCGTGGAGATCGGGTCCAGGGCCGAGCAGGGCTCGTCCATCAGAATCACCTGCGGCTGGACCGCGATCGCCCGGGCGATGCACAGTCGCTGCTGCTGGCCACCGGACAGGCCCGAGCCGGGCTTGTCGAGCCGGTCCTTGACCTCGTTCCACAGGTTGGCGCCCCGCAGGGACCGCTCGGCGAGCTCGTCGCCGGCCTTCCTGGACAGTCGCTTGCTGTTGAGCTTGACCCCGGCCAGCACGTTGTCGCGGATGGACATCGTGGGGAAGGGGTTGGGTCGCTGGAAGACCATGCCGACCTCGCGGCGCACGTCCACCGGGTCGACGCCGCGGCCATACAGGTTCTTGCCGTCGATGCTGACCTCTCCCTCGACGCGGGCGCCGGGGATGACCTCGTGCATGCGGTTGAGGGTGCGGATGAACGTTGACTTGCCACAACCGGACGGGCCGATGAAGGCGGTGACCGACTTGGGCTCGATCACCATGCTGACATCCTTCACGGCCTGGAACTTGCCGTAGAAGATGTTCAGGTGGTTGACGTCGATGCGTTTGGACATGAGTTGCTCTCCAGGGGTCAGCGGCCGGAGGTCTTCGGGGCGAAGACCTTGGCGATGGCACGGGCGGTGAGGTTGAGGATGACCACGATCAGGATCAGCAGCACGGCGGCGGCCCAGGCCCGCTCAATGCTGGGATCACGGAATCCGGGGTTCAGCGGTCGGGTGAACATGTAGTAGGCGTAGAGCGCCAGGTTCATCATCGGCCCCTCGGTGGGGTTGACGTTCATGGCGCGGGTGAAGCCCACCGCGACCAGCAGCGGAGCGGTCTCACCGATGACCCGGGCGATGGCCAGGGTGATGCCCGAGGCCAGCCCCGACGCAGCGGTCGGCAGCACCACCTTGGCGATGGTGGCCCACTTGGGCACACCGAGCGCCAGCGAGGCCTCCCGCAGCTCGTTGGGCACGATCCGCAGCATCTCCTCGCTGTTGCGGACCACGGTCGGGATCATCAGCACCGACAGCGCGATCGCACCGGCCAGACCGTTCTTGGTGCCGACGCCGAAGATCACCCCGAACAGCGCGAAGGCAAACAGCCCGGCGACGATGGAGGGGATGCCGGTCATCACGTCGACCATGAACCGCACCCAGCGGGCCAGGCGACCCTTGCCGCCGTACTCCACGAGGTAGATGGCGGTGAACAGGCCGATCGGCACCGAGATGAGTGTCGCCAGTCCGGTGATGATCAACGTGCCGATGATCGCGTGATAGGCACCGCCGACCATGGGGGCGCCGTCCTCGAAGTAGGCCTTGTCGTGGACCCCGGTCACACCGTTCATGCTCTGTTGCAGGAAGTCGAGGTTGAACGCGCGCAGGGCACCGTTCTCCATGACCGTCCAGATCAGCGAGACCAGGGGGATCAGCGCCAACACGAACGCCCCGTAGATCAGCGCCTTCATCGTGTGGTCCACGGCGACGCGGGAGCCACCGGCGGAGCGGTAGGCGAGGTGCACGGACACCACATAGACGACGTAGCCGCCGACCAGCGCGACGGCCAGGTTCGCGTCCAGCAGGACCCACAGCGCCAACGCGATCAGCACGCCGCCGCCGAGGGAGATCCAGCCCGGCAGGGAGGTGGTGGGGCGCACCGGAGAGGGGACGACCCCGGAGATGTGGTCGAGTTCGTGCTCCGTGGGGCCATCCACGGGCTGCTCGGTCTGTGTGCTCATCAGTTGGCTCCAGAGAACTCGGAACGGCGGTTGACGATCCACCGGGCGAAGAGGTTGACGCCAAAGGTGATCACGAACAGGACCAGGCCGATGGCGATCAACTCGGACAGCCGCAGACCCGCGGCCTCAGGGAAGTTCAGGGCGATCTCGGCGGGGATCGTCTTGTTGCCGGTGCCGATCATGTTCCAGGTGAAGGCTCCGGGCGAGAGGATGATGGCCACGGCCATCGTCTCGCCGAGTGCCCGGCCCAGGCCGAGCATCGTGCCACCGATGACGCCCGGGGCACCGAACGGCAGGACGGCGGTCTTGATCATCTCCCACTTGGTGGCGCCGAGCGCCAGGGCTGCCTCCTCGTGCAGTTTGGGCGTCTGCAGGAAGACCTCGCGGGAGACGGAGGTGATGATCGGCAGGATCATGACGGCCAGCACCAGGGACGCCGTCAGCAGGGTGCGCCCCGTGGCGGAGCCGTCGGCAAAGAACGGGATGAAGCCGAGGTTCTCCTCGAGCCACTGATAGAACGGTGCCAGCTTGACGGCAAAGACCTGCATGCCCCACATGCCGAAGACGACACTGGGCACTGCCGCCAGCAGGTCGATCACGAAGCCGATGATCCCGCCGAGTCGCCCGCCCGCGTAGTGCGAGATGAACAGCGCGATCCCCACCGCGATGGGCGTGGCGATGGCCATCGCGATGAGCGAGGCGATCACCGTGCCCGCGACGAGGGGCCAGACATAGGCGAAGAAACCCTCGCCCTCGGTGATGTCTGCGGGGTCCGCGCTGAAGACCGGGAGTGCCTCAGTGGTCAGGAAGACGGCCACGCCGGCCAGAATCAACAGGATCAGCAGCGCCGACCCCACCGATGCACCGCTGAAGGCGAGGTCGCCAGGACGACGGACTGTGCCGCCGCGGCGTTCGCGGGTGGTGGTTTCGCTCATCTCATTCCTCAGTGCTGGTCGGACGTGGCCCGGCAGGTGCCGCGGACCACGGTCACAACGATGGTGCCAGAACGGGCATGACGCGACGGCCACCGCCTGTTGGCGGCAACCGTCGCGTCGGTGCGAGCTCTGTGAAGGATGCGGTCAGCTCACTCGCCGGTGGTGATGGAGTCGAGGGACTCCGTGGCGGCAGTCCGCAGGTCCTCGGAGATCGGGGCGGAGCCAGCGGCCTCGGCGGAGGCGGCCTGACCCTCCTCGGAGATGACGTAACCGATGAAGTCCTTGACCATGTCGCCCTGAGCAGCGTTGGAGTAGTTGCTGCAGACGATGTGGTAGGAGACCAGGACGATCGGGTAGGCACCCGACTCGGTGGTGTCGCGGGCCAGCTCCAGGGCGAGGTCACCCTCGACACCGGTCTCGGCCGGCTCGGAGGCGTCGACGACCTTGGCCGCGGCCTCCGGGGAGAACTCGACGAACTCGTCGCCCACACCGATCAGGGCGGTGCTGAGGGACCCGACGGCGGAGGCGTCCGCATAGCCGATCGCGTTCTCGGTCGCGCCGACGACCTGGATGACACCGGACGTGCCCTGGGCTGCCTCGCCACCGGCGACCGGCCACACCTTGTCGGCCTCGTGCTCCCAGTCCTCAGCGGCCACCGCGGAGAGGTACTCCATGAAGTTCTCGGTGGTGCCGGACTCGTCGGAACGGTTGACCACGGTGATGTCGGCCTCGGGAAGGTCGGCGTCCGGGTTGTCCGCAGCGATGGCCGGGTCGTTCCAGGTGGTGATCTGCTGGTTGAAGATCTGGGCCAGAACGCTCGGGGTGAGGTTCAGGGTGTCCACACCGGGCACGTTGTAGGGGATGGCCACCGGGGAGATGTAGACCGGGATGTTCATCGCACCGTCCGGGCCGCACACCTCCTGGGCTGCCGTGGCCTCTTCCTCGTCGAGGTAGGCGTCCGAACCAGCGAAGTCCACCGCACCCGCGACGAGCTGCTCACGGCCACCGCCGGAGCCAACTCCGTCGTAGTTCACGGTGACGCCGGGCTGGCCCTGGTTGTAACCGGCGATCCAGGCCGCCATGGCGGAGTCCTGCGACGATGCACCAGCACCGGACAGGGTGCCGGACAGCTCAGCGGCGGGGGCGTCGCCCTCGCCGGCCCCACCGGTCTCGGCAGTGGAGTCCTCGCCCTCGCCGGCTGCGCTCTCGTCGGCAGAGTCGTCAGCAGCGTCATCGGTGGCGCCGTCGTCGGCAGCCCCGTCGTCGGCGGCCTCTTCCTCGGTGGTGGTCTCGTCGGACGCGGTGGGGTTGTCATCGCCACAGGCGGTGAGGACCAGCGACGCGGCCATCGCGATGGCGAGGGTGGAACCCAGGCGGTTCAGCTTCACGGTGTTGCCTCTCTTGCAGTCAGGGGTGGGGTGGCACGCGACCTGCTGCGTGGTGCGCAGTCTGCGTGCTGGCGGCGTTGCCAACCTCGCTGAAGGTTAGGGAGGGGACGTGACCCGATCGGGCGTGCTGGGTGAACACGGCGTGAACGACATTTGAATCCGCAACACTTCTGGTGTGGCGTCGCTCACGTCGTGCGAGGTCAGAGAGCCAGCACGACCGCGCACAGGAGCGCGGCCAGCCCCGCTGCAGCCGGGAAGGTGAGCACCCAGGTGAGCAGAATCCGGCGGATCACACCCCACCGGATGGCGGAGGATCGACCGGTCAGGCCTGTCCCGAGAATGGCTGAGGTGATCGTGTGCGTCGTGGAGACCGGCGCGTGCGCGACGGCGGCGAGATAGAGCACGGCAGCGGCGGAGGCCTCGGCAACCATGCCCTGGGCAGGCTCCGGTGCGGGACTGATGATCCGCCGACCCAGGGTGCGCATGATCCGCCAGCCCCCGGCATACGTCCCGGCAGCCAGGGCCACCGCAGCGGACACCATGACGGGCCACGGCACGCCATCCCCTCCCCCATGGCCCGTGACGGACAGGGCCAGGACCACCACCCCCATCGTCTTCGCAGCGTCCTGGAGCCCGTGTCCCAGGGCCATGGCGGCGGCCGAGGCCACCTGGGCACGGCGCAGGTCCCGGTCAACGCCTTGCCGCCGGTGGTTGCCCACGACCCGGACGAGCACCCGCATCCCCAGGTAGGCGACCACCAGGCCGGCCAGCGGCGACACGAACATGGGCAGGACCACGTCAGTCCAGATGCCGGACCACAGAACCGTCGACCCTGCAGCCAGGGAGGCCCCGGCCAGGCCCCCGATGAGGGCGTGGGTGGAGGAGGAGGGCATGCCCCACCACCAGGTGATCAGGTTCCAGGCCACCGCACCGAGCAGGGCCGCGGTGATCAGGATCAGCCCCTCCGTGCCGTCCGGCGGGACGATGATGTTCTCGCCGATCGTGCGGGCAATGCCCTCGCCGAGGAAGGCTCCCACCAGGTTGAGGCCAGCGGCCATCGTGATGGCGATGCGCGGGCTGAGGGCACGCGTGGCGATCGCGGTCGCGACGGAGTTGGACGCGTCGTGAAACCCGTTGGTGAAGGCGAAGATGAGAGCCAGCCCGATGACCAGGGCGACCGGCAGCCAGTCCACCGTCAGGACTCCTTGACGACGATGCCCTCGACAACCGTGGCGACCCGCTCAAGATCGTGGATCGCTGCGGTCAACTCCTCGATCACCAGGGTGACCCGGAGGGCGCCCAGCGGGTCCGCCCGTCTGGAGAGCGCGTCGGTCAGCAGTTCTCGCCGGGCCTGGTCCGCACGGACCCCCAGTCGCCGCATCTCCACCGGATAGCTGGCCACATCCGCCAGGACATGCAGCTTGGGGAGGGTCTGTGCGGTCAGCTCGGCCATCTGGATCAGCGCGTCGATCAGTTTGGCGGTGCCCTCGGGCGGGTCGTCGATGCGCTGTCGGATGCCACCGTCGACCGCCCGTTCCAGGTGGGTCAGCACCTCGGCGAGCGCCACCGTGAGCTGGTGGATGTCCCCGCGGTCAAACGGGGTCACGAAGGACTCCCTCGCCAGGTCGAGCAGCTCGGTGCGCCCCCGCTCAGCCTCGCGATGCAGGACCCGCAGTCGCTCCAACTCGCCCCCACGCTCGAGCATGCCGACGCCCAGGGTGTCACGGACGGTGAGGGTGCCCTTGTGGACCAGGACCGCCAGCCCGGCGAGCGCATCGACGAAGGGCGCTGTCCTGGGGGTCAAGCGAAGGCGCACTCGTCTGCTCCCATTGTCTGGCTGGCGCGACGGGACGCCGCCGCACGGCACATGCTACGCAGGGGCGGCACCGATTCGAAACCTCACGTTCCACCGCATGACACCCCATGCGTCACCCGCCGACACCCGCCGGCTCCGCACGCCGACGCCTCCCGGCTCAGCCTGCTGAAACCCCCTCGCTCCGCACGCCGACGCCCGCTGGTGCGAGGCGCGAGGAGCCGATCAAAGTTTAATGTGCCGGACCGGGAGCGCCTCTCGGCGTGTGGCCGCTCGTGGCGGCAAATGTTGGAGCCCGGGGCTGCCGCGGCCCGGCACATCGTCAAGGCTAACGGCTTGCACCCCCAGATGTGTTCCCGGCTGTGGAGGGCCGTGCAGCGTCGCAGGTCAGACGGGTGAGGTTGGCACACCACACGGCCCACCCGGTTGGGGTTGGCACACCACGCGGCCCACCCTGGTGGGGTGTCCCACGTTTCGTGGGCAGCGTTTGGTGGTGCGTCATCGGCGTTGCCACATCGGGGCTCCAGCACGCGACACGCCACAACGATGGCCGCACGGTGCACGACACGCCGGGAGCAGGTGCAGATTCAGAGCCGGCGCAGATTCAGTGCAGGTCGCCGCGCAGCCAGAGTTTGGCGCAGGCCTGCAGGTCCGTCGCGGTCTCCTGCAGGCGGGCGGCACGTCGCAGCTGCTCGGAGCGGGAGGACTCACCGTCGTCCTCGTGCAGCACAGCCAGGCCGGTCGCCGTCACATGGCAGAAGGCGGCCGCCCGCTCCAGGGCCACGTCGAGGTCGCCCTCATAGACACCGCTGAGGATCTGGTGGGTGAGCTCGCGCAGGTCCTCCGGTCGCGGCGGCTCAACGACGCCCGAGATCACCCGATAGACCTCGGCACGGGACGCGCCCGCGGTGAAGGCCTCGGCCACCACCTCGGGCGCGCGCTGCACCCACTCGTCGAGGACATAGAGCCGCCACAGGGCACCAGGCAGCGTGCGTGCGGGGCGGGCGGACCACACCTCGGCGAGCGTCTGCAGACCGACGGTGCGGGGCAGGTCCATCAGGCGCTGGAGCAACTCGGGGTCGTCGCTGGCTCGGCCGCGGTCCACCAGGACGGCGGCGCTGCGGTGGGCCATCTCTGCCGCCTCGAGCTGGTCGGGGGCCGGGGTGGTGGCGTCGATCGAGTCGGGCGGCAGGGGGATCGGTTTGTGGAACCTCACGGGCCCCAGCGTACGCGGCGACCGCTCAGCGACCAGCAATCCACCGGGCCCGACGGCCCGATCAACCCTGGGTCGCTCACTCGACAGCGGTCAGCACGATCACCGAGTGGCCCGGCAGGATGAGCGTCTCCCCTTCGGCCCGGGCACCACCGAACTGTGCAGCCGTATGCCGAGTGCCTGGCTCCCCCTGCAGGCTCACCTCGGCGGGGTCACCAGAGAGGTTGGCCATCACCTGGACCCGCCCGCGGGTCAGCACCAGCACGGCGTCCTCGCGCCTCAGGGAGGAGTCCGTCAGCGGGGTCTCCACCAGGTCTGGAAGATCGCGGCGCAGGCCCAGCAGCGTGCGGTGCCACTCGAGCAACTCGGCGTGCGGCCCCTGCGAGACCTCGGACCAGTTGAGTCGGGAGGCTGCCACGGTCCCCTCGTCCTGCGGGTCCGGGACCTGCGCCGCCCACCCGTGCTCGGCAAACTCGCGCGCGCGGCCGGTGCGGATGCCCTCGACCAGCTCGGGCTCGGAGTGGTCCGTGAAGAACTGCCACGGCGTGCTCGCTCCCCACTCTTCGCCCATGAACAACATCGGGGTGTAGGGCGCGGTCAACAGCAACGCCGCGCCGATCGCGGCCTGCCCGGGAGTCAGGCTGTGGCACAGGCGATCTCCGGTCGCGCGGTTGCCGACCTGGTCATGAGTCTGGAGGGAGGCGACGAACCGCCACGGGGGTGTTGTCTCCAGGTCGACCGGCCGCCCGTGTCCGCGACCGCGGAAGCTCGAGTACGTGCCGTCGTGGAAGAACGGGGTGCGGGTCAGCACCTTGCCCAGGGCCTCGGGGTCGGCAAAGTCGGCGTAATAGCCCTGGGCCTCGCCCGTCAACGCCACGTGCAGCGCGTGGTGGATGTCGTCGGCCCACTGCCCCGTCAGCCCCAACCCACCGGCTCCGCCCAGCCCGCGCGGGCTGACGGTCGCGGGGTCGTTGCGGTCGGACTCGGCGATCAGGCTGCGGGGCACCCCGGTCTGCTCGGCCACCTCGTCGGCCACCGTCGCCAGCGACTCCAGGATGTGCTCCGCGCGCTCATCGTGCAGCGCGTGCACAGCGTCGAGGCGCAGCCCGTCGAGGTGGAAGTCCTCCAGCCACATCCGGGCGTTGTCCAGCACAAACCGGCGCACCTCGTCGCTGCCCGGCCCATCCAGGTTGACCGCCGATCCCCACGGTGTCTGGTGCCGGTCGGTGAAGTAGGGCCCGAACTGCGCCAGATAGTTGCCGCTCGGCCCGAGGTGGTTGTAGACGACATCAAGGCACACGGCCAGACCCCGCTGGTGCGCCGCGTCGACAAACGCCTGCAGGGCGCTGGGCCCTCCATAGGGCTCGTGCACCGCGAACAGCGCCACCCCGTCATAACCCCAGCCATGCCGTCCGGGGAAGGCCGCGACCGGCAGCAGTGAGACCATCGTGACGCCGAGGTCGGCCAGGTGGTCGAGGTGCTCGATCGCCGCCCCGAGCGTGCCCGCCTCCGTGAACGTCCCGATGTGGAGCTCATAGAGCACCGCCCCGCGCAGTTCCCGTCCGGTCCAGTCTGCGTCACCCCACTCGTATGCCGTGAGGTCGAGCAGGGCGGAGGCCTCGTGGACCCCGTCGGGCTGGGACAGCGAGCGCGGGTCGGGCCGCGGGTCGCCACCGTCGATGCGGAAGGCATAGCGGCCGTCGTCGTCGGGCTCGATCGGCGCGACCCACCAGCCCGGCCGGTCCCCTGGCGTCATCCGGCGCGCTCGGTGGGGGTCAGATGTCGCCACACCATGCGCTCGGTCGAGGTGACCGACCACCACGTGGACGCGGCCGGCGTCGGGTGCCCACACGGCATACTGCCTCTGTTGCTGGGATGTCGTTGGCTGGGACGGCTCCTGGCTCACGGGGCCGATGATGCCAGACTCAGCCCTCGCCGCCGATGTCGACGGCATAGGCCTCATAGACCAGGTCGCCACCGCGCTGCCGGTGCCGCACCAGTTGACCGATCAGGTGGGTGCCGCTCTCCCGCAGACGCTCCAGATCAGCGTCGTCCGCGCCCTCGGTGAAATCGCTCAGGCACGCCTCGATGGCCGCCCGCAGCCCCGTGTGCTCGGCCACCAACGACTCAGCCGTCGCGGCGAGGCGGGGCTGCGCCGACCGGGCGCTGTCATACAGGCCGCCGGGGCGCTCGGTGAGGTGGATGTGATCCTCGAAGTCGCGCGAGAGGTTGGCCAGCGCGACCGCGACCCGGGTGCGCCAGGCCGTGCCGCGGGCGATCGGGGAGGCCAGCGTGTCCTCCACGCGGCGCACGGCGTCGCGCAACTCGGCGCGGTGGGCGCGCACCTGCTTCAGATAGGCCCTGAAGCCCTCCGTCACGACGTCGTCGCTGGCCATCGGCCCTCTCCTGTCAACACACGCAGCTGCAGGCCTCCATCGTCCTACTCCCGGGCCAGGAGCGCTATGGGCAGTTCGGCGAAGATCGAGCCCGTGTCCACGGTGCCCTGGTGTCGAGCACCCGTGAGCCGGTCGACCCAGGCACCCGCTGGCAACTCGACGTCAGTGGCCGCGACAGTCCCCTCGGCATCCGGTTGACGCACCGCGAGCACGAGCACGTCGTCACCGCGCAGATAGCCGAGCACGTTGGCCCCAGTGTCCAGTGGCCTGAACCCAGCGGCGAACGAGCCCGGCCGCTCCGTGCGCAGTCGCAGCGTCGCGGCGGTGACCAGCAACTTCTCGTCGGAAAGGTCCTGTGGGGCTCCGCCGCCGTCCAGCCGGGCCAGGCGTTGCGTCCGCTCGGCGAAGTCGACGGTCCGGCGGTTGTCCGGGTCGACCAGGGACAGGTCGACCAGCTCGGCGCCCTGATAGGTGTCGGGCACGCCGGGGAGGGTGAGCTGGAGCAGCTTCTGGGCGAGGGTCACGGCGCGCACGCGGCGAGTGTTGTCGGTGACTGCCCGGGCGATGACCTCGCGCAACGGGCCGTCGGCGAGCGTCTCGCGTGCCAGGGACAGCACCCGCTCCTCATAGGCCTCGTCGACGGCGGTCCAGTGGGTGTGCTCCTTGCTCTCACGCATGGCCTTGACCAGATAGGACGTCAGGCGCTCCTCATCCAGCCCGAGGCTCGCCTGCTGGTCGCCGTCAGCCCCCACCACGGTCTGCCAGAGCAGGTGGGCCGTGGGGCCGTCCACGCCGTGCTCAGCTGCTGCCCGGCCGAACGCCTCGGAGCAGGCCCGCCAGGCGTCGGCGTCGGCCGCCACGGCCAGGATCCGGGCTCGCACGTCCTCGCTGCGCTTGGTGTCGTGGGTGGACAGCGTGGTCATCGACAGGGGCCAGTGCTCGACCTGGTGTTGCGCCCAGGCGATCAGGTCCTTCGTGCCCGGCTGTGCGGCGGGGTCTGCGCCGACCTCGTTGAGGGCGACGAGACGGTGCCAGCGATAGAACGCCGTGTCCTCGATGCCCTTGGCCATCACCGGCCCGGTGACCTGCTGGAAGCGCACGGCCAGGTCGCGGGCGGCCGCGGGGTCGGCGGTGCCGTCGGGGTGCAGGAGCACCTCACCGACGCGCTGCACGACCTCAGGCCGGTCACTGGCTCCGGCGGCCCGCTCGATCGCGCCGCGCAGGCGGGCCTGCGCCTCCGGGGCGGGTTCCTGCCCCGGTTGGACATAAGCGCGATAGACATCGACGGCCACCAGGAGCTCCCGCAGGGCGGCCGCGAGCGCGTCGGGCTCCTCATCGGGCAGGGCCTGCTGGGCCCGGCGACCGAGGCGGGCCGTCTCCGGCGTCAGCAGGGTGTCCACGGCGCCGCGCTTGGTGGCGTCGACCACGACGTCCAGTGAGGGTTCACCGCCCGTCGCGGCCCAGGTGGTGTCAATCGTCTCGATGGTGGCCTCCGGGACGAGCGCCTGCGCGAGCACCGCCTGGCCGTCATAGCCGGTCGTGCCGGCACACTCCCAGTTGCGCGGCAGTCGCTCGGAGTCCTCCAGGATCTTCTCGACCCAGATCGGCGTGCCGGGGCGACACTGACGGGTGAGTCGACGCAGATAGTCCTCCGGGTCGGCCAGCCCGTCGGGATGGTCGATGCGGAAGCCGTCGATGACGCCCGCGTGGTGCAGATCCAGCAGCAGCCGGTGGGTGTCCTCGAAGACGTCCGGCTCCTCGACGCGCACCGCGATCAGCGAGTCGACCTCAAAGAACCGGCGATAGTTCAGGGCTGCCTCCGCGTCCTGCCAGTGGGCGAGCAGATAGTGCTGCCGCTCCAGCACCTCGGCGACGTCTGCGCCGGGGTGCGCCTCGGCATACGGCGGTGTCGTGCCGCCGGCCACCGGACCAGCCGTGCCCTCGGCCACCGGGAGGACGTGCTCGTAGTAACGGATGACCGGCTGACCCGCGGCCAGCCCCTCGTCGGGGCGTCCGGTGTCGAGGGTGAGCTGCCCCTCCGCCAGCACCTGCTCCAGCGGCGCCCCGAGGATGGGCAGACCGACCCGGCTGCCGAGGGCGTCCCAGTCGATGTCGAACCAGTGCGCTGTCGTTGACTGACGGCCGCCTCGCAGCAGGGCCCAGACCTGGGCGTTGGCCCACTCCGGCGCCGTGAGCGCCATGTGGTTGGGGACGACGTCCACGATCACGCCGAGCCCGGCCTCGTGGCAGTCGGCGGCCAGGGCCTCGAGTCCCTCTCGGCCGCCCAACTCCGGGTCGATGGACCCGTGGTCCAGCACGTCATAACCGTGCTGGCTGCCAGGGACTGCTGTCAGGACCGGCGAGAGATAGACGTGGGAGACGCCGAGGCCCGCCAGGTAGGCAACCACCTGGCGGGCGTGCTCGAACGTGAACCCGGCGTGCAGCTGCAGCCGGTAGGTCGCGGTGACATCAGAGGGGCTCACGCCCCCGAGTCTGTCAGTCGCGGGTGTCAGTCGCGGCCGTGGACGGGGTCCAGCACCTCGAGGTTGTCGGCCATCTTGCTCGCGATCTCCGCCGCGCCGCCGACCTTGGCCTCACCGCGTGTGCCGGTCACGGTGACGCCGACCAGATAGTCGCCCTGGCGCACGATGGCAAAGCTGTGGTCCAGCCCGGTCCCTGACCCGGCCTGATAGAGCAGGTAGTCGTCATCACCCTCGTGCTCGGCCCACTCCAGCTGTTGCCAATCGCCTGCGGTGTCCCGGACACAGAAGGTCATGGTGTCATCGCGGAGGGCGTCACGCGCCGCAGTGCTGTCCTCCCAGCCGGTGACCACGATGTCGACCGAGTCCGCGTCCAGGTCGGTGCCGTCGCCCAGGTAATACATCCAGTTCTGCCCGGCCAGCGGCTCGACGTCGTCGGCACCCGTGTTGCACACCATGGCATCGAAGACCGGCACCATCCTGGGATAGTTCATCCCCATCCTCGGAGCGCCGAAGACGTCCAGATAGTCCACGCCGGTCGGCCGGGCGTCCGGGATCTGCCAGGCGTTCGGCAGGTCCGGGTTCTCCGGCAACATCCCGCCCTCAGGCAGCGGCGGTTGACTGTCCTGCCACGGCGGTGCTGCGTCGCCCTCGACCGCCGCCAGGTCGGCGGCACTGACCTGATCCCCGCCGAGGGCCTGGCCCGTGCCCAGGCTGGCCGGCTGTGCCGAGGCTGGCTCCGTGCTGCTCCCACCAGCAGCGGGGGTGAGCACGATCTCGGCGGTGTCGCCGGGTTCCTCCTCGCCGCCGACGAGTGTCGAGCCCCCGATCAGCGCGGTGCCGAGCGCCGCCACCGCAGCCCCGGTCACGAGTGCTCGTCGGCGCCGCGCGTGGCCTCCCTGCGCCAGGCTGGTGGTCTGTTCGTTCATGGTGTCCCCCTGTGTGTTCCTCATGTGTCCCCCTTAGTCGCGGCCGTGGACCGGGTCCAGGGCCTGCATGTTGTCTGCCGTCTTGCTCGCGATCTCCCCAGCAACCTCGGCGTTGATCTCCCCCTCGGTGTCGGTCACCGTGACCCCGATGAGGTAGTCCCCCTGCCGCACCACCGCGAACCCGAGGTGGCGTCCTCCAGCGGTCGCGCGATAGAGCAGGTAATCGTCATCGGCCATGTGCTCGCTCCAGTCGAGCCGCTGCCACTCGTCGTCCGTGTCCCGGACAAAGTTCATCAGCGTGTCGTCCCGGATGGCGTCGCGGGCTGCCCTGCTGTCGTCCCACCCCGTGACCTGGAGTTGAACGTTGCCGCCGGAGGAGCCGTTGTCCTCGTGATAGTAGAACCAGCTCTGCCCAGCCACCGGCGCCATGTCCTCCACCCCGGTGTTGCCGACCATGGCGCCCATCACCGGCATGGCCCTGCGGGTGATCAGGGCCTGTTGCGGCGCTCCGAAGCCTTCCAGATGGGCCACCCCGGTCGGGCGTGCATCCGGGATCTCCCAGGCGTTGCCCGAGTTGGCATCGTCCAGCCCACCCTCTGGCAGCGGTGGAGCCGTCTCCTGCCAGGGCGGGTCCTGGACCTGTCCAGGCTCCGCCTCGGCGGTTCGCCCATTCGCGTCTCCGGCAGTCTCGGTGTCAGCGCCAGCCTCCGGCGTGGGCTCGGCCTCCTCGGTCAGGGCCGCGAGCGGTGTCTCGGCCGGAGTCACGGTGCCCTCAACACCACCCGGGAGCAGACCGGGCAGCACCATCGCCGACCCACCGAGCAGCGCCGGGCCAAAGACGGCCACGACGGCTCCGGTCGTCAGCGCTCGGCGGCGCCGGATGCGGCCGGCCCGCTGGTGCACACCGTCGACCAGCGTCGCGTAGTCAAAGTCGGCAGCACCGACGGCTCGGCACAGCTGTGCGCTGATGCGGTCGTCGTCGCCTCGGCCTGGTGGGCCACTGAACTCAGGGTTCATTGCCAGACCTCCCTCAGTCCCGCCCGTGGTCCGGGTCGAGTGCCTCGAGGTTGTCCGCCTGCTTGCTGGCGATCTCGGTGGCGATCTCGGTCTCCGATCCGGTGTCAGAGCCGTCCCGGACGGTGACCGCAATCAGATAGTCACCCTGGCGCACGACCGCTGCATCCAGGCCCGGCTCCGTGCCCGGGAAGAGCAGGTAGTCCTCGTCGCCCTCGTGGCCGGGCCACGGCTCGACCTCGCCGGCCCGGTCATCCCAGACACACGAGGTGTAGTCGTCGTTCACCAGGCCGTCCAGGGCCGCGGCGCTGTCCTCCCAGCCGGTCACGTGGATGTCGATGCTCAGCCCGTCCATACCTTCCTCGTAGTACGTCACGCTCTGGCCGGCGAGCGGCTCCACCCCGCCTGCGTTGCCCGGGTCACAGGTCATCAGACCCATCACAGGCACAGTCCGTGGATAGTTCGAGAATGTCTGCGGCACCCCGAACCCCTCGAGCACGCTCACCCCGGTGGGCCGGGCGTCCGGGATCTCCCAGGCGTTGGGGAGGTCCTCATTCTCAGGCTCGGCACCACCCTCGGGCAGCGGCGGCTCCGCGTCCTGCCACGGCGGCGCGTCGGGTGTCTGCTCGCCCGTCTGCTCCGCCTGATCGGTCGGCTCCTGAGTCGTCTCCACCGCGACATCCGTCGATGCAGCGGGACCGACGACCGTGCCCTCATCACCCAGCATGTCGGGCAGCACCAGGGCGGCGCCCCCCACGAGCGCCGGCCCCAGCACAGCCACGGCGGCACCAGTGGCGATCGCCCGGCGGCGTCGGATGCGACCGGCCCGCCGGTGGACCCCACCCACCAGCGACTCGTAATCAAAGTCTGTATTGCCTAGCGCTCCGCGCAACATCGCCGAGATGTCGTCATCGGTGCGTCGGCTGTCATCGTGCTGGGCCATCAGCCAACCCCCTGATCCTGGTGTGCCGGCAGCAGCCGGCGGAGCGTCTTCATTGCGTTGTGCGCCGCGCTGCGCACGGCCTGCTCAGAGCAGTCGAGGGCCTGGGCGATCTGTGCATCAGGCAGGTCCTCATAAAAACGGAGCGCCATCACGGCCCGCTGCCGGTCCGGCAGCTGGCGCAACAGCCCCAGCACGGCATCTCGGTCAGTCACCTGCTGCGCGACCCCTGCGCCGACAGGTTGTGCCCGGTCTGCCGTGACCGCCTCGTGCGAGACGACCTCCGTGGTCCACTTGCGCCGCTTCTTGGAGATCAGCGTGTTGACCATGGTGCGCCGCACATAGGCGTCCACATTTTCTGCCCCGGAGACGCGTGACCACTTGGTGATCACCGTCGCCAGGGTGTCCTGGACGAGGTCCTCGGCATCCGGTTTGGACCCGGTCATGGCGTAGGCGAGGCCCACCAGCCGGGGCATGGCGCCCTCGACGTAGGCCTCGATCTCGCCCTGCTCGGCCGAGCGGCCGAAGAGTCTCATCCAGGTCTCCTGTTCCTCACACCCGCAATGACGCACGCACCAGGGGGAAATGTTGCACGCGCATCTGATCTATCCTCGGTGATGCCGTCCCCAAGGCCCAGCCGAGCAGGCTGGAAGTCCACAGCCGTGGCATGAGAGGTGAGCATGACCGCCCCACAGAACACAACCTCGCAGTTTCGCGCCCAGGCGCGCGAGCGCATCCTGATCCTTGACGGAGCATGGGGCTCCCTGCTGCAGCAGGTCGAGCTCGCCGAGGATGACTTCCGCTTCGAGGGCGCCGAGGAGGGCCGCACCTATCGCGGCAACTTCGACCTCCTCCAGCTGACCCGGCCCGACGTCGTGCAGGACGTGCACCGGCAGTATTTCGAGGCCGGCGCGGACATCACCACCACCAACACCTTCTCCTCGACCTCGATCGCCCAGGCCGACTACGGCACCCAGGCCCTGGTCCCCGAGCTGAACGCGACGGCGGCACGGTTGGCGCGCGAGGTGGCCGACGAGTTCACCGCGCGCGACGGCCGGCCTCGCTGGGTCGCCGGGGCGATGGGCCCCACCAACCGCACCGCCTCCCTGTCCCCCGACGTGGAGCGCCCGGAGTTCCGGGCCGTCACCTACGAGCAACTGCACGACGCGTATGCCGAGGCTGCCCGGGGGCTGCTGGCCGGCGGGGCCGACCTGCTCCTGATTGAGACGGTCTTTGACACCCTCAACGCCAAGGCCGCCCTGCGGGCGGTCGACACGGTCGGGCAGGAGCTGGGCCGGGCGGTCCCGGTCATGCTGTCCGGCACGATCACCGACGCCTCCGGCCGCACCCTGTCCGGCCAGACCCCCGAGGCGTTCATCGTCTCCACGGACCTGGAGACCGAGCACCTCGACCTGGTCTCGGTCGGTCTGAACTGTGCCCTCGGCCCGGCCGCGCTGCGCCCGCACCTGCGCGAGGTCTCCGGGTCGAGCGTGCGACTGGTCTCGGTGCACCCCAACGCCGGTCTGCCCAACGCCTTTGGTGGCTATGACGAGACGCCCGAGCAGATGGCCACGGTCCTCGGTGACTATGCCCGCGAGGGCATGGTCAACATCGTCGGCGGGTGCTGCGGCACGACGCCCGAGCACATCGTGGCCATCGCGGCCGCCGTCCGCGACGTGGCACCTCGGCACCCGAGCCAGCTGCCGGCATACTTGCGCCTGTCAGGTCTCGAGCCGTTCACGGCCACCCCGGAGACAAACTTCATCAATGTCGGCGAGCGCACCAACATCACCGGCTCACCCCGCTTCAAGCGGGCCGTCGCCGAGGGCGACTGGGACGCCGGCGTGCAGATCGCGCGGCAACAGGTCGAGGCCGGGGCGCAGCTGATCGACGTCAACCTCGACGAGGGCATGCTCGACGGGGTCGCGGCGATGACCAACTTCCTCAACCTGCTGGCGGGCGAGCCGGACATCTCGCGCGTGCCGGTCATGGTCGACTCCTCGCGGTGGGAGGTGCTCGAGGCCGGGCTGCGCTGTCTGCAGGGGCGCGGTGTCGTCAACAGCATCTCGCTCAAGGACGGCGAGGAGGAGTTCCTGCGCCGGGCGGCCATCGTGCGGCGCTATGGCGCGGCCGTCGTGGTGATGGCCTTCGACGAGACCGGCCAGGCCGACACCCTGGCGCGGCGGCAGGAGGTGTGCGGGCGGGCCTACCGGTTGCTGACCGAGCAGGCCGGCATCGCGCCGCAGGACATCATCTTCGACCCCAACGTGCTGACCGTCGCGACCGGCATGAGCGAGCACGACCTCTATGCCCGCGACTTCATCGAGTCGACCCGCTGGATCAAGGCCAACCTGCCTGGCGCCCTGGTCAGCGGCGGCATCAGCAACGTCTCGTTCAGTTTCCGCGGCAACAACACCGTGCGCGAGGCGATGCACGCGGTCTTCCTGTTCCACGCGATCGAGGCGGGCCTGGACATGGGCATCGTCAACGCGGGGATGCTCGGGATCTATGAGGAGATCGAGCCCGAGCTGCGCGAGGCCGTCGAGGACGTGATCCTGGCGCGGCGCGAGGATGCCGCCGACCGGTTGCTGGAGCTGGCCGAGCGTTACAAGGGCACCTCCACCGGCGGTGGGAGCGCCCCGGAGAAGGCTGCGTGGCGTGACGAGCCGGTCGCCGAGCGGTTGCGGCACGCGCTGGTGCACGGCATCTCCGACTTTGCCGTGGAGGACGCCGAGGAGGCCTATCAGGAGCTCGGCTCGGCGCTGCTGGTCATCGAGGGCCCCCTGATGGACGGCATGGATGTCGTGGGCGACCTGTTCGGCAGCGGTCAGATGTTCCTGCCGCAGGTGGTCAAGTCCGCGCGCGTGATGAAGCGGGCGGTGGCGCACCTGACGCCCTATCTGGAGGCCGCGGCCGCGGAGACGGGTGGCCACACCAAGGGCAAGATCCTGCTGGCCACGGTCAAGGGCGACGTGCACGACATCGGCAAGAACATCGTCGGGGTCGTGTTGTCCTGCAACGGATACGACGTGCGCGACCTGGGCGTGATGGTGCCTGCGGAGACCCTGCTGGACACCGCGACCGAGTGGGGCGCCGACATCGTCGGGGTGTCCGGGCTGATCACCCCGAGCCTGGACGAGATGGTCGGCGTCGCCACCGAGATGAGCCGGCGCGCGATGACCACCCCGCTGCTGATCGGCGGTGCCACCACCAGCACCGCGCACACGGCTGTCAAGATCGACCCGGCCTATCGCGGCACCGTGGCCCACGTCGCCGACGCCAGCCGTGCGGTGGGCGTGGCCGGGGACGCGATCAACCGAGAGTCCGAGCTGGCGGCCCGGGTCGAGAAGCAATTCACCGAGCTGCGCGAGCGGCACGGCGCCAAGAAGGTGACGCTGGTGGACCTCGCCACCGCCCGCGCGGACACCCGCGCCGTGGAGACGCCCGGACACTCCGCACCACGCCAGCTGGGTCGACACGTCGTCGAGCCGTCGCTGGAGGAGCTGGTCGAGATCATCGACTGGACCCCGTTCTTCTCTGCCTGGGAGCTGCGCGGCACCTATCCCAAGCTGCTCGACGACCCGCGCCAGGGCCAGCAGGCCCGCGCGCTCTTCGCCGACGGGCAGACGCTGCTGCACCGGATCCTCGAGGAGAAGCTGCTGACCCCGCGCGGTGTGGTCGCCCTGTGGCCGGCCCGCAGGCTCGGTCAGGACGACATCGAGATCACCGAGCCGGACGGCACCACGACCGTCCTGCACACGCTGCGCCAGCAGAAGCAGCGGTCCAACCGCTATGCCGCCCTGGCCGACTTCGTGGCCCCCGAGGGCGACCACATCGGCGGTTTCGCCGTCGGCATCCACGGGGCCCACGAGCTGGCGATGACCTTCAAGGAGGACCTGGACGACTATTCCGCGATCCTGGCCCAGGCCCTCTCCGACCGCCTGGCCGAGGCCTTCGCCGAGTGGCTGCACCGCCGGGTGCGCACGGACCTGTGGGGTTATGCCGCCGACGAGTCGCTCGAGGTCGCCGAGCTGATCAAGGAGCACTACGACGGCATCCGCCCGGCCCCGGGCTATCCCGCCCAGCCCGACCACACCGAGAAGCGCACGCTGTTCCGGTTGCTCGACGCGGACGAGGCCGGGATCGAGCTCACGGAGTCGTGCGCGATGACACCGACGTCGGCGGTGTCTGGTCTCTATCTCTCGCACCCTGAGGCGGTCTACTTTGCCGTGGGCAAACTCGCCCAGGACCAGGTCAAGGACTACGCAGCCCGCAAGTGCTGGAGCCTCGAGGAGGCTGAGCGCTGGCTCGCGCCCAACCTCGGCTACACGCCGTCATAACCCCACCAATTTTTGCAGGGGTTTCGCTGCCCGATTCCGTCTTTTTTCAGGGGTTTCGTAGCTCCCGCCGGTCTCGTGAGTGCACTCAACGCCCCTCCCGGGTCGCTACCCGCACTCACGAGTTCGTGGGCCCCGAGACCCTGACCCACGGCGGCTGACGAGCGCGCTCAACGCCCCTCCAGGGTCGCTCCCCGCACTCACGAGCGCCGCGCGCCTGGACCGGCCCTCAGCTGGCCTCGTGGAACTCGAAGGACTCCAGCGAGGTGGTCAGCTCGTCGCGGTTCTCGCGATAGCGCAGGCAATACTCCGTCGGGAACCAGCCCGACTCGGCGAACGCCTCAGGTTGCTCGATCGGGAAGCAACTGTCACCGATGCTCCCGCTGGCCAGATCGGCATACCAGTCGTGCGTGACCATCGGCTCATAGAAGGTGACCTCGCCGTCCCACGTGCCATAGATGAAGGTGTGCGTGAACGGCTCGCCGTTGTGCTCCGGTGAGGTGAGGTCGGCCAGGTGGTTGCCCATCGCCGGCTCGATCGCGTTGAGGTCCTCGAAGTCCGGGTGCAGAAACTGCTCGTCCGGCAGGTTCTTGCCCAGCACGTAGTCGTCGCAATTGACGAGGGCGTCGCACGGTCCGGGCCGGATCGCCAGGCGCTCCTCGTTGGGGTTCATGTAGAAGTGCACGTCAAAGTGCGGCTTGTCATAGATGCCGGGTGGCATGTGCCCGTGCGGGTTCCAGTTGTTGAGCACGTAGGTGAACGGCGAGTCGACCTGCGTGCGGAACTCCTCACCGAGCTGCAGCGCGTCCTCATAACCACCCGCGCACTCCATCATCGGGTCGACCTCACCGTTGCCGTCCTTGTCGAAGCACCACAGGCCCGCGGTCGGCGGGTCATGGGGCAGCCCCTCGAGGGTCTCGGAGGGGAAGACCAGGCCGACGGCCTGCGGCTCGTCCTGCCAGACCTGGCTGTATGCCGTGAGCGTCCCGTCTCCCCGTGGTGCCGACTCGCCATACTCGGCGCACGCCCCCGGGTAGGACAGCGTGACCTGCGTCAGGACCCTGGCCACGACGGGCGGCACCTCGATGGTGTGCTCCAGGTCGGGCGCTCCCTCGGTCACCAGACAGACCGGCACGCGACCCGGTGGGCCCCCGTGACCGGGCTCGAGCGAGCTCGCTGCGGTCGGAGCCAGCAGCAGTGCGGCGATGGCCGCGAAGGCCAGGACGATAGTGCGCATGATTCCCCATTTCGGATGGACGTCTGTGTCATTCCGTCCCTCCACCGTGGCACCGCCTGCTAGCGGCAGCAAGCACTTATTGGCCGCCAGCCCCTCACGCACGACTGCGGATCCGACTGATGGCCACTCCGGCCAGGCACAACGTCCCGCCCACCAGCGCAGCCACCGTGGGCACCTCGGCCAGCAGGATCCAGGACAGCAGCACGGCAAAGGCCGGGACCAGATAGCTGCTCAGGCTCAGGCGTGCCGCGTCGACCCTGCGCAGCGCATAGGCCCACAGGCTGAAGGCCAATGCCGTCGGGAAGACCCCCAGATAGAGCGCGCTGAGCAGCACCGAGGTCGGTGCCGCACCAGCCTGCGCCCACGCCGTCGGCAGGAAGGGAAGCAGCGCCACGGCACCGAGCGCGGTGCCCCACCAGGTGACCGAGAGCGAGTCGATCGTGCGCAGTGCGCCCTTCTGCAGCAGCACCCCGGCTGCATAGAGCACGGCGGCCAGCACCGCGAGGGCGATGCCCACCACGTCCCGCTCGGCCCCGTCGTTGCCCAGCGCGATCACGCTGACCCCCGTGAACGCCACCACGAGTCCGATCACGAGGGGCCGGGCGAAGCCACCCTGCTGCACGAGGCCCACCCACACCGTCACCAGGATCGGGGCGATGTTCACCAGCATCGAGGTGGTGCCAGCATCCAGGTGCTGCTCGGCGGCATTGACCACGACGGAGTACACGCCCATCCAGAGCACGGCGTAGGCCACCACCAACCACCAGGCACGCCCGCGCGGGATCTGCAGCCCGGCCCGGAGCGCGAACGGCGTGAGCACCGCCGTCGCGACCAGCACCCGGATCAGCGCCAAGGGCCCGGGCGAGAGATCCTCCCCCACGAAGCGGATGGCCACGAAGGCCGAGGCCCACAACACCATGGTGACGACCACCGCAAGACCCGCCAGCAGACCGGCACGAGGTCGAACTGCACGGGGTCGAACTGCTCGGGGTCGAACTGCACGAGATCGAACTGCGCGGGGTCCGAGCCGAGGCTGAGTCGTGGTCATACCGACCATGGTGTGCCTCCCACACACATCAGCACAAGCGAATCTTCCTTCACAAGAGTTAAGCGTTGCTATATGGTGGGGGGATGCTTGACGCGCACCGTCTCAGGGTCCTGCGCTCCGTGGTCTCCACCGGCTCGGTGAGCGGTGCGGCGACCCTGCTGGGCTACACACCCTCCGCAGTCAGCCAGCACCTGTCTGCGCTCTCCCGCGAGACCGGGCTGACCCTGGTGGACCGGGTCGGGCGGGGGATCGAGCCGACGGCTGCGGGCCGCACCCTGGCCTCGGCGAGTGACCTGGTGCTGGGTGCGCTGTCCGGCGTGCAGGACGTCGTGGACGACCTGCGGGCCGGACGCAGCGGGACCCTGGTGATGCGCTATTTCGCGTCGGTGGGGGCGGCCTGGATGCCGCGCGTCGTGGCGGCCCTCCAGGAGGAGTTCCCGGACGTGCGTCTCGTCCTGCAGCACGCCGAGTTGGCTCCTGCGGCGGACACCCCGGCGGCGGACCTGGACGTCTCCGTCGCCCGACTGCACCCCTTCCCGCCGCTGGGCCACACCGCCCACACCCTGCTCGAGGACCCCTATCTCCTCGTCGTGCCGGCGGGCCACCCGCTCGCCGGACGCGACCGGGTCGCGATGGCCGAGCTTGCCGACGAGTCCTGGGTGGACAACGACATCCCCGGCGCACCCTGCCGATCACTGGCCATCGATGCGGCGGCCGCCTGCGGTTTCTCTCCGCGGTTCACGGTCGACACCCACGACTTCCACACCGCCCTCGCCTTCGTGGGTCACGGTCTGGGCATCACCGTCATGCCCGAGCTCGCCTGTCGGCAGCTGCCGGGCGACGTGGTGGCCATGCCCCTGGTCGACCCCACCCCGGTGCGCGAGATCCGGGTCCTGGTGCGCGACACCGTGGCTGGCGCACCGGCGGCACGCCGCGCGGTGGAGCTGCTCCGGGACTGCGCGGCGTCCTGATCAGTCGTTCTGGCGAGTCGTCCTGATCAGGCGTTCTGGCGAGCTGATCAGCCGTTCTGGCGAGCCCTCCTGATCAATCGTTGTCGCCGCCGGTGTCGGCGCCGGGCGCCCCCGAGCCCTGCGTGTTGTCGTCATCGTTGAACACCCACTGTGTGATCTCCGGCAGATCCTCGCCGTGCTCGCGGGTGTGGGTCCGGGCCAGCTCGCGCTTGTCCTGCATCTGCTGACGCAGCCCGGCGGCGCGCTCGGCCAGCCCGGGGACCCGGTCGATCACGTCACAGACCAACCGATAGCGGTCCAGGTCGTTCATCATCAACATGTCGAAGGGCGTGGTCGTGGTGCCCTCCTCCTTGAACCCGCGCACGTGGATGTTGGCATGGTTGGTGCGGCGATAGGTCAGCTTGTGCACCAGGGCCGGATAGCCGTGGAAGGCGAAGATCACCGGCCGGTCCGTGGTGAACAGCGCGTCGAAGTCGCGGTGGCTCAGGCCGTGCGGGTGCTCGCGCTCGTCCTGCAGCCGCATCAGGTCGACGACGTTGACGACGCGCACCCGCAGCTCGGGCAGGTGCTCGCGGAGCAGCTTCGCCGCAGCAACCGCCTCCAGGGTGGGGATGTCACCAGCGCAGCCCAGCACCACATCGGGCTTGTCGCCGGCCACCTCCGAGCCGGCCCACTCCCAGATGCCGATGCCTCGGGCACAGTGCAGCGCGGCCTCCTGCGTCGAGAGCCACTGCGGTCCGGGCTGCTTGCCGGCGACCACGACGTTGACGTAGTTCTTGCTGCGCAGCACGTGGTCATAGGTCGACAGCAGCGTGTTGGCGTCCGGGGGCAGATAGATCCGGATCACGTCGGCCGTCTTGTTCATCACCACGTCGAGGAAGCCCGGATCCTGGTGCGAGAAACCGTTGTGGTCCTGGCGCCACACGTGGGAGGAGAGCAGATAGTTCAGCGACGGCATCGGCACCCGCCACGGGATGTCACGCGTCGCGTCCAGCCACTTGGCGTGCTGGTTGAACATCGAGTCGACGATGTGCACGAACGCCTCATAGCTGTTGAGGATGCCGTGCCTCCCGGTCAACAGATAGCCCTCGAGCCAGCCCTGACACTGGTGCTCGGACAGCACCTCCATCACCCGGCCGGTCCGCGACAGGTCGACGTCGGTGTCCACGACCTCGGCCACCCAGGTTTTGCCGCCCTCCTCCACGGCGGCCCCCAGCCGGTTGGAGTGGGTCTCATCGGGGCCGAAGATGCGGAAGTTGTCCCGGTTGTGGTCCAGCACCTGCGCCACCCACTCGCCCAGCACCCGGGTGGCCTCCGCGGTGGCGCCGCCGGGACTGGGCACGTCAACGGCACACTCCCGCCAGTCGGGCAGGTCCAGGTCACGGGTGAGGGTGCCGCCGTTGGCGTGCGGGTTGGCACTCATCCGGCGGGTGCCGCTGGGGTTGTTGCGCGCGATCGTCTCCACCACGCGACCATCCGGCCCGAACAGCTCCTCGGGCCGATAGCTGCGCATCCAGTCCTCGAGCAGCCGGGTGTATTCCGCATTGCCGCGCACCGCGGCCATGGGCACCTGGTGGCTGCGCCACGTGCCCTCGACCGGCAGACCGTCGACCTCTTTCGGCCCGGTCCAGCCCTTCGGCGTGCGAAAGACGATCATCGGCCAGCGTGGGCGACCTTCCCGTATGCCGTCGCTCGCCTCCCTCCTGATCCTCCCGATCTCCTCGAGCACCTCGGCGAGGAGGGCGGCGAAGCGCTGGTGGATCTCGGCGGGGTCCTCATCGTCGAAACCGCCCTCAAAGAAGTAGGGCCGGTGGCCGTAGCCGACCAGCAACGACTCGAGCTCGTCTTGTGGAATCCGGTCCAGCACAGTGGGGTTGGCAATCTTGTAACCATTGAGGTGCAGGATCGGCAGGACCGTCCCGTCGACGGTGGGGTTGAGGAACTTGTTGCTGTGCCAGGCCGTCGCCAGGGGCCCGGTCTCCGCCTCCCCGTCACCGATCACGGCGACCGCGATCAGGTCGGGATTGTCAAAGACGGCGCCGTAGGCATGCGAGAGGACATAACCGAGCTCGCCACCCTCGTGGATCGAGCCCGGTGTCTCCGGCGCGACGTGGCTGGGGATGCCGCCGGGGAAGGAGAACTGGCGGAACAACGCGTTGAGCCCACGGGCGTCCGGGCCGACGTGGGAGTAGACCTCCGAGTAGGTCCCCTCGAGCCAGGCGGCCGCGACCAGCGACGGCCCGCCATGACCGGGACCGGACAGGTAGATCATGTCCAGGTCGCGCTCGATGATCTGGTGATTCAGGTGGGCATAGAGGAAGTTCTGCCCCGGGCTGGTGCCCCAGTGACCGAGCAGCCGGGGCTTGATGTCCTGCTCCGCGAGTGGCCGCTCCAGCAGCGCGTTGTCCATCAGATAGATCTGTCCCACGGCGAGATAGTTGGAGGCCCGCCACCAGGTGTCGATCGCCTCGAGCTGCGCGCCATCGAGGGGTGCGTTCGTGGTCTTGGCTGCTGCACTCATGGTGGACCTCCCGCTCGTGGACCTGGGCCAACCCGAGCCTGTCAGGCGCCCGTCCGCCGCGCCACCCCTCGGCATACGGCGGGGCCCTGCTCGAGTGAACAGAGGGTGACTGTGACGTGACGCTGAACCAACCACCAGATGTCCCGTAGCATTCAGGCCGTGCGCTTCAAGCTGACTCCCCAGAACACGAGCTTCTACGGCCAGTTCGCTGACCTGGCGACCCACATCCGGGACGGTGCTCACCTGCTGAAGGCGACCATCGAGGGGCCGCCGGGCGAGTGGGCGGCCGCCGCCAAGGCGCTCAAGCAGATCGAGCACGAGGGCGACGAGGCGACCCACGCGATCCTGTCGGCGGTCAACAGCTCGTTCATCACCCCGTTCGACCGCGACGACATCTATCGGCTGGCCGCCCGCCTGGACGACTGCCTCGACCACATCGAGGCGAGCGCCGAGATCATGGTGCTCTATCGCGTGGGCGAGCTCCCCGCGGCGGTGACCGCGCAGGTGGACGTCCTGGTCGAGATGGCCGACCTGACACTGAAGGCCATGCCCGGGCTGGAGAAGATGCATGATCTGCAGGAGTTCTGGATCGCGATCAACAGCCTGGAGAACGAGGCGGACCGGAACTATCGGCAGATGATCGCCGCGCTGTTCGACGGCGACCGCGATGCCGTGGACATCATCAAGTTCAAGGAACTCTTCGACGAGCTTGAGGCTGCGGCCGACTCCTTCGAGACCGTGGCCAACACGGTCGAGAGCATCGCAGCCAAGGAGTCCTGAGCCGGTGGAGGGACTGCTTCCCGTTGTTCTTGTCGTCCTCCTGGCGATGGGATTCAACTACACCAACGGGTTCCACGATGCCGCCAACGCGATCGCCACCTCGGTGTCGACCCGGGCACTCACCCCGCGTGTGGCGCTGGCCATGGCCGCGGTCTTCAACCTGATCGGCGCCTTCCTGGGCACCGGGGTCGCCCAGACAGTCGGCTCGGGCATCATCGACCCACCCCAGGGCATGACCGGCCTGGCCATCGTCGCTGCCGCCCTGGTTGGCGCGATCGGCTGGAACCTGCTGACCTGGTGGTATGGCCTGCCATCGTCGTCCTCGCACGCCCTCATCGGCGGCATGGCGGGGGCCTCACTGGCTGCGGGCACCTCCGTGCTCTGGGACGGCATCCTGTTCAAGATCGTCATCCCGATGCTCGTCTCGCCGATCGCTGGCATGATCTTGGGATTCTTGGCGATGACCGCGATCCTGTGGATCTTCCGCCACGGCCACCCGGGCAAGATGTCCCGCAGGTTCCGCCACGCGCAGACGGTCTCAGCCGCCGCGATGGCGCTGGGTCACGGCCTGCAGGACGCCGCCAAGACGATGGGCATCGTGGTCCTGGCGCTGGTCGTCGGCGGCTATCACGAGGGCGACAGCATCCCGTTGTGGGTGACGATCAGCTCAGCACTGGTCATCTCGGCAGGGACCTATGCCGGCGGGTGGCGGATCATGCGCACCCTCGGACGCCGGATCATCCACCTCGACCCACCGCAGGGGTTTGCCGCTGAGAGCGTCGCCGCCTCGGTGCTCTATATCGCGGGCATGGGCTTCCATGCACCGATCTCGACGACCCACACGATCACCTCGGCCATCATGGGCGTCGGCGCGACCCGCCGGCTCTCCGCCGTGCGCTGGGGCGTGGCCGGCAACATCGTCGGCGCGTGGGTGCTCACCTTCCCCGGCGCCGGCATCGTCGCCGCCGTGACCTACTGGATCATCGCGCTCTTCCTCTGAAATTAATAAAGGTCTCGCACGCCCACCCGAAACTTCATAGAGGTTTCGTACGCCCACCCGAAACTTCATAGAGGTTTCGTACGCGGTCCCGCAACTTCATAGAGGTCTCGCACGCCCACCCCGACCAGCGCCTGGGCGGCAGCGAGCACCCAGACCGGCGACGTCACAGACCCGTGCGCATCGGTGCAGGTCACGGCGCCGCACGTGCCCGCCAGCGTCCACGTTGCCTGTTGCTGTGCACACCCGATGCGGGTGACGGCACCCGGAGGACGGTGCAGCGCGAGCCGGCCGGGTCTGCGCGAGCCGGCCGGGCGCCGCGCCAGCACCCAGCGCTCAGTCGAGCTCGCGCTTGAGGATCTTGCCCGTCGCGGTCATCGGCAGGTCCGGCACGATCTCGACCTGGCGCGGATACTTGAACGCGGCGAACTGCTCCTTGCCCCAGGCCACGAGCTCCTCGCTGGTCACCTGGGCGCCCTTCTCCGGGATTACGAACGCCTTGATCTCCTCGCCGAGGCTCTCGTGCGGCACGCCGATCACTGCCGCCAGCGAGACGGCCGGGTGCGTCATCAGAATCTCCTCGATCTCGCGCGGATAGACGTTGTAGCCGCCGCGGATGATCATGTCCTTGGACCGGTCGACGATGAAGTAGTAACCATCGGCGTCCTTGCGGCCCAGGTCCCCGCTGCGGAACCACCCATCGTGGATGGCCTCCGTGGTTGCCTCAGGGCGGTCGTAGTAACCCTTCATGATGTTCGGCCCCTTGATCGCGATCTCACCCACCGCGTCCGGGTCCGAGGACCGGTCCACCTCGGACCAGTCGGAGTTGATGAGGCGCATCTGCACGTCCGGGATCGGCACTCCGACCGACCCGACCCGCGGTTCCTCGCCGAAGACGGAGAAGGAGGCGACCGGCGAGGTCTCAGAGAGCCCGTAGCCCTCCAGGATCGTGACACCGAACCGCTCGGCGAACGCCTTGTGCACCTCACCGGGCAGGGCTGACCCGCCCGCCGCGGCGACGCGCAGGTTCTTGGCGATCGAGCCGACATCGACGGAGTCGTCGAGCGAGCCGAGCAGCGCCCAATACATCGTCGGGACGCCGGCGAAGAAGGTCACCTGCTCCTTGAGCATGAGCCCGAGCGCCGCCTGCGCCTCGAAGCGCGGGAGCAGCACGACGGTGCCCCCGAAGGCGAAGGCGCCGTTCTGGATGACGGTCTGCCCGAAGGAGTGGAACAACGGCAGAACACACAGATAGGTGTCCGGGCTCTCCGCATCCGCTTTGAAGAGGGCCTTGCCGACCAGTGCATTGGACGTCATGTTGGCGTGTGTGAGCTCGGCGCCCTTGGGCTGGCCGGTCGTGCCCGAGGTGTAGAGGATGACGGCCGTGTCGTCGTCGGAGGCCTGGTGGGTGTCAAAGGTCGGGAGCTGATCCGTCATCGCGGCGCCCAGGGTGCTCGCACCCTCGACCGGCGACGGCGCGGCCGGGTCTGCGGTGATCACGATGAGGTGCTCACAGCCCGGGGTCTGCTCGAAGGCGGCCGCTCCCTCCTGAGCCATCGGCAGGTCCGGGGTGCCCTCGAAGCAAAAATAGGCCTGCGCGTCCGAGTCCGCCAGGTGATAGGCCACCTCCCGCGCCTTGAGCAGGACGTTGAGCGGGACGACGGTTGCACCAGCCTTGAGGATGCCGTAGTAGACGATCGGAAAGAACGGCAGGTTCGGGCAGGTCAGGGCCACCTTGTCCCCGGGGCCGATCCCCTGCGCGACCAGGTAGTTCGCCACCTGATTGGCGGCACCATTCACCTGCGCATAACTGAGGCGGGTGTCCCCCAGCACGAGGGCATCACGGGTCGGATACTGGGCGGCTGAGCCTTCGAGCAGAGCGGAGAGGTTCGACATGCCGAAAACCTACTGGCACCTCGTCCGCGAGGCTAGCCTTTCAGGGCCGTGTCTGGTCATAGCGCAGGCGGGCGCTCTCCAGGTCCTCCGCTGAGAGCTCTCCCCACGCACGCAGTCGGCTCAGGCCACCATCTGGATAGACGTCCAGACGCAGGTGCGTGGCCGGGACCGCCGCGTCCACCAGAAACCGGTGCCGGGTGTCGGGCTGCACGGCGGTCCGGGCGAGCAGGTCGGTCCACCCGGGCCCGGAGTCAGCACCGGTGTCCAGGTCCGCGCCGGAGGGAAGATCGACGGCACTGAGCCGGACCCAGCCGGGGGCGTTGCCCACGTAGTAACTGGTGTCCACCTCAACGTGCCTGATGGCGCCGCGGTGGGCGAGCGTGAAGATGGCGTAGTCGTTCCCGGGGCCTCGACGCCGGGCGTTTTCCCACCCCTCCCCCATGTTCCGCGCACGCCCCGGCAGGATGATTGCGGCTGGCGAGGAGTAAAAGGCGTCCGACGCGAAGGCGAGACGACCGCCGTTCTCGGCCGCGGCGAGGTCGATGGTGCCGACCAGGAAGTCTGGGTCCGGGACGGCCTCACCGTGCACGCGGAAGCGGGCCACACCGCCGTCGGGATAGATCGACAGGCGCACGTGCGTCCAGCGTCGGTCGGAGTCCACCGCGTAGTAGTTCGGGGCGTCTCCGCGGGCGTCACTGCGCGGCAGCAGCGTGTGCCAGTCTGCCTCGAGCAGCTCGGGCACGCTGGGATAGCCGTCCATGGCGACGGCCTCCACCGACACGAACGGCGGATAGTTCCCACGGAACCAGGCCGTGTCCACGACCAGGCCATGGACCACGCCTGGCACGCCGAGTCGCACGATGGCCCAGTCATTGCCATCGTCACGTCGACGCCGGGTCTCCCACCCGTCATAGACCTTGCCCTTGTGGCCGAAGTCTGCCGGGTCAAACGCTGGTTGGTGCGCACTGATCAGGTTTTCCCGCTGGGCGAACAGCTCGTCATTGGCCGCGACGACGGACCCGGCCAGGGCCCGGGACGCCAGGTCGGGATAGGTGAGGAACTCAGGTGTGTCCGAGGAGTCCTCGGGCCGGTCTGGGTGGTTGGTCATGCGTGTCCTCTCCGGAGCAGTGCTCCTCGCGGTGTGCGGAAGTCCACCTCGGTGCCGCGCAGCACAGTGGTGCGCACGACCCCAGCGAGCGTGCGGCCGGCGTAGGCGGTGAGGTGGTTCTTGTGCTCCAGGGTGGCCGGATCCACCACAAACGTCTGCTCCGGTGCAAAGACGACCAGGTCGGCATCCGCGCCCACAGCGATCCTGCCCTTGCGCGCAAGGCCCGCAACATGCGCGGGGCCAGCGGACAGCCAGCGCACCACCTGGTCGAGGCCGATGCCCCGCTCGCGGGCAGCCGTCCACATGACCGGGAGCCCCAGCTGGAGCGAGGCCACACCGCCCCACGCCTGCCCGAAGTCGCCGGTGTCCAACTGCTTGAGATCCGCGGTGGACGGCGAGTGGTCGGACACGACAGCATCGATGGTGCCCTCGGCGAGCGCCGCCCACAGGAGGTCCTGGTTGGCACGCTCCCGGATGGGTGGACAGCACTTGTAGGTGGTGGCTCCGGCCGGAACGTCCTCCGCTGTGAGGGTGAGGTAGTGCGGGCAGGTCTCCACGCTCAGGTGCACGCCGTCGCGCCGGGCGTCGGCGATGAGGCCCAGGGCATCCGAGGAGCTCAGGTGCAGGATGTGCACCCGAGCACCGGTGCGCCGGGCCGCCTCGATCACCACGGCGATGGCGCGGTTCTCTGCGGCACGCGGGCGGGAGGCCAGGAAGTCTGCGTAGTCCGGCCCGTGTGCGGGCGGGGCATGCTCGATCACCTCGGCATCCTCCGCGTGCACGACCATCAGCGCGTCGAGGCCGGCGAGCTCGTGCAGGTCGACCTCGAGCTCGTCGGCGTCCAGGGCGGGGAACTCATCGACGCCGGAGGGCAGCAGGAAGGACTTGAAGCCGAAGACGCCGGCCTCGTGCAACGGCGCCAGGTCCGCGGTGTTGCCGGGCACCGCTCCGCCCCAGAAGCCCACGTCCACATGCCGTATGCCGTCACTGGCGGCGATCTTCGTCGCCAACGCGGCGGTGGTGACCGTGGGCGGGATCGAGTTCAGGGGCATGTCGATGACCGTGGTGACCCCACCGGCCGCGGCCGCGCGGGTCGCGGAGTCGAATCCCTCCCAGTCGGTGCGCCCCGGCTCGTTGATGTGCACGTGGGAGTCCACCAGTCCCGGGAGCAGCACCTCGTCTGCGGCCAGGGTGCGGACCTGAGCGCCAGCGAGACCTGCCCCCAACGGGGCCAGCGTGGTGATCACGCCGTCGCGGATGCCAATCTCCAGTGGGACGAAGCCGTCGCTCTCGCGCGAGACTCCCTCGGCGAGCACCCGCTCGGCGCAGACCACCAGGTCATGACGCTCAGCCATGAGGGAGCCTCCGACCCTCCATCCGGGCCCACCCATCCCACCGGTGCCGAAGCGCTCCGCCGAGGTGGTGCACTGGCTGACCTGACGTCATACGGCTCCTCCGGGATGGGCCAGGTGCGCCAACTGTGCCCGGTCGAGTCCGTCGAGGTCGGCGGGAGCCAGCGCTCCACAGTCCAGGCCTCGGAGCACGAACCCAGCGAGTGCCTTGGCGGTGGCTGGTTCGTCGAGGACGGCGCCCTCCTGATGACCGAGATAGGCGCCCAGGCGAGCCACGGCGGCGGGCGCGGACTCCCGGAAGTAGGCATAGGTGGCCGCGAACCGGCTCGGCAACTGCGCCGGGTGCAGGTCCCAGCCCTGGTAATAGCCACGGTGCAGGGAACGTGCCACCAGCCGACCGTGCAGGGCCCACGCCGCATCCACGCCCGCGGGGTCCCCCACCGGCAGCACGTTGGTGGATCCATCGCTGAGGCGCACGCCGGTGTCAGCGGCGGCGAGCTGCATCACGGCCTTGGCGTGATCGGCCGCGGGATGCTCCATGCTCTGATCCGCAGCGGCGATGCCGAGGGAGGCCGAGTAGTCATAGGTGCCGTAGTGCAGCCCGCTGACCCGCCCCTGCCCTGCGTGCAGCATCGGCGCGATCAGGGCAGTGCCGTCTGCGCCGAGCACGGCTTGCGGCGTCTCCACCTGGATCTCGAACCGCAGCCGCCCCTCGGGCAGTCCGAGCTGGGTCTCCAGGTCGGCGCAGGCCAGCACCATCGCCTGCACCTGAGCCACCGTGGTGACCTTTGGGAGGGTGAGGACGAGCCCGTCGGGCAACGGCCCGGCGCTGGCCAGCTCCCCCAGAAACAGGGCCAGGGTGCGCAGTCCCCGGACCCGGGTGCGGGGCTCGAGGCACTTGAACCGGATCCCGATGAACGGCGGCAACTGCCCCTGCTCCGCGGCAGCAGCGACGGCGCGGGCCGCGGCCCGGACGTGGCCGTCCTCCTCGTCGCCACGGTCGCCGTAGCCGTCCTCAAAGTCGATCCGGAGGTCCTCGATCGGCTCGGCGTCGAGCTTGGCAAGGACCAGTTCGGCGATCAGGGCACGCTCGCGGGAGGCAGAGCTGACCTCGCCATCCAGCGTGGGCGCGGACCCAACGCTGGCGTGCAGCTCGAGCAGGTGGTCGATGCCACCGGCCGCCTCAAGCGCCGCCTTCGCGGCCTCTCCCCACCGGACGGGCAGGTCCTGGGTGTAGCGATCCCCCGGAACATAGACCGTGTGCACCGGTTGACGTGCTCCGGAGTCTCCCGGATAGCGCTCGGCGGACTCGGCATCCGGTCCGGCGAGCAGGTCCTCGATCGCCTGCGCCGTGGCGGCGGAGAGAGTCTGCCCCGCACTGTCTCTGGACCGGGCCATCAGGGATCCCATCTCTCGCTATCCGGATTAGCGCTTTCACTGAGCGGAAGCATAGATGATAAAGTTGACCGTTGGAAGCCCTCTGTCTCGTGGCACAGAAGCGCCCTAACGCACCTCACAGGAGGCAGCACGTGAGCACGCCGGCAACGCCGAAGACGCCATCGATGGCTCCGCCTGACAAGCCGGCGAGCAATCAGGTGCAGTCGGTGGACCGCGCGATCGAGTTGCTGGAGTTGATGGCCGACGCCGGTGGTGAGTCGGCTCTCTCTGAGCTCGCTGCCAGCACCAACCTGCCGTTGCCCACGATCCACCGCCTGATGCGCACGCTGCTCTCCCGCGGCTATGTGCGCCAACTTCCGTCCCGCCGCTACACCCTGGGGCCGCGCCTGATCAGGCTCGGCGAGAGCGCGGGACGACAGCTCGGAGCTGGTGCCCGCCCCTATCTCACGGCGCTGGCAGCCGAGCTCGGCGAGACCGCAAACCTGGCGATGATCGACCGGGACATGGCTGTCTACGTGGCACAGGCAGCCTCGCGGCACTCCATGCGCACCTTCACCGAAGTGGGCCGGCGCGTCTACACCCACGCCACCGGTGTGGGCAAGGCGGTCCTGGCCCAGCTCCCCGATGCCACCGTCCTGGAGATCGTGGCGCGGGTGGGGATGCCGGCCATCACGCCACAGACGATGACCGACTCCGACCTGCTGCTGGCCGAGTTGGCTGCCGTCCGCGAGCGTGGCTATGCCGTTGATGACGGCGAGCAGGAGCTCGGCGTGCGCTGCTTTGCCGTCGCTGTGCCGGGCGCACCCACGCCCACGGCGCTGTCCATCTCCGGCCCGTCGGCCCGGGTGGGTCACGACTTCGCCGAGACCGCTGTGCCCGTGCTGCACCGGACCGCGGCGGAGCTCGCCAAGGAACTCGTCTGATCTGAGGACCGGATCAGTCCTGACCGTTCGCTCCATAGGACCTCTTGAGCTCGTCCCGGCTCGTGATCTCGCCGGCCTCGACCTTGCGCACCACATCGTCGTAGTCGCCATCGTCGACCACGGGAACCTCCTCACCGTCCGCGTCGATGAGCTTGCCGTCCACCATCGTGTCGCCGTCATGCAGCGCCTCGAGCTCGACGCGCTTCAACAGGCGCAGCTCGGTGCCCTCCACGAACACCGAGGACTGCTCGGTGTTGCCCGCCTGGATGTGGTTGAACACGATGTTCAACACCACGGCCATGAGGGCGGCCGAGCTGATCCCGGAGTGGAAGATGATCGTGAACCAGTCCGGGAACGCGTCATAGAAGGTCGGCTGGACCACGGGAACGAGCCCGAACCCCAGGGACACGGCCACGATGATCAGGTTCATGTTGTTCTCGTACTTGACCTTCGCCAGGGTGCGGATTCCCGCCGCAGCCACTGTGCCGAACAGCACCACTCCAGCGCCACCGAGCACCGGGGTCGGGATCGCCGCGACGAGTCGGCCGACCACAGGGAACAGCCCGAGCACCACGAGGATCACGCCACCGGCGGAGACCACGAACCGGCTCTTCACACCGGTGATCGCGACCAGGCCCACGTTCTGGGCAAAGGCCGTCTGTGGGAACGAGTTGAACACCGGAGCCACCGCGGAGGACAGCATGTCCGCCCGGAGGCCGTCCGCGATCCGGCGGGACTTCACCTTGGTCTTGACGATCTCACCGACGGCGAGAATGTCCGCGGTCGTCTCCGTCATCGTCACGATGATCACGATGAACATGGACACGATGGCCGCAACGTCGAAGGTGGGCCAACCGAACGCGAACGGCGTCGGGAAGGCGACCAACGAGCCCTCGGTCACCTGCGAGAAGTCCGCCATGCCGAGCACCGCAGCCACGATGGTGCCCAGCACGATGGCGAGCAGGATGGACAGCCGGGAGATGGCGGCACTGTTCACCTTGGACAGCACGAGCACGATGGCGAGAGTGAGCCCGGCCAGTCCGACGTTGGCCATGCTGCCGTAGTCGTCCGCGGTGTTGTTGCCACCCATCGCCCAGTTAGCGGCGACCGGCATCAGCGTGAGGCCGATGGTCGTGATCACCACGCCGGTCACCACCGGTGGGAAGAATCGAATGATCTGAGCGAAGAAGGGCGCGATCAGCAGTCCGATCAGCGAGGCGACGATCACGGCACCGAAGACGTCGGTCAGGCCGCCGCCGCTGTCCAGGATCGCCAACATGGTGGCCACACCCGCGAAGGAGACGCCCTGCACAAGGGGCAACTGAGACCCGAAGAAGGGGACGCCGAAGGACTGCAGGATGGTCGCCAAACCACCGATGAACAGGCAGGAGGCGATCAGGAGCCCGATCTCCTCGGGCGTCACCCCGGCCGCGCCCCCAATGATGAGGGGCACCGCGATGATGCCGCCATACATGGTCAGGACGTGTTGGAGGCCATAGGCGAATGACGTGCCAATCGGCAGACGTTCGTCCTCGGGCCGAGCGGGGTTGGTGGATCTGGTGGAGTCGCTTGCCGCCATGACGTTCACACTCACCTTTGAGTTGGGGGGCCCTGGTGGGCCGTTGCCGAGATGTGGTCCTTCGCGCCCCGGGCGGGGGGCTTGTTGCGGTCCTGTGAAGTGCCCCTCAGCAGAAGCCGGTGACCGTGGCCCAGGCGCGCGGTTCGGGCTGTGCGTCCTTGCGCTGGACGGTGGCCTCGATCAGCCCGTACGGGCGGTCTGCTGCAAAGAAGACGACGTTCGGGTTGTCCTGACCGAAGGGGCTCAGATCGACCAGGAAGTGGTGCTTGTTGGGCATCGAGAACTTGAGCTCGGCGATCTCTGGGTGTTCTTCCAGGACCGCCACCCCCATCTGATAGAGCGTCTGCTGCAGCGCATATGAGTGCTGCGTGGCGAACTGTTCCAGCATGATGCGACGGACATCGTCAAAGACGGCGTCGAAGTCCAGGTCCGTGCGGGTGTAGCGCCACCGCGCCTTCACGTCGGTGGCCAGGATCCGGTCCGTCGCCTCCGGCAGGGTGGTGTAGGAGTCGCGGGTGAAGCCGACAAACTCGGACGCAGTGGACTTCAGCACGGTGAGGTCCTGCAGTCCGGCCACGACGAAGACCTCGTCCCCGTCGCGCTGCACGACCGCGGTGCGGACCTCGGTGCCACCGCGCACGAACGAGTGGTCGTGCTCGCCGTCTGAGGTGGGGATCCGCACCCAGGTGTATTTCTCGATCTCCCAGCGCCCACCAGTGATCCAGCCGTAGGTGGAGGTGAAGTGCTCGCCCAGTCGGAGCGCGAACTCCTCCGGGGTGCCGACGCCGTCTCGGGCCAGGGAGTAGACGGTGTTCTTCTGGGAGTCGGTGGCCACACAGTGCGCGTTGTCACCCTCGGTGTGGATGGCGTCGAGGTCGCCCCGCAACTGCGAGGACACGTTGAGGTCGGTGATCTCGTGACGCGGGGTCTCCCGCTCGATGCGGACCAGTCGGACCTCGGCCTTGCCATACTGATTCTCGCCCAGGATGGCGATGTCACTGGTCGTGCTGGTGGTGGGCATGTCAGCTCCCTCGGTAGGTGGAGTAGGCGAATGGACTCAGCAACACCGGCACGTGGTAGTGCTGATCGGCACTGGTCACTCGGAAGGCCACGGTGACCTCCGGATAGAACGCGTCGACGCCCTGGGCATCGAAATAGTCCGCGGTGGCAAAGGTGAGTCGGTAGGTGCCCTCGGACAGGGAATCCGGCCCCAGGTCGGTGATGCGGCCGTCGGCGTCGGTGGTGCCGGTGGCAACCTCAACCCACCGGGGCCCGGCCGGCTCCCCGGAGGACTCGACTTGCAGGACCACGTCAAGACCCGCGGCAGGGCGGCCGACTGCAGTGTCGAGGACGTGGGTGGTGATGTGGGACATCAGGATGTTCCCTCCAGGATGGCTTCCAGGCGCAGCACAGCGATCTCGCGGAGCTGCTCTGCGGCAATGCGCCGCTCGGTCTCGGGGGTGTGGGTGAGTCGCTCGTCGAGGGCCGCGAGGATCTGGTCGGCGCTCCGGCCAGCAGCCCGGATCAGGAACACGTGCCCGAACCGCTCCTCATAGGCCACGTTGCCCGCGCGCAGACGCTCCTGCACCTGGGCATCGGGGTCCAGCCCGGACTGCTCCCGGCGGGACATGGAGGCGTCGGCCCCGGGACCGTGGGCCCGCTCACCGATCCTCGGGTGGCGAGCGAGGGCCGCGTCGATCTCCTCATCGGTCCAGGGGTTGGCGCCGGTGCGGGCGGCCTCGAGCGCCTCCGCCACGCTGCCGTAGGGCCGCCCCTCCGTCACAGCCACGGCCCAACGCTCCACGTCCGCGCAGGCACGCAACTGGGCCAGTGCCTGCTCGTGCGGCGCCTCATTGAACTCGGCAAGCGTCATTGCTGTGTGCCTGATTCTTCTCGGTGAACTTCCACATGTCGGAATCCAACTTTTGCTGAACGCAAGTTACTAGCCGACCCGGAGGCTGTCAAGCACTCCGGGGGGCAGCAGCCCTCCGGGGCCGACCCCAGGGCGCGGTTCGCCACGAAGGGCATGTGCGGCCGCATCGTCAGGGCATGCGCTCGTAGGCGGGCAGGGTGAGGAAGTCGGCGTAGTCGTCGGCGACAGCCACGTCCAGAAAGGTCCGGCGCGCCTCCGCATAATCGTCCGGATCACCGTCGAGCGCGGCGACCTCCTCCGTCACGAGACGGTCAATCAGGTCACGGGTGACGCGCTCACCGGTGTCAGCCAGGGTGATGTCGTTGTGCAACCACTGCCACACCTGGGATCGGGAGATCTCGGCAGTGGCCGCATCCTCCATGAGGTCATTGATCGCCACTGCTCCCACCCCGGCAAGCCACGACTGCAGATACTGGATGCCCACCGAGATGTTTGAGCGCAGCCCCTGCTCCGTGACGTCCCCCGGTGTCGCAGAAACGTTCAGCAGGTCGGCCGCGCTGACGTCCACGTCGTCCCGAGTGACCTCGATCTGGTGTGGAGCATCGCCGAGGACACCAGTGAAGACCTCCGCGCACAGCTCCACCATGCCGGGGTGGGCCACCCACGACCCATCAAAACCCTGGTTCACCTCGCGCGCCTTGTCCGCGCGGACCTTCTCGAACGCCGCCTCGTTGACCTCCGGGTCGCGCGAGGGGATGAAGGCGGCCATCCCGCCGATGGCGTGCGCCCCACGCCGGTGGCAGGTCTGCACCAACAGCTCGGAGTAGGCCTGCATGAAGGGCACGGTCATCGTCACCGAGTTGCGGTCAGGGAGCAGGAACTCCGCACCCCGCGTCCGGAACGACTTGATGACCGAGAACATGTAGTCCCAGCGCCCGGCATTCAGACCGGCCGAGTGCTCGCGGAGCTCATAGAGGATCTCCTCCATCTCAAACGCCGCGGGATAGGTCTCGATGAGCACGGTGGCGCGGATGGTCCCCTGGGGGATGCCCAGTGCGTCCTGGGCGATGACGAACGCGTCATTCCACAGACGCGCCTCGAGGTGCGACTCCATCTTGGGCAGATAGAAGTAGGGCCCGAGGCCCTTGTCGATCTGCCGCAGCCCGGCCGTCGCCAGATAGAGCGCAAAGTCCACCAACGATCCGGACACGATCTCGCCATCGACCGTGATGTGCTTCTCCGGCAGGTGCCAGCCGCGTGGGCGCACAACGATCGTGGCCAGCTCGTCATCCGGTTTGAGGGCATAGGACTTGCCGGTCTCGGCCGTGTAGTCGATGGTGCGCTCGATCGCGTCCAGCAGGTTGAGCTGACCGCCGATCACGGATGCCCAGTGCGGCGTGTTGGCATCCTCCTGATCGGCCAACCACACCTTGGCGCCAGAGTTCAGGGCGTTGATCGTCATCTTCTGGTCCGTGGGGCCAGTGATCTCCACCCGACGGTCCAGCAGACCAGGGGCAGGTGGGGCCACTCGCCAGGACTCGTCGGCCCGGATGTGGGCGGTCTCCGGCAGGAAGTCGAGCGTGCCGCCCGCCTCGAGAGCGCGAACCCGGTCTGCGCGCGCGGCCAGGAGCTCCAGACGACGGGCACCGAGCTGGCGGTGCAGGTTGGCGATCAGTTCCAGCGCGGCCGCGGTCAGCACCCGTTCGGCACGGTCGGGGAGGTCACCGGTGATCTCAACTCCGGACACGACACTCATAGGGACTCCTTCGTCGAGGGCAATCAGTGACTTGATTCCATCTGGCGAAATTCATATTCCTCATGATGGGATCTCGAACCATCGTTGCACCAGCGACAGATCGCCGTCAACCATCGCCGTCAACCGATCGCCGTCAACCATGGCCACGGCCCGCACCGCGGTGCTACGGTTCCTGCCACCTGTCGCATCCGTCCGCGGACTGCGCGACAGGCTCCTGGATCAGCAGACAGGACCTCACTGAGCTGGCGGCCTGGTCGCTGCCCCGGTGACCGCCGACGTTTCGCAGGACGAAAGGCGCTCTCGTGGCTTCTCTCTGGCTCTCCCACCCGCAGGCCATCTTCACCGGCACAGCAGCCGACCTCGACGGCGGCGCTGCCGGCGGCGTCGTCGTCGACACTGACACCGGCACCGTCCTGGAGCTCGTGCCCACCGGCGCCCGGCCCGGCACGACCCCGGACGCGACGCTCGACGCCTCCGAGCACGTGGTCATCCCCGGGCTCATCAACACCCACCACCACTTCTACCAAACCCTCACCAGGGCCTGGGCCCCCGTCGTCAACGTGCCCCTGTTCCCGTGGCTGGTGAACCTCTATCCCGTGTGGGCTCGACTCACTCCTCGCGCGCTGGAGCTCGCGACGAAGGTCGCGATGGCCGAGCTGCTGCTCTCCGGATGCACCACGGCCGCCGACCACCACTACCTGTTCCCCGACGGGATGGAGGACTCGATCGACATCCAGGTCGAGGCGGCCCGCTCACTGGGGATGCGCGCCACCCTCACCCGTGGATCGATGACCCTTGGCGAGGCCGATGGCGGGCTCCCCCCACAGTCCACCGTGCAGGACCCGGACGTCATCCTCGCCGACTGTCAGCGCCTCATCGACACCTATCACGAGCGGGGAGCCGGAGCGATGATCCAGATCGCGTTGGCCCCGTGCTCCCCCTTCTCGGTGACCACCTCGATCATGTCCGAGACGGCCCAACTGGCTGCCACCAACGACGTGCGCCTGCACACCCACCTCGCCGAGACGATCGATGAGGAGGACTTCTGCCTGGAGCGCTTCGGGCTGCGCACGGTCGACTATCTGGACTCGGTGGGCTGGCTCAGCGACCGGACCTGGCTGGGTCACGGGATCCACTTCAACGACGAGGAGGTGGCCCGCCTCGGAGCGGCCGGCACGGCGGTGACCCACTGCCCAACCTCCAACATGCGTCTTGCCTCCGGGATCTGCCGAGCCGTGGAGCTCGAGGCCGCCGGCGCTCCCGTGGGACTCGGCGTGGACGGCTCGGCCTCCAACGATGCCTCCAACATGATCCTCGAGGTGCGCCAGGCGATGTATCTGCAGCGCCTGCGCTATGGCGCGGAACAGGTCACCACCGAGCGGGCCCTGACCTGGGCCACCAGGGGCTCGGCACGGGCGCTGGGCCGCAGTGACGTGGGTGACCTGGCCGTCGGCCAGCAGGCGGACCTGGCCATGTTCCGGCTCGACGGCCTGCAGTTCTCCGGCAGCCATGACCCCCTCGCCGCGCTGCTGCTGTGCGGGGCGCACCGGGCCGACCGGGTGATGGTCGGCGGGGCATGGCGGGTCATCGATGGCGCCATCGCGGACCTGGACGTGCCAGCCCTGATCGCCGAGCACAGTGCGCTCGCCCGCACCCTGGTCGCGGGCTGAGTCACCCCACCAACCGTATGCCGTGGGGCAGCCCCCGAGGACGGGTTCCCCTGAGGGACAGCCGAGTTGGCCAGGTGTCACAGCGTCCCCAGACCAGGACCGTATCCTGCGTCCATCCTCTCCGGCGCCTCGTCGCACCGCCCACCCACAGATCAGGAGCCCTCGTGCCGGCCACCCTGCAGGTCGTCGACGTCGGCGCAGCCCACGGCGCCCGACAACTGTTCACGGACCTGTCCGTCACGATTGCACCCGGTGATGTCTGGGGGCTCGTCGGAGCCAACGGAGCCGGCAAGTCGACGCTCCTGGCGGCCCTCGCCGGGCAGCCGGGGTCGGCAGAGATGAGTGGCCGCACGATCCTGTCCCCGCCCGACGCCACCGTCGGCCATCTCGCGCAGGAGCCCGAGCGGCTCGCCGGCGAGGACGTCCGCACCTTCGTGCACCGCCGCACGGGCGTGGCTGCAGCGGCAACCGAGATGGAGTCCGCCGCCGAGGCGATGGCGTCCGACCCCGGCTCCGCCGCGGGCGGGCCCAGCGTCGCGGACCGTTACACCGCCGCGCTCGACCGCTGGCTCGCCCTGGGCGGCGGCGACCTCGATGACCGCCTGCCCGCAGCGGCAGCCGACCTCGGACTGCAGGTGCCACTCGACGCACACCTGACGACGCTGTCCGGCGGTGAGGCTGCGCGGGTCGGCCTGCTCGCGCTGCTCCTGCAGCGTTATGACGTCGTGCTGCTCGACGAGCCGACCAACGACCTCGACCTGGCTGGCCTCGAGCGGCTGGAGACCTTTGTGCACCAGTCCCGCTCGCCGTTGGTGATCGTCAGTCACGACCGCGAGTTCCTGGCGCGGTGCGTCACCGGCATCATCGAGCTCGACCTGGCCCAGCGGCAGATCAGCGTCTTCGACGGAGGCTACGAGGCCTTCCTGGCGGAGCGGGCGATCGCGCGCAGCCGCGCACGAGGGGCCTATGACGCGTATGCCGACCGGCTGGGGGCCCTGCAACAGCGCGCCCAGATGCAGAAACAGTGGGTGGACAAGGGCGTGCGCAACGCCCGCAAGAAGGCGCGCGACAGCGACAAGTCGATCATCGCAGCCAAGGCCGCGCGCTCGGAGAAGCAGGCGGCGAAGGTCAGCCAGAGCGAGCGCGCCATCGAGCGACTGGAGGTCGTCGAGGAGCCCCGCAAGGAGTGGCAGCTGCAGCTGTCGATCGCCCAGGCTCCGCGGTCGGGCACGGTGGTGGCCACCCTCGACGCGGCGACCGTGCACCACGGTGACTTCACGCTCGGGCCGGTCACGGCGCAGGTCGATGCCGGCGACCGGATCGTGATCACCGGCGCCAACGGCTCCGGCAAGACCACGCTGCTGGGGCTCCTCCTCGGCCGCACGCCACCGGCCGGAGGTCGCGCGTCCCTGGGGTCGGGCGTCGAGATCGGCGAGGTGGACCAGGCCCGGACACTCTTCGAGGTGCCCGACCCGCTGCCGCGGGCGTTCGGCAGGCTGGTGCCGGACTTGTCCGAGGCCGACGTGCGCACCCTGCTCGCCAAGTTCGGGCTGGGCGGCGAGCACGCCACGCGGTCGGCGGACTCGCTGTCCCCCGGTGAGCGGACCCGCGCCACCCTGGCCCTCCTGCAGGCCCGCGGCGTCAACCTGCTGGTCCTCGACGAGCCAACAAACCACCTCGACCTGCCGGCCATCGAGCAGCTGGAGCAGGCGGTCGAGTCCTTTGACGGCACGCTGCTGCTGGTGACGCACGACCGCCGGATGCTGGACACCGTCCGCGCGACCCGCCGGTGGCGCATGGAGCAGGGGCAGCTGACCGAGCTCGACGCCTCACCGACCTGACGCACAAGCCCACCCCTTGCGCGGAGCCGCCCCCTCGGCATACCGTTAACCATATGGTTAACCAACAGGTCGACACGACCGTCTTCGCGGCGCTCGGCGACCCGCGGCGGGCACTCATCGTCGACCTCCTCGCGCAACGCGACCGCACCGTGTCCGAGCTCGCTGCCCAGCTGCCGATCTCACTGCCGGGCACCCTCAAACACCTCGCCGTCCTCGAGTCCGCCGGGCTGGTGAGCCGCACCAAGGCGGGGCGGACGGTCACGGTGCACCTGCAGCGCGCACCCCTGCAGTCCGCCGAGGACTGGCTGCACCGCACGCGCACCTTCTGGGCCGCACAACTGGGCAACCTGGCCAATTCCTTTGCGCCGGAGCCCTCCCCGACCCCACCCAAGGAGACGCCATGACGCAGGAACTCGTGATCACCCAACACGTCCCGGCCCAGCCCCACGAGGTGTATGCCGCATGGCTGACTCCCGAGGGCATGTCCCGGTGGTGGTGGGTCAAGATCGGCGACACCACGTACGCGGTGGACGGCCGAGTCGGGGGCAGTTACCTCGTCGAGTCGCAGGGCGCCGGCATAGGGGTCAGGGGGACGTTCACCCGACTCGAGGCACCCACGCTCCTGGAGCTCACCTGGACCTGGCTGGATGGGGACACCGCGGGCCCGGAGGAGTCGGTGCGCGTTGACCTCACCGAGCAGGGCGGCGGCACTCTGGTCACGGTGACCCACCTGGTGGCCGACCCGGACGGGGTCGAGTCCTACCGCCAGGGCTGGGAGTATGTGCTGGGCAACCTCCAGCGGCTGCCGCAGTCATCGATCACCCTCACCCAGCTGGTGCCCGCCGACCCCGGGCAGGCGTATGCCGCGTGGCTCAGTCCCGAGCTGCTGTCCACCTGGTGGTGGCCCGGGATGGACACGACCTATGCGGTCGACCCGCAGGTCGGCGGCAGTTTCGCGATCCGCTCGGGGGAGACGGGGCTCGGCGCCACCGGGACCTACCGCGAGCTGGTCGAGGCCGCGCGCATCGTGATGACCTGGCGCTGGGAATCACCCGGCCCCGCAGCACCGGAGGACATCGTGACGGTGACATTTGCCGAGGATGACGGCGGCACCCTGGTCACGCTCGTGCACGAGTTCGCCACGGCCTCCGTCGACACCACGAACCCCGTGCGCGGGTGGCGCGAGGTGCTGGCGTCCCTGGCCGATCGCCGCGACGCGTGACCAGCCGCTGACTCAGAGTCGGCGCATGGCCGACGCGAGCAGCACCGGCTCGCCCACCTCGTCGGAGGCGTCCAGGTCGCAGACCGCCTCAATGATCCAGTCGTTGTTGCCGTCCGGGTCGGCGAGGGTCTGCCGCACCTGCCACAACCGGACTTCCTCGGGTCCACTCGTGGCGACACCCGGGACCTCGCGCACGCCCGGCTGCGGCCCCCGCTCGGGCGTGATGGACAGCATCGCCGGGCCGCGGGCGTCCGGACCGAGTCCGATCTCGTCGTGCTCGTCCCAATAGGCCTCGAGGGCACGGTCCCAGTCGTCGGCGCTCATCAGCGGCTCACGGGGCGGCTCGGTGAGCTCGGCGACGGCCCGCTCCAGCTCCGCGAGGTCGATGAAGACGTCCCGCGCGGCCAGCTCGACCCGTCGGAAGATCGCGTTGCGGACCATGACGCGGAAGGCCCGCTCGTTGCCGGTGATCGGACGGCTCGGTGCGAGCGGGACACCGGCAGCGACCCGAGCCGCCGCAGCAGCAACCTGGTCGGGGTCGGTGAGCGCCTCCCACTCATCGAGCAGGCTGGAGTCGGTCTGGCGGATGGTCTCCCCGAGCCAGTGGATCAGGTCCTCCAGCTCCTCGGTCTTGGCGCTGTCCGGCACGGTGTTGCGCAGCGTGCGATAGGCGTCGGTGAGATAGCGCAGCACAATCCCCTCGGATCGGGTGAGCTGATAGAAACCGACGAACTCGGTGAAGCTCATCGCCCGTTCATACATGTCCCGCACGACGGTCTTGGGGCTGAGCGCGTCCTCGCTGACCCACGGGTGCGACTGGCGATAGATCTCCAGGGTCCCCTCGAGCAGCTCGACCAGGGGCATCGGCCAGGTGACGTCCTCCAGGGCCTCCATCCGCTGCTCATACTCGATGCCGTCGGCCTTCATCTCCGCGATGGCCTCGCCCTTGGCCTTGGACTGCTGGGCATAGAGCACCTGACGCGGGTTCTCTAGGACGGCCTCGATCACCGAGACAACATCCAGGGCGTATGCCGGATCCTCCTTCTCCAGCACGTCCAGGGCGGCGACAGCAAAGGGGGCCAGGGGTTGGTTGAGGGCAAAGTTCTCCTGCACGCCGGCCGAGAGAATGACCTGCCGGCCACTGTCCTGCGGCTCCGGAAGTCGTTCCAGCACACCGCTGTCGAGCAGGCTGCGAGCCAGCACGATCGCCTTGCGGGACAACCGGGCCTGGTTGCGGGGGTCCTCGTGATTGTCGCGCAGCAGCCTGCGCAGGTTGACGAACGGGTCCCCTTGTCTGGCAACCACGTTGAGGATCATCGAGTGGTCGACGCGCATGCGCGAGACGAGCGACTCAGGCTCGCCGTTCATGAGCTTGTCGTAGGTCTCCTCGGTCCAGCTGACGAAACCCTCCGGCGGCTTCTTGCGCTGCACCTTGCGCTGCTTCTTCGGGTCGTCACCGGCCTTGGCCAGAGCACGCAGGTTGTCGATGTGGTGCTCCGGTGCCTGCACCACGACATAGCCGCTGGTGTCGAAGCCGGCTCGGCCCGCCCGACCGGCGATCTGGTGGAACTCGCGGGTGCGCAGGACCCGCTGGCGGGTCCCGTCAAACTTGGTCAGGCCGGTGAACAGGACGGTGCGGATCGGCACGTTGATGCCGACCCCGAGGGTGTCGGTGCCACAGATCACCTTGAGCAGACCGTCCTGGGCGAGCTGCTCGACGAGGCGTCGATAGCGCGGGAGCATCCCGGCGTGGTGCACCCCGATGCCGTTGCGCACCAGTTTGGACAGGGTCCGCCCAAAGCCGGCCGTGAATCGGAAGGCCCCGATCCGCTCGGCGATCTTGTCCTTCTCCTCGCGCGTGGCGATCTTCAGCGACATCAGCGACTGGGCGCGATCGAGGGCGTCCTTCTGGGTGAAGTGGACGATATAGACCGGCGCCTGGTGCGTCTCGAGCAGCTCGGTGATGGTCTCGGTGATCGGCGTGATCGCCCAGCTGAAGCTCAGCGGCACGGGCCGCTCGGCGTCGTCAACGAGCGCGGTCTCGCGACCGGTGCGCCGCGAGATGTCGTCGACGAACCGGGTCACGTCACCGAGCGTGGCCGACATCAGCAGGAACTGAGCGTTGGGAAACTCCAGGAGCGGCACCTGCCAGGCCCAGCCGCGGTCCGGCTCGGCATAGAAGTGGAACTCGTCCATGATGACCAGCCCGACATCGGCCTGGTCACCCTCTCGCAGAGCGATGTTGGCGAGGATCTCGGCGGTGCAGCAGATGATCGGAGCGTCCGCGTTGACGGCCGCGTCGCCGGTGAGCATCCCGACGTTGTCGGCGCCGAAGATCTGGCAGAGGGCGAAGAACTTCTCGCTGACCAGCGCCTTGATCGGTGCGGTGTAGAAGCTCACCCGGTCCTCGGCGAGCGCCTGGAAGTGCGCCGCCGTGGCGACCAGGCTCTTGCCCGAGCCGGTCGGCGTGGCGAGGATGACATTCGCCCCGGAGAGCAGCTCGATGACCGCCTCCTCCTGGTGCGGATAGAGGGCGGTCCCCCGCTCCTGCGCCCACCCCGCGAAACTCTCGTAGAGCGCATCCGGGTCGGGGTGGGTGCCCCCGGGGGGCAGCAGGTCGGTGAGGGTGCTGGAAGTGGTCATCACGACCCATCATCCCGTATGCCGTCGCGCACCTGCCCCTGGCCGACCCCCTCGAGCGTGGGTCGGCCGGGCGGGCCGGGTCAGACCTTCAGCGTGTCCGCCCACTTCGACATCTCGTCGAACTCGGCCTGGATGGCCTCGTCCGCGGCCGGGCGGGGACCCATCAGGGAGACGACGTAGGCAACCGCCAGGCACGCGACGAAGCCCGGCACGATCTCGTAGAGGAAGTCGCTCAGGACGTCGACGTTGCCCCAGACGCCGACCACCACGGCACCGGAGATCATGCCGCACAGGGCACCCATCGAGGTGAGCCGGCGCCAGAACAGCGACAACAGGATGACCGGCCCGAACGCGGCCCCGAAGCCGGCCCAGGCGAACCCGACCAACCCCAGGATGTTGGACTGTGGGTCGATTGCCAACAACCCGGCGATGACCGCGACGGCGAGCACCCCGAGCCGGCCGAGCATGACCTGCTGGGCGGCGGTCGCCTCCTTGCCGAAGATCTTCCAGATGTCCTCGACCAGTGCCGAGGAGCACACGATCAGCTGGGACGACAGGGTCGACATGATGGCGGCGAGCACCGCGGCCAGCACGAACCCGGCAATGATCGGATGGAACATGATCTGGGACAGCCGCAGGAAGACGGTCTCGGGGTTGGCCAGCTCCTCACCAGAGGTGTAGAAGTAGCCGACACCGATCAGGCCGGTGACGATGGCACCACAGGCGACCAGCACCATCCAGCTGATGCCGATGCGGCGTCCGGCCTTCGCGTCCGCGGCCGAGCGCAGCGCCATGAACCGCACGATGATGTGCGGCTGGCCAAAATATCCCAGACCCCACGCAGCAGCCGAGATGATGCCCAGCAGGGTGCCGCCGAACAGCAGCGAGGTGCGGTTGAGCTCGTCGGCGGGGTCGCTGACCGTGGCGTTGAACGCCGCGTCGGCCGCGTCGATGCTGGAGAAGACCTCGCCGAAGCCACCCATCGAGAAGATCGTGACGATCGGCACGAGGATCAGTGCTGCCAGCATCAGCAGGCCCTGGGCCACGTCGGTGAGCGATGCCCCGAGGAATCCGCCGAACAGGGTGTAGAGGAGGGTGACCCCCGCGACGAGCAGCATGCCCGTCAGATAGTTGCTGTTGAAGGAGGACTCGAAGAACACGCCACCGGCGACCATGCCGGAGGAGACATAGAACGTGAAGAAGACCAGGATGATGATGCCGGCCGTGAGTCGCAGGGCGTGGCTGTGGTCCTTGAACCTGTTCTCCAGGAAGCTCGGCACGGTGATGGAGTTGTTGGAGACCTCGGTGTAGGAGCGCAGTCTCGGAGCGACGAACTTCCAGTTCAGGTAGGCACCGACCGTCAGGCCGATGGCGATCCACGCCTCCACCAGGCCGGTGGCATAGATGGCGCCGGGCAGGCCCATCAGCAGCCAGCCGGACATGTCCGAGGCTCCGGCGGAGAGGGCGGCGACACCCGGTGGGAGATTGCGCCCGGCCAGCATGTAGTCGCCGAGGTCGCTCGTCTGTCGGTAGGCGTAGAAGCCGATGCCGAGCATGAGGGCGAAGTACACCCCGATCGCGATCAGCTGATAGGTCTGTTCGGACATGGTTGCTCCCTCACGGTGGGGCGTCCCAGGGGTCGGACGTCTTTGCAGCGTAGGGCAGTACAGGCCCCCGGGGCGGGGTCGTTACCCCTTCGTTATGTGCAGGAGGTCCCGCCCCCGGGTGCGGGGACGGGACCTCCTGTCGCCGTCAGAGCAGCCTCACGGCCGATCAGGTCCGGCGAGTTACTCGCCGTTGAGCAGCCCGGTGATCTCCTCGATCACCTGCTCGGCGACCGCGATCGGACCGCCGAGGACCGTGACGCTGCCGGGGGTCAGCCGCTCGAGCTCGTCGGCAGTGACGTTCGGCAGGTGGGCGCTCTTGGTCAGGTTCACCGGGACACCCCGGTGGGCGGCCAGTGCAGACCCGGTGAGGGCGTCCGGCCACAACTCGCCCGTCGCGACGAAGGTGCCCTGCGCCTCGGCCGGGTGCTGCGCCGAGATCACCGCTGCGGTGTCGTAGCGGTCCTCGCCAGCGAGCCGGCGCTCCGCACCGAGTTGGTCCATGACCTCGTCGGTGACCGCGAGCGGGCCGCCCAGGACCACGACCTCACCGGCATCCAGGCGATCCAGCGCCTGTGCGAGCGTCGCAGGCACATGATCGCTCTGGGTGAGCAGGACCGGCACACCCTCGTGCCCGGCCAGTGCTGAGCCGGCCAGCGAGTCGGCGAAGGAGTCGTCCTCACCACTGGCGACATAGACCCGGTCCAGACCGGTCGGATACATCTGCGAGAGCAGCGTGGCCGTCTCGTAGCGGTCCTGCCCGGCCACGCGGTCGACCTCGCCCCAGGTCGCGAGCTCGTCCTCGACGTCAGCCGAGATCGCCTCCTCGCCACCGAGGATGACCAGGTGGTCGGGGTCGATCGCCTCCAGTGCGGCACGGGTCGCGGACGGCACCTGGTCGGCCTTGACCAGTAGGGCCGGCGCCGGGGACCCGTCGGCGGTGAACATGTTCACCGTGCCGGGGATGCGTCCCTCGCTGGCCGGGGCGGCACCGGTCAGTGCGTCGGCGAAGGTCTGACCGGTCATGATGTAGACCGTGTTGACACCGTCGGGGTACTCCCCGGCGATGAGCGCCGCTGTCTCGTACCGGTTCTCACCGGCGACCCGCTCGATCTCCACCGGCCCGGGCTCGGGCTCCGGCTCGAACTCGGGGATCAGATAGGCATCGACGACCTCCTGGCTCACCGAGTTGCCCTCGGAGTCCACCGCGGTGGCCCGCAGGGATGCCGTCTCGACGCCCTCGGGGTAGGTGACCTCAGCTGCCCAGTCACCAGCCTCTCCGGTGAGCTCGAGCTCGGTCCAGGTGGCTCCCTGGTCGTAGGAGATCTCCAGTGTGCCCTCGGTGATCTCTCCGGCCAGGGCAGTGTCTGGCAGCTGCCAGGCGGTCAGCCCGATGGTGTCGTGCGGGGCCGACACCGTGGTGCCCGTCAGGTCCGTCTCGACCACGAAGTCGACCTGCACGAAGGGCAGGAGCGTGCTCCAGTCCTCGGGGAACTCGGTCCAGAACGTCCACTCCGTGCTGCTCGAGGGGCTGGTGCCCCACGACGCGGCGCGCCCCACGTCGTTGGTGACGCGGTACTGCGTGCGCTCGTTCGAGGCGCCCTCGATCCAGGAGCTCTGCCACCCCACGGACTCCGCCAGGAGCGTGTCGCCCTGATACCAGCGGATCGTCTGATCGTCATCACCGGTGTAGTCGCCCATCCCGCCCGTATGGGTGGGCTCGTCGCCGGCCCAGCTGGGCAGGTTCACCTGCAGCATGTCGCCCTGCCGGTTGGGGGTCCAGTAGCCCTCGCCCAGCCGGGGCTGGACGACGGCGGCGAACCAGGACTCGGTGGTGCTGCTGCCCGGCTCATATCCCTGCCTGATGCCCCGCTCGTTCCACTGGCCCTCAGTGATCGTCACGTCCTGGTACCACGAGGTGCCCTCCTGGGCCGAGACCCACTCGGTGCGCTCGAAGGATGTGTTCATGACCTGGGGGAACCCGACACCAGCGAAGGTGTGCGGCCGGAAGTCGTAGCGGAACTCACCCGCGTCGCGCTCCTGGGCACCGTGGTATTCCGAGTCGATCCGCGCGAGGTCGTCCTCGGTCGGGGCGTAGGCCAGGTCCGCGGGGATCCTGCCCACATGGGGGTCCACCAGGTCGTAGAGGACCGGGCTGTCCGCGCCACCGCCGACGGTCAGCTGGACACCGCCCTCGATGATGCGCGAGATCAGGCCCTCGCCCTCGACGCCGCTGATCCCCGCAGCGGGGATCGACAGGGTCGGGTCCCAGCCCACGGAGACCGCGAACTCGCCCGGCTCGTCGTTGACGATCACCAGCGCAGCGGCGCCGGCCGCCTCGACGCCGGCGGCGATCTCCACCGGGTCCAGTGACTGGTCCCGGGTGATGACCACCGCCTTGCCCCCGGCGTCGACCTCCTCCAGCTCGCTCGCGGTCCCGGTGCCCGCATACACGGCATCGAGAGTCGTCTCCTCGGTGGGGAGGGCACTACCGCCCAGGCCGGTGACATCGAGGGCCTGATCACCCTCAGTCACGCTGATGAACGGCGTCCGCAGGCGCCAGCGGGTGAGGTACTCGAAGTCCCCGTCGGTGATGCCCTCCATCGGCTGGGCGTAGAGGTGGTCGACGTAGGTCGGGATGTCGTAGGACCCCACGAGCGGGGTGGTGCCGGCATCAATGCTGAACTCCATACGGAGGTGCTCGGGCTCCACGCCGTCCTCGGGGACGTCGACGGTGATCTCGGAGGCATTGCGGGCATCCAGCTCGAGGACTGTGTCACCGGTCAGCTCGACCTGCGGGTCACCCACGAGGGCGACACCGGGCTCGTCCGGGGCGGCACTGACATCCAGGAAGGACATCGCCGCGTAGGTGCCGGACGGCAGACGCAGGGTGGTCTCACCCTGGACCTCGATCTGCGAGGGCCATTCCGTGTCGCGGCCCTGCAGGATCACGTAGGCCGTCCCGGGCGAGCCGTCGAGGTCGGTGGCGCGCAACGTCAGGTCATAGCGCTCCTCCTCCTTGACGACGCCCCAGCCCGTGCGCACGACGTCCTCCTCACCGGCGGAGGCGACGACATACCCGGAGAAGGTGGTGCCGGAAGTGACAAGCTCCGGGTCGACCGTGGCCTCGATGCTCGCCTGGCCTCCGGCCGGGACGGTGACCTCGGTGGTGGAGAGCTCCAGGACACCCGCGGGCAGGTCGCCCCCGGTGGCGTCACTGCCGTCCGCGCGCAGGCCCAGGGTCGCGTCCTCGTCACCGGTGTTGGTGTAGGTGATCTCCCGCGTGACGGGCTCGTCACCCTCGTGGGGCCAGTCGAAGTAGCCGAAGGACACCGATCCGGTGGCAGTGACCTGGGCATCCAGCGCAGCCGGGACGTCGACCCGGCCCGCGCCGACCTGGAACGGGCCCTCGCCCTCCAGAGCCACCGCGGAGGACATCAGTGTCTCCTTGAGCTGCGGAGCACCCAGGTCCGGGAACTGCTGCAGCACGATCGCCGCGGCGCCGGCCACGTGGGGGGTTGCCATGGACGTGCCGTTCATCGAGGTGTACCAACCCTCACCGGCGCTGTCCTGGGAGCGGGCCGCCAGCACGTCGACACCGGGGGCCGTGAGGTCCGGCTTGACCAGGGCATCGCCCAGGCGTGGGCCCATGTCCTGGAAGCCGGCGCGCAGGTCGTTGCCGTCGACGGCACCGACCGTGAGGGCGGCCTCCGCAGCGGCGGGCGAGCCGATGCCACCGACCCGCCCGAGGTTGCCTGCGGCGACAACGAACAGCGTGTCGGTCTCCTCGGAGATGGCCTCAAGGGCCAGCGCCATCGGGTCCGTGCCGTCGCTGGGCTCCTGGCTCCCCAGGCTCATGTTGACCACATCGGAGTGCTCAGCAGCCCACTCCATGCCGTCAATGACCCACGACTCCTGTCCGAAGCCGTCGTTGCCGAGCACCTTGCCGACGATCACGTCGGCCCCTGGGGCGACGCCGGTCTGGGCACCGTCAGACTGCGCACCGGAGCCGGCCACCGTGGAGGTGACGTGGGTGCCGTGGCCGTGGACGTCGGTGATGTCCTCGCCCGGCACGAAGCTCTCGGTGTCGACGACGACATCAGCCAGGTCCGGGTGGCTCAGGTCGACACCAGTGTCCAGGACAGAGACGGTGACGCCGGTGCCGTCCACGCCGCGCTCCCAGGCCTCTGGCGTACCGATCTGGGGGACACTGTCGGCGAGGGATGCCTCGACCTGACCATCCAGGTGGACCGCGCTGATGCCCGGGGCCAACTGACCCTCACCCGCCGTGAGGGACTGCCACAGCTCCTGGGCCGCGTCCGGCTCAGCCTGCAACGCGACGGCGTTGAGGCTCTCCAGTTGCGCGGTGGGGGTGCCCAGGGACTGACCGACGGACGCGGGAGACGCGCCGTCCCGGAACTGCACGATGACCGGAGTCGTGCCGGGGCCGTCCGCGCCGATGCCCTGCTCGATGAGGGCAGTGACGTTGAACAGGTCGGCGTCGAGGGAGCCAGCGGCCACGAGTGCCCGCGCGGCGTCGGGCAGCACCTGCAACTGCCCGTCCACGGTCAGCATCTGGAAGCCACCGGCGCTGCCGGCCGGCTGCTTCACGTCAGCGGTCGTGGTGCCGTCGGCATGCTCGGTGACGGTGACGACGTCTCCGGTGATCAGGGTGAGCCGGTGCACCGTGCCGTTGGCCTGGTCCGTTGTCGGCGCGCCAGGGCCGTTGCGTAGGCTCGATGTCCCGGCCGGCGACGACTCAGCGGTCGCGGAGGGGTCATCGTGGTCGGGCGCCGCAGAAGCGACGCCGGCGGCAGCCGTCGCCACCAGGGCGGCGGCGACGACGCCGGACAGCGCTGTCCTCGCGCGTGGTCGGTGGGTCATGAAAGGTCCTCGCTTGTAGCAGGAAAGTGACGTCATAAATCTGCCACCCCTTGAAGGCAATCACAACGACGGGTATACGCCATGACATGAACCCGCCGTAGGATCGGCCCCCACCGGTGTCGAAAGGAGGACAAGATGCTCGACGTGTTAGGACTCGATCCGGTCGAAGAGGCCGCCTACCGACGCCTGGTCGGGGTGCCGTCCGCAAACTCGGCTGAACTGGCCCACCAGTTGGACCTCGATGTCGCCGTGGTCCGCCCTGCCCTGGCCGCCCTCAGCGCGAAGGGACTCGTGGCGACCTCCACCACAGGGTCCGATCAGTTCGTCGCCTCCCCGCCGATGGTTGCCCTGGGGTCGCTGGTCCGCGAACGGCAGGATGACATCAACCGGGCTCGCTCAGAGCTGGAGGCCCTGACCGAGCAGTACCGCGGTGCTGCAGCCCAGCGCACGGTCACGGACGTGATCGACGTGGTCACCGGGGCGGAGGCCGTCGCCCAGCGGTTCGCGCAGATGCAGCGATCCGCACGCACCGACGTGCAGGGCCTGATTCGCAGCGGTGTCGCCGTCGTCTCCGCTGCTGAGAATGTCGAGGAGGACCTTGCCGCTGAGCGGGGCGTGAACTATCGGATCGTCATGGAGCGCGAGGCCCTTGAGGGGCCGGGGGTCTTCCAGAACGCTCAGGAGGCGATGTCCCGGGGAGAGCGGGTGCGGGTGGCGGAGCACCTCGCGCTGCGACTGATCATCGTCGACCGCGAGCTGGCGCTGGTCCCGATGGCCCCGGCCCAGGAGGAGTCACGCGGGCCGGTGGGCGCCCTGCTGGTGCACCCCAGCGGGCTCCTCGACGGACTGCTCGCCCTGTTTGATCACTGCTGGGCGACAGCTCACCCCCTCGACACCAGCGCCACGCAGGCCGCGGAGTTCGACGGCCTGGACGAGGTGGATCTGCGCGTGCTGCAGCTGCTGCTGTCTGGGCTCACGGACCAAGCCGTCGGGAGCCAGCTGGGGCTGTCGGTGCGCACCGTGCAACGTCGGGTCGCGACCCTGATGGGTGCCTGTGACGTGCATACCCGCATTCAACTCGGCCTCCAGGCCGAGCGCCGCGGATGGCTCGCCGAGACGAACCAGGCCGGTCCGAACCTCCCCAAGAAGGCGCTGAACCCGGTCAAAGCCTCCCCAGGAAATGGGGGAAACTGACTCGGCCCGGGCTGGTCTACCGGAAGGCGCGGGCGGCATCCTCGATCTGCTGGCGGTGCCGCTCCCAGTAGTCCGCGCTGTCCTCGGACCACATGTTGTCCATGCCCTCGCGCACCCCGACAGCGCCGTCGATCAGCTCGCGGATGATGTCGGCGTGCCCAGCGTGCCGGTGCGTCTCGGACGTGACGTGCACCAGGATCCACTGCAGGGTGACCTCGCCGCGATCACCCCACCAGGGCACGTGCCCGACGGCGTCGAGGTCGAGGGCTTCGATCGTCGCGTCGGTGTTGACCGCCACCTTGTGGTGCAGGTCGACGATGAACTCGCGGGATTCGTCGGCAGGCACCCACAGGTCGGCATTGGGCACCTCGTCAGCCGGATCCCTCGGGAACCACGGCAGCGCGATGCCCGACGGTCGCCCCATCACCGCACCGAAGTATCCGTCGGTCACGCTCGCCACGTGCTTGACCAGCCCGAGCAGGTTGGTGCCGGTGGGCGTCATCGGCCGGCGGATGTCATAGTCACTCAGCCCGTCCAGCTTCCACAGCAGGGCCTCGCGGGCGCTCTTGAGATAGCGGTGCAGGGTCGCCTTGTCATCCGGTTCCTTCATGAACCAAGCGTGCCACCCCTACTGACACCAGCGAACCCCCTTTTTCTCGACGTGATCATCAGTGGCAGACCGAGACCGTAGAGTGACGCGGATGGCACCGAGAGCACCATCGTGGACCGAGCACGTCGTGTGGTGGCATGTCTACCCCCTTGGATTCGTCGGGGCGGACACCACGGGAGCAGACCGATCCCCGGCGCCGCGCCTCCTCGACCTCGTGCCATGGCTCGACCACCTGCTAGCGCTCGGCGCCAACGGGCTCGCCCTCGGGCCGGTCTTCGCGTCATCAACCCACGGCTACGACACGATCGACTGGTTCTCAGTCGACCCGCGTCTCGGAACCGAGTCCGACCTCGTCACACTGATCGAGACTGCCCACTCCAAGGGCATAAAAGTCATGCTCGACGGGGTGTTCAACCACGTCGGCCCCGAGTTCCCCGAGCTGGTCGAGGCGCGTCGCGAGCCCGCATCGGCAGCCACCGAGCTCTTCCGCCGCGGGTCGGGCACCGACGCCTTCGCCACCTTCGAGGGCCACGGCGGCCTGATCGCGCTCGACCATGCGTCGCCCGAAGTCGCCCGCCGCGTGACCGACGTCCTCACGTACTGGAGCGACCGAGGCGCCGACGCCTGGCGCCTCGATGCGGCATACGCAGTGCCTTCGGCGTTCTGGGCAACCGTGCTGCCACCCCTGCGCCATCGGCACCCTGACGTGTACGTCGTGGGCGAAGTACTGCACGGCGACTACGTTGCGGCGGTCCGGGACGGCGGGCTCGACAGCGTCACGCAGTATGAGCTGTGGCAGGGCATCTGGCATGCAGTGGACGAGGTCAACTTTTTCGAGCTCGACTGGGCGTTGACCCGGCACAATGAGTTCCTTGACGCGTTCGTGCCGTTCACCTTCGTCGGCAACCACGACGTCACCCGCATCGCCAGCCAGATCCACGACGAGCGGCACCACGCCCACGCGATCGTCCCGCTCTTCGTGCTGGGCGGCACGCCGTCGGTCTACTACGGCGACGAGTTCGGGCTGCGGGCGGTCAAGGAGGCGCGGGTCGGTGGCGACGACGCCGTGCGACCTGCGTTCCCGCCGACGCCTGCCGAGGCACCGTGGGCTGGCGCGCCGGACGCTTTCCCCCTGCACCAACAGCTGATCGGCGTCCGGCGCAGGAACCCGTGGCTGCACACCGCCTGCAGCCGCACCGTCTCAGTCACCAACGAATCGCTCGTGCTCGAGGTCACCGGCGACGGACCGGCCGAGGCCCTGGTCGTGGCGCTCAACCTCGGCGACAGCGAGTTGCGCGTGTCCGACCCCGCACCCGGCGAGTGGCTGACGGGGCGCGACGCCGGACTGGACGGACCGACGCTCTCGGTCGGGCCGCACGGCTGGGCGGTCGTCGCGTCGCTAGGTCATGCGGCCGGCGCGCCGGTGAGACCGTAGCCCGTGACTGGGTGTGATGAGCCGCGTCACCACCAGCAGCACGCAGTAGATCGCCAGGGCGATGAGGCCGGCAACCCACCAGGAAGGGTCCAGGATGAACGCGGCGATTCCCCCAACCAGGATCGCGATGACCAGCGGCGCGGAGCCAACGAGGTCCCCCCTGCGCGAAGGCTTGTGCCGAACCACCCGCATCTGATCCGCCGTTGCATCAAGGCACGGGCTCATCCGCTCAGGCCCGGAAGGCGGCATGGGCGCGCGGCCAGGCTCAGTGCGGCAAATCGGACAGCACTGCCTCGCCTGCGCAGACACCGTCTTGGAGCACCAAACGGTTCTTACAGCGTGAGATAGCAGGCTCCAAGAACCGTTGGAGGCTCCAAGACGGTCGCAGGAGGCAGCAGCAGCACGGCCGCAGGAGGCACCAGCAGCACCGCCGCAGGAGGCACCAGCAGCACGGCCGCAGCTCAGCATGAGCGCAAGGGTGGCGCGCAGCGCCCACCCGCGCCCTCGCGCGGCGATGGCCGGTCCTGCGTAGCCTGGCCGCATGGCTGCAACGGCATGGTCCGTGACCCCGACCGGCCCCCTGCGCGGCGACGTGCACGTGCGCGGGTCCAAGAACGCTGCCACCAAGCACATGGTGGCTGCCATCCTGGGCGATGGCCCGAGCCGGATCAGCAACGTTCCGCAGGTGGGCGACGTGGCGATCACCGCGGACATCCTGCAGTCGCTGGGCGTGGGCGTGGACTACGACCGGGAGCAGGGTGTCATCACCGTGGAGCCCCACGCAGGGGTGACGGCCGACGTCCCACTGTCGTTCAGCGGGCTCAACCGCATCCCGATCCTGCTGCTCGGCCCGCTCCTGCACCTCACGGGTGAGGCCTTCGTCCCCCTGGTGGGCGGCGACCCCATCGGGCGTCGCCCCGTCGACTTCCATGTCGAGGCACTCGCCGCGTTCGGCGCGGAGATCGAGCACCGTGAGGATGGCATCGTGGCTCGAGCCACTCGTCTGCGCGGCACCCGCCTCGAGCTGCCCTATCCGAGTGTGGGGGCGACCGAGACGGTGCTGCTCACCGCTGCGCTGGCCGAGGGACGCACCGTGCTGCGCAATGCCGCCACCGAGCCGGAGGTCATCGAGCTGGCCCTGTTTCTCCAGCGCATGGGGGCACGGATCTTCCTGTCGCCAGGTCGGAAGTGGACCATCGATGGTGTCGACCGGTTGCGGGCGGGGCAGGTGGCTCTCGAGGGCGATCGCAATGAGGCGTTCAGTTATGTGATGGCGGGTCTGGCCACCGGTGGCCAGGTGCGGGTCCACGGCTGTGCCCAGGACCGGCTCGTCACAGCGATCAGCACCCTGCACTCCATGGGCGCGCAGTTCGACATCACCGACGATTACGTCAGCGCCACCGCACCGCAGGGGCTGCGACCGGCAGCCGTCCAGACCGACACCCACCCGGGGTTCATGACCGACTGGCAGACGCCGCTCATGGTCCTGTTCACTCAGGCCAACGGCATGTCGGTCCTGCATGAGACGGTCTATGAGGACCGGTTGGTCTATGTGCCCGCGCTGCAGCAGATGGGCGCCGAGATCGAGCTGTTCGCGACCTGCCTGGGCGGTGAGTCCTGCCGGTTTCACGACACCAACGCGGTCCACTCCGCCGTCGTCAAGGGCGTCTCCCAGTTGCGCGGCGCCCAGGTCGAGGTCCCCGACGTCCGTGCCGGCTTCTCCTCAGTGATTGCGGCCGCCATCGCCGACGGCCCGTCCCGCATCGGCGGCATCCAGCACCTGGTGCGCGGCTATCACCGCCCGGCCGAACAGTTCGCCGAACTCGGCCTGTCCATCCAGCCGGCCGACTAAAACTAGCCCTGCGGCCGGCTCGGGGCGCCGGCTGTGTCGGGGTTGTCCAGGAACTCCTGGCTGGTCACCACGAACAGCTGGGGCGCATAGAGCGCCATCACGTCCAGGGCGCGCTGGTGATTGGTGTCGTCAGAGCCGGCGCACCCGTCGGAGACGACCGTCACCTGGGCACCGGCGTCGACCGCCGGCAGGGCGGTGGAGATCACGCAGCAGTCGGTCGCCACTCCGGTCAAGACCAGGTGCGGGGTGGGCCCGGTGATGGCGCGCAACTGCTCGCCCCACTTGCCGAACGTCGGCTCGGAGACCGTATGCCGAGCGGCCAGCTCCGCAGCGGCCGGCACCAGATCGAAGAGGTGGTGGTCAGCGGGCTCATCGGCAAAGGGAAACTGCTCGAAGTACGGCACCCAGGAGCCCGCCTTCTGCGCCGGCGGGACCCAGCGGGTGACAATCACCCGCTCGCCGAATGCCTCGGCGAGCTGGCGCACGGGCTCGACGATGCCCTCAAACTTCGGGGCGCACCACTGTGAGGACGGGTCGGCAAAGATCACCTGCGGGTCGATGACGACCAGCCAGGGACCCTGCTGATCCCCCGCGGACTGGAGGTCCGCGGCTGAGCCAGGTGTCGGCATACGGCTCACGCCACTGGCCGGTCGACGCCCGCCCGGTCGCCCGGGGCCACGGGGGTGGCCTCCTGGCGACGGACCGCGTGGGCCTGGAGGGCGGCATAGCCGACGAAGCCGATCACCAGCGCGACGAGCACGCCCAGGTTGGCCCAGGCCCAGTCGCCCTCGCGCCCGCCCAGCCCCAGCGGGCCGAGCAGATAGCCCTGCCAGTTGTTCCAGGACGCGTCGTCGGCGAAGTTGTTGATGACCAGGCCCCAACCGGCGATGGAGGCGACCGCCATGATCGCGATCGAGGTCCAGTTCCAGTTGCCGTAGCGGCCCCGGCCGTCGAACAGAGCGGTCTCGTCATAGTTCTTGCGCCGCAGCATGGTGTCGGCGATGAGGATGCCGGCCCAGGCCGCGATCGGCACACCGAGAGTGATCAGGAAGCTCTGGAAGGGAGCGAGGAAGGACTCGGCAAAGAAGACGACATAGATCGTGCCAAGGGTCAGGATGGTGCCGTCGATGAGCGCGGCTGCCGGGCGCGGGATGTTGATGCCCAGGCTGAGCAGGGTCAGGCCCGAGGAATAGATGCCCAGGATCGCGCCGCTGACCAGGGCCAGCACCGCGGCGATCCAGAACGGGATGAGGAACCAGGTCGGCAGGATCGTGGCCAGGGTGCCCACCGGGTCGTTGGCGATGGCATCGGTCAGATCGGGGTTGGAGCCGGCCAGCGCCAGGCCATAGCAGACCAGCAGGACCGGGGCGAGGGCTCCGCCGAAGGTGTTCCAGAAGACGATCTTGGAGCCGGAGGCGTCGCGCTTCTGATAGCGCGACCAGTCGGCGGCGATGTTGATCCAGCCCAGCCCGAAGCCGGTCATCACCATCACCAGCGCGCCGATGAGGGCCTGGTTGGACCCGGCCGGCAGCGCGGTCGCCGCCGAGAGGTCGATGTCCCGGAAGGTGATCGCGATATAGCCGATGGTGACCAGCCCGGTGACCCAGGTCAGCACCGACTGCATCCGCATGATCGTGTGATAGCCGGCGACCGAGCCGAGCACGATCAGGGCCGCGATGACGGCGCAGGCGATCACCTTGGTCGTGGTGCCGCTGCTCCAGCCGAGCTCGTTGAAGACGGTCGCAGTGGCCAGCACGGCCATGATCGCCAGGAAGGTCTCCCACCCCATCGAGATCAACCAAGAGAAGATGCCGGGCACCTTCTGCCCCTTGACGCCGAAGGCCGAGCGGGATAGCACCATCGTGGGCACCGAGCCCCGCTTGCCGGCGATCGCGATGATGCCGCAGAACAGGAAGGACAGCGTGACGCCGACGACTGTGACGATCACGCCCTGCCAGAAGCTCACGCCGAAGCCATAGACGAAGGCCGCATAGCTCATGCCGAAGACCGACACGTTGGCGGCGAACCACGGCCAGAACAGGTCGGAGGGCTTGGCGGTGCGCTCCGACTCCTGGATGATGTCGATCCCGTTGGTCTCGATCAGGGTGCGGGCCGGGGCCTGCGGCACTGCAGTGTGCGTGTCAGTCATGGGCGGATTCTCCCACTATGTGGGCCCTACCGGAGGTAGTTCTCGACCTCCTGCAACGTGGCGTCGCTCACGGCGCTCGTGCCACCGAGCACGTCGATGTCCTTGGGTGACACGTGGGTCAGCGCCTTCTGGGCGGGCCCGACAAGCGAGCCCGGCTTGGTCAGCACGACCGGCACACCGCGACGACCGGCGAGCGCGGCACCCACCAGCGCGTCGGGGAACTGCTCGCCGGAGGTGACCAGGGCGGAGCCCAGCGAGGTGTCAAACTCCTGCGCGACCGTCAACGACGTGTCATAGCGGCTGGTGCCGGCCAGTCGTCGATAGGTGCCGCTGGTCGCATACTTCGCGGCCTGCTGTGCGACAGCGTTGGTGACGGCCAGGTCACCGCCGAGCACAACGATCTCGCCCGGGTTGAGCCGGTCCAGTTGCGCGATGGTCGCCTCGTCGAGGGTGTTGCGGCCCGCCAGGAGCAACGGCGTGTGCTGCTTGCCGGCGAGGGCGGCAGCTGCGAGGGCGTCGGGGAACCCCTGGCCACTGGCCAGGAACACCCGGGACTGCCCACTGCCGTAGTAGGAGGCGAGGTTCGCGGCGGTCGCATAGCGGTTGACGCCTCCGACGCGCTCCACGAGGCCCGTGGTGTGTTTCTTGAGCTGCTGCTCAACCCCCGTGCTGACAGCCTGCTTGCCACCGACGATGACCAGGCGACCCGGCTTGAGCCTGGTCAGCGCGTCGCGCGTCGCCTGGGGGAGGTTGCCCGGCTGACTCAGCAGGACCGGGGCGTCATAGATCCCCGCTCGGGCGGCCGCGGTGAGGGCGTCCGGGAAGTCCTGGCCGTTGACGATGTAGGCGACACTCACGCCGGGCGCCCACTGCTTGGCCACGTTAGCGGCGGTCTCATAGCGGTCGGAGCCAGAGATCCGGGTCACCTCACCCGGCTCTGGCGGGGGCGTCTGGCCCGGGTCGTTGAAGGTGAAGTAGTCGGTGGACAGACCGGTCTTCCAGTAGGGCCACGGACGGGCGAGATACAGGCCGATGCCGGTGGTGTCGTTGTAGGCATAGCGCCCGTCCGCCAGGAAGCCCTCGACCCTGGCCGACACGATCCGCCCGCCCCACTCGCCGTAGCCGTCCCGCTGAGTCACCTGCACCCGGGCCACGTCAGCGATCTGGTAACGCGTCTCCAGCGCCTCGGCCGTCAGCTCCGCGGTCCACCGGTGTCGCGGGTTGATGTCGGTGTCGTCGTAGGGGTCCTCCTGGGCAACCAGGTAGGGGTGGTCGGCATTGGCCGGGATGGTGTAGCCACCGGTCGCCGCCGAATACATCGTCGTCGCCAGACCCTTGCCCCACGAGAAGGCGAAGGTCAGCACCTGCCCGTCGGTGGCGTTCACCGCGTTCTTGTTGGCGGTGAACTCGAGGGTCTCGATGCTGCCGTCACTGGCGCGCTTGCCGCGGCCCTTGTAGGCCTGGCAGTAGGTCGTGTCGCAGGTGTCGTAATAGCCCGTGCCGTTGACCCCGCGCTCGGCATAGGTGCGCGCCGCGACGGCCTGCGCGCGCAGCGCCTGCTGGTGGAAGTTCGAGGGCACCTCGGAGGAGACGACCGACCACAGGTAGTGCTGCATCGGCAACCGGTTGACGGTGGCCAGCCCCCGCTCCCCGTGGTGGGTCGCGGTGATCTGACCGCGATAGACCCGGCGGGTGCCGCCCGGCAGATAGAGGTCGATCATCTTCTCGCTCGGCGAGGTGAAGGTCACCGGGCAACCGGTCGGCATCCCCTTGGGTTGGTAGGCCGTCCAGTTGCCCTGGGTGTCGCGGGCCTGCAGGACACAGCTGCTCGGGTTGTTGGACGACGCCTGCACGCGCCACTGGTCCCGCTCGGGCAGGGGGTATGCCGTGGCGTCGGGGCCGTTGCTGACGACCAGGCCGGGCCGGTGGTCCACTCGGGTGACGCCGTCGTTGTCGATGGTGATGCCGACCCGGATCTGGCCGGTGTCCCGGGTCTCCAGTTGTGTGCCCGGATAGTAGAAGTCGAGGATCTCCTGGTGGTTCAGGCCCTGCTGTCCGGCCCCGTTGGCACCGTGCTGGGACATGCCGTGGCGGTGGCCCCACCCGCCTCCGGTCACGCTGTATTTCCCGCTGTCTGGCATCGGGTAGACCTCGGCCCCCGGCAGCGGGGTGGGCAGCGACGTGAGCGCGGTGACGGTCGTGGGCGCGACGATCTCGGGGTCGCTGGTGGTCAGTCCGTACTTCTGGTCCAGGTGCTCCTCGGGCACCGGCTCGCTGAGTTGCTCCCCCTGCTGACCGTCATCAACGGTCGGCGGCGCCTCGACGGTCTCGTCGACGGTCTCCTGGGTGCCTTCCTCGACGCCCGGGGGCTCCGGCGTGGTGGTGGCGAGCGCGGCGCCGGGCAGCAGCGTCACGCCCAGCGCGAGGGCAAGCGAAGCAGCAAGGGTGGATCGCACGAGGGGCTCCTGAGGTGAGGGACCCCACCAATATGAGGCAGGAGTGACTCATGTGACAAGGGCCCTGGGCAAACTACAGACGTGTGGTTTAGGGAGTCGAGCACGCCGACTACGCAATCCAGACGAAGTCTTCACCAGGCGTTGACGACCGTGTGCGCCTCGGCGCACCGCCCCAGGCGCTCAGGAGTCGGTCTCCGAGTCCGTGTCCTCCAGCCCGGTGGCGCCCACGACCCAGCGCCACAGCCGCGCCGCCTCAGCGCGCTCGACACGCGTCCTACTCACCACGTGCGTCGGCCGCGGACGCCGGTCGTGCCACAGCTGACCCCCGGGCTGACCGGGCCGTGCCAGCAGCCAGAGCACCGTGTCGGCCCCCGCCTCGGGAGAGCGCAGGATGGGGGCGGTGACCCGGGCGAAGCGGGGCAGCGACGAGGTGAGTCCCGGGGAGTCGGCCCACCCCGGGTGGGCGGCGTGCACCGAGGGCCCGCTTTCGCCCTCTGCGACCCAGCGTCGCTGCAGCAGGGGCAGCAACTCCACCTGGGCGCGCTTGCTGCGTGCATAGGCCGTGGCGCCCGAGTAGGGCTGCTGGTGGTAGTCGGGGTCATCGGCGCGCAGCCGCTGCGCATACATGCCGCCAGAGGTGACGAAGATGACGGGTGCCCCCGCCGAGAGCACCGGCCGCAGCGCCTCGGTCATCGCCACTGGACCCAGGACGTGCAGCGCCATGGTCAGCTCGTGCCCCTGCGGTGACTCGGTGCGCGTCGCGGGCAGCGCCCCGGCGTTGTGCACGAGTCCGTCCAGCCGGGGCACCTGCGCGAGCAACGCGTTGGTGAACGCCCGGACGCTGTCGAGGTCTCCCCCGTCGCAGTGCCAGACCGTGACCCTCCCCGGGGCCGGCAGGGCTGCTGCCACCCGCTCCCCCTTGTCGGTGTCGCGGACCACGAGGTGGACGTGCGCGCCGAGGTCCGAGGCCCCGCGGGCCGTGGCCTCACCCAGCCCGGAGGTTGCGCCGGTGACGGCCACGTGCCGACCGGCCAGGGCGTCCGGCGCGGGGTCAGCCGGCCAGTGAGGCAGTCGGCGTCGCACAGCATGACCGATCCGCGTGTAGCCGAGGACGACCAGCCGGTCCATCGCAGTGTCGGCGGCGCGCGCGAGGCGCTGGGTGAGTAGGGGCATCTTTGTCTCCTCAGGTGAGCGCCACGAGCAGTGGCGGGAGCACGAACAGCATGGACAGGGACCACGTCACGTGGGTGAGGGCGGGCCCAAGCACCCCGCCGGTGACCCGGCGCTGGGCGCCGACGAGCAGACCGAGCAGGCCTGCTGCGACGACGAGCATGAGGTTGCCTGCGGCGGCAGTGACCAGGACGTAGAGTCCGGTCGTCACCAGCACCTGCCGCCCGGAACCGACCGCGGCATAGAGCGCACCGCGGAAGAAGACTTCCTCGGCCACCCCGTTGACCACGGTGATCAGGGCCACGAGCGGGAGCGGGGCATAGCGAGCGTGGTCGAGCACCTCGTTGACCGCGTCGCGCAGGAGTGGCACCTGCGCCACGAGCACCGCTCCGGCGCAGAACACTCCCACGGCGAGCAGTCCCAGCGTCAGCGATTGCACGACCGGACGGACCAGCGCACCCCGGCGCGACCACCCGCGCCCCAGGTGCACCGGTCCTGCGAGCAGGGCCCCCACCACCCAGACGGCGGCAAGCATGGCGGTGAGCATGATGAAGCGGGAGTCGCCGGGCGGGGTGCGCAGTCCGAGAGCGAGCACCACGGCCCCGACCACGAGCGTGGCTGCACACACGATCCGGCGCCGGCGGAAGTCGCGATCGGGCTCGCGGTGGTCCCGGGGCACCGGACGGACGAGCGCGGCCAGCAGGAAGCGGCGCATCTCGGTCATATGTTTGTCCCGTGTCCTGTCCATGCTTTGTTCACCGTTGTAGGCTGCCCGGGTGACCATGGCCGCGGCGACGATGCGCATCGGGGAGCTGGCGACGCGCACCGGCGTCAGTGTGCACGTCCTGCGCGTGTGGGAGCGGCGTTACGGTTTGCTCACGCCGAGGCGCTCCACCGGTGGCTACCGACTCTACGGGCCCTCCGACGAGTGGCGGGTGCGCGAGACCGTGCGGCTGCGCGCCACGGGCGTGTCCACTGCACAGGCGGCCGCCGCCGCGCTCGCTGCGTCCCGACAGTCGGGGCCGCATGACAGCGCCCGGTCGGGGGAGGGCACCGCGACCGCCCGCGACGCACCTGCGACCGCAGTGGAAAGGGGCCGACTGCGCGATCACCTGCTGGAGGCGATCGACCAGTTCGACGGCTCTGCGGCGCACGCCGTTCTGGACGTCACCCTCGAGCAGCTGGGCGTCGAAGAGGCCCTGCGGGGTGTGGTCCTGCCTGTGCTTCACGAGACCGGCGTGCGCTGGGCCGACGGCACGTTCACAGTGGCCCAGGAGCACTTCGCCAGCAACCTGGTCCGCAGCCGTCTGGCCACCCTGACGCTGGCCTGGGACGGCGGTTCCGGCCCCCTCGCCGTGCTGGCCTGCCCGCCGGGGGAGCAGCACGAGCTGGGTCTGCTGGCCTTCGGTGTCGTCCTGGGCCGCGCCGGGTGGCGCGTGCGCTATCTCGGGGCTGACACCCCCGTGGACACCCTGACCTCGGCCGTGCAGTCGCTCCGTCCTGATCTTGTCGTGCTCGCGAGCGTGCAGACCGACCCCCTGGCCGCTGCCGCCGACGAGCTGGGCCGACTGGACCGGAGCGCGCAGCGGGCGCTGCGAGCGGCCCACTTCGTGGTCGGCGGCGCGGGCGCCACCCAGGAGGTGGCCGAGCAGCTGGGGGCCGTCCTCCTGGACGGTGACCCGGTCGAGGGGGCCCGGCTCGTGAACCCGCGGGGCGAGCACAGCCCGTGAGAGCCGCGCACCGCTCCCCCGGACCTCGCTCACCGGTTCCGGCGAGCCAGGGACACTGACAGGGCCGTCGCGAATCCGCACCAGGCGGGATACGGCGCCAACTGCCACCCCCGGCGGGTGCTGACGGTGCCCGCTCGGCGAGCCAGGTCAACGGCGCTGACCGTGAGCAGTGCACTGTGCATGGTCGCCAGTGCGGGCCGTCTGGCGCGGAAGAAACTGGCGCTCCAGGCCGCGTTCAAGGCCAGGTTGATCAACAGGGCACGCTCGAAACCAGTCGCCCTAGCGGCGTCCGGACGGGCCGGTCCGCCACGGGGACCCTCCTGCCCCGACTGCGCGTCGGTCGCCGCTGACCAGTCCTGCTGCTCCAGATCGACCTGCTGATCCAGATCGATCAGGGTGGCTGTGGCGACTGCGGCCAGATCGGCATACAGACCCGTCCAGACCACCGGAAAGGCGAGCGACGGTGGTTGCCAGGCCGGCTTGGCCAACGAGCGATACCACTGGCTGCCGGGGTCCGTGGCCGCGCTTCCCGCCACCGCTGCCAGTGTCACCGCCGTCACGACCTGCGCCGTCCGTCGCAGCGCGGTGTCTGGAGCAACCCCCGCCATCGCCTTGCGCACCGCCGCACGATAGGGCGTCTGGCCACCCGGCGGCGGTCCCACCCGGTGGTCGAGGTCATCCTCTTGGCAGACAACCTCGTGCACAAGCGAGCCGACGAGGGGCTTGGCGACCCCGGCGTCGACGGGCGTGACCAGCCCGACCCAGTGGCTCGCCAGGTGCGGAGTCAGCACGGGGACGGTGACGATGAGCCGTCGCCGCTGGCCGGTTTCCTCGGCGAAGATCTGCATCATCTGTGCATAGCTGAGGACGTCGGGTCCTCCGATGTCGAACGTGCGGTTCACCTGGTCCGGCAGCCCTGCTGCGGCGACGAGGTAGTGCAGGACGTCCTCGACCGCGATCGGTTGGATCAGGTTGCGCAGCCACTTTGGCGCCACCATCGCGGGCAGGCGCGTGGTGAGGTGGCGCAACATGGCGAAAGAGACCGATCCGTCGCCGATGATGGTGGCCGCCTGCAGCACAGCGGTCGGCACTCCACTGTCCAGGAGGATTCGACCCACCTCGACGCGAGAAGCCAAGTGGGCGGACAGTTCTCCGTCGGGGTGCAGTCCCGAGAGATAGACGAGACGCCGGACGCCAGCGCGCAGGGTCGCCGCGCCAAAGCCCTCGGCCAACTGTCGGTCACGGTCTGCGAAGTCTCCACGCCCGTCCATGCTGTGCAGCAGGTAGTAGGCCACGTCGAGTGGTTCCCGGTCATCCGCTGCGAGCGCCGTGTCCAGGTCGGCGGCTGACGTCGCGTCACCCTCGATGACGTGGACCTGGTCACGCCAGTCGGGGTTGAGACGCGAGGCGTCACGTGTCAGGACGCGCACCTGCCAACCAGCCTCGAGGAGACGGGGCACGAGCAGACCTCCGACATAGCCGGTGGCACCGGTCACCAGGGCCCTCACGACCGCTCCAACCGGATCAGGCCGACGTCGATCGCCCCGCCGGCGAAACCGGCCTCGCAGAAGGCCAGATAGAACTCCCAGCGTCGCCGGAACACCGCGTCGAAACCCCCGCCCTCAATGGACCTCCACTCGGACAGGAAGCGCTCCCGCCAGCGGCGGAGGGTCTCGGCATAGTCAGCACCGAAGCGCTCGACAGTCTGGACGCGCAGGCTGGTGTGCGCCTCGGTGACCGCCTCGATGGCCTCCATAGAGGGGATCATGCCACCAGGGAAGACGTGCTTGTTGATCCAGCCGTAGGAGCGTCGACTAGCGAGCAGCCGCCGGTGGCTCATCAGGATCGACTGCACTGCCGCGACCCCGTCGGGAGCGAGCCGATCCTCGATGGCCCGGAAGTAGGCAGGCCAGTAGTCCTCGCCGACCGCCTCGACCATCTCGACGGAGACCACCGCGTCATAGCGGCCGGTGACCTCCCGATAGTCCTGGAGGCGGATGCTCACCCGATCGGCCACACCAGCGCGGGTCACGCGCTCCCGCGCCAGATCCGCCTGCTCTCTCGACAGCGTCACCGTCACGACGTGTGCCCCTCGCTCAGCGGCACGGACTGCCAGCGCCCCCCAACCCGTGCCGATCTCCAACACCTGCGTGCCGTGACCGACCTGTGCCGCGTCAAGGACTGTGTCGATCTTGCGCAGCTGAGCCTCGTGGAGGTCCTGCTCCGCCAGCGGCCGTCCGCGTTCGAAGCGCGCCGAGCTGTAGCTCATGGACGGGTCGAGGAACGTGGCGAACATGTCGTTCGAGAGGTCGTAGTGCGCTTCAATGTGCTGCCGGGCACCGGCAGGGCTGTTGTCGGTGCGCGGCGGGCGCCGGTCGACGGCAAACCGGAGCCGCTGCAGCCACATCGGCAGGAGTGACTCGATCCGCTCGGCGAACGGGAGCATCACGGCGGCCAGATCGGTGCCCGACGCCGGCCTCCAGTCCCCGGCCATGTAGGCCTCCCCCACCCCCACCTTCGGGTCGTGGGCGACGCGTTCGAGCAGGTCTCGCTGGCGCAGGATCTCGATGACCGGGTTGCCGGGAGTCGCTGGCCCGCCTCCCAGCGGCGTGCCGTCCGGCAGCAGCAACTCCACACCGGCCCGTCGGGCGGCCACGGACAGGACGACCCTTGCCACCCGTGCTCGAGGGCAGACCCCACCGCGCTTGCGCCGCAGGCACGCCGGGTCCTCGACCCCTGGCAGATTCAGTCGTCGTGGCAGGTCGGTTGTCGTCATCGGGTCAGGTCCTCATGGTCGGGTCGAGATCGAACTGGCAGCCGGCGCAGCCACAGCCAGAGGCCGTGTGCCCGGATCAGCGCGGAGACCCGGTGGGTCATCAGGGGCAGGCTCAGCGTCGTCCTGAGCACGGTGGAAACGGTGGCCGGGCGGGCCCGGCCGTCGAGGGTGGCGGTCAGGACCGTCTGACCCCCGCGCTCCAGCCGCACACAGACGGCGACGTGCTCACCCAGGAGCACTCGCACGGCATACGACCCGTCGGTGTCGTTGAACGGGGAGACATAGAAGTCCTTGTCGATGCCTGCGCGACCGGAGGCATCGGGGCGCAGCAGATAGGCGTGCCGCTGGCCGTAGGTGTTGTGCACCTCGAGCACGACGGCGCGCACCTCGTCGTCGGCCGTGAGGCACCAGTGGACGGTCAACGGGTTGAAGCCGTGCCCCAGGCTGCGCGGGTGGGCCAGCATCAGGAGCCGGTCACCGGGCTCGACCACGATGTCCCGCGCGCCCAGGAAGCGCGCCAGGTCGCCGCGGATGCCACCGCCGCGGCGGCCTCCGTCGAGATGGTCCTCGGGCCGGAAGACCGCCAGCGGGCGGAGCAGTCTCGGCAGCTCCGGCGGGTCATCGAGATCGACCAGCCAGGAATAGTGCCGGTGCTCAAAGGCATGGTGCAGGGGCGTGCGCCGGCGATGACTCACCCGTCCGACGACGAGCGCCGGGAGGGCCGGCGGGGTCACCCGCTGGCGGGCTCCGGCGCGGACGGCTCCCGCGCTCCTGGCCGGCGCGGTCACCACCGCGCACCCAGCCGGGTCGCGGCAGCGAGCCCCGAGCGCGCACCGTCCTCGTGGAAGCCCCAGCCCAGGTGTGCACCGGCGAAGGCCAGATGCGTGCCCCCGGCCTCGCGCAGCACTGCCGCGGCCGCGACCGACTCACGCGTGAAGACCGGGTGGGCATAGGCCATCTCGGCCACGACCCGGTCGGGGTCGATGTCTGTCCCGGCGTTGAGGGTCACGACGTGGTCCGCGACCGACGGCTCGAGGCCGTGGAGACGGTTCATCCAGTAGCTCACCCGCGCGCCCGGAGCGTCCTGTCGGCACCCGCTCATCCGGTAGTTCCAGGAGGCGCGGGCCCGGGGCGCGGGCAGCACGGAGGTGTCGGTGTGGAGCAGGGTGTGGTTGACGGAGTAGCAGTAGGCCGCGAGCGCCTCCTTCTCGACGGGATCGGCATCGGCGAGCAGGTCCAGTGCCTGGTCGGCATGGGTGGCGACCACGACCTGGTCGTATGCCGTGCGCCTCCCGTCCTCGGTGGTCACCTCGACACCATCCTCGTGACGCGTCACTGCGCGCACGGCGCATCCCCGCCGCACGTCGGGCAACCGGGCGGCCAGCCGGTCGACATACGCGCGGGAACCACCCACGACCGTCTTCCAGGTCGGCGAGCCGCTGACCCGCAGCATCCCGTGGTGGTCCAGGAACCGGAACAGGTGCCGAGCCGGATAGGCCGCTGAGTCCAGATCACCGGCCGACCACACGCAGCTGACCAGGGGCACCACGAAGTGGCGCACGAAGTGGTCGCTGAACAGGTGTCGCCCCAGGAACTCCCGCAGCGTCGGGTCCCAGGTGGACGCGGGCGTCTCGAGCAGCGCCGAGGCCGCGCGATAGAACTGCGGGACCTGACGCAGCAGCGGCAGCAGGGCCGCGGCGTGCCGGGCGTCGTCGCGCCCCCGGAGTCCCAACCCGCCGACGATTCCGGGGAGGCCCCGCCCGCCTGCGTAGGACAGTCCGCAGCCGTCGCACGTGATGCTCATGGACATCTCGGTCTGGCGGGTCGGCACGTCGAGCTCACGGAACAGTCGCAGCAGTGTGGGATAGGTGCGCTCGTTGTGGACGATGAAGCCGCTGTCGATCGGGACCACGCCCCCGCCCGCGGTCGGCACGTCGTGGGTGTGAGCGTGCCCGCCGAGCCGGTCGTCCGCCTCAAACAGGGTCACGTCGTGCGTCGCGCGCAACGCATAGGCGGCCGTCAGACCCGAGATCCCGGCACCAATGACTGCCACCTGTGGCGTCAGCCTGTCCATCGAGCCTCCGTTCCGCTGACCTTCTGCCCTGTCAGCCTTTGTCTAATGTTTGTCTAGACTAGGTTGCACGACATCATCCGCGCAACTGACAGGAGTGCTTCGATGCAGATCGAGCGACGGATTGAAACTGACCGGGAGGCCGCCCGCGTCTTCGCCTACCTCAGCGACTTCGAGACCAGCACCGAATGGGACCCTGGCACTGTCCGCACCGTGCGTGAGAGCGGGGACGGCGGCGTGGGCACGCGCTATCGCAACACCAGCAGGTTCCTGGGCCGCACGGTCGAGGTCACCTACACCGTCGTCGCCCTCGACCCGTCCGGGCACATCGAGTTGCGCGGGGAGAACTCCTCCCTGGTGGCACACGACACCATCACCGTGACCCCCGACCCGCGCGGCGGCTCCACGGTGGTCTATCGGGCGCAGTTCGACTTCCACCGTGGCGTCCGACTCCTGGCACCGATCCTGGCGATCGCCCTGTGGCAACTCGGGAATCGGGCCGCACGCGACATGCGCGAGGCGCTCGCCCGACTGTGAGAGCCACAAGCCGCTGGGCCAACCAGTTGCTGGGCCGATCCTGACCAAGGCTTCACCGCGTGTTCACGCCAACGCGCGCCTCGGCATACAACCCGCTTCTAGATTGGGGGGATGACTCAAGCGTCCCTGAAGAGGATCACCGTTGCCGCCCTGGCGACTGCCACACTGGTCTCCGGCGTGGCCTTCCTGCCCGCCTCCGCTGCCCCGGCCGACCCCGCCGTGACGGCGGCCGATCGCGCGGGAAGACCCGACATGGACGTGCGCTTCTCGACCTTCAACGCCTCGCTCAACCGCGGCGCCGAGGGCCAGCTGCTGACCGACCTGTCCACGCCGGACAACGAGCAGGCCCAGGTGATCGCCGAGATCATCCAGCGCAACAACCCAGATGTCCTGCTGGTCAACGAGTTCGACTATGTCGCGGACGGGGCGGCGGCCGAGCTGTTCCGTGACAACTACCTGGCGGTCGGGCAGAACGGCGCGAGCCCGGTCGACTACCCCTACTACTTCGTGGCACCGTCCAACACCGGCATCCCGTCGGGTCATGACCTCAACAATGACGGCGTGGTCGGCGGTGGTGATGACGCCTTCGGGTTCGGTGAGTTCCCGGGGCAATACGGCATGGTCGTCTTCTCCAAGTTCCCGATCGACACCGACGCCGTGCGCACCTTCCAGAACTTCCGGTGGCAGGACATGCCCGGCAACCTGATGCCGACCGACTTCTATGACGAGGACGAGCAGGCGATCCTGCGGCTGTCGAGCAAGTCGCACTGGGACGTGCCGATCCAGGTGGAGCGCAACCGGACCGTGCACTTCCTGGTGAGCCACCCGACGCCGCCCACCTTCGACGGCCCGGAGGACCGCAACGGCAAGCGCAACCACGACGAGATCCGGTTCTGGGCGGACTATGTCGGGCCGAAGCCGGCGTCCTCCTACATCTATGACGACGCAGGCACGGGCGGCGGCCTCGCTCCGGGCTCGCGCTTCGTGATCGCCGGCGACCAGAACGCCGACCCGCTGGACGGTGACTCCGTCAACGGCGCGATCAACCAGTTGCTCGAGCACCCGCGCATCAATACCTCCAACGCTCCGACCAGCGAGGGTGCCGTCGAGGCCAGCGAGTTGCAGGGTGGCATCAACCTTGAGCATCTGGGCGACCCGGCGCTCGACACGGCCGACTTCGCCGAGCCGCCGGGCAACATCCGGGTGGACTATGTGCTGCCCAGCAAGAGCCTGCGGATCCGCGACTCCGGGGTCTTCTGGCCGGTCTCTGCCGACCCGCTGTCGCGGCTGACCGGCACCTATCCGTTCCCCTCCAGCGACCACCGCCTGGTCTGGGTGGATGTGCATCTGCCGCACAAGGGCTGAGGTGCGCGGCGGCCCACACAGCTCGCTGGCGTGGGCCCAGATCCGGTATGCCGAGGGGCCGGCCCCGTAGAGTCGGTGCCCGGGAGCGCGTGGGCTCGCTCCGGGCAGGAGGGTGACATGACCGAGTTGCTGGTCCAGGACGTGCTGACGTCCGGACGCGAGCTGAGCCGGGCGGACGTCCTGGCCGTCGCCGAGATCGTCGCCGGACAGCTCGCGGACGAGCACGGTCAGGGCCGTCACCACGGCGATGTCGGGCCCCACACCGTCGTGCTCGACCTGGCTGATGCGCCCGCTGTGGTCGGCGATGGCGGGCGCGGTGGAGTCCGCGATGCCCAGTTGCTCGCGCCCCGGCCGGTCCGGCGTCCCCCTGACTGGCCGCAGGCCCCGGAGTGCCAGCCCGGACCCGCAGCCGATGCGTTCGCCCTCGGGCAGGTGCTGCGCAGCCTCGATGCGCACGCTCGCTCCGCCTCCGACGATGTCGGGCTGCCTCCCTTCGTCCAGCACCTGATCGAGCCGGATCCGGCGCGCAGACTCACCGTGCAGGACCTGCTGGCGGCCTTCGATGAGGGCCAGATCCGCGCCTCGCCCTCGCCCGCCTCCGCGTCATCGCTCGCCGCGACGCCCACAGCCGAGCACGAGCAGGAGCCGGCGCCCGCGAGCACCTGGCCCCCAGCTGTCGCGGCAGCAACGGTCTTCCTCCTGGTGCTCGCCGGAGGTCTGTGGTGGACCAATCAGGACAGCAACCCGGTCATCCCCGACGCCACGCCGGTGCAGGCTGCGGTCGTTGATGCCACTGAGCCTCCCACCGACCCCACCGCGACCGACCCGGCAGACGCCACCCCCACGGGGCCGACAGAGGGCGCGGCCACTCCGACGGATGATGCCGGCAACCCGGCACCGACCGGTGAGGACAGTCCCGCTGGCGAAGACACTCCCGGACCTGACGTCCCGGGGGCCGCGGACCGACCGAGCCCGGGCTCCACCCTGGCCCCGAACATCACGGGGGCACCGGACGGCGGCCCCGGCGACGTCGTGGCGCCAGAGCCAGCGGCCGAGGGCACCACCGAGTTCGACCAGGCCTGGTGCCGGTCGCACGGCGACTTCGTTGTCCAGGTGCAGACGGTCAACTACGAAGCGACCATCTGCCGCGACGGCGACGCTGTGAACTATCACGGGGTCAATCTCAGCGACGGCCTCGCGATCCGGACCTCGGCAACCGAGCACGGCGCCGGGTGGACCGGCCACGGCGAGGACGGCATCACCTATGAGGTCTCCACGGAACTGTTCGAGGTGCGCCAGGGCGACACCGTGCTGGCCAGCGAAGATGTGACGACGCTCGTCGACCCGACGCAGGAGGGTGACTTCCGACCCTGGGACCTGCACCGCACCGAACCGATCTCCTATCCCGCCTGCGACGGCGCCGCCATCGTCGTGCTCGACACCTTCGAGAACCTGCAGGGAGTGAATGTCCAGGTTCAGGAGTCACTGGATGCGCACCCTGGCGCTGGCTATCTGAACACGGACGCCTCGTGCGACAGCCTCGGGAACCCCAGCCACGCGCGCGGGAACCAGTTCCTGATCTATTACTGGGCCGGCCACGACGAGGAGCAGGTCTGCGAGCTGATCGAGTCCACCGGCACGCACGGCCTCCGGCTCGAGGACGACGCCGGTCCGGGCGAGCAGGTCGACTGCGGCTGAGACCAGGGCCTGCTCGGCCAAGATCGTCCTTCCCTGCCACGATCGTGCCTGCAAGGACGTCGCGCGCGGAAAAGGACGTCGCGTGCGGAAACCGACGCCCGCGCACGTAGACTAACCGGCCGAGCGTCCCTCCTAGTGGGCCGCCAGGGCCTCTAGCTCAACGGTTAGAGCTCCGGACTTTTAATCCGTAGGTTGTGGGTTCGAATCCCACGGGGCCCACCGTCCGTCAGCATGCCCGTCACCGCCCGGCGGAAACCGTCCTGCGGCAACCACGGCATGCGACGCCTTCCACAGGACCATCTCCGCCCGTCGAGCGAGCGACGCCACCCGCGGGCAGCCTGAGCGCTGCAACTAGCCTGGTGACCATGGTCGAGCAGAGCGGGTGGATGCGTCAGGTCGCCGAGGATCCGGACCACTCCAGCAAGTATGTGGATCGGTTCCGTCGGCTGGCGGCCGAGGGGATGGATCTGGCTGGCGAGGCGCGGATGATCGACGCCATGATCGGCCGTGACTCCCGGGTCCTGGACGCTGGGTGCGGCCCGGGACGGACCGGGGGCTACCTGCACCGCTCGGGCCACACGGTGGTCGGGGTCGACGTCGACCCGGTGCTGATCGCCGCCGCCCAGGAGGACCACCCCGGCCCCACCTGGCTCACGCACGACCTGGCGCTGCTCGATCTGCCGACCCTCGGCATACCCGAGCCTTTTGACGTGGTCGTCAGCGCTGGCAACGTGATCGCTTTTCTGGCCCCGAGCACCCGCCAGGAGGTGTTGCGACGACTGCGTCAGCACACCGCCGCCGACGGGCGAGTGGTGATCGGCTATGGCGCCGGGCGCGGCTATCCATTCGATGAGTTCCTCGCTGATGCCGAGAGTGCCGGGCTGGTGCCGGATGTGTTGCTGTCCACGTGGGACCTGCGGCCCTTCACCACCGACTCCGACTTCCTCGTCGCTGTCCTGCGCCCGGACTGAGCCTGTCGCTGGCGCGGCATCCGCACTACGTTGGGGACAGGCCGGGCGACCGGCGTCCGGCGCGACGCCAGGAGGCACCCCATGGCCAATCACGTGTATGCCATCTCCGAGTTGGTCGGCAGCTCGCCCGACGGTGTGGAGGGCGCGGTCAACAACGCCCTCGCCTCCGCTCAGGAGAGTGTCCGCAACCTCGACTGGTTTGAGGTGACGCAGATCCGCGGACACCTGGGTGAGGGCGGGCAGGTCGCCGACTGGCAGGTCGGCATCAAGCTGGGCTTCCGGGTCGAGAAGTAGGCACGCCCACAAGCCGCTCCGAACACCCTTGGGCGAGCACAGTGATGACCGTAAGTTTCGCGTGTCTGCGGGACCTCGCGTAAGATTAGACAAACATTAGTCATCCATCCAAGGAGCGGTCCATGCGCGCACTCTCCGGCGGGCTCGTCAAGACTGTCACCGGCCGGCGCACCGCCTGGATCGTCGCGCTCCTCGGCCTGCTGCTCGGCGCAGGTGTCATCGTCGGGTTGGGCGAGGCGGATCGCGCCCCGCACCCGACCGACACCCTGCCGGTCGGCTATGAGTCCACGCGCGCGGTGGAGCTGCAGGAGCAGTTGCCCACCGAGGACACGGCGACCGCGATCATCGTCTTCAGTGCCGAGGAGGTGGACGGCGCCCTGGAGGACCTTGAGCAGGTCGTCGCTGCCCTGGACACCGGGGTCGAGGGGCCGCCCGCCTTCGTGCAGCCTGCGGAGGACGGCACAGCGGCGATCTCCGTCGTCAACGTGCCCGCGCAGACCGCGACCGAGGTCGCCGACTCTGTCGCGGACCTGCGCACCGACCTGCGGGAGTCCGTGCCCGACGGTGTCGAGGTCCAGGTCACGGGTCCGGCTGCAGTCCGCGCGGATCTCACCGAGGTCTTCGCCGGGGCCAACACGACCCTGTTGGCCTTCACCGCCTCCGTCGTCGCCATCCTCCTGCTCATCACCTATCGCAGCCCCGTCCTCTGGCTGATCCCCCTCACGGTGGTCGGCCTCGCGGACCGGGCCGCAGCCATCCTGGCGACCCAGGTGCTCGCCGGGTTCGGCGTCCCGTGGGACGAGTCGACGATCGGGATCCTGTCCGTGCTGGTCTTCGGCGCCGGCACCAACTATGCGCTCCTGCTGATCTCCCGCTATCGCGACGAGCTGCGCAACCACGAGGACCGCCACCAGGCCATGGCGGCCGCCCTCCCCCGGGCTGCCGAGGCGATCCTGGCCAGCGGAGCCACCGTCGTCGTCGGCGTGCTGACCCTGCTGCTGTCCGTCACGCCCACCACCCGCGGCCTCGGCCTGGCCAGCGCCGTCGGCATCATCGTGGCGGCGGGCTTCGTGCTGTTGATGCTGCCGGCGGCCCTCGTGCTGTTCGGGCGCTGGATCTTCTGGCCGAAGGTGCCACACGTCGGCGAGGAGGGGCAGGCCGGGCGACGGTCGGCCTGGCGCCGAGTGGGAGACCGCGTGGCGGCCCGCCCGCTGGCGTTCATTGGGGGCACCCTGACCCTCCTGGCCGCCATGGCCTTCGGTCTGACCCAGCTGCAGCTCGGCCTGCCTGCTTCGGAACAGTTCACCGACCAGCCCGAGGCGATCGCCGGGGCCGAGCGCCTGGCCCAGTCCTTCCCCGAGGGCGCCTCGGACCCCACGTCCGTCGTGACTGCCACCGAGGACGAGCAGACCGTCGAGCAACTCGTCGCCGATCTGGAGACCCTCGACGCAGTCGGCTCCGTGAGCGTCGGGGGCCAGGGCGACGGGGTGACCCAACTCAGCCTGGTGCTCACGACGGGCTCCGAGGGCGACGAGGCTCGGGCAGCTCTCACCGACGTCCGCGCCGTGACGGGTGAACTCCCCGAGACCTACGTCGGGGGCACCGCCGCTGAGGCGATCGACCAACTGGACTCCAGCGCGCGGGACCGGGTCGTGATCCTGCCGCTCATCCTGGCCCTGGTGCTGCTGGCCCTGGCGGCCATCCTGCGCTCCGTGCTGGCCCCCGTGATCCTTGTCGCCAGCGTCATCGCCAGCTTCTGCGCCGCCCTCGGGGTGTCGTGGTGGTTGTTCACCGCGGTCCTGGGCTTCAGCGGCCTGGACCCGATCGTGCCGCTCTACTCTTTCCTGTTCCTGGTGGCCCTCGGCGTGGACTACAACATCTTCCTCATCACCCGCACCCTGGAGGAAGCACGCACCGTCGGCACCCGCGAGGGCGTCCTGCGTGCCCTGTCCGCGACCGGCGGCGTCATCACCAGCGCTGGCATCCTGCTCGCGGCAGTCTTCGCCGTGCTGGGCGTGCTGCCGCTGGTCGTGCTGGCCCAGGTGGGCGCCGTGATCTGCATCGGCGTGCTGCTGGACACCCTGCTGGTCCGCACCGTCCTGGTCCCCGCCATCGTGCTCACCCTCGGCGAGCGCTTCTGGTGGCCGCGGCGGGTGGAACCGGCTGCCGCACACAGCTCGGGCGCCTCCGACAGCCCCGTGATCACCGCTGGCAACCCCGTGATCACCGGTCCCGGTCGGCACCGCGACTGAGGGCACCACTGACTCCCTCAGCAGGCGGCACCGCCCAGTCAGCAAACCCGTGGCGCCCCACCTGTCACAGGAGAAGACTGGCGTCATGGAGTGGGCAGCGCTGACGCTGGCCCTGGTGCTCATCCTGGGCCTGGCGCTCGCCCGCGCGCTCCGCGACCGCCGGAAACCGTCCGGTCCTCACCCTGCGGAGCAACCCCGGCGCCGACTCGGTGATCCCGAGCTCACGCCGCAGGACGAGGCGGAGCTCACGCGGGAGTTTGCAGCGGTCGCGGAGGAGAGCGGTCACACCCTGGACTCCCTCCTGGAGCTGCGCGTGCGGGTCCTGACCTCCCGGCGCGTCCCGCTGCGCGCCATCCGCGCCGCCCCGGGACCGCACACCGGACGTCTCGCGTTTGCCGACAGCACGGTGCTCCTGGCCCGGGCCCGCCAACCAGGCGAGCTCTATCGGCTGGCCCTCGCCCTCCCCGACCACGCCATCACCATTGACTCCTGGTCCCACGAGCAGGACGGCACTGTGCTCTCGTTCACCTGGCCGCAGGAGCGCGCGGAGCTGCTGGTGATCGGCCTGGACCAGGCCGATTGAGCAACCACACCACCCAGCCGTATGCCGAGGGGCCGGGTCTGACAGACCCGGCCCCTCGGCATACGCGCACCTGGTCTCAGGCGGAGGTCCGCCGGTAGCGCGCGATCGACAGCGGCGCGAAGATCAGCACGATCAGCACCGTCCAGATCAGGGTGTAGAGCACCGGGTTCTGCAGCGACCACGCGTCGGAGGTGACCGCCGCTGCCGTGGTGTTGCCAAACAGCTCGCGCGCGGCCTGGGTCACCGTCGACACGGGATTCCACTCCGCGAAGACGCGCAACACCGTCGGGAACGTCTCCAGCGGCACGAACGCGTTGGAGATGAACGTCATCGGCATGATCACGATGAACGAGGCGTTGTTGATCACCTCGACGCTCGGGACCAGCAGGCCGACATAGGCCATCACCCAGCTGAAGGCATAGGCAAAGACCAGCAGCAGCGCGAACCCTGCGAGCGCGTCGAACACCGAGTTGCGGATCCGCCAGCCGACCAACAGACCGGTCAGCGCCATGATGATCAGCGTCAGCACGTTGTAGACGACGTCCGAGGCGGTCCGTCCGATGAGCACGGCCGCCCGCGACATCGGCAGGGACCGGAACCGGTCGATGATGCCCTTCTGCATGTCCTCGGCCAGCCCGGCACCGGTGAACGTCGAGCCGAAGACCACGGTCTGGGCGAAGATGCCACCGATTAGGAACTCGCGATATTGCGACGGGTCACCGCCGCCGACGTTGATCGCACCGCCAAAGACATAGGCGAACAGCAGCACGAACATGATCGGGCTGATCAGGATGAAAACCAGGATCTCGGGGACCCGCTTGATCTTGATCAGGTTGCGCTTGGCGATCACCCAGCTGTCGGCCAGCACGGTGAGCGGCGATGTCGACCGGGTCTGGATCGCCTCGCGGGGCTGGGCCGCCCGCGGAGCCTGCGGCACCTCCGGGGTCTGGGTCGTGGTCATCGAGATCCCTCCTCGGAGCCAACCAGCTCGCGGTCCTGTCCGCTCTCGTCGTCGCGCTCCTGTGCCACGTGGCCGGTCAGCTCGAGGAAGACGTCGTCCAGCGTGGGCCGGCGCAGTCCGATGTCGAGCACCACGACGCCGGCGGTCTCGAGCGCACGCAGCACCTCGCCGAGGGCGCGCTGCCCGGTGTCCACCCGGGCGCTGAGTCGCTTGCCGTTGGCGCGCTGCACCTCGCTCGTGGCCACGCCGGCCAGGGCCGCAAACGCCGCCCGCGTGTCGGCCTCATCGCCGACCACGAGCTCCACGCGCTCCCCACCGACCTGACTCTTCAGCTGGTCGGCGGTGCCGTGGGCGATGGCCCGGCCCTGGTCGATCACGATGATGTCGTCGGCCAGCAGGTCGGCCTCCTCGAGATACTGGGTGGTCAGCAGCAGCGTGCTGCCGCCGGTCACCAACTCGCGCAACACATCCCACATCTCCTGTCGTGCCCGCACGTCCAGGCCAGTGGTGGGCTCGTCCAGAACGAGCACCGGCGGCTCAGCCACGAGGGCTGCCGCCAGGTCGAGTCGCCGTCGCATGCCGCCGGAATAGGTCTTGGACGGGCGGTTGCCCGCCTCAGCCAGGCTGAACCGCTCGAGCAACTCCCGGGCGCGCGAGCGCGACCGGGCGCGGCCCAGGCCATAGAGGCGACCGACCATGTCGAGATTCTCGAAGCCCGTCAGGTGCTCGTCGACGGCTGCGTATTGCCCCGACAAGCCGATCCGCGAGCGCACGCCCTGCGGGTCCTTGGCCACGTCAACGCCGGCCACCGTGGCGTGGCCCTCATCGGCGCGCAGCAACGTCGTCAGGATGCGGACCGCCGTGGTCTTGCCGGCACCGTTGGGCCCCAGGAGGCCGAGGACGGTCCCCTCGGGCACACTCAGGTCCAGCCCGTCCAGAGCGGTGACCGCTCCGTATCTCTTGACCAGTCCCCTGGCCTCAATAATGTCTGTCATGGGCACTCCCTCGGTTCTCGTCCCAGCCCTCAATTAGACAGCGCCTGGGTCCGAAACTCATCGGCTTTTTCTGACTCGCTCCGGCCGGACCAGCGTCGTGGGTGGGCCAACTCGTGAAGTGTTGCACCCCGCACCGACAGGGCCCGGCGTCGCGCGACTTCAGCGCCTGCTGTCGGCCTCCACTACGCTGCGGACCAGTCGGCCGCGCCACGCGGCTCCAGCCGGAACGGAATGCCATGGCCTCGCGATCTGGCGGACACCACAGGTGGACCACCCTCCAGCGATCGCTGCCGCGGTGGGCACTGCTCCTGCTCGGGTGTCTCGCAGTCGGCGTGGGCGTCCTGCTCGCGACCCGCCCACTGACGTCGCTGCAGGCCCTGGGGCTGTATGTCGGCCTCGCGTTGGTCGCGCTGGGGGCAGCAGCACTGCTCGACCGCCGAGACAGCAGTGGCGCCGGGGACACCGCTCGCGCCTGGGAGACCGCTCGCGCCTGGGAGACCGCTCGCGCCTGGGGCGCGATCGTGCTGGGGGTGCTCATCCTGCTCTGGCTGCGTCATGACTTCGACCTGCTGGCCTGGGCAGTCGGCGCCGCCCTGGTCATCTCCGGCTCACGCCGGCTGTGGATCGCGGCCCGCGGAGTCGACAGCGGGGCGGCCCGCGGTGTCGACGGCGGGGTGGCCCGCGGTGTCGACAGCAGAGACGGTGTCGACCGGATCGCCGGGGGTTTGCTCGCCGGCGCGGAGATCCTGATCGGTCTCCTCGGGCTGCGCTGGCCGGACCTGACCCTGCTGGCGGCGGCCGTGATCTTTGCCGTGCGTCTCGTGGTGGTCGGAGTGCACCTCATCGGTCGTGGCCTGGCCAGAGCCCAACCCGCCAGAACCCAACCCGCCAGAGCCCAACCTGCAAGGGCCGGCGCCAGTGCCAGACCGCGCCGTGCCTGGGTGCGCCTCACCGGCAGCGCCCTCGCGCTCCTGCTGGCGGTCGGCGCCGGGACCCTCGGCTATCAGGCCCGCACCAGCGCCCCGGCCGTTGACGCCTTCTATGCCACGCCTGGCGACCTGCCGGACGAGCCCGGGGTCCTGCTGCGCAGTGAGCCGTTCACCCGCGACGTGCCCGCGGGGGCCACCGGGTGGCGCATCCTCTACACGACCACGGCTGCGGACGGTTCACCCGCCACCGCCAGTGGCCTCGTGCTCACCCCTGAGGATGCCGACGGCCCGGCCCCGGTGATCGCCTGGGCACACGGCACGACGGGGTTCGCCACCCAGTGCGCCCCGTCCCTGCTGACCCACCCGTTCGAGGCCGGCGCGATGCCGGCCCTGGACCGCGTGGTCGAGCAGGGCTGGGCACTGGTGGCCACCGACTACACCGGGCTCGGCACCCCCGGCCCCCATCCCTATCTCATCGGGGCAGGCGAAGGACACTCGGTGCTGGACGGCATACGGGCAGCTCAGCAGCTCACCGACGCCGATCTGGCCCCAGACACCGTGGTCTGGGGGCACTCCCAGGGTGGGCACGCGGCGCTGTGGACGGGCCAACTCGCTCCCTCCTACGCACCCGACCTCGACCTGCTCGGCATCGCGGCGATGGCCCCCGCCGCCGACGTGACCGCCCTGGCGCAGAGCCTGCCCACGGTCAGCGGCGGCGAGCTGTTCGCCTCCTATGTGATCGCCGCCTATGCGGCCCACTACCCCACCATCACGCTGGAGGAGCAGGTCATCCCCCCGGCGCAGACCCTCGTGCGCGAGATGTCCGACCGGTGCCTGGCCGAGCCGAGCATCCTGGCCTCCCTGGTCTCCGTGCTGTCCCTG